>NZ_JASBRN010000079.1 GCF_030149505.1 Nocardioides sp.
CAAGATCCGACTCCGCACCCGCATGGCCTTCGGCTTCAAAGACCCCGACGCCCTCATCGCGCTGCTCATGCTCACCCTCGGCGGACACCGACCCACACTCCCAGGCCGAACATGACCCACACATCAGTCACAAGAGCCCGACTCGCTGTTGAATCCGTGACGACTCAGCCTTGAATCCGTGCCGAGTCAGCGGCACCCCGGGGTCAGCGGGGGCGGCCGTCGGGGCCGAGGAGCTTGGAGGCGAGGACGGCGGCCTGGGTACGGCGCTCGAGGCCGAGCTTGGCCAGGATCGAGGAGACGTAGTTCTTGACCGTCTTCTCGGCCAGGAACATCCGCTCGCCGATCTGGCGGTTGGTGAGGCCCTCGGCGATGAGCGCGAGCAGCTTGAGCTCCTGCTCGGTGAGCTCGGCGAGCTCGGGGGCGGTGGCCGGGCCGTTGCGGACGCGCTCGAGGACCCGAGCGGTGAGCGCGGGGTCGATGAGGGAGTTGCCGTCGGCGACCTGCTTGATCGCGGCGACCAGGTCGAGCCCCTTGACGTCCTTGAGGACGTAGCCCGCGGCACCGGCCATGATCGCGGCGAACAGCGCCTCGTCGTCGTCGTACGACGTCAGGATCAACGCCCGGATCGACGGGTCGACCGCGCGGACACTGCGGCACACCTCGATGCCGGAGCCGTCGGGCAGGCGGGCGTCGAGCACGGCGACGTCGGGGTGCAGCGCCGGGATGCGGGCGGTCGCCTCGGCGGCGGTGCCGGCCTCCCCCACGACCTCGATCGTGCCGGTGCTCTCGAGCAGGGCGCGCAGCCCCTCCCGCACGACCTCGTGGTCGTCGAGGAGGAAAACCCGGATCAGGCGATCGGCGCTCTCGGACATGCGGTGGCTCCTCGGGACGGGGTCGTCGGTCGTCCCGCCATCTCTACCACCTGCTGCACCAGGTCGAGGCCGGCCGTGCCGTGGGTGATCCACAGGACACTGCGTCCGGGGTCGCCGAGCACCTCCTCGGCGAGGTCCTGCGCGGTCGCCTCGTCCAGGTGCGCGGTCGGCTCGTCGAGCACCAGCACCGGCTGGTCGGCGAGCAGCGACCGGGCGATCGCGATCCGTGCCCGCTCGCCCCCGGAGACCCCGTCGTGGCCCTCGCCGAGCCAGGTCCCGAGCCCCTCGGGCAGCTGGTCGAGCCACTCCCCCAGACGTGCCCGCCGCAACGCCGCCTCGACCTCGTGGTCGTCGGCATCGGGGCGCGCGAGCCGCACGTTCTCGACGAGCGTCGTCGAGAACAGGTGCGGGTCGTCGTCGACCAGCCCGACCCGACGGCGTACGTCATCGGCCGCGAGCGCCGGCAGCGGCACCCCGCCCAGGGCGACCGTGCCCGCCCGCGCCTCCAGGAACCGCAGCAGCAGCGCGGCGACCGTGCTCTTGCCGCAGCCGCTGGGCCCGACGAGCGCGACCCGGCCGCCCTCCTCGAGCCGCAGGTCCAGCCCCTCGAACGTGGGTGCCGCCCCCCAACCGGCACCCACGTCGTCCAGCGACACCGCGCTCCCCGCTGCGACGGCCGGCGCCGCGGGGTCCCCCGCGCCCGGCGCGCCCGCGAGGAGCGCGTCGACCCGGGCCGCGGCCGCAGCTGTGCGGGCCGAGAGCGCCCCCGCGTCCGCGAGCGGCAGCACCACGTCGACCAGCGCGAGCGGCACGAGCACCAGCAGCGCGAGCACCGGCGCGCCGACTGCTCCCGGCTCGACCAGCGCGGCCACCGCGACCATCCCGAGGCCCGTGGCGGCGAGCACCAGCGCCCGGGCCGCGCCCAGCCACCGGGCCGAGCGCCGCGACGAGGCCCCGAGCGCGTCGGAGGTCCCGCCCACCTCCGCGACGGCGCGGTCGACCGCCTGCCACATCGTCAGCTCCTCGGCCAGCCGGGTCGTGGCGACCACCCGCTCGGCCAGCCGTGCGCGCAGCGCGACCTGCTCGCGCTCGGCACGGGCGGCGCCCGCCCGCGCGAGGAGGTACGCCGCAGCTCCGCCGAGCCCCACGAGCGCGACACCGAGCCCGGCCGGGGCCGCCCACGCGGTCGTGACCGCGGCCGCGACCGCGAGGACGGCCACCGCGGTCCGCACCGGCATCCGCACCCGCAGCTCCCGGTCCAGCCCGGCGTCCACGTCGTCGACCAGCGCGGTGAGCAGATCGCCACGACGACGGTCCAACCGCCCCGGGACGAGCGGCACCAGCGCGTCGTAGACCGCCACGCGCCGGCTCGCCAGCAGCCGCAGCACCGTGTCGTGGGATCGCAGCCGCTCGGCGTACCGGAGCACCGGGCGCGCCAGCCCGAAGGTCCGCACGCCCACGATGGCCACCATCAGCGTCAGCACCGGCGGGTGCGTGGAGGACTGCACGATCAGCCAGCCGGCCGTCGCGGTCAGCGCGACCCCCGAGAGGCTGGCCAGGGTGCCGAGAAGGGTCGCCAGCGCGAGGCCCCGCGCGTTCGACCCGTCGGTGGAGGTGTCCGGAGTGGAACAGCCGGCCCCCTCCGGCGCGTCGGAGTGTCCGGACCCGGCTCGGTCGACGGGTCGAGGTGCGGGTCGAGGCCCCACGCCGCGCTCCCTCGCGTCCTGGGCCACACGACCCGCACCTCGCGCCGACAGCCGCAGCTCCCGGTCCGCGACGGCCACGACGGCGGGGTCGTGGGCGACCACGACGACCCCCCGTGTGCGGCCGAGCTCGGCGATGGTGTCGGTGAGGACCCGGGTGGTGACCGGGTCCAGGTGGGCGGTCGGCTCGTCGAGCAGCACCCACGGCCGGTCGGAGACGACCGCGCGCGCCATCGCCAGCCGGGCCCGCTCGCCGGCGGAGAAGCGTGCCGCGTCCTCGCCGACGGGGGTGTCCAGGCCCTCGGGCAGTGCCCGGACCCGCTCGGCCAGCGCGACCTGTGCCAGCGCCGCCCAGAGCCGCGCGTCGGTCGCGAGCGGGTCGGCCAGCCGCAGGTTGTCGGCGATCGTCCCCTCGACGAACCCCGGCTGCTGGGGCAGCCAGGCGACGTCCGCTGCGGGCGGCACCTCGACCTCCCCCGACGTGGGCTCGAGCAGTCCGGCGAGCACGGCGAGCAGGGTCGACTTGCCGCAGCCGCTGGGGCCGGTGAGCGCCGTGACGCCGGTCGGCTCGATGGTGAGGTTCAGGGCGTCCAGGACAGGTGTCGTGCGGCCGGGGCGCACGACCACGAGGTCGCGGACGGCGAGGGACGCCCGGCGGGCGGCCGGGGCCTCGTGGCTCGCTGCGCTCGCACCTCGACCAGCGAGAGCCGGGGTCTCGACGACGGCTCGCTGGCGCTCGCCTGCTCGACCGCCGGGTCCGGTCCCGTCCAGGAGCGCGCTGACCTGCTCCACGACGGCGACCCCCTCGGCGGCGGCGTGGAACTCCGCGCCGACGCGGCGCAGCGGCCAGTACGCCTCGGGGGCCAGCAGCAGGACGACCAGGGCCGTCCGCAGGTCCAGCCCGCCCTCGGCCAGCCGCAGGCCCACGACGACGGCGACCAGGGCGACCGAGATCGTCGCGACCAGCTCGAGCACGCCCGAGGACAGGAAGGCCACGCGCAGGGTCTGCAGGGTCGAGCGTCGGTAGGCGTCGGTGACCTCGGCGATCCGGGCCGACTGCGCCCGCGCCCGGCGGAACGCCACCAGTGTGGGCAGACCCCGCACGACGTCGAGGAAGTGCCCCGACAGCGACGACAGCGCGCGCCACTGCCGCTCGGCGTGGTCACGGGTGGCGAGCCCGACCAGCGCTCCGAAGACCGGCACCAGGGGCAGCGTGCACACGACGATCAGCGCCGCGATCCAGTCCTGGCTGAGGATCGCCAGGACGGTCAGCCCGGGGAGCACCGCGGCGAGCACGAGGGCCGGCAGGTAGCGCGTGAGGTACGGCTCGAGCGCGGCCACGCCCCGGGTCACCAGCACCGCGTCGGCCGACGAGTCGCGTCCGGGTCGGGCCAGCACGGACGCGGTCAGCCGCCGTCGTACGTCGGAGCCGACCGCGGCCGCAGCCCGGGCCGCGGCCGCGTCGGAGACCCAGCCGACCAGCCCGCGGGCCGCCAGCAGGCCGGCGACCGCAGCAGCCCAGCCCGGTGAGAACCGACCCTCGACCGCGGCCACGACCAGCCCGGTCACCGCGAAGGCCTGCGCGACCACGAGCAGCGCGCCGACCACCCCGGCGGCGACGACACCGGCCAGCGCACCCCGCGCGGGGGCGAGCATGCGGAGCAGGCGTGGGTCGGTCGGCCGCATGGAACGTGAAGAGCTCATCGGGTGACGTCAGCGCGGCCGCCCGCGGGCCGGTCGCCGGGCCGGTCGCCGGCCAGCACGGGCTCGGGGATGTGGTGCACGGCGATCCGCTTGCGGAAGACCCAGTAGGTCCACGCCTGGTAGGCCAGCACGACCGGGGTGAACACGACCGCCACGACGGTCATGATCTTCAGCGTGTAGGCAGTGGCGGCGGCGTTGGTCGTCGTCAGCGAGGTGCCGTCGGCGAGCGTGGTCGGCATGACGTCGGGGAAGAGCGCGACGAAGAGCCCCGCCACCGCGAGGGCGATCGTGACGAACGTGCCGAGGAAGGCCCAGCCCTCGCGGCCGGCACCGGCCGCGGCGACCCCGGCCAGCAGCGCGACCGCGGCGAGGACGAAGAGCAGCGCCGAGCCGAGCGAGCCGGTGTCGAGCTGGGTCCAGGAGAGGAAGACGACGGCGAGGACGGCGGCCACCAGCCCCGACCGGGTCGCGAGGACCCGTGCGTCGTGCCGGACCGGACCGTCGGTCTTCAGCGCCACGAACATCGCGCCGTGGGTGACGAACAGCGACAGGGTGGTCAGCCCGCCCAGCAGGGCGTAGGGGTTGAGCAGGGTCAGGAAGCCGCCGGCGTACTCCAGGTCGGCGTCGATCGGCACGCCGCCGACGATGTTGCCGAAAGCCACGCCCCACAGCACCGCCGGCACCAGCGAGCCCCAGAACAGCGCGCGGTCCCAGCGGGCGCGCCAGGTGGCGTCGTCGCGCTTGTGGCGGTACTCGATGGCCATCCCGCGCACGATCAGCGCAACCAGGATGAGCAGCAGCGGCAGGTAGAAGCCGCTGAAGAGCGTGGCATACCACTCGGGGAACGCGGCGAAGGTCGCGCCACCGGCCACCAGCACCCACACCTCGTTGCCGTCCCAGACGGGGCCGATGGTGTTGAGCAGGACCCGGCGGCGACGCTCGTCGCGGCCGAGCACGGGCATGAGGATGCCGACCCCGAAGTCGAAGCCCTCGAGGGCGAAGTAGCCGATCCACAGGACGGCGATCAGGCAGAACCAGACGGTCGTGAGCTCCATGGTGTTTCTCCTCAGCCCTCAGTACGCGAAGGCCAGCGGCCGGTCGGGGTCGTTGTCGTCGTCGCGCAGCACCGGCTCGACGTAGGGGTCCGCGCCCTTGGCGATGGCACCGAGCAGCAGCTTCAGCTCGACGACCGCCAGCACGCCGTACAGGGCGGTGAGGGTGAGCAGCGAGACCAGCATCTCGGTGGCGCTGACCCCCGGCGAGACCGACTGCTCGGTCGTCATGAGGCCGAAGACCGCCCACGGCTGGCGGCCGATCTCGGTGAAGATCCAGCCGAAGGAGTTGGCCAGCAGCGGCATCAGCGGCAGGCCGACCGCTACCCAGGTCCAGCGCTGCGCGGTCGGCGCACGGCCGCGGCGGGTCGCCCACAGCACCGCCAGGCCGCCCGCCATGCCGGCGAAGCCCAGGCCCATCATGAAGCGGAAGGACCAGTAGGTCAGCGGGATGTACGGCGTGTAGTCGCCCGCGCTGTAGTAGCTCGCGCCGGGATCCTGGCCGTACGTCGCGACGTACTGCTCGCGCAGCGGGTTGATGCCCTCCACCTCGCCCTCGGGGTCGCCCGTGGCGAGGAAGGAGAGCAGGTTCGGGATCGTGACCGAGAACTTCTCCGTCCTCCCGTCCGGCGTCCCGATCGTGAACACCGAGAACGCCGCCGGCTGCTCGGTCTCGTAGAGCGCCTCGGCCGCGGCCATCTTCATCGGCTGGACCTCGGTCATGATCTTGCCCTGCACGTCGCCGGAGACCGTGACCGCGAGACCGGCGACCAGCAGCACCCAGGCACCCGAGCGGGCAGCCGTGCGGTACATCGGCCGGTCGGCGCTGCCCTCGGTCCCCTTCGCGCGGACCAGCTGCCACAGCGCCACGCCGACGACGAACGCGCCCGCGGTCATGTAGGCCGCCGCGATGACGTGCGGGAAGGTCACGAGCTGGACCTTGTTGGTCATCACCGCGAGGAAGTCGGTCAGCTCCGCGCGCCCGGTCTCCGGGTTGTACTCGTAGCCGACCGGGTTCTGCATGAACGAGTTGGCGGCCAGGATGAAGTACGCCGAGAAGAGGGTCCCGAGGTGGACCAGCCACATGCAACTCGCGTGCAGCAGTCGCGGCAGCCGGTCCCAGCCGAAGATCCACAGACCGAGGAAGGTCGACTCCAGGAAGAAGGCGAGCAGTCCCTCGATCGCCAGCGGGGCACCGAAGACGTCACCGACGAAGCGGGAGTAGTCCGACCAGTTCATCCCGAACTGGAACTCCTGCACGATCCCGGTCACGAGGCCGAGCGCGAAGTTGATCAGGAAGAGCTTCCCGAAGAACTTCGTCAGCCGCAGCCACTGCTCGTTGCCCGTCCGCAGCCACGCGGTCTGGTAGCCCGCGACCATCGCGGAGAGACCGATCGTGATCGGGACGAAGAGGAAGTGGTAGACGGTCGTGATGGCGAACTGCCAGCGGGCGATGTCGAGGGCGTCGAGGTCCACGCCCCCACCCTCGGGTGCGGCCCGGGGTCACCGGCACGGCCGGAGGTACCCGCCCCGACGGACCCTCGGACCCGGCCTGCGGGACCTAGGTCCCCCCGTCTTGACGCGGGCCTGCTGGCTCGCTCGATGGTCGAGCAGCCCGGGCGCCAGCGAGCGTCGTGCCCCGCTCGATGGTCGAGCAGCGAGCGCCAGCGAGCGTCGTCGAGACCGCCGCACCTGCCTGTGGTCGCCAACCACAGACAGGTCACCCGGTCTCGACGACGGCTCGCCAGGGCTCGCCTGCTCGACCACCACCGGTGGTCGAGCAGCACGAGCGCCAGCGAGCCACGAGACCCCAGCCGGGTCAGCGCGTGACGATCACCGACGAGCCGTGCCCGAAGAGCCCCTGGTTGGCGGTGATGCCGACCCGGGCGCCCTCGACCTGCCGACCCTCGGCCTGCCCGCGCAGCTGCCAGGTGAGCTCGCAGACCTGCGCCAGCGCCTGGGCCGGGACGGCCTCGCCGAAGCACGCCAGGCCGCCCGACGGGTTGACCGGGATCCGCCCCCCGAGGGTGGTCTCGCCCGCGCGCAGCAGCGACTCCGCCTCGCCCTCCTTGCAGAGGCCGAGGTCCTCCATCCAGTCCAGCTCGAGCGCGGTCGAGAGGTCGTAGACCTCCGCGACGTCGACGTCCTCGGGACCGATCCCGGCCTCCTCGTATGCCGCCGCACCGATCGACTGCTTGAAGGTCCGGTCCCCCGGGGTGCCCGCGTCGGTGCTGAGCATGGGCATGTCGAGCACGGTGTTGGGGAAGGTCGGGGTGACTGTCGAGACGGCTGCGACCCTGACCGGGTCGGCCAGGCCGAGCCGCTGGGCGTAGGCCTCCGAGACCAGCACCACCGCCGCCGCGCCGTCGGAGGTCGCGCAGATGTCGAGCAGGTGCAGCGGGTCGGAGACCACCGCGCTGGACATCACGTCCTCGACGCCGACCTCCTTGCGGTAGCGGGCGTAGGGGTTGGTCAGGCCGTGCCGGGAGTTCTTGACCTTGACCTGGGCGAAGTCCTCCTGGGTCGCGCCGTAGAGGTCCATCCGGCGGCGGGCGTACATCGCGAAGTACGCCGGGTTGGTCATGCCGAGCAGCCGGAAGCGCAACCAGTCCGGGTCCTCCCAGCGCTCGCCGGCGTTGGGGGCCAGGAACCCCTTGGGGGTCGTGTCGGCACCGACCACGAGGGCGACCTCGCTCATGCCGGCCAGGATCCGGGCGCGGGCGGTGTCGATCGCCTGGGCACCGGTCGCGCAGGCGGCGTACGACGTCGCGATCCGCGCGCCGTTCCAGCCGAGCGCCTGGGCGAAGGTCGAGCCGGCGACGTACCCGGCGTAGCCGTTGCGGACGGTCTCGCCGCCGACCACCAGGTCGACGTCGGTCCACGGGATGCCGGCGTCCGCCAACGCGGCCCGGGCCGCGTGCACGCCGTACTGCACGAAGGGGCGTCCCCACTTGCCCCAGGGGTGCATGCCGACGCCGGCGATGATCGTGCTCGTGCTGCTGCCGCTCACTGGTCGGCCTCCTCGCCCAGCTCGATCACAGGCTTCCAGCGGTAGATCAGCTGCTCGCTCGCGTGCTCGGGCTCGACCACGAGCTCGACCTCCTGGCCGACACGCAGGTCGCCCGTGCCGTAGCCCTGCGCGACCTGGCCGACGACCACCATGCCCTCGGGCAGCTCGACGGCCGCCAGCGCGAACGGCACGAACGGCTCGGGCGCCTGGTAGGGCGGCGGCGGCTGGTACTGCGCGTCGGTGTAGGACCACACCGTCCCGCGCCGGCTCAGCGGCACCTGCTCGAAGGTCTCGGAGTCGCACCCGGGGTTGCGGCAGAAGCCCGCAGCCGCGGCGGTCGGCGGGAAGTAGGTCGTGGCGCACCCCGTGCACCGCTCCCCCAGCAGCGTCGGGGCGTCCCCGACGGTGAACCATCCCTCGATGGCCGGTGTGGCAGTCATGCGCCCTCCAGGCGAGAACTAGAACGTGTTCTCACTCTAGCCCTGATCGCCGGTCACGGTGCGAGGCGGCCGGCGGTCGAGCAGGCGAGCGCCAGCGAGCCGTCGTCGAGACCCCGCGACCTGCCCACACCCCGGCGGTCGAGCAGGCGAGCGCCAGCGAGCCGTCGTCGAGACCCCGCGACCTGCCCACACCCCGGCGGTCGAGCAGGCGAGCGCCAGCGAGCCGTCGTCGAGACCTCGCGACCTGCCCGACGAGTTCTCCACAACCAGCGGATCAGTGGGACTACCCACACCCACCGACGGGCAGCACGGGGACATGGCGTGGACCTACATCCTCGAGTGCGCGGACGGCTCGTACTACGTCGGCAGCACCACCGACCTCGACCGGCGCATCAGCGAGCACAACCTCGGCGAGGGCGCGACCTACACCCGACCCGTGCGACGCAGACCCGTCACGTTGGTCTGGTCTGCGCAGTTCGACCGGGTCGACGATGCGTACTACCTGGAGAAGCAGGTGCAGAACTGGAGCCGGGCCAAGCGTGAGGCGCTCATCGACGGTCGCTTCGCCGACCTGCCCGCGCTGGCGCGGGGCCACTGCCGCCGACCACTCGTGGACGGGACTGGCACCAGCGAAGCGTGATGGTCGAGCAGGCGAGCCCCTGGGCGAGCCGTCGTCGAGACCCCGCAACGTGCCTGTGGTCGCCCACCACAGACACCTCACCCGGTCTCGACGACGCTCGCTGGCGCTCGCTGCTCGACCAACCAGCGACGGGGGTTCAGGCGCGGGCGAGGAAGGCCAGCAGGTCCTGCCGAGTCAGGACGCCGACGGGCTTGCCGTCCTCGTGGACGAGCACGGCGTCGGCGTGCTCGAGCAGCCTGACCGCGGAGGTGGCCTCCTCGGAGGAGCCGATGGTGGGCAGCGGGGCGGACATGTGGTCCTCCACCTTGTCGGTGAGCGAGGCGTGCCCGGCGTAGAGCGCGTCGAGCAGCGCGCGGTCGGAGACCGACCCGGCGACCTCGGCGGCCACGATCGGGGGCTCGGCGCGCACGACGGGCATCTGCGAGACGCCGTACTCCTGCAGGATCGCCACGGCCTCGGCGATCGTCTCGGCGGGGTGGGTGTGCACGAGGTCGGGCAGCCGCCCGGACTTGCCGCGCAGGACCTCCCCGACGGTGGTCTCGGTGGTGGTGCCGGTCGGGAAGCCGTACTGCGCGAGCCAGTCGTCGTTGAAGATCTTCGTGAGGTAGCCGCGGCCGGAGTCGGGCAGCAGCACCACGATGACGGCGTCGGTGCGGCCCTCGGCGGCCAGCTCGTGCGCCAGCTGCTTCGCGGCGTACGCCGCCATGCCGGACGACCCGCCGACCAGCAGCGCCTCCTCCCGGGCCAGGCGGCGGGTGAAGGAGAACGCGTCGGCGTCGGAGACCTCGATGACCCGGTCCGCGACGGTGCGGTCGTAGGTGTCGGGCCAGAAGTCCTCGCCCACGCCCTCGACGAGGTAAGGCCGTCCGTCGCCGCCGGAGTAGACCGAGCCGGCCGGGTCCGCGCCGACCACCTGGATGTCGGGCCCTCCCCTTTCAGCAGCGCGCTCCTTGAGGTACCGCCCGACGCCGGAGATCGTGCCTCCGGTGCCCATGCCGGTGACGAAGTGGGTGATCCGCCCCTCGGTCTGCTCCCAGATCTCCGGACCGGTGGTCTCGTAGTGGGAGCGCGGGTTGTGCGGGTGGGAGTACTGGTCGGGCTTCCAGGCGCCCGGCTGCGAGGAGAGCCGGTCGGAGACGTTGTAGTAGGAGTCCGGGTGCTCGGGCGGGACCGCGGTCGGGCAGACCACGACCTCGGCGCCGTACGCCCTGAGCACGTTGCGCTTGTCCTCGCTCACCTTGTCGGGGCAGACGAAGACGCACTTGTAACCCTTGGCCTGCGCGACCATCGCCAGCCCGACCCCGGTGTTGCCCGAGGTCGGCTCGACGATCGTGCCGCCGGGCTGCAGTGCGCCCGAGGCCTCCGCGGCCTCGATCATCCGGGTCGCGATCCGGTCCTTCACCGAGCCGCCGGGGTTGAGGTACTCCACCTTCGCGAGCACCAGCGGCCCGTCCTCGCCCTGCCCGAGCGGGGCGTCCAGGGTGCGCCCGAGCCGCAGCAGGGGGGTGTGTCCGATGAGGTCCAAAAGGCTGTCGACGTACTGCACCTGACCAACCTATGCCCACATGCTGGACATGCTGCAAAGGCGCGAGCAGCCAGCGCGGACCCCCGACGGGGTGTCACGGCCTGGAGGAGCGGTCCTTAGGGTAGGGGCCATGGGCAAGGCAGCGGCAGCACGCAAGCTCGCCTCCGCCGCGGCGTACGGCGGGGGCGGTCTCTCCGTGCTCGGCGCCGGCCTCTACGGCGTGCTCGCCACGGAGGCCCGCTGGGCGCGCAAGACCATCGGTCCGATGATCGAGCACCCTCCACCGGACTCGACCGGCTGGTACGGCCGCGGTCGTCCCGGGCCGGCGCTGCGGATCGCCCTGATCGGTGACTCCAGCGCTGCCGGGTACGGCGTCGAGCGGGTCGAGGACACGCCCGGCGCGATCCTCGGCAGCGCCGTCGCCGAGCACGCCGACCGCCGGGTCTACCTCCGCGACTTCGCCGTGGTCGGGGCCAAGTCCTCCGACCTCGAGGACCAGATCGACCGGGCCCTGCCGATCAACCCCGACGTGGCGGTCATCCTCATCGGCGCCAACGACGTCACGCACCTGCTGACCCCCTCCACCTCCGTGCGGCACCTCGCCGAGGGCGTGCGGCGGCTGCAGGCGGCCGGGGTCGCCGTGGTCGTGGGGACCTGCCCCGACCTGGGCACGATCAAGCCGATCGCCCCGCCACTGAAGCAGGTCGCCCGCGCGTGGTCGCGCCGGCTCGCCGCCGCCCAGACCATCGCCGTCATCGAGCAGGGCGGCCGCACCGTGTCGCTGGGCTCGATCCTGGGCCCGGAGTTCGCTGCCGCCCCGGCCCTACTCTTCGGACCCGACCAGTTCCACCCCTCCGCGGCGGGCTACCGCTCGCTGGCCGGGGTCATGGTCCCCTCGGTGCTGGCCGCCGTCGGGGTCATCGAGCCCGACGAGGACTCCCTCGAGTCCCTGCGCGGCGAGGGCGTGCTGCCCATCAGCGACGCGGCCATCCGCGCCGTCCAGGTGCCCGGCACCGAGCTCGACGGCACCGAGGTCGGCGGCTCCCGCCGCGGCGTGCGCGGCCTGTGGGTCGAGCTGCGGCACCGCCGCCGCCACCCGGACACCGAGGCCGAGACGCCCGACGAGGTCGACACCGACGCCGCTGACTCCTCAGCTGCCTCCGACGACGGCCCGCTGGCCGAGGTCGTCGACCTCAAGGTCGCCGAGGGCTGACGAGGACGCCTCGACCGATCTGCGGGACGTGGTCGGGCCCGTGGCACGACGGGCACCGTGTGGACGCTGCTGCCTGCGCGGGGAAGGTCTGCACCGTTTCAGCGGCCGGCCGCTGGAGTTGACGGCCAGCCGCTGGAACGTCAGCGTCCCGCCGTCAGGTTCCGCGGCCGGCCGCTGAACCTGCTGCAACGCCGTACGCCGCCACGCCTGGCCGACCGGCCGCGACGACGCACGAAGGCCCCCGACAGAGCCGGGGGCCTTCGTGGTTGACGCGCCGACCTTGCGGGGGGACGCGACGTGCTGGGGAGCACCGTCACGGACATCGACCGGGTCTCGACACGCGGGTCACGCCTTCGTTCCTCAGGCGTGCCGCTCGCTCGACCACCGTCAGTGAGTCCGCTGGCGCGTCCTCACTCCTGGCTGAAGAACGCCATGATGCGCAGGAGGTTGGTGTAGATCCAGACCAGCGAGACGGTCATCGCGAACGCGGCGGTCCAGGACTCGCGCTCCGGGGCGCCGTAGCGGATGCCCTGCTCGACGAAGTCGAAGTCCATGATCAGCATGAACACACCGAGCACGAGGCCGGCCACCGCGGTGACCATGCCGAGACCGCTGACGCCGAAGAGGCCGATGTCGGCGTTGAAGAGGCCCAGCACCAGCTCCATGAGCGAGAGCCCGATCATGCCGAAGACGGCTGCGACGACGAACTTGCGGAACTTGTCGCCGACCTGGATGTTGAGGATCTTGTACGCCGCCAGCGTGCCGGCGAACGCCGCGAAGGTGCCGATGACCGCGCCCTGCACGGCGCCGGGGTAGGCGACGTTGAAGAGCATCGAGATCGCACCCAGGGCGATGCCCTCGAGCGCGGCGAAGGCCAGCACCAGCGGCGGGCTGACGACCTTCTTGAACGAGTTCACCAGCGACAGCACGAAGGCACCGAGGAAGCCGAAGGTGGCCACGGCGCTGACGGTGCCGAGGGCCGAGCTCGCGGTGTCCTCGTTGATCTCGGGCAGCATCACCCAGGTCGCGAGGGCGGTGACGACGACGACACCGAGGGTGATGCCGGTCTTCTGCACCACCGAGTCGATGGTCATGGGGGCGCTGGGCGCCTGCGGGGCAGGGGCGTAGCCCTGCGTGTCACCGGGGGCGCCGACGCCCCACTGCGAGGGGTCGGAGCCGTAGCCGGAGTTGCCGTAGGACTGGGTTCCGTGGGCGCCGCTTCCGCTGAACGCCTCGGACCGGCGGAACACCGGGTTGTTGCTCTGCATGGTCTCTCCTTGGAGGCCGTCGGAGGCCGCCGGGCGGCGGCCCACAGGGGATGTACCCACCTTAGGGGGTCCTGATCGGTACAACGCTCGCCCGGGCGGTGGCGTTCCCGCGGAGCCTGAGGATCCGCTGAGAGCCGCGCCCGGCGTCGTACGCCGTCGGGCGCGGCGCGCCCGACCAGGCCGGCCCGGCCGGCCCGGTCGACCTCGGGTGCCCCCGGCGGGATTCGAACCCGCACCACAGCGCTTTTAAGGCGCCTTCCTCTGCCGGTTGGGACACGGGGGCCCGGTGCAACGACGGACGTCATGCGGCGGGGACGTCCGTCGCCGCGCAGCGTATGACGTCCCGGGACCGTACGCCGCCGGGTGGCTGCCGCTCAGAGGTAGGTCTGGCGCGCGAAGATCGCGTGCGCCCCGGCGACCCGGTCCACGAAGAGCAGTCCCTGGCAGTGGTCGATCTCGTGCTGCAGGCAGCGGGCCTCGAAGGCGTTCGCGTGCAGCTCGACCTCCTCGCCGGTGCCGGGCAGCTGGCCACGCACGACGATGCGGGAGGCACGCTTCACGTCGCCGGTGAGGTCCGGGACGCTCATGCACCCCTCGCGGGCCTTCTCGTTGCGGCTGCTCGCGACGACCTCGGCGTTGCAGAGCACGAACGTGCCGTGGTGGTCGCGGGTCTTGGGATGCTCGGAGACGTCGACGCAGAACACCTGCGCCCCCACGCCCACCTGCGGGGCGGCCAGCCCGACGCAGCCGGGGCTGACCCGCATGGTGGCGACCAGGTCGGCGGCCAGCTGGACGGTCTCGGGGCTGGTCGGGTCGACCCGCTCCCCCACCGCCGACAGCACGGCCGCGGGTGCGCGCACGACCTCGAGCACGCGTCCCTCGACCCCCAGCTCGGTCTCGCTCCAGGCCAGGACGCGCTCGTGGACGCCCCCGGTGCCCGGCTGCTGCCCGCCCTGCTGACCCTGCTGATCGCTGGGATGGCTCACAGCTCGTCGGCCTCGGCCGGGCGCAGCGTGGCGCCGACGCCCAGGTCGGTGGCGGCGGCCCGGATCGCGGCGCCGACCGCGTCGACGTCGGCGCCGGCGGGCAGGTCGATCTCCGCGACCAGCAGGTAGAGGTCGCCGGCCAGCCGGGTCGTGAGGTCGGTGATGTTGCCGCCCGCCTCGGCCACCTGGCCGACCACCGCGGACACGATGCCGGGGCGGTCGCCGCCGTGCACGGTCAGCACCCACGAGGTGCCGGCAGCAGCGGCAGCGGGCTCCTGCGGCACCTCGCGCACGGTCACGGTCAGCGTGCCGTCGTCGGCGAGCGGCGCCAGCGCGGTCTCGATGTCGGCGGCCGGGGCGTCGCCCGCGCACAGCAGCATCATCGCGAAGTGACCCCGCAGCAGGGTCATCGTGGAGTCCTCGAGGTTCAGGCCGAGACCGGCGAGGCGACCCGTGGCCTCGGCGATGATGCCGGGCCGGTCGTGTCCGAGGACGGTGACGGCGTGCAGGATGCTGGGGGCCGTGCTGCGAGGACTGTTCACCCGGGCATTCTCGCAAGGGCCCGCGCCCGGCCGAGCACCTCGTCCGTCATCGCCTCCGTCAGCCGCCCGCGGACGGTGTTGTGCGGGCTCGGGTGGTAGCAGCCGAGCAGGGTCCGGACCCGTCCCTCGGCGTCGGCCATCGGGACTTCCACACTGTGCCCGAACCGCGGCAGCGGCCGTGGCACGTCCAGCCCCGCACGGTCCAGCGCCGCGAGCGCGGCCGCCCAGCCGAAGGCACCGAGCGTCACCACCACCTCCACGTGGGGCAGCACCAGCGCCAGCTCCTGGTCCAGCCAGGAGGCGCAGGTGTCGCGCTCGGCCGGGGTCGGCTTGTTGGCGGGCGGGGCGCAGCGCACCGCCGAGACCAGGCGGACGCCGTCCAGCCGCTGCCCGTCGTCGCGGTGCGTGCTGGTCGGCAGCGCCGCGAGCCCCACCCGGTGCAGGCTGGCGAAGAGCCAGTCGCCGGACCGGTCGCCGGTGAAGACCCGACCGGTCCGGTTGGCGCCATGTGCCGCTGGCGCGAGGCCCACGACCAGGATGCGCGGCTCGGGATCACCGAAGCCGGGCACCGGCCGGCCCCAGTAGGTCTGGTCGGCGTACGCCGCTCGCTTCTCGGTCGCGACCTGCTCGCGCCACGCGACCAGCCGGGGACAGGCGCGGCACTGCGCCACCTGCTCCCCCAGCCGGTCGAGGGCGTCGGCGAGCTCGGTCAGGGAGTCGCCTGCTGCGTGAAGCCGCCGCTCGGCACGGCGCTCTGCACCTTCTCCTTGGCCGCATCCATCGCGGCCTCGGCCTGCGTGGTGGCCTGGTCGACGGCCTTGTCCTTCGCCGACTGCACCCGCGGGTCGCGGGCGACCTTCTGCGCCGTGGCCTTGATCTGCTCGTACCGCTCATGGCCCGCGCGAGCGCCCAGGACGTACCCCACGCCGGCCGCGGCCAGCATCGTCACCTTGCTCATCGTGCTCCTCCTCCAGATCGGTTGCCCGGTCACTGTTCCCGACCACCCGCGTCCGCACGCCACCCGATGTGGTGGGGGTGACTGTCAATGGGGGTTGCTGTGGGCGGGGTGGAGGTGGGCGGGGTGGAGGTGGGCGGGTCGGCGCCGGCGTGGGTGGGGCACACCAGGGCGAGGGCGGAGAACACCGCCCCTTCGTCGGAACCACCCGCCTCGTTCGTCCCTCACGAGGCGGGGGCCAGGCCCATCCACCCTCCTCCGGGGCGATGTTCTCCGCCCTCGCCCTGGCGCACCCCGGTCGCAGGAGCCGACCCGCCGTCCGGCGGGCAGTCGGGGGTCAGGCGCGGAGGGACCAGGCGATGCCGTCCAGGATGTCGGACTCGCTGACGACCAGCTCGGTGACCCGGGTGCGGGCGAGGACCCGGGAGAGGACGAGGGCACCGGCGGCGATGACGTCGGCGCGGCCGGGGTGCAGCCAGGCCAGGTCGGCGCGCTCGGCGGCGGTCGAGCCGAGGAGGCGGTCGCAGAGGGCGTGCACGTCGGCGACGGGGAGGGGGGCGCCGTGCGTGGCGCCCCGGTCGTACGCCGACAGGCCCAGCACCCCCATCGCCAGCGTGGTCACGGTGCCGGCCACGCCCACGACCGTGCGGGCTGCGGCTGGGTCGACCGGGCAGGCGTCGAGCGCGGCGTCGACGTCGGCCACGCAGGCGGCGACCTGGTCGCGGGTCGGGGGCTGACCCGCGACGGCGGGCACGAGGTGGCGCTCGGTCATCCGGACCGAGCCGATGTCCATGGAGTGGGCGGCGTCGGGGGTGGCGCCGGTGCCGAGGACGAGCTCGGTCGAGCCCCCGCCGATGTCGAGCACCAGCAGCGGACCGTCGGCGGCGGGGTCGATGCCGGGCAGCCCGCCGGTGGCGCCGGCCCAGGCCAGGGCTGCCTCCTCCGCGCCGGTCAGCACCTCGGGCTCGACGCCCAGCCGGGCGAGCACGCCGGCGGCGAAGTCGGCGGCGTTGGCGGAGTCACGGGTGGCGGAGGTGGCGCAGAAGCGGATCCGGTCGACGCGGTGGCGGGCCACCAGCGCGGCGTACTCCTCCACCGCGGCGAAGGTCCGGGCCAGCGCCTCGTCGGCGAGCCGGCCGGTGCGGTCGACGTCCTGGCCGAGCCGGACGATCCGCATCTCCCGCTCGAGGTCGGCACCGTGCTCGTCGAGGACGAGCAGCTTGATGGTGTTGGTGCCGCAGTCGATGGCCGCGACGCGCACTAGGCCTGGGCCTCCGCGTCGGCGCCGGGGTCCGGGCCGGAGTCGGGCCCGCCCACGCAGGGGCCGGTCTCCCACCAGGCGCCGAGCAGGTCGAGGACCTCGTCGCCGAGCGGGTTGACGCCGCGACCCATGGCCAGGGACTGGCCGGCCAGGACGTGCAGGCACTTGACCCGGTCGGGCATGCCGCCGGCGGAGATCCCCTCGATCTCGGGGACGTCCAGGCCGTGCTCGGCGGCGATGGCGCCGCGGACCTCGAGGTAGCGCTCGTGCGCGGCGGCGTACGCGGCGGCCAGCTCGGCGTCGGTGCCGAGCCGGTCCTGCATCTCGCGCATCAGGCCGGAGCCCTCGAGGGTGCCGATGCGGGAGGCCGCGCGCGGGCAGGTGAGGTAGAAGGTCGTGGGGAACGGTGTGCCGTTCGGCAGCCGGGGCTGCGTGGCGACCACGTCGGGGTTGCCGCAGGGGCAGCGGTGCCCGACTCCGTGGACGCCGCGCGACTCGCGGCCCAGCTGGGCCTCGACGGCGGCGGCGTCGGCCTCGGAGAACGGCTCCGCCGGCCAGGCCGAATGCCCGCCGGCCTGCTCGGTGTCGTGCTCGGGGGACTCAGCCATCCCCGTCCTCCGTCCCGCTCTCCTGGGAGCCGTCGATCTCGGTCAGCGGGGGCGTGCCCTCGTCGACAGGGGGCCGACCGGCCAGGACGATGGAGTCCCAGGCGTCCTCCCAGACCGCGGGCTCCTCCTGCTCACCGACCTCGTCGGGGTCGGCGAGCTCGGCGGCGCTCTCCAGCGGCTCGCCGTCCTCGTCGAGGACGACGTAGGAGGTCTCCCCGGGCAGGACGTAGCCGAGCTCGCGGGCCTCCTGCTGGACGTAGGCCGGGTCGTCCCAGCGGCGCATCTCCCGCTCCAGCTGGTCGATGGCCGCCTCGCGCTCGGCGATCTCGGCGCGCAGGGCGTCGAGCTCGCCGCGCTGCTGGAGGTAGGCCCGCGCCGAGGAGGCGTAGGAGACCACCAGCACCGCGAGGACCAGCAGGAGCACCGTGGCGCGACTGGTCAGCCGGGGCCGCCGGCGCCCGGGGGCACCGGTGTCGGCGGTCGCCCGCACGGGGCGGCCTGCCGGGCGCGAGGTGCGACCGGGACCGGTGCGGCCCCGCGGCCCCGAGGCGCGCGAGGACGTACGACGATCGGCCGGCATGGTCCTAGGGTCGCTCAGGAGGAGTAGCGCGGGAACGCCGACACACCGGCGTACCGGGCGGCATCGCCGAGCTCGTCCTCGATCCGCAGCAGCTGGTTGTACTTCGCGACCCGCTCCGAGCGCGCGGGGGCGCCGGTCTTGATCTGGCCGCAGTTGGTGGCCACGGCGAGGTCGGCGATGGTGGTGTCCTCGGTCTCGCCCGAGCGGTGGCTCATCATGCAGCGGTAGCCGTTGCGGTGCGCGAGGTCCACGGAGTCCAGGGTCTCGGTGAGCGAGCCGATCTGGTTGACCTTGACCAGCAGGGCGTTGGCCTGGCCGCCGGTGATGCCGCGCTGCAGGCGCTCGACGTTGGTGACGAAGAGGTCGTCGCCGACCAGCTGGGTGCGAGCGCCGAGCTGCTCGGTGATGGTGCGCCAGCCCTCCCAGTCGTCCTCGTCGAGGGGGTCCTCGATGGAGACGATCGGGTAGGCGTCGACCAGGCTCGTGTAGTAGGCGGTCATCTCGGCCGCGGACTTCTGCTGGCCCTCGAAGGCGTAGGAGCCGTCGGTGCAGAACTCGGTGGCGGCCACGTCGAGGGCGAGCACGATGTCCTTGCCCAGCTCGTAGCCGGCCTTGTCGACCGCCTCGGCGATCAGGTCGAGCGCGGCGCGGTTGGACTCCAGGTCCGGGGCGAAGCCGCCCTCGTCGCCGACGCCGGTGGCCAGGCCGCGGGACTTCAGCACCGACTTCAGCGCGTGGTAGACCTCCGCGCCCGAGCGCAGCGCCTCGCGGAACGAGGGCGCCCCGATCGGGGCGATCATGAACTCCTGGATGTCGACGTTGGTGTCGGCGTGCGCGCCGCCGTTGAGGATGTTCATCATCGGCACGGGCAGGACGTGGGCGTTGGGGCCGCCGACGTAGCGGTAGAGCGGCAGGCCGGCGGAGTCCGCGGCGGCGCGGGCCACGGCCAGCGAGACGCCGAGGATCGCGTTGGCGCCGATGGTGGCCTTGTTGGGCGTGCCGTCGGCGTCGAGCATCGCCTGGTCGACCAGGCGCTGGTCGTCGGCGTCGAGGCCCTCGATGGCGGGGCCGAGGGTCTGCACCACCGCGTCGACGGCCTTCTCGACACCCTTGCCGAGGTAGCGGTCGCCGCCGTCGCGCCGCTCCACGGCCTCGAAGGCGCCGGTCGAGGCGCCCGAGGGCACGGCGGCACGGGCGAAGGTCCCGTCGTCGAGCAGGACCTCGACCTCGACGGTGGGGTTGCCGCGCGAGTCGAGGATCTCGCGGGCGCCGACTGCTTCGATGGATGCCACGGTGCTCTCCTGAGAGGTGCCTGGAAGGGGCAGGGAAGGGGCGGGTACGTCGGCCCACGACTCTAGGGGGTCCGGCGACCGTGGCCGCGCCGGGTCTCGTGGCTCGCTCCGCTCGTGCCTCGACCACCGGGACTACCGTGTGGACCGTGCAGGACTACCGCGACCACGACGCCGTCTCCCTCGCCGAGCTGGTGCGCACCGGTGGGACTACCCCCGCCGAGCTGCTCGCCACGGCCCGCGCCCGTCTGGCGGAGGTGAACCCGGTCCTCAACGCCGTCGTGCGCGACGTCCACCCGCCGGCGGCGACGGGCCCCGAGCCCCAGGGCGGTCGGCCGTTCGCCGGGGTGCCGTTCCTGCTCAAGGACCTGCACCAGGACCTGGCCGGGGTGCCGACCAGCAACGGCAGCCGGGCCCTGCGCGACGTGCCGGCGGCCGAGACCGCCACCACGGTCGAGCGCTGGGTCGAAGCCGGGCTGGTCGTGTTTGGCAAGACCAACACCCCGGAGTTCGGCGCGAAGGCCCTCACCGAGCCGCACGTCTTCGGACCCGCCCGCAACCCCTGGGACACCGACCACACCCCGGGCGGCTCCTCGGGCGGCAGCGCCGCCGCGGTCGCGGCCGGTGTCGTCCCCTGCGCCGCAGCCAGCGACGGCGGCGGCTCCATCCGGATCCCCGCCTCGGCCTGCGGCCTCTTCGGCCTCAAGCCCAGCCGCGGCACCCTCCCCTACGGCCCCGCCCACGGCGAGCCGATCGGCGGCACCGCCACGGACGGGGTGGTCTCGCGCAGCGTGCGCGACTCCGCCGCGATGCTCGACGTGCTGGCCGGGCCGAGCGACACCTCGGCGTACCTCCCCGGCGGGCTGCCGGAGGGCGGGTTCGCCGCCGAGGTCGGGCAGGACCCGGGCCGGCTGCGGATCGGCGTCACCTGGGCCAGTTCGATCAACGCCGACCCGCACCCCGAGGCGATCGCCGCCGCGCGCCGCGCCGCCGACCTGCTCAGCGACCTGGGCCACGAGGTCGTCGAGGTCCCGATGCCGGTCGACGACGCGAAGCTCGCCAAGGACTTCCTCACCACGTGGTTCGTCCACTGCGCGGCCTCGGTCGCCGAGGCCATGGAGGCCGCCGGCGTCGGCGAGGACCACTTCGAGCCGGACACCCGGGTCATGGCCGCGCTGGGCCGTGCGACCAGCGCGCTCGACTACGTGCGCGCGGTCGAGGGCCGGCACGAGCACGTACGACGCCTCGCGGCCTTCCACGCCGACCACGACCTGCTGCTGACCCCGACCACGGCCACGCCGCCGCCGCGCATCGGCGCCTTCGACCTGCCCGCACCTGTGGCGCTGGTGCAGCGTGCGCTGCTGACCGCCAAGGCCGGAGGTGTGCTGCGCTTCACCCCGCTCGTGGACCAGATGATCAGCCAGAACCTCGGCTGGGTCCCCTACACCCAGCTCGCCAACCTCACCGGCCGCCCGGCGATGAGCGTGCCGCTGCACTGGACTCCCGAGGGCCTGCCGATCGGCTCCCAGCTGGTCGGGCGCCTGGGCAGCGACGGGCTGCTGCTGCGGGTGGCCGCCCAGCTGGAGCAGGCCGCGCCCTGGTGGGACCGCCGCCCACCGCTCTGACCCGCCCGCCCCCGCCGAAGCGTCAGTTTCGAACCCTCGACCCGTCAGTTCCGCCCCCGGGCATCGTCGGCGCGTCGGCGTACGCCGGGCTCAACCGCCGGCGCGCTTGATCTGCTCCCAGCGCCGGTCGATCTCCTCGGCGCTGAGCCCGGCGGCCTCGGCACGCTGCTCGGGCGTGCCGAAGACGTGCGGGTTGCGTCGGCGCATCTTGGCCACGATGCCCTCGGCGACGTCGTCGATCGTGAACTGCCCGGCCTCGGCGGCGACCGCGGCATGGAAGTAGACCTGCAGCAGCAGGTCACCCAGCTCCTCGCACAGGTGCGCGGGGTCCCCCTCGTGCACCGCCTCGGCGACCTCCGCCGCCTCCTCGGCCAGGTAGGGCAGCAGCGAGGTGTGGGTCTGGCCGCGCTTCCAGGCGCACTCGGCGCGGAGCCGGGCCATCACCGCGCGCAGCTCCAGCAGCGGCTCGGGCTGCGGGGGCTGCTCGGGGGTCATGGGCTCAGCCCTGGCCGCCGTTCGGGTTCTCCAGCGGGATCGGGGGCGCCTGGGCCGGCTCGGGAGCGTCCTCCTCCGCGGCGCACGCCTGCGACTGCGGCAGCGAGGAGACCAGCGTCGTGAGCTCGGCCTGGGCCGCCGGGTCGCCCTGGGCGGCGCGGTTGCGCAGCTCGTCGGCCTGCGCGCGCAGCGTCGCGGCCTCGGAGACGGCGACGGAGGTGTCGGAGAGGAGGGCGCCGGAGGCGGCCTCCGCGAAGTCGACCTGGTCGAAGAGCGGGTTCACGTCGATGTCGTTCTCGGCCTGCCACTGCTCGAGGAACGCCTGGTACGCCGGACCCGGCTCGACCAGCTCCTCCTCGCTCAGCGTCGGGTCCACGACCTCGCTGATCACGCTGGTGAGGAAGCTGCTGGCGGCGAAGACCGGGATGGAGGCGTCGTCGGAGTCCTCGGCGGTGAAGCCGAAGCTGTTGCGGGCCTGGCGCTCGGCCTCACGGCGCAGCACGTCGGCGTCGAGTCCGTTCTCCTCCGCGATCGCGGTGGCGACCTCGGTGACGACCAGCTGCTGGACCACGATGCCGCGCAGCTCGGCGCCGGTGAAGCCACCCTGGAGCAGCTCGGGCGAGCCCTGCAGCACCTCGCAGGTGTCGGCCACCGCCTCGGCGACCTGGTCGAGGCTGATCTCGGCGCCGTCGACGTCGGCGGCCACACCGGGCCGGATCTCGGCGTCGGAGACACCGCACCCGCTGAGGGCGCCCGTGGCGAGCACGGCAGCCGCGGCGAGACCGGCGAGGGGACGGGAGAGGCGCACGGGGAGCTCCTGTGGGGTGGTGTGACCTGCGCCGCCCATTGAACCAGCCGCCCCGGAGCGTCCGCCGAGCGGGCGGACGCTTCCGGTCCTGCGGGCAGGACGTCGGTCGGGTCAGGCCGGGGCGGGCGGGTCGATCACCTGGTCGATGACGCCCTTGGCCCACTCCAGCAGGGCGATGCCGTCCAGCGGACGCCCGCCGATCACGGCCGTCTGCGGGCGCGGCACGAGGATGGTGTCGGTCTGCGGCTTGACCAGCGACTTGGGGTAGAGCCGCTGCAGGCGCACCACCTTGGAGTCGGGCAGGGACACCGGCGCGAACCGGACGTTCCTGCCCGCGATCGTGACCTCGCCGATGCCCGCGGCCCGCGCCCGGGCGCGGAACCGCGCCACGAGCAGCAGCGAGACCACGACGATCGGCGGGTCGCCGTACCGGTCCTTGAGCTCCTCCTCGATGGCGTCGACGTCCTCGTCGGAGCGCACCTCGGCGAGCCGCTTGTAGATCTCCAGGCGCAACCGCTCGGAGCCGATGTAGTCGTGCGGCAGGTGCGCGTCGACGGGCAGCTCGATCCGGACCTCCTGGAGCTCCGGCTCGCCCTCGCCCTTGAACTCCGAGACCGCCTCGCCGACCAGCCGGACGTAGAGGTCGAAGCCGACGTCGGCGATGTGGCCGGACTGCTCGCCGCCGAGCAGGTTGCCCGCGCCGCGGATCTCCAGGTCCTTCATCGCGATCGCCATGCCGCCGCCCAGGTCGGAGTGCTGGGCCAGCGTTGCGAGCCGCTCGTGGGCGGTCTCGGTCAAGGGCTTCTCGCCGGGGTAGAGGAAGTAGGCGTAGGCCCGCTCGCGCGAGCGGCCCACGCGGCCCCGCAGCTGGTGCAGCTGGGAGAGGCCGAGGGTGTCGGCCCGCTCGATGATCATGGTGTTGGCGTTGGAGACGTCCAGGCCCGACTCGACCAGGGTCGTGCACACGAGCACGTCGAAGCGCTTCTCCCAGAAGTCCAGCATCACCTGCTCGAGCTGCTTCTCGTTCATCTGCCCGTGCGCCGTGGCCACGCGCGCCTCGGGCACCAGCTCGCGGATCCTGGCTGCGGCCTTCTCGATCGACTGGACCCGGTTGTGGATGTAGAAGACCTGACCCTCGCGCAGCAGCTCGCGCCGTACGGCGGCGACGACCTGGCGGTCCTCGTAGGCGCCGACGTAGGTCAGCACCGGGTGCCGCTCCTCGGGCGGGGTGGTGATCGTGGACATCTCGCGGATGCCGGTGATCGCCATCTCGAGGGTGCGCGGGATCGGGGTGGCCGACATCGAGAGCACGTCGACGGCGGTGCGCATCCGCTTGAGCTGCTCCTTGTGCTCGACGCCGAAGCGCTGCTCCTCGTCGACGATGATCAGCCCGAGGTCCTTGAACCGGATGTCGGGGTTGAGCAGCCGGTGGGTGCCCACGACGATGTCGACCGAGCCCTCGGCCATCATCCGCATCACCTCGGCCGCCTCCTTGTCGGTCTGGAAGCGCGAGAGCGCCTTCAGCACCACCGGGAAGCCGCTCATCCGCTCGGTGAAGGTCGAGAGGTGCTGGGTGACCAGCAGCGTGGTCGGCACCAGCACCGCGACCTGCTTGCCGTCCTGCACGGCCTTGAAGGCCGCGCGGACGGCGATCTCGGTCTTGCCGTAGCCGACGTCGCCGCACACCAGCCGGTCCATCGGCACGACCTGGCGCATGTCGGCCTTGACCTCCTCGACGGTCGAGAGCTGGTCGGGGGTCTCGGTGAACGGGAAGGCGTCCTCGAGCTCGCGCTGCCAGGGCGTGTCGGGACCGAAGGCGTAGCCCTTGGTGGCCTGCCGGGCGGCGTACAGCTTGATGAGCTCGGCCGCGATCTCGCGCACCGCCTTGCGGGCGCGGCCCTTGCGCTTGGCCCAGTCGGCGCCGCCGAGCCGGTCGAGGCTGGGCTGCTCGCCGCCGACGTACCGCGTGACCTGGTCGAGCGCGTCGGCCGGGACGTAGAGCCGGTCCGGCGGCGCGCCGCGCTTGGAGGCGCCGTACTCCAGGACGAGGTACTCCCGGGTCGCTCCGCCGACCTCGCGCTGCTTCATCTCGATGAAGCGGCCGACGCCGTGCTGCTCGTGCACGACGTAGTCGCCGGTCTTCAGCTCGAGCGGGTCGATCTGCTTCTTGCGGCGCGCGGGCATCTTGCGCATGTCGCGGGTGGAGGACTTCTGTCCCGAGACGTCCTCGCCGGTGAGCAGGACCAGCCTGTTGGCCTCGTCGACGAAGCCCTGGGTCAGGGCGCCACAGGTGACGGTGACGACGCCGACCTGCCACAGCCCGTCCGGACCCGGGTCGGTGGGCTCCACGAGCCGCGCCGGCACCTCGGCCTCGCCGAGCGCCTCGACCATCCGCTGCGCCGGGCCATGGCCGGCGTGGACGACCAGGACGCGGTAGCCGTCGGAGCGCCAGGAGTCGAGGTCCTTCAGTGCCCGCTCGACGTCGCCGCGGTAGGCGTCGACCGGGACCGCGGGCAGCGCGCGGGTGGGCACCGCGCCGACGCTCACGTCGAGGTCGATCGCGGCTGCCGCCTCGCCGTCGGCCCCGGGGTCGAGCCCGAACGGGCTCACCGTCCACCAGGGCCGGTGCCCGTCGAGGGCGTGCTCGCGCACCTCCGCCAGGCTGCGGTACGACGCCGCGCCGAGGTCGATGGGGGCGGTGCCGCCACCCGCCGCAGCCGCCCAGGAGGCGCCCAGGAACTCCTCGCTCGTCGCCACCAGGTCGTGGGCCCGGGCGCGGACCCGCTCGGGGTCGAGCACCAGCACGTGGGTGCTGGCCGGCATCAGGTCGAGGAGCAGCTCCATCTCGTCGACGAGGACCGGCGCGAGGGACTCCATGCCCTCGACGGCGATGCCGTTGCTGATCTTGTCGGTGAGCTCGAGCAGTTGGGGGTGCTGGCGGCCGAGCTCGGCGGCCCGGGCGCGGACCTCGGGGGTCAGCAGCAGCTCGCGGCACGGCGGCGCCCACAGCCGCTCGACCGGCTCCAGGGTGCGCTGGTCGGCGACCGAGAACGCGCGGATCTCCTCGACCTCGTCGCCCCACAGCTCCACGCGCAGCGGGTGCTCCTCGGTGGGCGGGAAGACGTCGACGATGCCGCCGCGCACGGCGAACTCACCGCGCTTCTCCACCAGGTCGACCCGGCTGTAGGCGGCGTCGGCCAGCCGCTGCACCAGGTCCTCGAGCGGCGCGCTGTCACCGACGACCAGCTCGACCGGGGCGAGGTCACCGAGCCCCTTGACCTGGGGCTGCAGCACCGAGCGCACGGGGGCCACGACGACGTCGAGCGGGCCGTTGGCGCCGCTGTTGGCCGAGCCGGTCGAGACGCCCGGGTGCACCAGGCGTCGCAGCACGGCCAGCCGGCGACCGACGGTGTCGCTGCGCGGGCTCAGCCGTTCGTGCGGCAGCGTCTCCCAGCTCGGGTAGTAGGCCACGCGGTCGCGGTCGAGCAGGTCGCCGAGGTGCTCCACGAGGTCCTCGGCCTCCCGGGCGGTCGCGGTGACCGCCAGGACGCTGCGGCCTGCCCGCACGAGACCGGCCACGACGAAGGGCCGCAGCGCCTCGGGGCCCGTGAGGTCGAGGGCGCGCAGCCGCCCGTCGTGCGCGTCCTCGAGCGCCGCGGCGAGGATCGGGTCGGCGAGCACGGGACCGGCGAGGTCGGTGGGCATCTCTCTCCTGGGGCACGACGGGGGTGGAGCGGGCACAGCACGAGCGCCCCCTGTCGGCGCGCGACGGGGGGTGCGGGCTCGATCGTACGTCCGCGCACCGACAGTGACGCCGTGCGGGCGGGTGAGGTCCGTCGCTGTGCAGCCCGTGGGCGCCGGGGTCGCGAGCGGCGTCGGGGCGGCGGTGAGGGGAAGCCGGCGGGCCGGCTCAGGGACGGTCGCCGAAGGCCGCCTCACGCAGCCGGCCGAGCTCGGGGTCGGACTCCCCAGCCGCGCGACCGTCGGCCTCGATCGCGTCGAGCTGGCCGGCCCGGGCGGCGAGGTAGTCGACGTACGCCGCCCGCTCGCGCACGTGGGTGCGGTGCAGGCCGAGCACCTCGACGTCGCGGCAGCGGGCGAGCGCGGCGTCAATGCCGGGCCGCGCGCGCTCGGCAGCCCCGGACATGAGGTCCCACAGGCCGCTGCGCACCGCGAGGGAGGGCCGGATGTACTCCGCCATCGAGCCCAGCACCTGGTCGGCGCGGACGGCCGCGGCGTACGCCTGGTCACTGCAGGCTGCGAGGTCGCGGTCCTCGCGGCTGCGCGCCTGCTGGTCGACCCAGGCCAGGAGCAGCCCGACGAGGACGAGCACGCCGGCCACGACCAGCACCAGCCGGGTGCGCGGCTCGCGCCGCGGGCTGGGCTCCTCGACGGGCTCGGGGTCGGGCGCGGGGTCGTCCACGGGCGCTACCCCAGCCCGCGGAAGGACAGCGCGTGCCAGCGCGGCCCGACGGGGGTGATCTCGACCCGGCGCGGGTCGAGGGAGGCGTCGGGACCGACCTCGGCCTCGCGGACGATCCGCACCTCCAGGCGCGACTCGGCCAGGCCCTCGGCGAGGTCCTCGCCCCACTCCACGACGGTGACGGCGTCCTCGAGCGAGGTGTCGAGGTCGAGGTCGTCGAGCTCCTCGAGGCCGTCGAGGCGGTAGGCGTCGACGTGCACCAGCTCGGGACCGCCGACGGTCGAGGGATGCACGCGCGCGATGACGAAGGTCGGCGAGGTGACCTGCCCGCGCACGCCGAGCCCGGCGCCGAGGCCCTGCGTGAAGGTCGTCTTGCCCGCGCCGAGGTCGCCGGTCAGGACGATCAGGTCCCCGCGGGTCAGCTGGCCGGCCAGCGAGCGGCCGATGCCGCGCATCGCCTCGGCCGTCGGGGCGTGGAAGACCGCGGTGCGCAGGGGCCGCCGCATCTCCACCAGCGGCGAGCGGCGGGAGATCTCCCGGAAGCCCTGCCGGTCCCAGAAGCGGATGGTCGCCGGCAGCTCCTCGCGCGCGACGACGGTGAGGTCGTCGGTGCCGGTGCCGGACTCCAGGACCGCGTCGACGGTGGCGTCGATGAGCGCACCGGCGATGCCGTGGCCCTGGTGGCCGGGGACGACGCCGAAGCGCCGGAGGTAGGTGGTGGAGCCGATCGGGTCGAGGACCAGCGTGCCCACGGGCTCGCCGTCGAGCTCGGCGAGGAGCCCGCCGCCGGCGGCCAGCTTGGCCGCGATCGACTCCTCGGTCTCGTCCAGCGCCGCGGGCCGCGGGTCCATGTCGGGCCGCGCCCCGAACGCCGCCTGCACCACCGACAGCACTGCCGCCGCGGACTCCGGCCCGATCCGGCGTACGACGACGCGCGGGCGCTCCCGGGCGCCGTCCTGCTCCGGGGTGTGGTCCGGGGCCTGCGCGTGAGCCCGCTCCCCCGCCTGCGTCATCGGCGCGTCACCCGCTCGGCGGCCGCGGCGAGCAGCTGGTCGAGCGCGGCGTTGACCTGCTCGTGCCGCTCCATGATCACCATGTGCCCGGCGCCCTCGGCCTCCGTGAGGACCGAGCCCTCGATCCGGCTGTGCAGCTTGCGCGAGTGCCCGATCGAGGTCAGCCGGTCGGCGGTGCCGCCGATGATGGCCGTCGGCACCTGGGCGAGGGTCTCGACGGCGTGGAACTTGTCGAGGCCGTGCAGGCTCGGGAAGAACTCCGAGAGCACCTCGAACGGGGTCTGGGAGAGCATCGAGTCGACGAAGCGGATGTAGGAGGCCGGCACGTCGTCGCCGAAGGCGAAGAGGTCGGTGAGGACCTCCGCCACGTGGGCGCCCATCCGGCGCACGGCGTCGACGCCGCGGTGCCCGGGGCGCAGGGTCCGGATCGCCCGGGCGGTGAGCGGGCCGCCCAGCTTGGCGGGCGCCACCGGCAGCAGGATCCGACCGATGTCGAGGCCGCCCGCGGTCGTGGAGACCAGGCCGACGCCGACGATCTTGTCGCCGAACAGGTGCGGGCGCTGCTCGGCGAGCGCGACGATCGTCATGCCGCCCATGGAGTGGCCCACCACGACGACGGGACCGTCGGGGGCGACCTCCTCGATGACCTGCTCGAGGTCGAGGCCGAGCTGGTCGATGGTGGCGTGGTGGTGGTGGGCACGGCCGGAGCGCCCGTGCGAGCGCTGGTCGTAGAAGACGGTGCGGACCAGGCCGCGGTAGCCGGCGCGCTGGAAGTGCCAGCAGTCGAGGTTCAGGGCGTAGCCGTGCACGAAGACGACCGTCAGCTCCGGCCCCTTGTGCCGCGGGCCGTCGACCGGCTCCTCGCGCTCGTCGACCTCGACGTGCAGCGGGACGCCGTCGGGGGTGACGACTGTGCGGGGCGAGGACCGCAGGGACCCGAAGGGGCTGAGGTCGCCCGCGCCCGTGCGGGCGGCCACGACCCGGCGGCGGCGCGCCACCTCGAAGCCGGCGCCGAGCGCCAGCACCCCGACCGCCGCACCGGCGGCCTGCCACAGCCTTCCCCTGTCCTGGCCCCAGACCCAGCCCCTGCCCCGGCTCACGTGTCCTCCTGCTCGTGCTGCTCGCCGACCCAGCGCCGCACGAAGCGACCGCCGACCCGGGTCACGATCTCGTAGCTGATGGTCTCGCACGCCTCGGCCCAGTCCTGCGCGGTGGGGTGCGGGGCGGCGCCGAACAGCACCACCTCGTCGCCGGCCCGCGCGTGGTCGGGCACCTCCGCGACGACCTGGTCCATGCAGACGCGACCCCGCAGCGGCGCGCGCACGCCCGCCACCGAGACCTCGGCGCGGTTGCCGGCGTGTCGCGGGACCCCGTCGCCGTAGCCCACCGGCACCAGCCCCAGGGTCGTGGGCCGCTCTGCGGTCCAGGTGTGCCCGTAGGACACCCCGGCCCCCGGCTCGACCCGCTTGACCATCGCGAGACTCGCGCGCGCCGTCATGGCGGGGCGCAGGTCCAAGGCGGGGCCGTGGCCGGGAGCGGGGTGCAGGCCGTACGCCGCGAGGCCGACGCGCACGAGGTCGTGGTGGGTGCCGGGGTGCAGGATCGCGCCAGCGGAGTTGGCCAGGTGCCGCACCTCGGGGCGCAGCCCTGCGTCGGCCGCCTGCGCCAGCGCGAGCTCGAACGCCGCCTGCTGGGCAGCCGTCGCCGGGTGACCGGGCTCGTCCGCGCACGCGAGGTGCGACCAGAGCCCGGTCACGGCCCAGAGACCCTCGACCTCCCCGCGCCGGGCGGCCGCGACCAGCCCCGGCCAGTCCGCCGGGAGGCAGCCGTTGCGGTGCAGGCCGGTGTCGACCTTGAGCTGGAGGCGGGCGGGGGTCCCGCAGCGTCGTACGGCGTCCGCGACGGCGGCCAGGCCGTCCTCGTCGTGCGCGGTGACGTCGATCCCCGCGGCGACCGCCTCGGCCAGACCGGCCTCACCGGGCACCGACAGCCAGGTCAGGATGCGCCCGGTGTCACCGGCCTCCCGCAGCGCCAGCGCCTCAGGGAGCGTGGCGGCGCCCAGCCACTGGGCGCCGGCCTCCCGCGCGGCCCGGGCGACCGGGAGCATGCCGTGGCCGTAGCCGTCGGCCTTCACCACCACCATCACGGCGGTCCCGGTGTGGGCCGCCAGTGCGCGCACGTTGTGTCGGACCGCCGCCAGGTCGACGACGATCTCCGCACGCACCGCCGGCTCGGGGGACATCGTCGCCATCCTCCCACCCCCTCGTCCCACCCCCGGGTCGACCCGCGCCCGGCTGCGCTGCGACCGGGGACCCTCAGGGCCTGGCGGCGAGCAGGTCCCGCACGACCGCCGCGACCCCGCCCGCCACCTGCCCCGCGACGATCGGACCACCCTCGGCGACCAGTGTCGCGGCGGCGCCGTGCAGCCAGGACCCCACCGAGGCCGCGTCCCACGGGTCCAGCCCGGTGGCGAGCACCGCACCGATGACCCCGCCGAGCACGTCACCGGCTCCGGCGGTCCCGAGCCACGGCGTGCCCGTGGTCGTGACCCGGGTGCGACCGTCGGGACGGGTCACGAGCGTGTGCCGTCCCTTGAGGACGACGACGCAACCCCAGCGCTCCGCCGCCAACCGGGCGTGGTGCAGCTGGCGCGCCTCCACCTCGGCGCGGTCCACCTCCAGCATCGCGGCCAGCTCGCCGGCGTGCGGCGTCAGGACCAGGTCGGGGCGGCCCCGGTCGGGGTCGAGGTGGGCGAGCGCGTCGGCGTCCACGACGGTGGGTACGCCGTCGGCCAGTGCCGCCGACAGCTCCTCCCCCGCGGCGTCACCGCCCCCGGACCCGACCACCCAGGCCTGGACCCGTCCGGCCCCGACGACCTCGGGGTGCGCCTCGCGGACCCGGTCCGCGACCGCGGTGTCACCCACGTACCGGACCATCCCGGCCAGCCCGCACGCGGCGCCGGCGACGGAGAGCAGGCCTGCTCCCGGGTACGTCGCGCTGCCGGCCCGCACCCCGACGACGCCGCGGGTGTACTTGTGGTCATCCGGTCCCGGCGGGCGCAGCAGCGCCGCGACGTCCGCGGGCCGCAGGCTCTCGACCGGCGCGGCCGGCAGGTCCGGGTCGAGGCCGATGTCGACCAGGTGCACGGTGCCGCACGCCTGGGCCGCGGGGTCGACGAGGTGGCACGGCTTGTGAGTGCCGAACGTGACGGTGAGCGAGGCGCGGACGTGCGGCCCGGGCGTCTCGCCCGTGTCGACGTCCACGCCGCTGGGCGTGTCGACCGCGACGACCGGCACGCCCTCGACCAGCGCCAGTGCCCGCACGGCCTCCTCGCGCAGCCCCGGCTTGCCGCCGATCCCCACGACGCCGTCGACCACCACGTCCGGGCGCTCGCGCAGCACCCGCGGCGCACCGGTCCGCCCACCGGCGGCCGCGAGTGCCGCCAGCCCGCCCTCGTGCGCCGACCCGCTGACCAGCCACGCCTCGACACCGGCTCCGCGGCGGGCCAGCCAGGCGCCGGCGTACAACGCGTCGCCGCCGTTGTCGCCCGAACCCACCAGCAGCAGCACCCGCCGGCCGTACGCCGAGCCCAGCAGGTCCGCCACCGCGACCCCCAGCCCGTGGGCCGCGCGCTGCATCAGCGTGCCCTCCGGCAGCCGCGCCATCAGCGCCGCCTCCGCCGCCCGCACCTGCTCGACCGTGTGCGCCCGCCTCATGCGTCGACCCTAGACGCCACCGTCCTCCGGCTGCCCGGGTCGAGGCCGGGATCGAGGCCCGGGTCGAGGCCCGGGTCGAGGCCCGAGGACGCGCCCCACCGCGTGCTCAGGCCTCGACCCACACCTCGACTCGGGCGGACACGCAAGACAGCCAGGTGCCTGTGGAGAGACGTTCGACCGGCCGGCTCATCTGGACCACCCTGCTCCGCATGGACCTCGAGGAGCTGGCAGCGCGACAGCACGGCATGCTCGCGCGGCGGCAGCTCCTGACCTTCGGCATCGACGCGGACCGGGTCCGCAACCAGGTGCAGGCCCGCCGCTGGGCCCATCGCTCGTCGCGGGTCGTCAGCACCTTCACGGGCGGGATGGACGCGCAGCAGCGACGCTGGCTCGGAGTCCTCCACGCAGGGCCCAGCGCCATGGTCGGGTCCCTGACCGCGGCACGCGACCTCGGCCTGCGCGGATGGGACCGCGACGACGTGACGATCTGGGTCACCGACCCCCTCCACGACGAGCCCGTCGACGGCATCCGGTTCTTCCGCACGCGTCGCCCCCTCGACCTGCTCCAGGCGCCGGGCGACCCCCCGACCGCCAGGTTGGAGCCCGCCCTCCTGCTGTGGGGCGCCTACGAGGCGCCGTGGCGGCACGCGTTCGGCTGTCTCGCCGCCGCGGTCCAGCAGGGTCGTACGACGCCGGAGCGACTGCTGCAGTGGGTCGACCAGCTGCGGCCGCTCCGCCGTGCGGCACACTTCCGCGCCGCGGTGGCAGAGATCGCCGGCGGTGTCCGCTCCGTGAGCGAGGCGGACGTGGCCCGGATGTGTCGACTCGGAGGTCTGCAGCTGCCGCGTCGCCAGCAACCTCGGCTGGACTCCCGTGGCCAGCAGCGCTACACCGACTGCGAGTGGGACGTACCTGTCGACGAGGTGGTGGTGCTCGAGGTGGAGGGCACGTTCCACATGGACGTCCAGCACTGGGCAGCGGACAAGAAGCGGGCGCGCCGGCTGACGACGCGCGGCCGTCACGTCGTCAGCTGCACGGCGTGGGAGCTGCGTCATGAGCCGGAGCAGCTCGCCCAGGACCTGGCCCGGCTCGGGGTCCCCACCGTCCCCGGTCGAGGTGCGAGTCGTGGTCCGGATCGCGCGGCCTAGCGCGTCCTCGGGCCTCGACTCAGGCCTCGACCCGCACCTCGACTCAGGCCTCGACCCCGGCTCCGCCCAGTGAGGGGCACACCTGGTCGATCAGGCCTCGAGCACCACCACGGCCGAGGCGATCCCCGCATCGTGGGACAGCGACACGTGGACCGAGGTGGCCCCGACCGCCTCGACCTGGGCAGCGACGGTGCCGCGCAGCTCGAAGCGGGGTCGGCCGGAGGACTCGGAGACGATCTCGGCGTCGTGCCACGACATGCCGTTCGGGGCACCCAGCGCCTTGGCCAGGGCCTCCTTGGCGGCGAACCGAGCAGCCAGGGAGGCGAGCGGCCGGGTCGCCTCGCTCTCGGTGAAGAGACGGTCGCGCAGCCCGGGGGTGCGCTCGAGCGACAGCCCGAAGCGCTCGATGTCGCACACGTCGATGCCGACGCCGATGACGGGCACGCTCACTCCTCTCGCCCGGCTCCACGACGTCGTACGCCGTGGGCCGATCCCTACTCGACGGTGACGGACTTGGCGAGGTTGCGGGGCTGGTCGACGTCGTGGCCCTTGGCGGTGGCGAGCTCGCAGGCGAACAGCTGCAGGGGTACGACGGCGAGCAGGGGCTGGAGCAGGACCGGGACGCGGGGCAGCTCGATGACGGTGTCGGCGATCGCCGCGACCGCGGTGTCGCCCTCTTCCGCCAGGCAGATGGTGCGGGCGCCCCGGGCCTTGACCTCCTGGATCGCCGACAGCATCTTGGCGTGGAGCTGGTCGCGGCCCCGCGGCGGGACGACGCACAGCACGGGCTGGCCGGTGTCGATCAGGGCGATGGGGCCGTGCTTGAGCTCGCCGCCGGCGAATCCCTCGGCGTGGATGTAGGCCAGCTCCTTGAGCTTCAACGCCCCCTCGAGCGCGACCGGGTAGCCGGCATGGCGGCCCAGGAACAGCACCGTGGGATCGTCGACGTGCGCACGGGCCAGCTCGTAGACGGTCTCGGCACGGGACAGGACGGTCTCGATGTGGGCGGGGATGGCCTCGAGCTGGTGGAGCACGTCGGCGATCTCGTCGCCGTACCGGGTGCCCTTGACCTGCGCGAGGTAGAGCGCGAGCAGGTAGCAGGCCACCAGCTGGGTCACGAACCCCTTGGTCGAGGCGACCCCGATCTCGGGCCCGGCGTGGGTGTAGATCACCGCATCGGACTCGCGCGGGATGGTCGAGCCGTTGGTGTTGCAGATCGCCAGCACCTTCGAGCGCTGGGTGCGTGCGTGGCGGATCGCCTGCAGGGTGTCGGCGGTCTCCCCGGACTGCGAGATCGCCACCACCAGCGTGGAGTAGTCCAGGATCGGGTCGCGGTAGCGGAACTCGCTGGACAGCTCGACCTCGACCGGGATCCGGCACCAGTGCTCGATGGCGTACTTGGCCACCATCCCGGCGTAGAACGACGTCCCCGCCGCGATGATGATGATCTTGTCGATGTCGCGCAGCTCCTGGTCCGACAGGCGCATCTCGTCCAGCTGCAACGCACCGGTCCTGGTCCGCCGGCCCAGCAGCGAGTCGGCCACCGCGTGGGGCTGCTCGAAGATCTCCTTGCGCATGAACCAGTCGTGACCGTCCTTCTCCGCCGCCGACAGGTCCCAGTCCACGTGGTAGGCCTTCGGGGTCACCAGGTTGCCCTCGAAGTCGGTCACCTCCACCGCCTCGCGGGTGATCGTGACGACCTGGTCCTGACCCAGCTCCAAGGCCTCGCGGGTGTGCTCGATGAACGCCGCGACGTCGGAGCCCAGGAAGTTCTCCCCCTCGCCCACACCCACCACCAACGGTGAGTTCCGCCGCGCCGCCACGACCCGGTCCGGGTCCTGGCCGTCGACCGCGACCAGGGTGAAGGCGCCCTCCAGCACCTGGCACACCCGCTGCATCGCCACCGTCAGGTCCACCCCCGACTCCACCTGCAGCTCCAGCAGGTGCGCCGCCACCTCGGTGTCGGTCTCGGAGGACAGCTGGTGGTCGTCGGCCTCCAGCCGGGCACGCAGGTCGTCGAAGTTCTCGATGATCCCGTTGTGCACCACCGCCACCCGACGCCGGTTGCCCAGGTGCGGGTGCGCATTGACGTCGTTCGGGGCGCCGTGGGTGGCCCATCGCGTGTGGCCGATCCCGATCGTCACCTCGGGCAGCGGCTCCTCGCCGATCAGCTTCTCGAGGTTCGCGAGCTTGCCGGCGCGCTTGCGCCACTCCACCCGGCCCGCGCCGCCGGGACCAGCAGCCACCAGCGCGACCCCCGCGGAGTCGTACCCGCGGTACTCCAGCCGGCGCAACCCCTCCACCACCACGTCCTGGGCAGAGCGGTGACCGACGTACCCGACGATGCCGCACATGGGCCAGGAGTCTAAGCCCGGTTCGACCCGAACCCCGCCGTCGCGAGCGTCACGGGGCAGCGCGTGACGGTGGGCCGACGGACCAGGCCGACGGACCAGGCAGCGGGCCGGTCCTCTCCCCCGCGCCGCGTCCTGCCAGACTGGCGCGCATGTCCACCCCCGGCCGGGGCCCGCACCAGGGCCACGACGACACCGGGCGGGAGTCCTCACCCTTCATCGAGCTCGAGCGCGACGCCTGGGCCGCCCTCGCGGCGGAGACCGAGAGCCCGCTCACCGCCGACGAGGTCAACGCGCTGCAGGGCCTCGGGGACTCGCTGGACATCGAGGAGGTCCAGGAGGTCTACCTCCCGCTCTCCCGGCTGCTGTCGATGTACGTCGGCTCCGCGGGCCGGTTGCACCGCGAGCAGGAGGAGTTCCTCCAGCGTCCGACGCCCCCGCGCACGCCCTTCGTCATCGGGCTGGCCGGCTCCGTGGCGGTCGGCAAGTCCACGACCGCGCGCGTGCTGCAGCAGATGCTGGCCCACTGGCCCGAGCACCCCAACGTCGCGCTGGTCACCACCGACGGCTTCCTCTACCCGAACGCCGAGCTCGAGCGCCGCGGCCTGCTGCAGCGCAAGGGCTTCCCGGAGTCCTACGACCGCCGCGCGCTGCTGCGCTTCGTCGTCGACATCAAGTCGGGCAAGGACGAGATCGAGGCACCGACGTACTCCCACCTCGTCTACGACGTCGTCCCCGACGAGAAGATCGTCATCAAGCGGCCCGACATCGTCATCATCGAGGGGCTCAACGTCCTCCAGCCCGCCCGCGTGCGCGAGGACGGCCGCACCGGCCTGGCCGTCAGCGACTTCTTCGACTTCTCCGTCTTCGTCGACGCAGGCACCAGCCACATCCGCCAGTGGTACGTCGAGCGCTTCCTGCGCCTGCGGGAGACCGCCTTCCGCGACCCCGGCTCCTACTTCGCGAAGTACGGCGACCTCGACCTCGACGAGGCCGTCGCCGAGGCGCAGCGCATCTGGGACACGATCAACGGGCCCAACCTCACCGACAACGTGCTGCCGACGCGCTCCCGGGCGACGCTCGTGCTGCGCAAGGACCGCGACCACTCGGTGCGCTACGTGCGGCTGCGCAAGCTCTGATACTGCTCACCTCGCCTCCCCTGCCGCCGCCGTCGCCAGGAGCAGCTCGGCGGTCGCCTCGTCCAGGGCATCCGACGGGCCGACGTCACGCACCAGCACCACCGTGGCCGGTCGACCGTCCGCCAGCAGCGTGAGCAGGCTGGCGCGGACCCGCTCGGGCTGGCAGGGCCCGTCGATCCGCACCTCCGCGACGAGGTCGGTACGCCGCCCCCGCGCGTCCGGGAGCTCGACCTCCTGCGGGTGCTCCCCCACCGCCGCCCCGAGCCCCGCGGACCACGCCGCCACCTGCAGGTCGTGCGCGGTGGCACTGGTGCCGCCCGACCGGACCACGCCGACGAAGCCCCGCGACGAACCGGGCACCTCGGGGCAGGCTCCGGGCACCAGCAGCGCCGCTCCCCGCACCGCGGCAGCCGTGCCGCCGTCGAGGTCGGCGTAGAACAGCCGCTCCCGCGCCGAAAGCACCTCGGCCGGCGCCGGGAGCCGGAGCCGCACCCCGTGCCGCTCGAACACCGGCCCCGCCTCTGCGGAGGTCGCCGCGGCACGCTCGCGCGCCTGCCCCACCAGCGTCACCGAGGTGAGGACCAGCAGCACCGCCGTCACGGCGACCAGGCACCACACGAGCAGTCGCAGGGGCTCCGAGGTCATGGGACGGTTCTACGCCAGGTCACCGACGTCCGCCGGACTCCCTCCACAGGCACGAGCTCCCACTCGAAGCAGCGCCGAGTCACCCAAGAACCAGCGCCGAGTGAGCGAGCCCCGGCCGGTCAGGGAGTGGCAGGAGTCGGGTCAGGCCACGTCCCGCGCGAACGTGGTGTAGCGCCCGACGACGGTGAGGACGGCGGCGTACGCGAGGAGCACGAGGGCGCCCGCCCAGCCCGGCAGTAGGTCGCCCCCGCCGCCGCTGATCTCGCCGAAGAGCGAGGCCCCGACGACGGAGTCGGCGGCGGCACCGGGGAGGAAGGCCGCGACGCCGGAGAGGGAGTCGACGGCCGCGAGCCCCAGCCGGGCGATCGGCTCGACAAACTGGGTGAAGGCCAGCACCGCGACGATCGCCGCGACCTGGTTGGGGACCACGGCGCCGAAGGCCGCGCCGAGGACGGCCCACAGGCCGGTGACGAGGATCCCGAGGCCGAGGACGCGCAGGACCGCGGGGTCGGTGAGGAAGATGCCGTCGCCGGCCAGTTCGAGGACCGGGGCGGAGGTGGCCAGCAGGCCCACGACGCCGAGCACGCCGTACAGCAGGCCGACCGAGGCCGCGACGACGAGCTTGGCGCCGAGCAGGACGCCGCGTCGGGGTTCGACGAGCAGCGACTGGGTGAGCGTGCGGTGCCGCACCTCGGTCGTCACCAGCAGGGTGCCCACGAGCAGCGGGAAGACGTACCCGATCGCGTTGAGCGTGCCGAGCACGGCGAGCGCCGCGTCGACCCCGGTGATCGCGGGGGTGTCGGGGCTCGGTGGCGCGGCGGCGAAGGTGAACGCCAGCACCGCGCCCATGAAGGCGAGGTAGGCGGCCATCCCGAGGCCGAGGACCCACCACAGCGCGGTGCTGGTCAGCTTGCGCCACTCGGCGAGCAGCGCGACGCCGAACCTGTTCGGGGTGGGGGCGGTGCGGCTCACGAGGCGGCTCCGGTCAGTCGCAGGAAGACGTCCTCGAGGTCGGCTCCCCTGGTGGTCAGCTGGTGCAGCTCCAGGCCGGCGGCATGTGCGGCGGCACCGACGGTCGCGGCGTCGACGTCGTCGACCTGCGTGCCGCGGTCGCGCGGAGCGGAGACCCACCCCCGCTCGGCGCACAGGGCGGAGAGCGCGGCCGGGTCGGGCGTCTCGACGTACGTGCTGACCCCCGCGAGCGCGGCCAGCTCGGCCAGCGAGGAGGCGTGCACGAGCCGCCCCTTGGCGATCACCACGACGTCGTCGACGGTGTGCTGCACCTCGGCCAGGACGTGGCTGGAGACCAGGACGGTGCGGCCCTCGGCCGCCAGGTGCCGCAGGAAGCCGCGCAGCCAGACGATCCCCTCGGGGTCGAGCCCGTTGGCGGGCTCGTCGAGCAGCAGCGCCGGCGGGTCGGCGAGCAGCGCCGTGGCCAGACCGAGCCGCTGCCGCATGCCCAGGGAGTAGCCCCCGACCTTCCGGTCACCGGCGGGCCCCAGGCCCACGAGCTCCAGCACCTCGCGGCAGCGCTGACGGTCCACCCCCACCTGGGGCGCGTACGCCGTCAGGTGGCCCAGCCCGGTCCGACCGGGGTGGAAGCCGGTCGCCTCGAGCGCTGCACCGACGAGCGCCCCGGGGACCGGGTGCGCGTCGTAGGGCCGACCGCCCACCAGCGCGCGGCCGTCGGTGGGCCGCACGAGCCCGAGGAGCATCCGCAGGGTCGTGGTCTTGCCGGACCCGTTGGGGCCCAGGAAGCCGGTCACGCGGCCGGGCTGGACCTCGAAGGTGAGGTCGTCCACGGCGCGGACCGGTCCGAACGACTTGCCGAGGGCCTCGACGGCCAGGACGGGGGCATCCATGCCCCCGACCGTATCGGGGACGCGTCAGCGGACCCGATGATGGTGGTCGAGCGAGCGGCACGGCTGAGCCTGCGAAGCCGTGACCCGCGTGTCGAGACCGCGGGAGGTGCCTGTGGTCGACAACCACACGCAGTTCGCCGGGTCTCGACGACGCCTGCTCGACCAGCCCTCAGAGCGCCAGCCGCTCCCGCACCACGTCGGCGAGCCCGTCGGCGACCCGCTGCGCCTCCGGCTGGGTCGGCGCCTCGACCATGACCCGCACCAGCGGCTCGGTGCCCGACGCCCGCAGCAGCACCCGGCCGGAGTCACCGAGCGCCTCCTCGGCCGCGGCGACCGCCGCCAGCAACACCTCGTCGTCGGTGCGCCCGCGGTCGACGCCGGGGACGTTGACGAGGACCTGGGGCAGCCGGACCACTGGCTCGGCGAGCTCGCGCAGGCTGCGACCGGTCCGCTTCATCCGCGCCATCACCTGCAGCGCCGTCAGCAAGCCGTCACCGGTCGTGGCGTGGTCGCCGAGGATCACGTGTCCGGACTGCTCACCGCCGATGGACCAGCCACCGGAGCGCATCGCCTCGAGGACGTACCGGTCGCCCACGGCGGTCTGCTGCACGCGGATCCCTGCGTCACGCATGGCGTGGTGGAGCCCGAGGTTGCTCATGACGGTGACGACGAGGGTGTCCTCGTGCAACCGCCCGCGGTCCTTGAGCGCGACGGCCAGCAGCGCCAGCAGCTGGTCGCCGTCGACGGTGAGGCCGGTGTGGTCCACGGCCAGGCAGCGGTCGGCGTCGCCGTCGACCGCGAAACCGGCGTCGGCACCGTGCTCGAGCACGGCCTGGCGCAGCGCGCGCAGGTCGGTGGAACCGCAGCCGGAGTTGATGTTGAGCCCGTCGGGACGGTCCCCGATCGGGATGACGGTCGCACCGGCGGCGGCCAGGGCGCGCGGCCCGACCTCGTGGGCCGCACCGTGGGCGCAGTCGAGCACCACGGTCAGCCCGTCCAGGCGCAGCCCGTCGAGGGACTCCACGAGGTGCGCGGAGTAGTCGGCCACGGTGGAGGCGTACGGCGTCACACGCCCCACGTCGGCCCCGGTGGGCAGTGCGACCGGGGTGTCCATCGCCTCCTCGATGGCGGCCTCGACCGCGTCGTCGAGCTTGTGCCCGCCTCGGCCCAGCAGCTTGATGCCGTTGTCGGGCATCGGGTTGTGGCTGGCGGAGATGACCACTCCGAGGTCGGCCTGCAACCGGTCGGTCAGGTAGGCCACGCCCGGGGTCGGGACGACCCGCAGGCGCAGCACGTCGACACCGGCGGAGGCCAGGCCGGCGACGACCGCGTGCTCGAGGAACTGCCCGGAGATGCGGGTGTCGCGGCCGACCACCGCGAGCGGGCGCCGGCCCGGGGCGGTGCCCCCGACCAGCACGCGCGCAGCGGCCTCGCCCAGATGCAGAGCGAGGTCCGCGGTCAGGTCGCCATTGGCGAGACCGCGGACCCCGTCCGTGCCGAAGAGTCGTCCCACGTGAGAGACGACCGGATCAGCGCTTGGAGAACTGAGGCGCCTTGCGGGCCTTCTTCAGACCGGCCTTCTTGCGCTCGATGACGCGCGCGTCGCGGGTCAGCAGCCCGGCCTTCTTCAGCGTCGGGCGGTTGGCCTCGACGTCGACGGCGTTGAGGCAGCGGGCCACGCCGAGGCGCAGCGCGCCGGCCTGGCCGGTGATGCCGCCGCCGTGGATGCGGGCGATGACGTCGAAGCGACCCTCGAGCTGCAGCTGCGCGAACGGCTCGTTCACGACCTGCTGGTGCAGCTTGTTGGGGAAGTAGGAGTCGAGGGTGCGACCGTTGATCGTCCACACGCCGGTGCCGGGGACGATCCGGACGCGGGCGACGGCCTCCTTGCGGCGGCCGGTGGCCGCGGCGGGGGCGATCGTGGCGGGGCGGGCCTCGAAGTCGGCGCTGGGCGCGGACTCCGAGGAGTAGGCGATGCCCTGCTCGTCGGTGGTGTAGGTCTCCTCGACCTCGGTGGTCTCGGTGGTGGCGGAGTCAGCCATGTCTATGTCCTTGTTCTCGTCGTCGATTACTGGGAGATCTGGCTGATCTCGAACGGGGTGGCCTGCTGGGCGGAGTGCGGGTGCGCGGGGCCCGAGTAGACCTTGAGCTTCTTGATGATCTGGCGACCCAGCTTGTTCTTGGGGAGCATGCCCCACACGGCGCGCTCGACGACCTGGCGGGCGTCCTTCTCCAGCAGCTCGCCGTAGGGCGTCTGCGAGAGGCCGCCCGGGAAGCCGGAGTGGCGGTAGGCCATCTTCTTGGTCGGCTTGGAGCCGGAGAGCGAGACCTTCTCCGCGTTGATGATGATCACGAAGTCGCCCATGTCCATGTGGGGGGCGAAGGTCGGCTTGTGCTTGCCACGCAGGAGGTTCGCGGTGTGGGTGGCGAGGCGACCGAGCACGACGTCGGTCGCGTCGATGACGAGCCACTCGCGCTGGACGTCAGCGGGCTTGGGGCTGTAGGTGCGCACGGCAGTACTACCTGTTCGTTCGTCGGTCCCGACCGGGGGTGCCCGGTCGGGGTGGTGCTGCTGCGGCTCCTGACGAACACGGCCTGGTTCGCACCGACCCACCCGGCCGCTCCTCACGGGGAGGCCGGGTGCGGCTCACGTCCAGATCTGCACACCGGCACGAGGCACGGCGCGCGGCAGGAGTCGCGACAGGCAAGACTAGGGCTCTGCTGCGGCGTACGCCAAAACGCGAGGCGGGCGCCGGCGACCGTCGGACCGTACGCCGGGGCGCCGGTGCACGCGGGCGCGGGAGCCGGTCCGTGGGACACCCGGTTCCCGGCGCCGCCCATCGCGGACTAGAGTCGATCGGCGTGACCGAATCTCTGACAGTCCGTGACAACCGCACCGGACAGGAGTACGACGTCCCGATCGCCGACGGCACCATCAAGGCCGCCGACCTCGGGAAGATCAAGGCCGGTGACGACGAGCCCGGTCTGGCCGTCTACGACCCCGGCTTCGTCAACACCGCCTCCTGCCGCTCCTCCGTGACCTACATCGACGGGGAGAAGGGGATCCTGGAGTACCGGGGGTACCCCATCGAGCAGCTCGCCGAGGGATCGACCTTCCTCGAGGTGGCCTACCTGCTCATCCACGGCGCGCTCCCCACGAAGGCGGAGTATGAGCAGTGGGAGCACGAGATCACCTTCCACACGTTCGTCCACGAGAACGTGAAGGGGTTCATGGAGGGCTTCCGCTACGACGCGCACCCGATGGGGATGCTGATGGCGTCGGTGGGGGCCCTCTCGACGTTCTACCCCGAGGCCTCGATGATCCAGGACGCCGAGAACCGGCAGATGCAGATCGTCCGGATGATCGCCAAGATGCCGACGCTGGGCGCCTGGTCCTTCCGGCACGCGCAGGGCAAGCCGTTCGTCTACCCCGACAACGAGCTCTCCTACACCGCCAACTTCCTGTCCATGCTCTTCAAGATGAGCGAGAGCAAGTACGAGGCCGACGAGCGCCTCGTCAAGGCCCTGGACACGCTGTTCATCCTGCACGCCGACCACGAGCAGAACTGCTCCACCAACGCGGTGCGCTCGGTGGGCTCCTCGCAGGTCGACCCCTACTCCGCGGTCGCCGCCGGCATCGGCGCGCTCTACGGCCCGCTGCACGGTGGCGCCAACGAGGCGGTGCTGCGGATGCTGCGCCGCATCGGCAGCAAGTCGGAGATCCCCGCCTTCATCGAGGGCGTGAAGAACGGCAACGAGCGGCTCATGGGCTTCGGCCACCGCGTCTACAAGAACTACGACCCGCGCGCCAAGATCATCAAGAAGGCCTGCGACGACGTCTTCGAGGTCACCGGGGTCAACCCGCTGCTCGAGATCGCCCAGGAGCTGGAGAAGATCGCGCTCGAGGACGAGTACTTCGTCCAGCGCAAGCTCTACCCCAACGTCGACTTCTACTCCGGGCTGATCTACGAGGCCTTCCAGTTCCCGCCGGAGATGTTCACGGTCCTCTTCGCCATCGGCCGCACCCCGGGCTGGCTGGCGCAGTGGCTGGAGCTGACCCAGGACAAGGAGCAGAAGATCGCCCGTCCGAAGCAGATCTACACCGGTGACCGCGGGCTGGAGTTCACGCCCCGCGACGTCCGGTGGGCATGACGGACCACGCACCACTCGGCACGACCCCGGACGCTGCGTCCGGGGTCGTCCCGTCTGTGCGGGGGGTCGTGTGGGACCTCGGGAACGTGATCGTCGACTGGGACCCCCTCCCCGCGATCGCGGCGGGCGTCGGTGAGGACGAGGCACGCGAGTTCCTCGCGTCGATCGACTTCATGGTCTGGAACCACGGCCCCGACTCCGGCGACTCCTGGGACGACGCCCAGGCCTGGCTGGAGCGCGAGCACCCGCGCTGGGCTGCCGCCGGTCGCGCCTACCGCGAGCACTTCCCCGCCTCGCTGCTCGGCCCGGTGCCGGGCACGGCCGCGCTGCTGCACGAGCTGCACGCCGCCGGCGTGCGCCAGGTCGGGCTGACCAACTGGTCCGACGAGCTCTACCACGCCCACGCCCCGCGGCTCTTCCCCGAGCTGGCCCTGCTCGACCCGGTCGTCGTCTCGGGCACCGAGGGCGTCGCCAAGCCCGACCCCGCGGCGTACGCCCTCGCGATCGAGCGGGCGGGCCTGCCGCCCCAGGAGCTGGTCTTCGTCGACGACCGCGCGAGCAACGTCGAGGCGGCCGTCGCCTGCGGTCTCCACGGGCTGGTGTTCACCGACGCCGCGACCCTGCGCACGGACCTGCGGGGGCTCGGGCTGCCGGTCTGAGCGTCCGGGGAGGGTCCCCGGAGTCGAGGTGCGGGTCGAGGTGCGCGTCGTGGTGCCGTGACGCGCCCCTGCGCGTCCTCGGGCCTCGAGTCGCACCTCGAGTCACACCTCGACCCGCGGAGCGGGCTCAGAGGTGGTCGGGGACGACGAGTGCGTCCGGGTCCTGCCGAGGGGGTACGCCGGCGAGTGCCGCCTGCACGAGGGCGACCCGCGCCTTCAGCACGACCGCCCGCCGCAACCGTCCCCCCGGGGTGGCGTCCAGCCGCTCGCGGACCACCTGCTCGACCTCGGCGTCGGTCCAGCTCGGGCGGGTCCCCGGGGCGACCTCGACGTCCGGGAGCGCGACCAGCACGGGCAGCACCTGGTCGCCGAGGGAGTCGAGCAGCTGGTAGCGCTGGTAGCGGGTCATGCCGGCCCACACCTGCTCGACGTCGCGCCTGCGGTTCGACCGGCGCACGGCGAGCACCGACTTCGCCGCCGCCTCCATCGCCCGGGTCAGTTCGTGCTCGGTGAAGCGCATGGCGCCAGGATGTCAGGCGCCGCGCGTGAGGTTCAGCGGGGCGCCGATGGACCTCACCGACCCGCGCCCCAGGCCACCGCCGGCACCCGGGCACCCGTGACGGGACCCGGCCACCCGCGCCCGCACCCGGCTCACGCACTCCGCTCGGTCGGCACCGACAGCCACGGGACCCCACCGAGGGCCCGGCGGTAGCGGACGTGCGCGGCGTACCCCTCGAGCGTGCGCCACAGCACCTGGTGCGCGGCCCAGGGCAGCGGCTCCTCCCCGGTGCGCCAGGAGTCGCCGAAGGAGATCCAGACCGGGGTCCAGTCCGCGGCGAGGTCCCAGGCCCCGCGCCGGGCCATCAGCATCCGCCGTCGCACCTGGAAGGCCTGCCGCGCCCCGTCGGCGCAGATGGGTGCGGTCGCGACCGGCCACAGCCGCAGGTCGAGGGTCATCAGGTGCAGCTCGAGGTCGTGCAGCACCGCCGGGTCGACCAGGACGGTCGCCACGTTCTCGTGCGGCAGGCGTTCCACGGCAGCACGCTCCGTCACCGCGCGGCGAGGCGTCAAGGGCTCAGTTGACCTGGCGGTCCCGCCCGTCCCAGTAGGGCTGGCGCAGGTCCCGCTTGAGGATCTTGCCCGTCGGGTTGCGGGGCAGCATCTCGAGCACGTCGATGCTGCGCGGGCACTTGTAGTGCGCGAGGTGCTCGCGGCAGTAGTCGATGAGCTCCTGCTCGGTGGCGCTCCGACCCTCGTGGAAGGAGACGACCGCCTTCACCGACTCCCCCCAGGTGTCGTCGGGGACGCCGATGATCGCGACCTCCATGACCGCCGGGTGCTCGGCCAGGACCCGCTCGACCTCGGGGCTGTAGATGTTCTCGCCGCCGCTGATGATCATGTCCTTGAGCCGGTCCTCGACGTAGAGGAAGCCGTCGGCGTCGAGGCGGCCCAGGTCGCCGGAGCGGAACCAGCCGTCGGAGGTGATGACCTCCGCGGTGGCCTCGGGCTTGTTGAGGTAGCCCTGGAACATCTGCGGCGTGCGCAGCCAGACCTCCCCCGGCTCGCCGGTGGCGACGTCCTCCAGCGTGCCCGGGTCGACGATCCGGATCTCGACGCCCGGGACGGCGCGACCCGCGGAGACCAGCCGCTCGGGGTGCCCCTCGGGAATGGCGGTGCGGTGCTCGTCGGGCATGAGGTGGGTGACGACCCCGGCGACCTCGGTGAGGCCGTAGACCTGCATGAAGTCGGTGTCGGGCCAGGCCTCCATGGCCGCGCGCAGCAGCGGGGGCGGCATCGGCGCGGCGCCGTAGGTGTAGGTCTTCAGCGCACCGAAGAGCTTCACCGCGTCCGGGCCGGACTGCAGCACCTGCGCGAGCACGGCCGGCACCAGGAACGTCCGGTTGGCGCCGGCCATGATCGCCCCGGCCAGCGACATCCCGTCGGGGTCGCGGGTCATGACGCTGGGGACGCCGTCGTGCAGACCGAACAGCACGTAGGAGGAGCCGCCGACGTGGAAGAGCGGCATCGCGACCATCGACTTGTCGCCGGGCTCGAAGCCCCAGCCGTCGTGGGCGTTGATCGTGTGGCTGACCATGTTGCGGTGGCTGAGCATGACGCCCTTGGGCCGTCCGGTCGTGCCGGAGGAGTACATGACCAGGCAGGTGTCCTCGGGTGAGACGTCGGCCGGGCGCTCCATCGGCTCGGCGCCGGCGAGCAGCTGCTCGTAGGGATCGGAGTCGCCGCCCTCGGGGGTCACCTCGATGACGTGCTGGACGTGGGTGAGCCGGTCGCGGATCGCCTCGATGGTCGGCATCAGCTCGGTGCCCACGACGAGCACGGTCGCGCCGGAGTCGTTGAGGGCGTAGTCGATCTCGTCGCCGGCCAGGCGGAAGTTGATGATCGCGTTGGCTGCCCCGAGGTCGCCGGCGGCCAGGCTCAGCTCCACGCACGCGGGGTGGTTCTTGTCGAGGAAGGAGACCGTCCCGCCGCGACCGATCCCCAGGGCGGCGAGGGCTCCGGTGAGCCGGCGCACGCGCTCGTGGGTCTCGGCGTAGGTCCAGGTCCGGCCGAGGTAGTCGAAGCACTCGGCGTCGGGCGTCGTGGCGGCCCAGTGCGCCAGCCGGTCCCCCACGAAGCGGGGCTCGGGGGCGTCGGAGGTGTCGATCCAGGTGGTCTGCGGGTCGGACGCGGTGGCGGTCATGCCGCGAGTGTGGTCGAGGTCACAGGCTCACTCAAGGGCTGGCGCAGACCGGTCGCATTCTTCTCGCCCGCCCAGCCGCGTCTCAGCCTCGTCACAGCCACCGGGGCCACAGTGGTCGACATGGAACAGAACCCGGACCCGCGCCGCGACCAGGACGGCGCCACGCCCCCGTCCCACGAGCCGACCCGCGACCTCGGCCCGATCTGGCAGGCTCCTCCCCCGTCGTACGCCGCAGCGCCGGTGCCGCCGTCGAACGACCGGCGCCCGCGCCGCCTCGGCCTGGCCGCCGCCGTCGTCGCCACGTCGGTGCTGGCCGGTGCGGCCGCCGGCGTCGGCGGCGCGGCCGCGTGGGACGAGTGGGGTCCCGAGGACACCGCGTCCACGACCGTCACCCCGGCCGGGACCGCGCAGGTCTCCGACGCCACCGCTCCCACCGCGCCCGCTCCCGACGGTTCGGTGCAGGCCGCCGCGGAGGCGGTGCTGCCCTCCGTGGTGCGGCTCAACGTCCGCGGCTCCGAGGAGGCCGGCTCCGGCTCCGGCTCCGGCATCATCCTGAGCGAGGACGGCACGATCCTCACCAACCAACACGTCGTCGAGCCCGCGTTGGACGGCGGCACGATCTCCATCGACTTCGCCGACGGCAGCCACGCGGTCGCGGAGGTCCTCGGCTCGGACCCGCTCACGGACACCGCGGTCATCCAGGCCCAGGACGTCTCGGGACTCACCCCCGCGACCCTGGGCAGCTCCGAGGGCCTGCAGGTGGGCCAGGACGTGGTGGCGATCGGCAGCCCCTTCGGCCTCGACGCCACCGTCACCAGCGGCATCGTCTCGGCGCTGGACCGCCCGGTCGACGTGGGTCGCGACGCCGAGGGCAACGCCACGGTCTACCCCGCGGTCCAGACCGACGCGGCGATCAACCCCGGCAACTCCGGTGGCCCGCTGATCGACCTCGCGGGGCGGGTCGTGGGGATCAACTCCTCCATCCGCACCGCGGGCGCCGGCGGCCCGTTCAGCAGCGGGTCGGCCGGCTCGATCGGGCTCGGGTTCGCCATCCCCATCGACGAGGTGATGCCGATCGTGGAGCAGATGATCGCCGGCGAGACGCCGACGCACGCCCGGCTCGGCATCTCGGTCAGCGACGTCGGCGCGAGCGTGCCCGGCACCGGCGACGAGGTCCCCGTGACCGACGGCGCGCTCGTGCGCACCCTCGGCGAGGGCTCCACCGCAGAGGACGCGGGCCTCGAGGAGGGCGACGTGATCACGCGGATCGACGACGTGCTCATCACCAGCGCCGACTCCCTCGTGGCGACCATCCGCTCCTACCGTCCCGGCGACGAGGTCGAGGTGACCTACGAGCGTGACGGCGAGGAGCAGACGGTCGCCCTCGTCCTGGACTCCGACGCCGAGGAGTCCTGACCCTCACCCCTTCTCCCGGGGTCGGCGCCGCTGCCCGGCCCCGGGGGCGGCCGGGGCACGGCCCCTCCCTCCGCGTCCCGGTCCGCGCGACCCCGGCCACCGGTCCGTCTCCCGGTGGTCGGGGTCGTGGCACTTCCCCGCTGCTCAGCCGGCCGGCGCCTGCAGCACCAGCTCGAACCGGCTCCCGGACCGACCGGACTCGCTGCCGGCGAGCCGCAGGTCGCCGCCGTTGGCCAGCGCCAGCGCCCGGCTGATGTGCAGCCCGAGGCCACGCCCGGGCACCGTGCCGGCGGTGTCGGGGTGCCGGGCGCGGCGGGTGAACACGTGCTCGCGGAAGTCCTCGGGGATGCCGGGACCGCGGTCCTCGACCACCACCGCCACCCGCCCGTCGGGCGTCGGGGTGGCGCAGAGGTGGGTGGCGCCCCCGGCGTACTTCGTGGCGTTGCCGAGCAGGTTGGCCAGCACCTGGTCCAGGTGCGAGGGCTGGACCAGTGCCCGCAGGTCCTCAGGGCAGGCGACGACGGGCTGGTGGCCCTCGGACTGCGCGGCGGCCGCGGCGCGCAGCCGCGGGGCGAGCAGCGTGGGCTCGGGCCGGGCACTGAGGCCGCCGGGGTTGGTCTCGACGAGGGAGACGATGTCGTGCAGCACCTCGCGGATCTGGCCGGCGTTGCGTCCCACGACGCCCAGGGCCCGCTCGGCGGTGGCCGTGTCGCCCTCATCCAGCGCGTGGGCGGCGACCTCGGTGTAGCCGGTCACCGAGGTCAGCGGGTTGCCCACCTCGTGGGCCAGCATCCCCATCAGCTCGCTCTTGAACTCGCTCACCGCGCGCAGCTGGCGGTTGGACTCCACCAGCTCGGCCGACATCGCGGCGTTCTCGCGCAGCGGCTCGACGAGCACCGCGCGCTGCAGGAGCGTGTGCAGCGGGACGAAGAGCAGGACGTACCACGCGCCACCGGTCCACACCGCTGCCAGCAGCCCGCCGATGAGCACCACGCCGGCCTCGGTGAGCTGGTACGCCGGGCTGAGCAGCTGCGCGCGCAGCCACTCCTCGTCGGGGGCGTGGTTGAGCAGAGCCGACCCGGCGAACAGCACGGTCTCGACGACCAGGAAGACCAGCACGGCCAGGAGCAGCACCAGCAGCCCGCGGCCGCCGATCCCCTCCATCCAGTTCGGCAGCCCGCCGTCGACGAGCCACGGCACCGTCGCCGCGGCCGTCCCGGCGAGGACCAGGTGGGCGCCGGAGCCCACCCACTTCCACAGCGGGACCCGCAGGCCGCGCCAGCGCGCGTGCGCGTAGGTGAGAGGCACGACCACGAGCAGCCACCACGTCGGCAGCACCATGGCGCAGGTGAACGCCCACGCCGACAGCGCCTTGTGCGGCTGCTGGGTGTGGGTCAGGCCGCCGGCCAGTCGCCGGCCGAGCTCGACGTTGAGGCCGGACACGGCGACGAGCACCAGGGCTGCGACCCAGTCGGCCGGCACCTCCCGGGCCGGGCCGTCCCCGTCCGTCCCCCGGGCCACCAGCCACGGGAGCACCAGGGCCGCGACCAGGGTGAGCACGAGGTAGGCCTGCGCACGTCGGGGTGCGCCGGTGAACCCGTAGCCCGTCGTCACGCACGCCTCCCCCTCCGCCCGTGACCGGCCCGACCGTGCCCACTCCCGGTCCGACCGCTCCGCGGCGTCGGTGCTGCGACGAGGCGGACCCTCACTGTAGGGCTGCAGGAGTCTCCCGCGGGGCCGATCGCGCGAGGCTGCGCCGGAGCCGGGCGAGGCCTAGGACCGGCGCTCGAAGACCCCGCAGCGCTCGACGGGGACGAAGCCGAGTCGCTCGTTGACGCCGACCATGTGCGCGTTGGTCTCCGCGTTCCAGGTCAGCACGTGGTCGACCGGGCCGGCGGGGTCCTCGGAGGACTGCAGCAACCGCAGCGCCGCGACCTTGAGCGCGAGCCCGAGCCGGTGCCCTCGGTGGTCTCCGTGCACCAGCGTCCCCCACTGGTAGGCCCGTCCTGGCTCGTGCACGGTCGTGACCACCTCGGTGTAGCCCACGGCCGTGCCGTCCGGCGCGAGCGCCACCGCGCGGTACGCCGTCCGCCCCTGCGCCACGAGCAGCTGCTCGCCCTCGCGCACCGCGGCGGTGTCGGCCACCTGCGCCTCGACCTGGAGGTCGCCGGTGGGGGCCTCGGTGCTGAGGCTGGCGTCCATCTCCGCCCACGCCTGCAGCAGGTCCTCGGGCACGGGTCCGACCCAGGAGCGCAGCGTGTAGTCCCCGAGGTCCGGCGTCAGGTCGTCGAGCACGTCGTCGGCGACCGGCAGCCGCAGCACCCGCATCACCTCGAGGTTGCCCAGCGCGAACCCGTGGCGCCGGGCGAACTCCACCCCTGGCGTCCCGGCCCCGTCCGGCTGGGCCGACCACGGCCAGTCGACCTCGGCGTGCACGATCGTCCGGTGCTGGGCCCCGACCTCGGCGAGCAGGTGCGCGAGCATCGCCGACCCGTGGCCCCGGCGCCGCGCCGGCGGGTCGACCGCGACGGCGACCTCGGCGGTGGCGGTGTTGTCGAGCATCGGCAGCACCGTGACCCCGAAGGCGACGGCGGTCCCGTCGACCGTGCCGACGTACGCCGTCGTCGACCGCGACCGTCGGCCCGACCGCAGCTGCGCGGTCAGCTCGGGCAGCGTCCAGGTCGTCGCGTTCTCACCGCGATCGTGTCGGTCGGCACGCCAGGCGACGCCGTGCCAGGCGGCGAGCACAGCGTCGTCGTGGACGTCGACCCGCTCGATCCTCACCTCACCGGGCACGCTGCACCCTCCCTTCGTCCCACACGGGACCGTCGGACTCGTAGACCTCGCCGTCGGCGCCGTAGACCAGGAACCGGTCGAAGCCGCGCGCGAACCACCGGTCGTGGGTCACCGCCAGCACCGTGCCCTCGTACGCCGTCAGCCCCTCCTCGAGCGCCTCGGCCGACTGCACGTCGAGGTTGTCGGTGGGCTCGTCGAGCAGCAGCAGGGTCGCCCCCGACAGCTCCAGCAGCAGGATCTGGAAGCGCGCCTGCTGGCCGCCCGACAGCGACTCGAAGGTCTGCTCGCCCGAGGCCGCCAGCTCGTAGCGGTCCAGCACCCGCGCGGCCTGCTCGCGGCCCATGCCCTGGCGACCGTCAGGGTGCCCGTCGCCGCGGTGCAGGATCTCCAGCAGCGTGCGGCCCACCAGCTCGGGGTGGTCGTGGGTCTGGACGAACCAGCCCGGCCGCACCCGGGCACCCAGCCTCGCCGAACCGGTGTGCGCGACCGGGGCGATCGGGTCCTCCCCGACCGGCCGGTTGCCGACGTCGGGGTCGCTGCCGCCCGCGGCGAGCAGCCGCAGGAAGTGCGACTTGCCGGAGCCGTTGGAGCCCAGCACGGCCACCCGCTCGCCGTACCAGACCTCGAGGTCGAAGGGCCGCATCAGCCCGGTGAGCTCGAGCTGTTCGCAGACCACGGCCCGCTTGCCGGTGCGCCCGCCCTTGAGCCGCATCTGCACCTGCTGCTCGCGCGGCTGCTCGGTCGGCGGCCCCGCCTCCTCGAACTTGCGCAGCCGCGTCTGCGCCGCCTTGTACGCCGCGGCCATGCCGTCGTTGAACTCCGCCTTGACCTTCAGCCTCAGCACCAGCGCCTTGAGCTTGGCGTGCTCCTCGTCCCAGCGCTTGCGCATCTCCTCGAAGCGGGCGAACCGATCCTGACGCGCCTGGTGGTAGGAGGAGAAGCCGCCCGGGTGGGTCCACACGGAGTTGCCCGCGAACCCGAGCTCGACGGTCACGACCCGGGTCGCGGTGTTGTCGAGGAGCTCGCGGTCGTGGCTGATCATGAGCACGGTCTTGTCGCTGGCGCGCAGCCGCTGCTCGAGCCAGATCTTGCCCGGGACGTCGAGGTAGTTGTCGGGCTCGTCGAGCAGCAGCACCTCGTCGGGGCCGCTGAGCAGCGACTCCAGCACCAGCCGCTTCTGCTCGCCCCCGGACAGGGTGGACAGGGACCGGTGGCGCGCCCGCTCGTAGGAGGTGCCGAGGGCGGCGGTGGTGACCACGTCCCAGGTGACCTCGAGGTCGTAGCCACCGGCGTCGGCGTACTCCGCCAGCGCCTCGGCGTACCGCATCTGGGTCGGCTCGTCGTCGGTGTCCATGAGGGCGAGCTCGAGCCGGTCCACCTCGTCGGCGGCGGCCCGGACCCGCGGCGGGGCGACGCTGCGCAGCAGGTCCGCGACGGTGGGGTCCTCGCCGAGGCCGGCCTTGACGTCCTGGCGCATCACTCCCAGCCCGCCGCTGCGGGTGACGACGCCGGCGTGCGGCGCCAGGTCGCCGGTGATGATCCGCAGCAGGGTGGTCTTGCCGGCGCCGTTGGCGCCGACGAGCGCGACCTTGGCGCCCTCCCCGACCCGGAACGAGACGTCGTCCAGCAGCACCCTCCCGTCGGGCAGCTCGTACCTGACCCCGGCGACGTCCACGTGACCCACGAGCGGTGATTGTCCGCGACCCGGGGCCGGGGGTCACCTCGTTATCCCCGGCCGGGTCTCGTGACTCGTCGCCGGGCAGCGAGCCACGGTGACCTGGCCGCCGGACGGGGTGGCGCGGGCCTTGGTGTCCTGCGTCATAGTGACCTCATGCAGCTCGCCCTGTCGCCCGAGGACCAGGCCTTCCGCGCCGAGATGCGGGAGTTCTTCACGACGAAGGTGCCGGAGGAGATCCGCACCAAGGTGCTCGAGGGGAGGGAGCTGACCAAGGAGGAGATCGCCAGCAGCATGAAGCTGCTCGACGACCACGACCTCGCCGTGCCGCACTGGCCCGAGGAGTGGGGCGGTCGCGGCTGGACCGAGCTCCAGAAGCACCTCTACCACGAGGAGATGCAGGCGGCCGGCTGCCCGGTCCCGCTCGCGTTCAACGCCTCCATGATCGGCCCGGTCATCGCGCACTTCGGCAGCCAGGAGATGAAGGAGCGCTTCCTCCCGAAGACGAAGTCCTGCGAGATCTGGTGGAGCCAGGGCTTCTCCGAGCCCGACGCCGGCTCCGACCTGGCCAGCCTGCGCACCAGTGCGGTGCGTGACGGTGACGACTGGATCGTCAACGGCCAGAAGACCTGGACCACCCTCGGCCAGCACGGCGACTGGATCTTCACCCTCGTGCGCACCGACCCCGAGGTGAAGAAGCAGGCCGGCATCTCGATGCTGCTCATCGACATGAGGAGCCCGGGTCTGACCGTGCGGCCGATCGAGCTGATCGACGGCGGCCACGAGGTCAACGAGGTGTGGTTCGAGGACGTCCGCGTCCCGGGCGAGAACCTCGTCGGCGAGCCCGGCCAGGGCTGGACCATGGCCAAGTTCCTCCTCGGCAACGAGCGCGTCGGCGTGGCCCCCGTGGGCGCCACCAAGGCCGCGCTGGCCCGCGCCAAGAAGCTCGCACCCGAGCGCCTGTCCGAGCCGCTGGTCGCCGCCCGCGTCGCCGAGCTGGAGAACGAGCTGCTCGCCCTCGAGCTCACCGCGCTGCGCGTGGTCGCGCACTCCGCCGACGGCGAGCCGCACCCCGCCTCGAGCGTGCTCAAGCTCAAGGGCACCGAGCTGCAGCAGGCCGTCAGCGAGCTGCTGGTCGACCTCGCCGGTCCCGGCAGCCTGGCCTCCGGCGCCGGTGCGCTCGAGGGCGACGGCGGCGAGGGCCTGCCCGACTGGACGAGCCGGGTCGCCCCGACGTACCTCAACTTCCGCAAGGCCTCGATCTACGGCGGCTCCAACGAGGTGCAGCGCCAGATCATCAGCCGCACGATCCTGGGCCTCTGAGGGCCGGGGAAGGACGACGCGACATGGACTTCAGCTACGACGACGAGCAGGACGCCCTCCGCGACGCCGTGCGCGGCCTGCTGGGCAAGGCCTACTCCGACTTCGAGCAGCGCCGCCAGACCACCAAGGCCGACCCGGGCTTCTCCGAGGAGGTCTGGTCGCAGATGGCCGAGATGGGCCTGCTGGGGCTGCCCTTCGCCGAGGAGGACGGTGGCGTGGGGGCCGGCCCGGTCGAGGTCGCGATCGTGTGCCAGGAGATCGGCCGGGTCATCGCGCCCGAGCCGTTCCTGCACGCGGTCGTCCTCGCCGGCGGGCTCGTGCAGGCCTGCGGCACCCCCGACCAGCGCCAGGAGGTCCTCGGCGCGCTGGCCTCGGGCGAGCGGCTGCTGGCCCTGGCCCACGACGAGCCCGGCTCGCGGTGGGCGCCGACCGCCTCGGCGGTCACGGCGACGCAGGACGGCGACTCCTGGACGCTGACCGGCACCAAGGAGCCGGTCGTCCAGGGCGCCCGCGCCGACCAGCTGGTCGTCAGCGCGAAGCTCCCCGACGGCGGCACCGGACTCTTCCTCGTCGACGGCGAGGCCTGCGAGCGCACCGGCTACCCGACGTACGACGGTGGGCGGGCCGCCCGGGTCCGGTTCGACGCGACCCCGGCGACCCCGCTGGGCGAGCCCGGGCGCGACCTGGCGGGCAGCATCGCCACGATCCAGGACCTCGGTCGGATCATGGCCGCCAACACCGCGATCGGCGCGATGGAGGTGGCGCTGCGCACCACGTGCGGCTACCTCACCAGCCGCAAGCAGTTCGGCGTCACCCTCAACACCTTCCAGGCGCTGACCTTCCGGGCCGCGGACATGTACGTCTCGCTCGAGCTGGCCACCAGCGTCGTGCAGTGGGCGACGATGGTGCTCTCGTCCGGTGACCCGGCGCGCGTGCACGACGCGGCGGCCCGGGCCGGCCTCCAGGCCAGCCGTGCCGCCCGGCACGTCGGCCAGGAGGCGATCCAGCTGCACGGCGGCATCGGCATGACCGCGGAGTACAGCGTCGGTTCCTACACCGCTGTGCTCACCGCGCTCGACCACCTGCTGGGCGACGGCGACCACCACCTGGTGACGCTGGCCGACGCGGTGGCCGAGCACGACGCGATCGACCCGCTCGCCGTCGGCTGACACCGGGACCCGGCCACCAAGACCTGTCCCTAGACTCCCGGCATGTCCGGGACCACCGAGCGAACCCAGCGCGCCTCCGACGGCCAGGCCGGTCCCCGCGTGCGCCCCGAGACGGGCGCGCGGGCCCGGACCCTGGCCGTCTCGGCGTACCTCGTGCTGCTCGTGGCCTGGTCGAGCACCATCGGCATCCCCAACGACCCCATCGGGGTCTTCCTGTGGATCTGGGGCGCCTTCGTCGCCTGGGACGTGCAGGCGCCCCGCGCCTGGCACCTGCGCTTCCCCCGCGACTGGTGGCCGGTGCTGCTGGGCCTGGTCGTCTACTGGTTCACCCGGGGCCTGGTCGACGAGCTCGGGCTGCCCGTCCACGTGCAGATGCCGATCGACGTCGACACCTGGTTGGCCGGGCTGGTCGGGTGGGACGCCACCCCGACCGAGGTGCTGCAGCAGGCGTGGTGCGGCGACCCGTGCACGCGTGACCTGCCTCCGCGGTGGTGGGACCGGCTGCTCACCACGGTCTACGCCTCGCACTTCCTCGTGGGCCTGACGCTCGCGGCGGTGCTGTGGGTGCGCGACCGCGGGCACTGGTGGGCGTGGATGCGCCGCTACCTCGCCATCAACTACGCCGCACTGGTGATCTACCTGGTCTACCCCATGGCGCCGCCGTGGATGGCGTCGGAGGACGGCGCCATGGGCGCAGTCGAGCGGATCACCAGCAGGGGCTGGGCCGGCACCGGCCTGGACCGCGCCAACATCGTGCTGCAGGGCATGGGCAACCCGGTCGCGGCGATGCCCTCCCTCCACGCCGGCATCGCCTTCCTCGTCGCGATCCACGGCGTGCAGCGGCTGCGGCACCCCTCGCGCTGGCTGCTGCTGACCTACCCCGCGGCGATGTCGCTGGCGCTGGTCTACTTCGCCGAGCACTACGTCGTCGACATCGTCGCCGGAGCGGCCCTGGCGCTGGCCGTGGTGGTGCTCGTCGGTCGCTGGGAGCGCCGCAGGCGAGGACCGGCCCACGGCGACGTGGAGGGCGGTTCGCCGCTTGCCGGGGGCGGCGCTACCGTCCTCCCATGACGCGATCTCGGCGCGCCGCGCTCTGCCCCTGCTCTGCCTGCTCCTCCCCCTCGGCCTCACCGCCTGCGGGGGCGAGGACGACAGCCCCGTCGACGGGGTGGAGGTCGAGAGCACCGTCGAGGGCGGCGAGGAGGTCGGCACCGACCTGGTCACGTTCGAGCTGCCCGACGACTGGGCCGTCCTCGACCAGGAGGCGATGGGCGAGCGCGTCGGCTCCGAGGCCAACCCGATGCTCGAGGAGATGTCCGAGCGGCTGGGCGTGACCCCGGAGCAGCTCGCCGTCCAGATGGATGCCGTCGAGCTCTACGCCGCCGCCCCCGGTGGCGCGGTGGACGGTTTCCTGACCAACGTCAACGTCATCGAGCAGCCCCTGCCCTCCGGAGGGCTGCCCGAGCCCGAGGGCATCCGGCCCGACCTGATGGCCTTCGCCGACGAGGTCGGCGACATCACCGAGATCGAGGGCGACCTGGAGGGCCTGCGCGCGGAGTACACGGTCTCCTCCGGCGGGCTCGAGGTGCGCGGCGAGCAGCTCTACGTCGAGGTCGGCGACCAGCTGGTCATCATCAGCGTCTCGGCCGCCCGGGCCGAGGACGCCGCGGAGGTCGCCGACCTGGTCGAGCAGAGCCTCGGCGCCGCCTGAGCCTCGAGCCACCGTCGTACGCCGGGGCGGTCCCCGGGTCCGCCCCACCCCGCGGGTCGGACCGCGGCGACCGCCGGCCTGGCACAGTGGCCACGTGACCGACCTGCACCCCGACCTCGACCCCGCCACCGGGGCCCTGCTCTCCTTCCTCGCCGCGGCCGGTGCGCCGCCGATGTGGGAGCAGACCCCCGAGGAGGCCCGCGCCGGCTTCCGCACGCTCGCCGTCGACCTGCGAGACGACTCGCTGCTCCCGGCGATGGCCTCGGTCGAGGAGCGCGAGGTCCCCGGCGGCGCCGGCCCGCGACCGGCACGGGTCTACCGCCCCGAGGCCGACGGCCCGCTGCCGACGGTGCTGTTCCTGCACGGCGGCGGTTTCGTCATCGGTGACCTCGACACCCACGACCTGGCCTGCCGCACGATCGCCCGCGACTCCCGCGCCGTGGTCGTCTCCGTCGACTACCGCCTCGCGCCCGAGCACCCGTTCCCGGCCGCCGTCGAGGACACCCTCGCCGCCGCGGACTGGATGGTGGCGCACCTCGACGAGCTCGGCGGCTCCGAGCGCACCGGCGTGGCCGGCGACTCCGCCGGCGGCAACCTGGCCGCCGTGGCCGCCCAGCACCTGCGCGACGCCGAGCACCCGCTGACCGCCCAGCTGCTGATCTACCCCGTCACCGAGATGGGCGCCGACACCGAGTCCTTCCGCGACAACGCCGAGGGCTACTTCCTCGACGCCGAGACGATGGCCTGGTTCGGCCGGCAGTACGCCGGGCCCGACGCCTCCGCCGTCGACCCCACCGACCCGCGTCTCTCGCCCCGGTTGGGCGAGCTGTCCGGGCTGGCCCCGGCCGTGGTCGTCACCGCCCAGTTCGACCCGCTCCGCGACGACGGCGACGCCTACGCCCACGCCCTCGCCGAGGCCGGGGTGCACGTCGAGCACCGCCGCTTCACCGGGCTGATCCACGGCTTCGTCGACATGGGTCGCCACTCCCCCGCCGCCGACGCCGCCGTCACCGAGACCTGCCGCCTCTTCGGGGAGCTGCTCCACCGCTGACTCGGCGCTGGTTCGACACTCACTCGGGCCTCGTTCGACGCTCACTCGGCGCAGACGCGACGACGAGGCGCCGCGGTCGCAGGGGCCGCCGCAACCGGCCTGCGCCAGAGCTGCGTGCGCTGGGTCACGGCGCACCGGCGCCCGGGCTGCTTGGATGGCGAGATGCTCGACTGGAACACGTTGCTCTCCGGCGCCACGACCGACCTCGCCCGGCTCGCCGCCGAGGTCGACCTCACCGCCGCGGTGCCGGCGTGCCCGGAGTGGTGCGTGGCCGACCTGGTCGAGCACGTCGGCAGCATCCACCAGTGGGCGCGGCACGCCATCGTCGAGCAGAACCCCGAGGGCACCCCCGAGCCGGCACCGAGCGACCTCAGCACCCTGCCTGCGTGGTACGCCGGGCACGCCGGCGACCTGCTCGAGACCGTGACCGAGCGCGAGCCCACCGACCCCGCCTGGACCTTCGGCCGCCGGGTCGGGACGGTCGGCTGGTGGGCCCGACGACAGACCCACGAGACGCTCATCCACACCCGCGACGTGCTCGCCGCGGCCGGTCGCACCCACGAGTGGGCCATCGACCCGGTCGTGGCCTGGGACGGAGTGCTCGAGGTCGAGGAGACCTTCTACCTCCGCCAGGTGCGGTTGGCCCGGATGGAGCCGCTCCCCGCGACGCTCCTGCTGCGGGTGACCGACGTCGACGCCGATCCGCTCCGCCTGGGCGACGGCGCTCCCCTCGTGGAGCTCGCCGCGCCCGCCGAGGAGCTGCTGCTGCTGCTCTGGCACCGCACCACCAGCGCGGACCCGGTCGCGGCCGACCTGCTCGCGCACCCGATCACGCCCTGACCAGGTGACTGACGGCTGACCGACCAGCCGACCGACCGACCCGCTCTCACTCGGCCCGGCGCGTCTCCAGCACCCGGAACCCCTTCGCCGAGGCCAGCCGTGTCGTCGGCCACCCCTGCTCCCCGAGCCACCGCTGCAGCGAGTCGGCGCCCAGGTTCTTGCCGACGACCATGACCGCCCGCCCGTCGGGGGCCAGGCGCGGCAGCCAGGCGAGCAGCAGCTCGTGCAGCGCCGCCTTGCCGATCCGGATGGGCGGGTTGGACCAGATCTCGTCGTACGTCGCCGCGGGGTCCACGTCGGCAGGCACCGCCGCGACGTACCTCGCGGTGACCCCGAGCGCGGCGGCGTTCTCCCGGGCCAGCAGCACGGCCCGCTCGTTGACGTCGACCGCGGTGACGCTCACCTCCGGGGAGGCGAGCGCCGCGGCCAGCCCGATGACGCCGTAGCCGCAGCCCAGGTCCAGCACGCGACCAGAGGCGGGTGGCTCGGTCTCGCGGAAGAGCACGGCGGTGCCGGAGTCGAGCCGACCACGGGCGAAGACCCCCGACCCTGTGTCCAGCCGGAGGTCGACACCCCACACCGACACCTCGACCGGCTCGCGCAGGAAGGGCACCGACGGGTCGGCGGTGAAGTAGTGCTCGTCCTCGCTCACGCGTCCTCCTCCGCGGCTGGGGCGACGGGCGCCCTGCGAGCCCGGGTCTGCTCGGCCCGCGCGGCCAGCTCCTCGTCGTCGGGGTAGGCGACCTCCTCCAGCGTCAGCCCGTGCGCCGGCGCGACGGTGACCTCGGGGGACCGGCTCGCGGAGGCGAGCACCGCGGCCGGCCAGCCGACCGGGCGCCGACCCTCCCCCACGGCGAGCAGGCAGCCGACGAGCGCGCGCACCATCGAGTGGCAGAAGGCGTCCGCGCGCACGGTCGCCTCGAGCACGCCGTCGGGGCGGCGGGTCCACGACAGGTCGAGCAGGGTCCGCACGGTGGTCGCGCCCTCGCGCTGCTTGCAGAACGCCGCGAAGTCGTGCAGCCCCACCAGCGGCGCGGATGCCTCGGCGAGCGCGTCGAGCGACAGCGGGCGCGACCACGCCAGCACGTGCGAGCGGGTCAGCGGGTCCACGGAACCGGGACGGTCGGCGACCCGGTAGGCGTAGCGCCGCCAGGTCGCCGAGAACCGTGCGTCGAAGCCCGCGGGCGCCTCGACGACCCGGCGCACCACGACGTCGGCCGGGAGGATGCCGGCCAGTCGGCGCTGCAGCGCCTCGAGCGGGGGCTCCGGCGAGCGGCCGGCGGAGGCAGCCAGCTCCTCGGCGGTCGTGTCGACGTGCAGCACCTGGCCGCGCGCGTGCACCCCGGTGTCGGTGCGACCCGCGCAGACGACGGGCACTCGCAGCAGCTCGCCCGTCGGCGTACGACGGCGCAGCGCGACCGCCAGCGCCTGCTCCACCTCGCCCTGGACCGTCCGCAGCCCCGGCTGGGCAGCCCACCCGTGGAAGCCGGAGCCGTCGTAGGCGAGGTCGATCCGCAGCCGCACCGGCCCATCCTCCCGTGCCGGGCGACCCACGGACAATTCACCTGCGCGTGACACCGCAGGCGGGGTCGCAGGGGCTCAGAGCTCGTGGCGGTACGGCGGGTCCGCACCGGGCCGAGACACCGTCACCGCGGCCGCGCGGCCGGCGTGTGCCAGCAGGTCCTGGACGACCGACTCGGCCGGCGCCTCCACGCGTCCACCCAGCAGGCCGTGCGTCCAGAGCCCGTCGACCAGCGCCGCGGCGAAGGTGTCCCCCGCGCCGATCGTGTCGGCGACCGTGACCGGCCGTGCGTCCACGCTGATCCGACGGCCCGTCTCCACCCAGGTCGCACCCGCACCACCGCGCGTCACCACGACCGCGCGAGGCCCCAGGCCGGCCAGCCGGTCGGCCGCGGCGTCGACGCCCAGGTCGGGCCACAGCACCTCGAGGTCCTCGTCGCTGACCTTGACGACGTCGGCCAGCGCGACGAGCGCCTCCACCGTGGCGACGACGTCCGCACCGGTGCCCGTGATCGAGGGCCGGGCGTTGACGTCGTAGGTCACCGTCGCCCGCGGCCGCAGCCGCTCCACCAGGTCCCGGACGGCCTCCGCCCCCGGCGCGAGCACCGCGCCCAGCGAGCACACGTGCACGGCCTGCGGCGCCGGTTCGTCGGGGACCGGTCCCAGGCGCCAGTCAACGTCGAACTCGTAGGACGCCGCGCCGTCCGGGCCGATCGTCGCCACCGCCGAGGAGCTGCGCACCACGACGTGCGGGTCCGCGGCGAGCGCCACCCCGGCGCGCGCCAGGTGGTCGGCCAGCACCGCGCCGCGCTCGTCGTCGGCGTACGCCGTTGCGAACCGCACCCGCCGCCCCAGCCTCGCCAGCGCCACCGCCACGTTGGCCGCGCTGCCGCCGGCCCGCTCCACGACCGTGCCGTCGGCGGCGTGCACCACGTCGACGAGCGCTTCACCGACCACCAGCACGTCCGGTTCCATGGCGGGTTGTCTAGCACGTCGGGCCCCCTCCCGTGGTCGAGGTGCGTCCTGTGGCCGGGGTCGAGGCCTGCGTCGAGGTCCCGGCACGCGCCCCACCGCGTCCCTGCACCTCGACCTGCACCTCGACCCGCACCTCGACCCGCACCTCGACCCGTGGCCAGCCGGACCCCATGGCCTACCGTGCCGCGGGTGACGATCCACCCCCTCGACCCCGGCTCCGCCGACCCGCCGTTCGAGCAGCTCCGCCGCCAGGTGGCGTCCCGTGCCGCGTCGGGCGACCTGGCCGCCGGCACCCGGCTGCCGACGGTCCGGGCGCTGGCCGAGCAGCTCGGCGTGGCTGCGGGCACCGTCGCCCGGGCCTACAAGGAGCTGGAGGCCGACGGCGTGCTCGTCACCGAGGGCCGCCGCGGCACGTTCGTCCGCAGCAGCGGGGCCGCGACCAGCGGCGACGCCCGCGCCGCGGCCACGACGTACGCCGCCGAGGCCCGGCGGCTCGGGCTCGGCCTCGACGAGGCGACCCGGCTGCTGGAGGAGGCCTGGCGCCGGTGAGGTACGTCGTGGTCGGGGCCGGGGCTGTCGGTGGCGCCACCGCGGCGCTGCTCCACGAGGCAGGTCGCGACGTGCAGCTCGTCGCCCGCGGGAGGACCCTGGCCGCCTTGCGGACCGCCGGTCTCGACCTCGCGGTGGGCGATCGCACCCGCGCCGTCCCGGTGCCCACGCTGGCCGGGCTGCACGAGGCGACCTGGGACCGGCAGAGCGTCCTGGTCCTCGCGGTGAAGTCCCAGCACACCCCCGACGTGCTCCCTGCCCTGGCGGACGTCCCTGCGCACGTCCCCGTGCTGTGCCTGCAGAACTCCGTGGCCAACGAGCGGCTGCTGCTCGAGCACCGCGACCCGGCCACCGTCCACGGGGTGGTCGTGATGATGCCGGCCAGCAGCCTGCGCCCGGGCTCGGTGGTGGTGCACTCCCTCGGGCTCCCCGGCCTGCTCGACCCCGGTCTGGCCACCGGTGGCACCGACCACGTCGACCACGCGGTCGCCGCGGACCTCGTCGCCGCGGGGTTCGACTCGGTGCCGCGCCAGGACGTCATGGCCTGGAAGCGCCGCAAGCTGCTGCTCAACCTCGGCAACGCGGTCGACGCGGCCTACCGGGAGGGCCCCGAGGCCGACGAGCTCGTCGACCGGGTGCGACGCGAGGGCGTCGCCGTCTTCGCAGCCGCCGGACTCCCCGTGGTCAGCGAGGAGGAGGACCGGGTCCGCCGTGGCGAGCTGTTGCGCCCCCTGGTCCGACGCGACGAGGCCGGGAGCTCGACCTGGCAGAGCCTCGAGCGCGGCACGGGCGACACCGAGGCGGACCTCCTGAACGGCGAGGTCGTCCGCCTCGGCGCGAGGTACGCCGTCGACACCCCCGCCAACGCCGCCGTGCTCAGCGACGTGGAGGCCCTGGCCGCGAGGCGCAGGCGGCCACGCTCCCTGGACGCCTCGACGGTCCTGGCCCGGCTCTGAGCCGCCCCTCGCGAGGTGTGCCCCTGTGGGGCACGGTGCTCAGCCGCGCTTGAGCCAGAAGGTGTCGCCCTCGACGGCGTGCTCGACCTGCTCGTACCCGGCACGCTCGGTCAGCACACCCTCCACCGAGAACCGGCCCGCACGGACCGACGCCCGGCACAGGGTGACCTCGGTGCGGCCCGCACCTGCCCGACGAACGCCCCACACGACGAACGCCCCGCCCGGTGACCCGGGCGGGGCGTCGTGCGGTGGTGCAGGGGTCGATCAGGCCTTGTCGGCGTCCTCGGCCGGAGCCTCGGTCTCCTCCGCGGCGGCCTCGGGGGCCTCGGTCTCCTCGGCAGCAGCCTCGGGCGCCTCGGTCTCCTCGGCGGGGGCCTCGACCTCGGTCTCCTCGGCAGCCGGCTCCTCGACGGGGGCGGCCGGGGCGGGCGTGGTCTTCACACGGGCCGGCTTCGGGTCGTAGGCCTCGGTCACGAGCTCGATGACGGCCATGGGGGCGTTGTCGCCCTTGCGGGGGCCGAGCTTGGTGATCCGGGTGTAGCCACCGGGACGCTCCGAGAAGGTCGGGGCGATCTCGGTGAAGAGGACGTGCACGACGCCCTTGTCACGGATGGTCTTGAGGACCTCGCGACGCTGGTGCAGGTCGCCCTTCTTGGCCTTGGTGATCAGCTTCTCCGCCAGCGGGCGCAGCGCACGGGCACGCGACTCGGTGGTGGTGATGCGACCGTGCTCGAAGAGCTGGGTGGCCAGGTTGGACAGGATCAGCCTCTGGTGGGCGGGGCTACCGCCGAGGCGGGGACCCTTGGTGGGCTTGGGCATGTCTCTCTCGATTCTCCCCGGCCGTACCAGGTACCGGAGTAGATGTTCCTTCTAGTGGGTTGAGCGGTGCGCTCAGTACTGCTCGTCCTCGACGAAGGCGTCGTCCTCGTCGTCGGAGTACGCCGCCAGGGCGGCGTGCGGGTCGAAGCCGGGCGCGCTGTCCTTGAGGGACAGACCCATCTCGACCAGCTTGGCCTTGACCTCGTCGATCGACTTCGCACCGAAGTTGCGGATGTCGAGCAGGTCCTGCTCCGAGCGACCGATGAGCTCACCCACGGTGTGGATGCCCTCGCGCTTGAGGCAGTTGTAGGACCGGACGGTCAGCTGCAGGTCCTCGACCGGGAGGGCGAGGTCGGCGGCGAGCTGCTCGTCGACGGGCGAGGGGCCGATGTCGATGCCCTCGGCCTCGACGTTGAGCTCACGGGCCAGGCCGAAGAGCTCGACGAGGGTCTTGCCCGCCGAGGCGAGCGCGTCGCGGGGACGGATCGAGGGCTTGGTCTCGACGTCGATCACCAGCTTGTCGAAGTCGGTGCGCTGCTCGACTCGGGTGGCCTCGACCTTGTAGGTCACCTTCAGCACGGGGCTGTAGATCGAGTCGACCGGCATCCGGCCGATCTCGTTGTCGGCACCCTTGTTCTGGACGGCCGAGACGTAGCCGCGGCCGCGCTCGACGACCAGCTCCATCTCCAGCTTGCCCTTGTCGGACAGGGTGGCGATCTTCAGGTCGGGGTTGTGCACCTCGACGCCGGCCGGGGGCGCGATGTCGGCGGCCGTGACGTCACCGGCACCGGACTTGCGCAGGTACATCGTGACCGGCTCGTCGTGCTCGGAGGAGACGACGAGGGCCTTGAGGTTGAGGATGATCTCGGTGACGTCCTCCTTCACGCCCTCCACCGTGGAGAACTCGTGCAGGACGTTGTCGATCTTGATGCTCGTGACGGAGGCACCGGGGATCGAGCTGAGCAGGGTGCGACGCAGCGAGTTGCCGAGGGTGTAGCCGAAGCCGGGCTCCAGGGGCTCGATGACGAACCGCGAGCGGAACTCGTCGACGGTCTCTTCCGACAGGGTGGGGCGCTGTGCGATGAGCACTTGTTCTTTCCTTTCCGGGTCCGACCGCTATTTGACGGGCCCGAACTGCGAGGTGGAAGGAAGGTGGAGCAGGGCGGTGCTGATCTCGGTGCCGCCCCGGAGGTGGATCCGGAGCGGCACCGACGAGATCACTTCTTGGAGTAGAACTCCACGATCAGCTGCTCCTGGACCGGGATGTCGATCTGGGCACGGATCGGGAGCTGGTGCACGAGGATGCGCATCCGGTTCGGCAGGACCTGCAGCCAGGCCGGCACGATCCGCTCGCCGTGGGTCTCGCGAGCCACGATGAACGGGGTCATCTCCAGGGACTTCTCGCGCACGTCGATGATGTCGTGGGCCGAGACCTGGTACGACGGGATGTCGACCTTCTTGCCGTTGACCAGGAAGTGGCCGTGGTTGACCAGCTGGCGGGCGTGGCGGCGGGTGCGGGCGAAGCCGGCCCGGTAGACCACGTTGTCGAGGCGGCACTCGAGCAGCTGGAGCAGGTTGTCACCCGTCTTGCCGCTGCGGCGCGAGGCCTCGGCGTAGTAGTTGTAGAACTGCTTCTCCATCACGCCGTAGGTGAAGCGGGCCTTCTGCTTCTCCTGCAGCTGCGAGCGGTACTCGCTCTCCTTCACGCGCGCACGGCCGTGCTGGCCGGGGGCGTAGGGACGACGCTCGAACGCAGCGTCGCCGCCGACGAGGTCCACGCCGAGGCGGCGGGACTTGCGGGTCATGGGGCCGGTGTAACGGGCCATCTCTCAAGTTCTCCTGTTCGCTTCGGTGCGCGTCAGACGCGGCGGCGCTTGGGCGGGCGGCAGCCGTTGTGCGGCGTGGGGGTGACGTCCTGGATGGTGCCGACCTCGAGGCCGATGGCACCCAGGGAGCGGATCGCGGTCTCACGACCGGAGCCGGGGCCCTTGACGAAGACGTCGATCTTCTTCATGCCGTGCTCCATCGCGCGACGCCCAGCGGCCTCGGCGGCCATCTGCGCGGCGAACGGGGTGGACTTGCGGGAGCCCTTGAAGCCGACGGTGCCGGCGGACGCCCACGAGATCACCGCACCGGTCGGGTCGGTGATCGTGACGATGGTGTTGTTGAACGTGCTCTTGATGTGGGCTTCGCCCTGAGCGATGTTCTTCTTCTCCTTGCGGCGCACCTTCTTGGCGCCAGCCGCGGTGCGGCTCTTGGGAGGCATGCGTTTCTCCTGAGGTCTCTGGTCGAGTCTGATCGGAAGTCAGCGGGGCGCTCGGCTCGAGGGAGCCGGCGTCACTTCGCCTTCTTCTTGCCGGCAACCGTGCGCTTGGGGCCCTTGCGGGTGCGCGCGTTGGTCTTGGTCCGCTGGCCGCGCACGGGCAGACCCATGCGGTGGCGGCGGCCCTGGTAGCTGCCGATCTCGATCTTGCGGCGGATGTCGGCCTGGACCTCGCGACGGAGGTCACCCTCGATCTTGTAGGAGGCCTCGATCGCGTCGCGGAGCTTGACCAGCTCCTCGTCGCCGAGGGCGTGCACCCGGGTGTTGGGGTCCACGCCGGTCTCGGCGAGCAGCTTCTGGGCGGTGGTACGGCCGATGCCGTAGATGTAGGTGAGTGCGATCTCGATGCGCTTGTCGCGCGGGAGGTCGACACCGACGAGGCGTGCCATGTCGATGGCCTTTCAGTGGTACGCAGCGGTCTCGGTCGTGTCGCGTCCGGCTCTCACACCGGCTCCGGCCGTCTGCTCCGGAGGTGGTTGACCGCCCCGGGGGGGCGGCTGAGCGATCACGTTGTAGGTGTGTTCAGTTGTGTGCTGCAGGAGCGGTGCTGGGCGGAGTGATCAGCCCTGGCGCTGCTTGTGCCGCGGGTTCTCGCAGATCACCATGACGCGGCCGTGGCGACGGATCACCTGGCACTTGTCGCAGATCTTCTTGACGCTGGGCTTGACCTTCATGTGAGGCCCTTTCCGGTATCGGCTTACTTGTACCGGTAGACGATCCGACCCCGGGTGAGGTCGTACGGCGAGAGCTCCACCACCACACGGTCCTCGGGGAGGATCCGGATGTAGTGCTGGCGCATCTTGCCGCTGATGTGGGCGAGAACCTTGTGCCCGTTGCTCAGCTCGACGCGGAACATGGCATTCGGCAGGGCCTCCACGACGGTGCCCTCGATCTCGATCACGCCTTCTTTCTTCGGCATGTCCTCCACAATCCGTTGTCGGTCGATCTACCTTGGTGCACCGCACGACGGGTGTCGCACGGGTGGCCCGCGAACCTCCCCCGCCAGGTCTGGGACCGAGCGCGGGTGGACCTCGTGCAGCCGTCCGGGCACCTCACCCGGCACGCGCTGGAAGCGCTCCGCGAGGAGCTCCTCCAGGTGCGTCCGGGCAGCCGCGAGGCACCACGAGACAGACCCACGTTGGGCCGACGGGCGAGTCTAGCCCCTCGCCGCCGCCGAGACCCAATCGGCCAGCAGCCGCAGGGTCTCCTCGCGGGTGGGCGCGCTCCCCGGCTCCGTGCCCACGTGGGCGCCGGCCACCGGGTGCACCATCACCTCGTCGACCTCGTACGTCGTCGCCAGACGCTCCAGCTGCTCCCCCGCCTCGGCGGGGTCGCCGACGATCCAGCGCTGGGCCATCCGCTCGAGCATCTCGTCCTGCTGCGGGGAGAGCTCGACCTTCTCGGCCTCCTCCACCAGCAGCTGGGGACCCAGCGGCTGGCCGGTGCGCAGCGCCAGCATCATCAGCTGGTTCGGCAGCGCCCGTCGGCGCGCCTCGACCGAGGACTCCGCGACCACGGCGTTGACGGTCAGGAAGGTGCGCGGGGCGTCCAGGTGGGCCGAGGGGCGGAAGCTGCTGCGGTAGAGCTCGAGTGCCTCCAGCGTCCCCTGCCCGGAGAAGTGATGGGCGAAGACGTAGGGAAGCCCCAGCTGCGCCGCGAGCCTCGCTGAGTAGTCCGAGGAGCCCAGCAGCCACACGTCGGCGACCGAGGTGGCGCCGGGCGTGGCCCGCAAGGCCTGGGTACGCCCGGCGACCGAGACCTGCACTCCCTCGGGGGCCATCATCGCCAGGACGTCCTGGACGTACTGCGGGAAGTGCTGCACCGCCTCGTCGCTGACCCCGCCCGCGCCGTGGCGCAGCGCGTAGGAGGTGACCGGGTCGGTGCCGGGAGCACGGCCGATGCCGAGGTCGATCCGCCCGGGGAAGGCTGCCTCGAGCAGGGCGACCTGCTCGGCGACCACCAGCGGCGCGTGGTTGGGCAGCATCACCCCGCCCGAGCCGACCCGGATCCGCCGGGTGGCAGCGGCGAGCATGCCCATCAGCACGGGCGGGTTGGTCGCCGCCACCGATGGCATGTTGTGGTGCTCGGCGACCCAGTAGCGGCGGTAGCCGAGGTCGTCGGCCACCTGCGCGAGGGCCAGGCCGGCCGACAAGGCGTCGGCGCTCGTCTGGTCGGTGCGCACGGGCACCAGGTCGAGGACGGACAGGGCGGGGGCTGCGGAGGTCATCGTGGTGACAACGCTCGCGGCCCCCGCCGTGTTCCGTGCAGGTCCGGTGCGATCTCGGTACAGGTGGAGCCGGGGCTCAGTCCTCGCCGCGCTCGGCCGGCTGCGGGGCCGGCGGGACGGCGGCGCCGCCGTCGGTCGCCACGACCTCGTCGTCCGCGCCCTTGGACTTGGCGAGGCTGGCGACCGCGGTGATGGTGAGCGCCACCAGGATGACCACGAGGCTCAACAGCGTCGGGACCTCCCAGTCGATCAGCCCGCCCTTGTAGGCGGCGTGGATGAAGAGCTTCACGCCGATCCAGCCGAGGATGAAGGCCAGGCCCAGGGACAGGTAGACCAGACGCTTGAGCAGGCCACCGATGAGGAAGTAGAGCTGGCGCAGGCCCATCAGGGCGAACACGTTGGCGGTGAAGACGAGGTACGGCTCGTCGGTGATGCCGAAGATCGCCGGGATCGAGTCGAGCGCGAAGAGGATGTCGGTGACGCCGAGGGCGAGGATGACGATGAGCATCGGGGAGTAGACCCGGACGCCGTTGTCCTTCCACCACAGCTTCAGGCCGCGGTACTCCTCACCGACGTTGAGGTGGGTCTGAGCCCACTTCACGACCTTGTTGTCCTCGGGGTGCTCCTCCTCGTGCTTGCGGTAGCTGCGCACGAGGCCGACGGCGGTGTACACGAGGAAGGCGCCGAAGAGGTAGAAGACCCAGCTGAAGTTGCTGACCAGCTGGTAGCCGAGCGCGATGAAGATGCCGCGGAAGACCAGCGCCAGGATGATGCCCACCATGAGGGCCTCCTGCTGGTACTTGCGGGGCACCTTGAGCGCGGCCATCAGCACGATGAAGACGAAGAGGTTGTCGACCGAGAGGCTCTTCTCGACGATGAAGCCGGTGAAGTAGTCCACGCCGTAGTCGACGCCGTGGAAGAACATCACCCAGAAGCCGAAGACGGCCGCCGCGCTCATGTAGGCGATGAAGGCGATCGTGCACTCGCGCATCGACGGCTCGTGCGGGTTGCGGGCGATCACGACCACGTCGAAGGTGAGCACCGCGATCGTCACTGCGATCGTGATGCTCCACTCGAGGGCGGAGACGTCCATGGGTCACTCCTAGGCGTGGAAGGGTACGGCGAGCGGCCGGAGGTCTCTTCCGCCCGCGGAGCGAGCCGGTGGCACCGGGCCGCACAGGGCGACCGTGGTGACGACACCACCGTGACGGGAATACTCCCCTCCGCTGGGCAGTCTGGCACGACCCGGCCGGGTGGGAGGAATCCGACCGGCCTCCGGGCTCAGTCTGCCAGGGGCCCGAAGGGCACGCCGAGCGCCGTCAGCTCGGCCTCGCCGCCGTCGAGAGCGGTGAGCACCCACGCGCCGTGGGCGGTCAGCGTGAAGGTGTGCTCGTGGTGGGCGGCCCAGGAGCCGTCGGAGGTGACGACGGTCCAGTCGTCCTCCAGGACCACGGTCTCCTTGCCGCCCAGGGTCACCATCGGCTCCACCGCCAGCGCCAGGCCCTCCACCAGCCGCGGACCGCGCCCGGGCCGGCCGTAGTTCGGGACGTTGGGCGGCAGGTGCATGGCCGAGCCGATGCCGTGGCCGACGTAGTCCTCGAGGATGCCGAACTCCCCGCTGGCCCGCACGTGGCTCTCGATCGCGTGGGAGATGTCGGTGACGCGCCCACCGCGGCGGGCCGCGGCGATCCCGCGCCACATGGCCTGGCGGGTGACCTCGCTCAGGTGCGTGACCTCGTCCGGCACCTCGCCGACCGCGACGGTGGTGGCGGCGTCGCCGTGCCAACCCTCGACGATCGCGCCGCAGTCGATGGAGACGACGTCGCCCTCGGCCAGCACCCGGCCTCCGGGGATCCCGTGGACGACCTCGTCGTTCACCGAGGCGCAGATCGAGGCGGGGAAGCCGTGGTAGCCCTTGAAGGAGGGCGTGGCACCGCGGGAGCGGATGCTGTCCTCGGCGATGGCGTCGAGCTCACCGGTGCTGATGCCGGCACGGACCTCGGCCCGCAGCAGCTCGAGGGTCTCCCCCACGACCAGCCCGGCGCGACGCATCATCCGGACCTGGTCGGGGTCCTTGATCTCCAGGCCGCGGTCGAGCAGTCCCATCCGGTACGACGCCGTCAGGATGCGGCCGAGCCGCGGCCGTCCAGCGCGGACAGGATGCGCGCGGAGACCTCGTCGACCTCGCCGAGGCCGTCGACCTCGAGCAGGAGGCCCCGGTCGCGGTAGACGTCGATGAGCGGGGCGGTCTGCTCGGTGTAGACGTCCTGGCGGTGCCGGATGACGTCCTCGGTGTCGTCGGAGCGGCCGCTGGTCTCGGCGCGCTTGAGCAGCCGCTGGACCAGCTCGTCGGCGTCGACGGTCAGGACCACGACGACGTCGAGGGACCGGTCCGCGGCCGCGAGCATGCCGTCGAGCTCCTCGACCTGGGCCAGGGTGCGCGGGTAGCCGTCGAGCAGGAAGCCGGGCTCGGCGTCGGGCTCGGCGATCCGGTGGCGCACCATCTCGTTGGTCACCGAGTCGGGGACGTACTCCCCCGCGTCCATGTAGCGCTTGGCCTCGAGGCCCAGCGGGGTGCCCTCGGAGACGTTGGCGCGGAAGATGTCGCCGGTCGAGATCGCCGGGATGCCGAAGCGACCCGCCACGACCGTCGCCTGGGTGCCCTTGCCGGCGCCGGGCGGCCCCATGAAGATCATGCGCATTACTTGAGGAATCCTTCGTAGTTGCGCTGCTGGAGCTGGCTCTCGATCTGCTTCACCGTGTCCAGGGCCACGCCGACCATGATGAGGATGGACGTGCCGCCGAACGGGAAGTTCTGGTTCGCGTCGATGAGAACCAGGGCGATGAGCGGGATCAGGGCGATGAGCCCGAGGTAGAGCGCGCCAGGAGCGGTGATGCGGGACAGGACGTAGGACAGGTAGTCCTCGGTCGGCTTGCCCGCCCGGATCCCGGGGATGAAGCCGCCGTACTTCTTCATGTTGTCGGCCACCTCGTGCGGGTTGAAGGTGATCGAGACGTAGAAGTAGGTGAAGAAGACGATGAGACCGAAGTAGGCGGCCATGTAGAGCGGGTGGTCGCCGGTGACGAAGTAGCGGCTGACCCAGCTGACCCAGCCCGAGGTGCTGTTCTGGTTGAACTGCACGGCCATGGCCGGGAGGTAGAGCAGCGAGCTGGCGAAGATCACCGGGATGATGCCGGCCTGGTTCACCTTGAGCGGGATGTAGGTCGAGGAGCCGCCGAACATCTTGCGCCCGACCATGCGGCGCGCGTACTGCACCGGGATGCGGCGCTGCGCCTGCTCGATGAAGATGACGGCCGCGACGATGACCAGGCCGATGACCAGCACGACGCCGAAGGTCCACCAGCCCTGGCTCTTGCCGACCTCCCAGAGCGCGCCCGGGAAGGTGGCGACGACCTGGCAGAAGATCAGGATCGACATGCCGTTGCCGACGCCGCGCTCGGTGATGAGCTCGCCGAGCCACATGATCACCGCGGTGCCGGCGGTCATGGTCACGACCATGACCAGGAAGGTGCTGGTGCTGTTGGAGTGCAGCAGGTCGAGGTTGCACTGCAGGAGGTTGCCCGAGCGGGCCAGGGCCACGATGCCGGTCGCCTGGAGCAGGGCCAGGCCCAGCGTGAGGTAGCGGGTGTACTGGGTGATCTTGGTCTGGCCGGCCTGGCCCTCCTTCTTGAGGGCCTCCAGCCGCGGGATCACCACCACCAGCAGCTGCAGGATGATGCTCGCGGTGATGTACGGCATGATCCCGAGCGCGAAGATCGTGAGCTGGAGCAGCGCTCCGCCGGAGAACAGGTTCACCAGGCTGTAGAGGCTGGCGTTCTCCCCCTGGGAGGCCAGGTCGATGCACTGGCGCACGTTGGCGACGTTCACCCCGGGCGCAGGGATCTGCGAGCCGGCCCGGAAGATCACGATGATCATCAGGACGAACAGCAGCTTGCGACGCAGGTCGGGCGTCCGGAAAGCGTTGGCGAAGGCGCCGAGCACGAGATCCTCTTTCTCCACACAGTTGTGGCTCCCCGGGCGGGCCCGGAAAGCCTCCGGAAGCCTAACAGGCGGCTACCGGGCAGGTCGTCGAGCGGGGGTACGGCAAGGGCGCGGGTGCGTCGCCTCTACGGCGTGCACCCGCGCCCTCGTACCCGGTGGGTCGGGTCAGACCGTGGTGGTCGAGCCGCCCGCGGCCTCGATCTTGGAGACCGCGGAGGCGGAGAAGGCGTGCGCGGTCACGTCGACCTTGACCGAGATCTCGCCCTGGCCCAGGACCTTGACCAGCTCGTTCTTGCGGACGGCGCCCTTGGCGACCAGGTCCTCGACGGTGACGGCGCCACCCTCGGGGAACAGCGCGCTGATCTTGTCGAGGTTCACCACCTGGAACTCCACCTTGAAGGGGTTCTTGAAGCCCTTCAGCTTGGGGAGCCGCATGTGGATCGGCATCTGGCCACCCTCGAAGGCGACCGGCACCTGGTACCGGGCCTTGGTGCCCTTGGTACCACGGCCGGCGGTCTTGCCCTTCGAGCCCTCACCGCGACCGACGCGGGTCTTGGCGGTCTTGGCGCCGGGAGCCGGCTTCAGGTTGTGCAGCTTGAGCGTCATGTCACTCGACCTCCTCGACCGTCACCAGGTGACGGACGGTGTGGACCATGCCGCGGATCTCCGGGCGGTCCTCCTTGACGACCACGTCGCCGATCCGCTTGAGGCCGAGCGTGCGCACGGTCTCGCGCTGGTTGGCCTTGCAGCCGATCGTGGACTTCATCTGCTGGATCTTCAGCTGCGCCATCAGGAGGACACCTCCTGCGAGACACCGGCCGGGACCTCGGCGCGCGCCTTCAGCAGCGCGGCCGGGGTGACCTGCTCGACGGTGAGACCACGACGGGCGGCGACGGCCTCGGGCTGCTCGAGCATCCGCAAGGCCTCCACCGTCGCGTGGACGATGTTGATCTGGTTCGACGAGCCCAGCGACTTGCTGAGGATGTCGTGGATGCCGGCGCACTCCAGCACCGCGCGCACCGGGCCACCGGCGATCACACCGGTACCGGGAGCGGCGGGACGCAGCATGACCACGCCGGCCGCCTTCTCGCCCTGGACCGGGTGAGGGATGGTGCCCTGGATCCGCGGGACGCGGAAGAAGTTCTTCTTGGCCTCCTCGACACCCTTGGCGATCGCCGCAGGCACCTCCTTGGCCTTGCCGTAGCCGACGCCGACCAGACCCTCACCGTCACCGACGACCACGAGGGCGGTGAAGCTGAAGCGACGACCACCCTTCACGACCTTGGCGACACGGTTGATCGCAACGACGCGCTCGATGTAGGCGGTCTTGTCCGCGCCCTGGCCACCGCGACGGTCGTCACGGCCTCCACGGCGCTCGCCACCGCGCTGTCCGCGCTGGGCTCCGCTCATGAGACTTTCCTCTTCTCTCTTGCTCTGTCTGCGATCAGAAGGTCAGGCCGCCCTCACGGGCGGCATCGGCCAGGGCCGCGATGCGACCGTGGTACTTGTTGCCGGCGCGGTCGAAGACGACCCCGTCGACACCAGCAGCCTTGGCGCGCTCGGCGACGAGCTCGCCGACCTTCTTCGCCTTGGCGGTCTTGTCGCCGGACGTGGCCCGCACGTCGGCCTCCATGGTGGAGGCGCTGGCCAGCGTCTTGCCGACCAGGTCGTCGACGACCTGGACCGAGATGTGCTTGGCGCTGCGGGTGACGACCAGGCGAGGCCGCTCCGCGGTCCCCTGGATCTTCTTGCGACCACGGACCTGGCGGCGCAGGCGCGCCCGGGTCTTGGTAGCGGTGTGCTTGTGGTTCGACAGTGCGATACCCATGGTCACTTACCAGCCTTTCCGACCTTGCGGCGGATGTGCTCGCCGGCGTAGCGCACGCCCTTGCCCTTGTAGGGCTCGGGCTTGCGGAGCTTGCGGATGTTCGCGGCGACCTCGCCGACCAGCTGCTTGTCGATGCCCTGGACACCGAGCTTGGTCGGGCCCTCGACGGCGAAGGTGATGCCCTCGGGGGCGTCGAAGATGATCGGGTGGCTGTAGCCGAGCTGGAACTCCAGCTGGGTGGGGCCCTTGGACAGGACGCGGTAACCGACGCCCACGATCTCGAGCTTCTTCTCGTAGCCCTCGGTCACGCCCACGACCATGTTGTTGACCAGCGTGCGGGTGAGGCCGTGGAGCGACTTCGACTCACGCTCGTCGTTGGGACGCTTGACGTCCAGGACGCCCTCGCCCTTCTCGACCACGATCGGGGCGGCGACAGCGTGGCTCAGGGTGCCCTTGGGGCCCTTGACCGTCACCGTGGCGCCGTCGATGGAGACGTCGACCCCGGACGGGACCGGGACGGGGAGCTTGCCAATGCGCGACATGCGTTTTCTCCTCTCGTCTCTCTCGTCACCAGACGTAGGCGAGGACTTCCCCACCCACGCCCTTCTGGTTGGCCTGGCGGTCGGTCAGCAGGCCCTGGCTCGTCGAGATGATCGCGACGCCCAGGCCGCCGAGCACCTTGGGAAGACCGGTGTGCTTGGCGTAGACCCGCAGGCCGGGCTTGCTGATGCGGCGCACGCCCGCGATGGAGCGCTCGCGGTTGCGGCCGTACTTCAGGGTGATGGTCAGCGTCTTGCCGACCTCGCCCTCGGCCGGGTCCGCCACGGTGTAGGAGGTGATGTAGCCCTCCTGCTGGAGGATGTCGGCCACGCCCTGCTTGAGCTTGCTGTAGGGCATCGACACCGAGTCGTGGTACGCCTGGTTGGCGTTGCGCAGACGGGTCAGCATGTCTGCGATCGGGTCAGTCATCGTCATGAGGTGGGTTCTTTCTCGAAGTGGTTTCGCCCCGCCGGAGCAGCGGCGACCTTCAACGTGGGTGAGGTGTTACCAGGAGGACTTGGTCACGCCGGGGAGCTCGCCGCGGTGGGCCATCTCGCGCAGGCAGATGCGGCACAGGCCGAACTTGCGGTAGACGGCCTTGGGCCGGCCGCAGCGCTGGCAGCGGGTGTAGCCACGCACGGCGAACTTGGGCTTGCGCGCAGCCTTGACCTTCAGCGAAGTCTTCGCCATGTCAGTTCTCCTTGAACGGGAAGCCGAGCTGCTTGAGCAGCGCGCGGCCCTGGTCGTCGTTGGTCGCGGTGGTGACCACGGTGATGTCCATGCCGCGCGAGCGGTCGATCTTGTCCTGGTCGATCTCGTGGAACATGACCTGCTCGGTCAGACCGAAGGTGTAGTTGCCACGGCCGTCGAACTGCTTGGGCGAGAGGCCGCGGAAGTCACGGATGCGGGGCAGGGCGATGGAGAGCAGCCGGTCGGCGAACTCCCACATGCGGTCGCCGCGCAGCGTCACGTGGGCGCCGATGGGCATGCCCTCGCGCAGCTTGAACTGGGCGATCGACTTGCGCGCCTTCGTCACGGTCGGCTTCTGACCGGTGATCGCGGTGAGGTCGCGCACGGCGCCCTCGATCAGCTTGGAGTCGCGGGCAGCCTCGCCCACACCCATGTTGACCACGATCTTGGTCAGGCCCGGGACCTGCATGATGTTCTTGATGTCGAACTCGGACTGCAGCGCGGGGATGATCTCCTCGCGGTAGCGGGTCTTGAGCCGGGGCGTGACCTTGGCCGCGGTCGCGGGGGTCTCGGTGGTGGTCTCGGTCATCTCAGATCTCCTTGCCGCTCTTGCGGGAGATGCGGACGCTGCGCTCGGCCTCGTAGGTCGAGCCGTCGGGACGACGCTTGGTGACCGGCACGCGCTTGAAGCCGATCCGGGTCACGCCGTCGCCCTCGACCAGCATCACGTTGGACACGTGGATCGGCGCCTCGGCGGTGATGATGCCGCCGGTGGTGCCGGCGCGACCGCCCTGGTTGACGACCTTGGTGTGCCGCTTGATGCGGTTCACGCCCTCGACGATCACCCGCTGCTCCTCACGGAGCACCTGGATCACCTTGCCCTCGGCGCCCTTGTCCTTGCCGGCGATGACCTTGACGGTGTCGCCCTTCTTGATGTTCACGCTGTTCTTCCCCATGGCTCAGAGCACCTCCGGCGCCAGCGAGATGATCTTCATGAACTTCTTGTCGCGCAGCTCGCGACCGACGGGGCCGAAGATGCGGGTGCCCCGCGGCTCGCCGTCGTTCTTGAGGATCACGGCCGCGTTCTCGTCGAAGCGGATGTAGGACCCGTCGGGCCGGCGGCGCTCCTTGACGGTGCGCACGACGACGGCCTTGACGACGTCGCCCTTCTTGACGTTGCCACCCGGGATGGCGTCCTTGACGGTGGCGACGATGGTGTCACCGATCCCGGCGTAGCGGCGGCCCGAGCCACCGAGAACACGGATGCAGAGGATCTCCTTCGCACCGGTGTTGTCGGCGACCTTGAGCCGCGACTCCTGCTGAATCATTTTCTCTCCTGGTCGTCGTGCTGGTTCTCACCGACGCGGTGGTCGGTGAGCCTGGCCGAACTACATGGGGGTGGGGCTCGCCTCGCGGCGAGGAGTCACTTGGCTCGCTCGAGGATCTCGACGACCCGCCAGCGCTTGGTGGCCGACAGGGGTCGGGTCTCCATGATCAGGACCCGGTCGCCGATGCCGCACTCGTTGGCCTCGTCGTGCGCCTTGAGCTTGCTCGTGCGGCGCAGGACCTTGCCGTACAGCGCGTGCTTGACGCGGTCCTCGACGGTGACGACGACGGTCTTGTCCATCTTGTCGCTCACCACGAGACCCTCGCGGGTCTTGCGGCTGTTGCGCTCGGTGGTCTGGGTCTCGCTCACTTCTCGTCCTCGTCGCTCGAGCCCGGCGCGGTCCGGATGCCGAGCTCGCGCTCGCGCACCACGGTGTAGATCCGGGCGATGTCCTTCTTGACCGTCCGGAGACGGCCGTGGCTCTCCAGCTGGCCGGTGGCCGCCTGGAAGCGGAGGTTGAAGAGCTCCTCCTTGGCCTCGCGCAGGCGGGACTCCAGGTCGACGTCGGTCAGGTCGTCGAGCTCGTGGGCCTTCACACCGTTGGCCATCAGAATTCACCCGCCTCTCGGGACACGAACCGGCACTTCATGGGGAGCTTGTGGATCGCGCGGCGCATGGCCTCGCGGGCGACGTCCTCGGGGACACCGGAGAGCTCGAACATGACGCGACCGGGCTTGACGTTGGCGACCCACCACTCCGGCGAGCCCTTGCCCGAACCCATGCGGGTCTCGGCGGGCTTCTTGGTCAGCGGACGGTCGGGGTAGATGTTGATCCACACCTTGCCGCCACGCTTGATGTGACGGGTCATGGCGATACGGGCCGACTCGATCTGCCGGTTGGTCACGTAGTGACCCTCGATCGCCTGGATACCGAACTCGCCGAAGGCGAGCGTGGTGCCGCCCTTGGCCATCCCGGTCCGCTTGGGGTGGTGCTGCTTGCGGTGCTTGACGCGACGGGGCATCAGCATGACTCAGGCCTCCGAAGGGGTCTCGGCGGGAGCAGCAGCCTCGGCCGGGGCCTCGGTCGTCTGCTCGCGGTCGGCACGGGTGGGGCGGTCGCCAGCGCGCGAGCCACGGCTCGGACGCTCGCCACCGCGGGTCGGACGACCGCTGCGGCCGGGGACACCGGCGCGGGCGGCGGCCTGAGCCTGGCGCTCGGCACGGGAGCCGGCGACCTCACCCTTGTAGATCCAGACCTTCACGCCGATGCGGCCGAAGGTCGTCTTGGCCTCGTAGAAGCCGTAGTCGATGTCCGCACGCAGGGTGTGCAGGGGCACGCGGCCCTCGCGGTAGAACTCGGTGCGGGACATCTCGGCGCCGTTGAGGCGACCCGAGCACTGGATCCGGATGCCCTTGGCACCCGAGCGCATCGTGGTCTGCATCGCCTTGCGCATGGCGCGGCGGAACTGCACGCGGCCGGTGAGCTGCTCGGCGACGCCCTGGGCGACCAGCTGCGCGTCGACCTCGGGGTTCTTGACCTCGAGGATGTTCAGCTGCACCTGCTTGCCGGTGAGCTTCTCGAGCTCGCCGCGGATGCGGTCGGCCTCGGCGCCACGACGGCCGATCACGATGCCCGGACGCGCGGTGTGGATGTCCACCCGCACGCGGTCCCGGGTCCGCTCGATCTCGACCTTGGAGATGCCGGCCCGCTCCATGCCCTTGCTGAGCAGCTTGCGGATCGCGACGTCCTCACCGACGTACGCCTTGTACAGCTTGTCGGCGTACCAGCGGGACTTGTGGTCCGTGGAGATGCCGAGACGGAAGCCGTTCGGGTTGATCTTCTGGCCCATCAGGCACCCTTCCCGTTCTTCTTCTTCGCGGCCACGACGTCGGCCGGCTGGACGACCAGCGTGATGTGGCTGGTCCGCTTGTTGATGCGGGTGGCGCGACCCTGGGCGCGGGGACGCCAGCGCTTCATGGTCGGGCCCTCGTCCACCATGGCGACGGAGACGACCAGGTCGTCGGCGTCGAGGCCCTCGGTGGTCTCGGCGTTGGCGACGGCCGACTCCAGGACCTTGAGGACGGTCTCGGCGGCCGCCTGCGGGGCGAACGACAAGATCGCGTGCGCCTCGCCCACGGGCAGGCCGCGGACCAGGTCGACGACCCGGCGGGCCTTCATGGGCGTGATCCGCGTGAAGCGGGCGGACGCGAAGGCGCCGGGCTCGTCACCCAGCAGCGACTCGCGGCGTGCGCTGGTGCGCACTCGGTCGGTGGTGCTCATCGACGCCGTCCCTTCCGGTCTTCCTTGACGTGACCCTTGTAGGTGCGGGTGGGCGCGAACTCGCCCAGCTTGTGGCCGACCATGGAGTCGGACACGAAGACCGGGACGTGCTTGCGACCGTCGTGCACGGCGATCGTGTGGCCGATCATGGCCGGCACGATCATCGAGCGGCGCGACCACGTCTTGATGACGTTGTGGCTGCCCTTCTCGTTCTCGGCGTCCACCTTCTTCATCAGGTGGTCGTCGACGAAGGGGCCCTTCTTCAGGCTGCGAGGCATGTCGGTTACTTCCTACCCTTGCCGGACTTGCGACGACGGATGATCTGGGCGTCGGAGGCCTTGCGCTTGCGCGTGCGGCCCTCGGGCTTGCCCCAGGGCGAGACCGGGTGGCGACCCCCGGAGGTCTTGCCCTCACCACCACCGTGCGGGTGGTCGACCGGGTTCATGACGACACCGCGGACGGTCGGGCGCTTGCCCTTCCAGCGCATGCGGCCGGCCTTGCCCCAGTTGATGTTGGACTGCTCGGCGTTGCCCACCTCGCCGACGGTGGCGCGGCAGCGCACGTCGACGAAGCGCATCTCGCCGGACGGCAGGCGCAGCGTGGCGCGCGAGCCCTCACGGGCGACGAGCTGGGCGCTGTTGCCCGCCGAGCGGGCCATCTTGGCCCCGCCGCCGGGACGCAGCTCCACGCAGTGGATCGTCGTACCGACGGGGATGTTGCGCAGCGGCAGGTTGTTGCCGGGCTTGATGTCGGCCTGCGGGCCGGACTCGATGCGCGTCCCCTGCGTCAGGTCCTTCGGCGCCACGATGTAGCGCTTCTCGCCGTCGGCGTAGTGCAGCAGCGCGATGCGCGCCGTGCGGTTGGGGTCGTACTCGATGTGGGCGACCTTCGCGGGGACGCCGTCCTTGTCGTAGCGACGGAAGTCGATGATCCGGTACGCACGCTTGTGACCGCCGCCCTGGTGACGGGTGGTGATCCGGCCCTGGTTGTTGCGGCCGCCCTTCTTGGGCAGCGGCACCGTCAGGGACTTCTCCGGCGTGGTGCGGGTGATCTCGACGAAGTCGGCGACCGACGAGCCACGACGGCCCGGGGTGGTCGGCTTGTACTTGCGGATAGCCATTGCTCTTGTTTCCTCGTCTCGCCCGGTCAGCCGACCTGGCCGAAGATGTCGATGCGGTGACCCTCGGCGAGGCTCACGATGGCGCGCTTGGTGTCCTTGCGCTTGCCCATGCCGTACTTGGTGCGGCGGGACTTGCCGGTGCGGTTCAGCGTGTTCACCGAGGTGACCTTGACGCCGAAGACCTTCTCGACCGCGATCTTGATCTCGGTCTTGTTGGCGTCGGGACGCACGATGAAGGTGTACTTGTTGGCGTCGAGGAGGCCGTAACTCTTCTCGGACACGACCGGCGCGATCAGGACGTCGCGGTGGTCCTTGTGCAGGGTGCTCACTTGGTGGCCTCCTTCTCGGCGGTACCGGCGCCCACGAACACGTCGTACGCGCCCTTGGTGAAGACCACGTCGTCGGAGGCGAGCACGTCGTAGGTGTTGAGCTGGTCGACGGCCACGATGTGCACCTGCGGGGCGTTGCGCAGCGACAGCCAGGTGAGGGTGTCGGTGCGCTCGAGGACCACGAGGAACTTCGTGCGGTCGCTCAGCCCGGTCAGCGCGGCGATGCCGGCCTTGGTCGAGGGCTTGTCACCCGAGACCAGGGCCTCCACGACGTGGATGCGGCCGTTCTGCGCCCGGTCGGAGAGGGCACCGCGCAGGGCGGCGACCTTCATCTTCTTGGGGGTGCGCTGGTCGTAGCTGCGCGGCTGCGGGCCGTGGACGGTGCCACCGCCGGCGAACTGCGGCGCGCGGGTCGAGCCCTGGCGGGCGCGACCGGTGCCCTTCTGCTTGTAGGGCTTGCGACCACCGCCGCGGACCTCGCCGCGGGTCTTGGTGGCGTGCGTGCCCTGGCGGGCGGCGGCCTGCTGCGCGACGACGACCTGGTGGATCAACGGGATGTTGACCTTGACGTCGAAGATCTCGGCGGGCAGGTCGACCTTGACGGTCTTGGCAGACATGCTCAGGCCTCCTGGGTCTTCTTGGCGGCGGAGCGGAGGACCACGAGACCACCCTTGGGGCCGGGGACGGCGCCCTTGAGCAGGATCAGGCCCTTCTCGGTGTCGACCGCGTGCACGGTGATGTTCTGCGTGGTGACGGTGTCGCCACCCATGCGGCCGGCCATCCGGACACCCTTGAAGACGCGACCGGGGGTCGCGCAGGCGCCGATCGAGCCGGGCTTGCGGTGGTTGCGGTGGGCACCGTGCGACGCCGAGACACCGGCGAAGCCGTGGCGCTTCATCGTGCCCGCGAAGCCCTTGCCCTTGCTGGTGCCCGTCACGTCGATCTCCTCGCCGGCGGCGAAGGTGTCGACGGCGAGCTCCTGGCCGACGGAGTAGTCGGCGGCGGAGGCGGTACGGATCTCGACCAGGTGGCGGCGGGGGGTCACCTCGGCCTTGGCGAAGTGACCCGCCTTCGGCTTGGTGACCTTGCGGCCGTCGATCTCGCCGAACCCGATCTGGACGGCGTTGTAGCCGTCGACCTCAGGGGTGCGGACCTGGGTGACCACGTTGGTCGCCGCGGCGACGACGGTCACGGGGACGACCTTGTTGTTCTCGTCCCAGAGCTGGGTCATGCCGAGCTTGGTGCCCAGCAGGCCCTTCACGTTGCGTTCGAAAGTCATGTCGTCTGACCTCAGAGCTTGATCTCGATGTCGACGCCGGCCGGGAGGTCCAGGCGCATGAGCGAGTCGACGGTCTTCGGCGTGGGGTCGATGATGTCGATGAGGCGCTTGTGGGTGCGCATCTCGAAGTGCTCGCGGGAGTCCTTGTACTTGTGGGGCGAGCGGATGACGCAGTACACGTTCTTCTCGGTCGGCAGCGGCACCGGGCCGGCGACCTTGGCACCCGTGCGGGTGACGGTGTCCACGATCTTGCGCGCCGAGGTGTCGATCACCTCGTGGTCATAGGCCTTGAGCCTGATGCGGATCTTCTGTCCCGCCATAGGTCTCTCTCGTCCTTCTTCTCGTCAACCGCGTGCTGGTGTCCGGGGCGTCCTCGGGCTTGAGTCGGTCCCGCCCTGTGCTCCACCCCCACCAGCGGCCGACCCCCGCGGTCGGGCGTGTCGCACATCCTGGACAGATGTCCGCGCACGCCGCTGGACCGGGGTCCTGCTGCTGTGTGCTGTGGTGGCGCCCGATGGTTCATCGGGCTGATCGGGTCTCCCCCCGCATCGCTGCAAGGCTTCCCCCAGACTTCGGAGGACGGCGGCCGCACGCGCGACGACTGAGGCATCTGCACCAGGTGGTGCGGGAGACACGATTCAGAAGTCAAGGTGTGGCACGCCCCGGCGACCCGCCGGAGCAACCGGGCTATCTTGGCAGACGCTGCCCGCCGCGACAAATTCGGCGGCGACCCCCGACCCTGGAGGCCCCGTGATCATCGACGTCCCGGACGGGAAGGACCCCCTGGTCTACGTCTGGGGCGAGCTCGTCCCCGGCATCGGGCCCGCGGCCGCCGCGTTCTCGGCGGCCGTCTACGCCCACTCCACGCTGGCGCTGCGCGAGTTCGAGGCGGCCCGCCTGACCATCGCCCGCGTGAACGGCTGCCTGTTCTGCCTCGACTACCGCACCGAGCGGGACGGCCAGCGGGTCGAGGACGGGTTCTTCGACGAGGTCACCGCGTGGCGCACCAGCAGCGCGCTCGGCGAGCGCGAGCGCCTGGCCGCGGAGTACGCCGAGCGCTTCGCCACCGAGCACCACGGGCTCGACGAGGACTTCTGGTCGCGGATGCGGGCGGCGTACGACGACCGGCAGGTGGTCGAGCTGACCATGTGCCTGGGCTCGTGGATCGCCTTCGGGCGGCTGAACCGCGTCACCGGGCTCGACGAGGTGTGCTCGCTGCCGGCCCACGTGCCGGGCGCGCGCGGCTGACCCTGACCCCCGGGCAGGGGCCGGCTCAGACCCGGCGGTAGAGCAGGTCGGTGATCTCGCGACCGACCTCGAGGCCCTTGCGCTCGAACTTCGTGACGGGCCGCTCGGCCCACCGCTCGACGACCCCGCCCTCCAGGGCGGGCTCGGCGTCCAGGACGGCCTGCATGTGCTCAGCGTACGGCGCCCAGTCGGTCGCGAGGCGCCAGACGCCCCCCGGACGCAGCCGCGAGGCCACGAGCCGGGCGAAGTCGGGCTGCACCAGGCGGCGCTTGTGGTGCCGCGCCTTGGGCCAGGGGTCGGGGAAGAACGTCCACAGCTCCTCCAGGCCCCCCGCCGGCACGAGGTGCTGCAGCGACCAGACGGCGTCGACGGAGCAGAACCGGACGTTCTCCGCCCCGGCTGCGGCGACCTCGGCCAGCGAGGCGGCCACGCCGGGCAGCCAGACCTCCAGCGCCAGGACGTTGCACCCGGGCCGCGCTGCCGCCAGCACGCCGGTGGCCTCCCCCACCCCGCAGCCGATCTCCACGACGAGCGGTGCACGCCGGCCGAAGACCTCGGCCAGGTCGAACCCCGGCTGGTCGATCGCCTCGTCGGGCACGACCCAGCGCTCGGCGTGGGCGTCCCAGGCCTCCTGCTGGCGCGGGGTGAAGCGGCTGCCGCGCCGGCTGTAGCTGAGCACCTCACGCATCCGCCGACCGTCCTCGGTCAGCTTCTGGTGCGGTCGTGCGGGGGGCACCTGGGACATGGGTGCGGGGCTCCTGCGGTGTCGGGGTCGGGACGCACGTCGGGCCCGGCCCGGGGGGGGGGGGGGCGCCCGGGGGGGGCGGGGGTGAGCCCGGGCGCGCCCCGCGGGGGGGGCGGGGGGGTGTGGGTGGG
>NZ_JASBRN010000087.1 GCF_030149505.1 Nocardioides sp.
CGACTGGCACACCAACCCCGAGACCGGGCGCATCACGGCGTCCAACCCCTGCTCGGAGTACATGTCGCTGGACAACTCCTCGTGCAACCTCGCCTCGCTGAACCTGCTGAAGTTCCTCAAGGACGACGACACCTTCGACGCCCCGCTGTTCGCGAAGGCCGTCGAGCTGATCATCACCGCGATGGACATCTCGATCTGCTTCGCGGACTTCCCGACCGAGCCGATCGGTGAGACCACCCGCAACTACCGCCAGCTCGGCATCGGCTACGCCAACCTCGGCGCGCTGCTCATGGCCATGGGCCTGGGCTACGACTCCGAGGGCGGTCGCTCCATGGCCGCGACCATCACCTCGCTGATGACCGGTGTCTCCTACAAGCGCTCCGCCGAGGTCGCCTCCGTGGTCGGCCCCTACAACGGCTACGCCCGCAACGCCGAGGCCCACAAGCGGGTCATGCGCAAGCACCAGGCCGCCAACGACTCGGTGCGCACCCTGCACGTCAACGACGCCGCCACCCACAAGCTCGCCACCCAGGCGTGGGCCGACGTCATCGCGCTGGGGGAGAAGCACGGCTTCCGCAACGCCCAGGCCTCGGTGCTCGCGCCCACCGGCACCATCGGCTTCATGATGGACTGCGACACCACCGGCATCGAGCCCGACTTCTCCCTGGTGAAGTTCAAGAAGCTCGTCGGCGGCGGCTCGATGCAGATCGTCAACCAGACCATCCCGCGGGCGCTGAAGAAGCTGGGCTACCAGCCGGAGTCGATCGAGGCGATCGTCGACTACATCGCCGAGCACGGCCACGTCGTCGACGCTCCCGGCCTGCGCACCGAGCACTACGAGATCTTCGACACCGCCATGGGTGCCCGGGCCCTCAAGCCCATGGGCCACGTGCGGATGATGGCGGCCTGCCAGCCGTTCCTCTCCGGTGCCATCTCCAAGACCGTCAACCTCCCCGAGAGCGCCACCATCGAGGAGATCGAGGACGTCTACTTCCAGTCCTGGAAGCTCGGCCTCAAGGCGACGGCGATCTACCGCGACAACTGCAAGGTCGGCCAGCCGCTGTCCGACGGTGGCGGCAAGGCCAAGAAGGACGCGGCCGACGCCGCGGACGCGGCTGCGGCCGCCGAGGCCGAGGTCGTCGAGAAGGTCGTGGAGAAGGTCGTCTACGCCCCGACCCGCAAGCGCCTGCCGAAGTCGCGGGTCTCCCGCACCACCTCGTTCACGGTCGGCGGCGCCGAGGGTTACATGACCTCGGGTGCCCACGACGACGGCGAGCTCGGCGAGATCTTCCTCAAGCTCGGCAAGCAGGGCTCGACCCTGGCCGGCGTGATGGACGCCTTCTCGATCGCGGTGAGCATCGGCCTGCAGTACGGCGTGCCGCTGGAGACCTACGTCTCGAAGTTCACCAACCTGCGCTTCGAGCCCGCCGGCCTCACCGACGACGCCGACGTGCGGATGGCCCAGTCGCTGATGGACTACGTCTTCCGTCGCCTCGCGCTGGACTACCTGCCCTTCGAGTCCCGCCAGGCCCTGGGCATCTACTCGGCCGAGGAGCGCCAGCGCTATCTCGAGACCGGCTCCTACGAGCCCGCCGAGGAGACCGGCTCGGCCAGCGAGCTCCTCGCCGCCCCGACCGTCGACGTCGCCCCCGTGGTCGAGGAGGCTCCGGTCGACCTCAAGGACACCGACGGCTCCGCCCAGCGCGAGGTCCCGGCCACCGAGGCCAAGCAGGCCCACACCTCCGCCGAGCTCATGGAGAAGCTGACCGGCACCGCGGTCGACAGCCCGCTGTGCTTCACCTGCGGCACCAAGATGCGCCCGGCCGGCTCCTGCTACGTCTGCGAGGGCTGCGGCAGCACCTCCGGCTGCAGCTGATCCGACTAGCTCATGACGAGGCCGGGCTGCGCGATGCAGCCCGGCCTCGCCCACGACACGGCGCGCGAGGTCCCCTTGGATGTCGGCGCCGAGACCTAGGATTCGAACGTGAGCTCGAACAGCGAAGCCTCCTTCACCTTCTCCGACCTCTTCGCCGGCATCGGCGGCTTCCACGCGGCCCTGCACGCCGCTGGCGGGACGTGGGCGTTCGCCAGCGAGATCGACCCGGATGCCGCGCGCGTCTACGACTACAACTGGCTCAGGCCGCTGCGGGAGCGGGGCGCTTGCCTGCCGGAAGGCGTCGAGGAGTTCCGGGTGAGCGGAGACATCGTCCCGCTCACCGACCCCGAGGTGCTGGTCCCGCGCGCTGACGTGCTCGCGGCGGGCTTTCCGTGCCAACCGTTCTCGAAGAGCGGGTTCCAGCGGGGCATGGCAGAGACTCGAGGAACGCTGTTCTGGAACATCGCGCGGATCCTGCAGGACGAGAAGTCACGCCCCGCTGTCGTCATGCTCGAGAACGTCCGCAACCTAGCCGGTCCTCGGCACGAAGAGACCTTTGCGACCATCGTCCGCACACTCCGGCAGCTCGGATACCGCACCGCCGACCGCCCCGCGGTCTTCTCCCCGCACCTGCTGCCACGCGAACTGGGCGGCAGGCCCCAGGTCCGGGAGCGCGTCTTCATCCTCGCCCACTACGTGGGACGCGAGGCAGCGGAGCGTGAGGAGAACTTCGACGAGCCGATCGTCACTCCCAAGACTTATGAGACCGACTGGCGCAAGGAGTCGTGGGATCTTGAGAGGGACCTGCCGCTGCAGCCCGACGACGAAGTCCCTGGTTCGTACTTCCTCGAGTCCGCCGAGTCCAAGTGGATCGACACCTGGGACCGGTTGCTGACTGAGGTTGCCGGGAACCTTGGGCCGGGAGAGCGCCTGCCTGGCTTCCCGATCTGGGCGGACGAGTTCCGGACCCTCGAAGAGGCGGAGGACCGGATCGAGATTGCCGCCCTTCGTGGGGAGCCGTATCCGGTGTGGAAGCGCACGTTCCTGCTGAAGAACGCGCAGTTCTACGAACGACATGCCCACCTGCTCGACAAGTACCGACTCGAGCTGGACGCCTTCCCGGCTTCTCGTCGCAAGTTCGAGTGGCAAGCCGGCCCCCACAGGCCACTCCGCGACACCATCATGCACTTCAGGCCGTCGGGCATCCGTTGCAAGCGGCCCGATTACGTCCCCGCCCTCGTCGCGATCACCCAGACTTCAGTGCTGGGTGATCGGCGTCGACTGACCCCTCGCGAGACAGCGCGGCTGCAGGGCCTTCCCGAGTCCTTCGAGTTCCGGCAAAGCTCCAGCACGACGGTCGGCTCAGTAGCCCAGAAAGACGGGGCCTCCTACAAGCAGATGGGCAACGGCGTCAACGTGGGTGCGGCCTACTTCGTGTTCCGGCAGTACGTCCTTAAGCACGCTGAGGAGATCGGCGAGCAGGCCCCCGGACTCGTTGCGGCCATCAAGAGCAGCCCGAGCAACCCGGACCTCGCGCTGTCCTGAGTTGGTGTCCAGAGCTCGCAGTCAGAAAAGGACCGCGCGGCTGCTCTCCTCCTCAGGGCCGATGCCGGGTTCGTAGGAGTAGACCAGGAAGTTGTCGATGTACCTCTTCTTGATCATCACTTTGAGGGCTCGGGCCTCCCCGCTGGGCTGCCGGCCCTGTGTGAAGTCGCCGAGCACCGTGTCGAAGTTGGCACTGTTCACCTCGAGGATCTTGACGCGGAAGAAGTTGACGGACTCCTTGAACCTTCTGGCATAGGAGAGGGGATCGAAGCCCGTCCTCTTCACGTATCCCACCGAACGCTTCCACTCGTTCCACTCGATCGTGGCCGCGTCGCCGTTGTCGCGAGCATGTCGCGTGCTGTGCTCGTAGATGACGTACCAGAAGCGCCCGTACTGCTCCACGCACCGGCGGATGTCGTCGGCGTCATTGCCTGGAGTTTCGGGCTTCTTGTAGTCGGAGGCCTTCAAGTCACCCAAGAAGTCGATGTGGGACTTCCGGATGAACTCCAAGTCGTAGTCGAACGCGTCCCTTCCCTTCGTCTTGACGAACCGGACGTGATCGCTTCCTGCTCGTCCAAGGAACGCATGGAGACGGAACTCCAAGTAGAAGCCCGGCCACTCACCCTGGAACCGATCCGGCCATGCGGCGTCGTGCATCTCACTGACAGCGCGCAGTGCCTCGACGCGCTTCCCGTCCACGAATTCCCTGTTGAAGGCGTCGAGCGTCTCGATGTGGGGGTCCCGCGCTGTTTGGCCCGTGTCGAGGTACTCAGCGAGTCGATCACCGCGAATGCTCGTCAACCGGTTGTGCCTGGCGTCCACCCTGGTGAACGTGCCGTGGACCTGGGCCTGGAAGAGGTCGTTCGTCGCGACGTGCGCCGCCGAGTTGTTGGCTTTGCGAAGCACGTATGTGGATGGGTCGAAGTCGACGAAGACGGTCGTAGTTCCGTATCGGTAGACGCCCATGAATCGCGGCGTCAGCCCCTGGCGGAGCGCTTCGTTATGAGCATCGATCCAGCTGCGCGGAATCTGGATACGCTTCTTGAACTCGGGCCACGGAAACCCTAGGTGGGTCACCTGTTTCGACATGATGATGTGGCCTTGATGGCTGATGACGCGCAGCCCGGCGATCGTCTTCACCTCGGCCCCGGAGAGGGTGTCCAAAAGGAGCTGCTCCCGAGCTCTTTGAGAGAGCCTTGAGTCGGGGGCACGCACGAGTCGACCGGCCGAATCGATCTGGTCAACCTCTAGTACGCCCACGACCGGAGTTCTACCAGCCCGATCTCGCCAGGCGTAGGCATTCTTTACTTTCTTTCTCGATCGCGCGCAAGCGTCGGTTGCTGTGGGTACGGTCGGGCGATCATCACTACCGAGACTCAGGGGAGCGCACGTGAACGTCTGGGCGGAGTACGAAAGATGGGACCGGGCTCTCGCACGCCACCTTTTCTCGGAGGAGTCGGCTGGAGTTCCGGTGTATCTCGAGATCACGCCTGAGGTGTTCGCTTCCGTCGCCTCCGAACTAGATGTGGTGGGCGACCCAGCGCGGCGGCTCGCCGAGGTCGTCCGCGAAACCTTGTACCTCGATGATCGCAACGGCTTCGATGCCCACCGAGAGCGGTTCCAGATGTGGCGCCGACATGAGTTTGGGCTCGCAAGCACGCGCGTCAAGCGGACCTCGACTGATCTGGCGCCGCCGCCCGTCGTCGCCCTTCTCGCGGTCCTCGTGCTAGCGGCTGAGCGGATGGGAAGGGATGCGAACCAGGCTGCCCATGCGTATTACCCGCGCTTGGCTGAGGTGCTCAACGTGGACGAGGGGGAAGCGGCGCGTCTCAAACAGGCCTTTCCGATAACTGAGACGTTCTGGCGGGGCCTGAACGACTACCTGGTCGCCCACGAAGGTCGTATCGGGTTACCGACAGCCGACGCGTTGTCCTTCCGCTACGTCGGGATCCCGCAATCGCAGGCACTAGTGCGTGCCGCAGACCGAGCCAAGTTGCCGGTGTTCTTCACCCGCTTTGGGCTGGCGCCGGGGTCTGAGGTCATTGCAACGGACCTTGAGCGGTTGATGGATGTCTGGATCGGGGGATCCCCCTGCCCGGTCAGCAGCAATCTTAAGAATCTCTGGGGACGCGGCGCTGCGCGCGAACGGATCGCTGGGGTCGCGGCTGTCGAGTTGAGACTCTGGGACGGGGCATTCCGCGACACGTCGGAACAGTCACTCACCGCGTCTGGTCAGGTCGGCCTCTGCGCGAACCTGAGGCAGTCGTTCGGCGGCCGCAGCATCGAGTTCTCCTTTGTGGCTCGGGTGCCCCGAGCCACCGCGGTGAGTGAACTCGTCGTCAGCTCCGCTGAGGCGAAGCCAATAGTCGGGGTCATTCCGGCCGCGGGCGGCAGGGTCCGCCCGATCCCTGGGAGCAGGTTTGACGCCGCGTCGCTAGTGGGTGCGCTGATGGAACTGCAAGAGCCGGACTCGGGGGAAACAATTACTCGCCGGCCACGACGGCTAGTTCCACTACGCCGGGACGAATTGATCGGGGCTCTGGTCGAGACCGACCGTCTCCAATTGGCAGACGACGTACTACTTCTGGTCAAGGACGACTCGAGACTTCTCGGCAACGTCCTGGCGGTCATTGATCAGTGCGGGATTCGCGGCGACATCTACCGCAGCATCGCGTCCGAGGACGCTCAGGCGCTCCCGGGACTGCCCGAGGGGTGGGTGCTCATCGATGGAGTCCAGATGCTCACGGTGCCTCGAGGTGTCAAGCACGTCGACCTCCACGCGTTGGTCCCGCTGACCACCGCACAACTGAACTTCGCAGGTGGGCTGAAGATGCCGGGTCGCATCAGAAAGTTCTCCAGCCTCCAGCCGCCCGAGATACGAGCAGCGGTCGCAGAGGCCGAGACGATCACGATCACGATCACGTCGGTCGGGGACGAGGTCGTTGAGCGTTACCAATGGTCCGAGCAGGCGAACGCCATGGTGATCCCCTTGGCCGGGCTGGAACTCGAGGATGGGGACTACGAGGTCACGCTCCAGGTAGATGATGAAGTCCTGTCCCGCCCCACTCTGCGTCTGCGGTCTGCAGACACGCCCGATGCTTTGACATGGGAGACATGTACGTCGCTCAACTACGAATTCGATTGGAGCCCAACGGCGGCCATCTCCGCCAACGCCTCTCTCGGCACCGCCAACCTGTTCGTCGACGGCGTCAGCACCATCGGGCTCCGAGACCGACCGAGGCTGGACAAGCCGGTCCCGGAAGGCGTCGGCTGGGCGGCCAAGAAGGCATCCTCGGGAGTCGTCCAGCCGGTTGTTGTCCTCGGTTCTGCCGACCCCAAATCGTGCATGGTCACGGGTAAGCACTACATCCAGCTCCCAACTTGGCACGGTGGGAAAGCGACGGCGAAGACGATCCAGGGAGTTTGCCGGGACTGCGGCGTCGTCAAGACCTCTCCGACGAGACCACGTTGGAAGAACGTCCATACGCCTGATGAGGCTCCTGCTGAGTTGCACCTCGCTCAGTACACAACGGATGTCGAGCTGCAGGCGCAGTGGGATGTGTGCCTGGATACCGTCGTCCACGTTGGAGGCGGCCCGATCTCTGCTCTCGAGAGGATTGCCGCCCATGTGGACGGTACGAGCCTCTTTGCAGACGAGTTCGTGCGTGCCCTGGAGGTCGCCGGTCACATCGATGTCCGACGTGATGACGCCATGGCGCCACAGGAATGGGAGGCCAACCCCGCCTATCTCGCCGAGACAATGAGGAACGGGTTTCTCCTAGCTGGGGTGTGGTCACCATCCATGCGTGCCGTTCTCGAGCGCGAGGTCAAGGCGGCCGGGGGGCAGGTCACCCGGGTGGCTGGCGCGGACAGCGGCCTGTCCAGCTGGTACGTCCGCGGCTTGTCTGGAGACAGGTTAGAGAACGTCACCGATGCGATGAGCCTGCCTCATGCAGTCGTCCGCGACGCAGCGCGCCGGATGCTGGCGGCGTTGCCGCCACTGAGCGAGCTTGAGGCCGCGATGCCGGACGTCCCGATACCGCAGCACAGCAAGGCAACCATGTTCAGCCTCCGCGATGCCTCGTGGCAGAACGTGCCCGGCGTCGGCGCCCCGGGTGCCTACCGGGTCGAACAGGCGTTCCGCCGGCTGAGCATCTGGGTCGATCAGGGCGGCGCCATCTCGCGAACTGCGCGCATCGGCTCGGTCCAACTAGTCAAGCATCTGGCGGGACGCGCCGCAGGTCGCCCGCTCCTCGGCTACCTCTCGGCGAGCGAGGCGCTCGTGGTCCCCATCGGCGCCGACCTCCCTGGCCTCTACGGCAGGGTCGCAGCCTTGTGCTCCGGTCAACTGCCACGGAGCTCGCCGCGCACTCGATCGCTCGCCTATCTCGACGTCCCCCGCGACATCGCAGACGGCCTTCATTCACTCCTCGCAGGATGAGCTCACTGATGACCACGACACCTTTGTCGCTGCGCGACGACCTCGCTGCTGCTTACCTCCGCTACATCGACACCCAGTACTGGTTGCGCCACACCGGACTCGCCGACGAACGTCGCGGTCTTTTGCGCGCCGACGGAAACCTCCGCAGCGAGGCGCTGCTTGAGCCGGTCCTGCCTTACGATGCCTCCGTCGATCTGCTCCACACGGCGGGGGCGGCCGGTCTGTCACCAGAAACAGCGGAGATCGTCGGCCGCGCGCTCTTCGGCGATTTCACGCCACCTGATCAGCCCGTCAGACTTCGCGCCCACCAGGCCGAGGCGGTGACGAGCCACTTTCGCAGTGGCACCGATCCCGGCCGCAACGTCGTGGTCACTTCCGGGACGGGCTCAGGCAAGACCGAGAGCTTCCTGCTCCCCATGCTGCTGCGCCTCGTGGAGGAAGCGAAGGCATGGCCGACCCAAGCCGAGCCGGATCTGTGGTGGGACGATCAGCCGCATCCGCGCCGCTGGCGGCCCCTTCGCAGCCAAGAAACTCGGATTCCGGCCGTGAGATCGATGATCCTCTACCCGACGAATGCGCTCGTCGAGGATCAGATGACCCGGCTGCGACGGGCGGCGCGCCGAATTGGCGCCGCCATCCCGCACCAGCCGCTCTGGTTCGGGCGCTACACCGGCGTCACGCTAGGCAGTTCCAGACGACCGGCTGACGGTCGCGGCCCGGGTTTCGCCGAGCTCGTGAGCAACCTCGAGGACCAAACCTCCGAATTTCGCCGACTCGTCGAGGCTGGGGTTAGCGAGGGGGACCTCGCGCAATTTCCCGACCCCCGCAAGCACGAGCTGCTCGTCCGATGGGACATGGTCGAGACACCGCCGGACATCCTTGTCACCAACTACTCGATGTTGAATGCAATGCTTATGCGGTCCTTCGAGGACGCTCTGTTCGAGCGAACTCGCATATGGCTCGACAATTCATCAGACCACGTATTCACGCTCATCGTCGACGAACTGCACCTTTACCGGGGTACTCAGGGCAGCGAAGTCGCGATGGTCGTGCGCAACTTGCTCAGCCGACTCGGCCTCGCTCCAGACTCACCGCAGTTGCGTTGCATCGCGACGAGCGCTTCGCTGAATGGCGGCAGTGGTGGCCTGGAGTACCTCCAGCAGTTCTTCGGTATCGATTCCAGGTCCTTCCATGTCACACAGGGAATTCCGCGCGAGATTCCGCGACTCACCGGCCTCGACCGGGCCGCCTTGCTGGCAGGTGAGGCCCCCAGCGCGGGCGTGATCTCCCAGCAGATCGCTGCAGCTTGCGTCGATCCCGAGACCGGCCGCCCGAGAGCCACCGAGTCGTCGTTGATCGCGGAGCGACTTTTCGGCGCCCCTGACGAGGGCCAGGAAGGGCTCGCCGCTGCGCTGCTCTCACTGGCCGAGGCAGCCGATCTCTCGGAGACTATTCCGCTGAGGTCCCATCAATTCGTCCGCACGATGCGAGGCATGTGGGCGTGCAGCAACCCGGCTTGCGATGGCGTCCCGGAAGAAGCCCGCGAGAACCGGCGAATCGGGAAGTTGTATGGAATCCCGACCCTGAGCTGTGCAGACTGCGGGTCCCGCGTCCTTGAACTGCTTTACTGCTTCTCGTGCGGTGACGTCAGTCTGGGGGGGCACGTCGTCGAGCGAACCTCTCCGGAAAACGGCGAGCCCGATGGACTCGTCATCGCCTCTGCCAACATCGGCGAGGTCACCGCAGAGGTCGCACCGGTCTTTCGACGTACCCACGACGAGTATGTCTGGTTCTGGCCCGGTTCCAAGCCCATCCAGACGGACCCATCGTGGTCAAAGACAATGCCTCAAACCAGGAAAGACGCAACCTTCGCGTTTAGCCCAGCAAGCCTGGATCATGGCACGGGACTCGTCACCACCGCAGCCGACAAGCTCGACGGTTGGGTCATGACAGTCCAGGCTGACCTCGGTGACGGTCAGCGAATCCCAGCCATCCCCGACAGGTGCCCTCGATGCGACACCCAGGGCTTCAATCCCGCCGCCAAGTTCTTTGCCGGCGCCGTGCGCAGCCCCATTCGTGCACATACTTCCGGCGCGGCGCAATCGACCCAGCTCTACTTGTCGCAACTCGTCAGAAGCCTTGGTGACACCGCCAAGGACTCGCGGACCATCGTCTTTACCGATAGCCGTGACGATGCCGCCCGCACGGCTGCCGGTATCGCGCTGAACCACTACCGAGACGTCATCAGACAGATCACGCAACAGGTGTTGACCGGCGAACGCCCCTCGCTCCGCACAATCGTCGATCGGGGGGTCGCGATGGAGGCACTCACCGCGGCCGAGCAGGAAGCGTTCGAGAGCTTCAAGAGCAGTCACCCCGACGTCCTGCTTCTGCTACGTAAGCAGGAATTCGTGCCGCTCGAGGCGGCTGAGAAAGCCACGGTCGACGATGCGTTCTCAAACAACGACGAAGTACGTATCGGCTGGCCTGAGTTGCGGTACGAAGTTTGCGACCGGCTCGTTCACCTCGGGATCCCGCCGGGAGGCCCGGGCCCCTCGGCTGCCTTCAACCAAGACGGCAGCCCATGGTGGAAGGCCTTCGCTCCGCCGGCACCCCACCTATGGGTCCCGCTTCCCCTGAATGGGCCGCGTGAGACGCAAGCCGCAATGCAGACAGAGAAGCTCGTGCAAGCCCTCGCTAGTGGACTTTTCGGCCGCGCGGGCCGTGACCTCGAATCAGTTGGCATCGCCTACTTTGCGGCACCTGCGGCTTCGTCAGGGGTCGTCGCAGATCCCGTTGTCCGCGGCCACATCTTGGCCGCCGTCATCCGTATCCTCGGCATTCGAAATCGCTGGCAGGGTGCCGATGCCAAGCCCTCCACCAATGTGCCGCGGACCGTCGCGCGCTACCTCAAGACCGTCGCCGAGGTACATGGACTGGACTTCGACAACCTTGCCGACGACGTCAAGAGGTTGCTCAAGTCGAGCGGTATCGCTACCGACTGGCTGCTGGACCTCGGGTCGCTCTCTTCGCCGTTGAGCCTGATCCCGCTTGGAAGGCAACGTTGGCGATGCGACACGTGCGGTTTCATGCACGGTCACCCCGCCGGTGGCGTATGCGCGAACGTTGGCTGCAACCGGCCAACGTTGGTGGAGATCAGTGCTGCGCAGCGCGATGACGAAGGCGACTACTACGGGTGGCTCTCACGCATGCAGCCCCGACGCCTTGCCTCTGCGGAGTTGACTGGGCAAACGAAGCCTCTCAGTGAACAGCGCCGCCGGGCACGAGTGTTCAAGGAGGTACTGCTCCCTGCTCCCGCTGAGAATCAGCTGACCGTCCCGCTAGACGTGCTGAGCGTGACAACGACGATGGAAGTCGGCGTCGATATCGGCTCACTGCGATCGACAGTCATGGCCAATATGCCTCCGCAGCGCTTCAACTACCAGCAACGGGTAGGTCGAGCCGGCCGCGCCGGGCAGATCTTCTCGTACGCGGTGACCGTGTGCCGGGACCGCTCACACGACGACGACTACTTCCGCTCACCGCGTCGCATGACCGGTGACGATCCGCCGCAGCCATTCCTCGACCTCGGGCGCGTCCGAATCGTGCAGCGCGTGGTTGCGGCCGAAGCGTTGCGACGCGCTTTTCAGACGATTGCCGACCCCCCTGAATGGACGTCCGACAGCATCCACGGAGTCTTCGGGTCGAGCCAGCATTGGGCTACACGTCGAGGCGAAATCGGCGCCTTCCTTGCCTTGTCGACCATGCCTGACATGGTCGCGCGGTTCTGCGCGCACACGGGTCTTTCGCCCGCATCAATTGAACAGATACGGGACTGGGTGACTGATGGTGGCCTCGTTGCCGACATCGATGCCGCAGTGACCCGAGACGCCGGTACCACTGACGAGCTGAGCGAGCTCCTCGCGACGTATGGCGTGCTGCCCATGTTTGGGTTCCCGACGAGAGTACGCCGCCTCGTCCGCCGTCGCCCTTCGAAGCTCGAGGAGCTGGACAACGTCACGGTGTCCGACCGTCCCCTCAGTCAGGCCGTCTCGATGTTCGCCCCAGGGGCCAAGATCGTCCGTGACGGAGCTGTCCACACCGTCGCTGGGTTCGCGGACTGGACCCCCGACTTCAAGGGCATGAAGCCGGTCGACCCGATCGGGCCAGAGATCTCCCTGGGACTCTGCGACGAGTGCGGGGCATGCGCTGTCGGTGCCACCGACCCGCTTTGCGGAATCTGCAATGCAGGCCTCCGCATCGTCCCGATGCATCAACCGCGCGGCTTCCGGACCGTCTACCACGAGGTCGATTTCGATGGCGACGAAGATCAGTCGGCCAACGCAAGCGCTCCGACCATCTCCGTGGACGGAGAGCCCGAGACAGACGTCACCGTGCTTGGTGCGCGGTTGAGTGGATACGCACAAGCCCGATTGGTCCAGGTCAACGACAACAACGGACGGCTGTTCAGCGTCGGTGAGGCTCACGGCTCGTGGCTGGTGACCGATGCCGACCTGTACGAGGACCTCAAGGCCTGGCCGCCCACCAACGTGATCGCCTCCAAGCAGATCGCGATCGGTGAGCTGCGTACAACAGATGCCTTGACAATCGGGATCGCCGGTGGGCACACGCCCGGGGGCCTCATCCCGTATTCGCAAAGCGCGATGCCGGCGGGTCTGTCCGCCTACCGGTCCCTTGCGGAAGTAGTTAGACGCGCAGCAAAGCAACAGCTCGACATCGACTCCAACGAGTTGGTTTCAGGGCTTCACCCTCAAAGTGACGGCTCGATGCACGTCTTTCTCGCTGATGCACTCGACAACGGCGCCGGCTACGCCGCCGAGATCGGTACCGCTCACAATTTCAATCAACTACTCGCCTCGGCACGGCTGGCGTTGCGCGATCGGTGGGCCGAAAAATCGCATGCCCACTGCAGCTCGTCCTGCCTGGACTGCCTCCGCTCTTACGACAACAGTCGAGTCCATGGCTCACTCGATTGGCGGCTGGCGCTCGACATGCTAGATCTCCTCGCTGACGAGCCGCTCGCCTTGGCCAGGTGGATGGACCTCGGGCAGCGCGCCGCCGAAGGGATCGCCGCTACGGGGTTACTGCAGATCCAGGCGGACACGACCGAGGGGGGAGTGCCTTATCTATACAACGTTGCTACCGGCCGGTCAGTCCTGGTCGGCCACCCTCTGTGGTGGCGATCGGAGGACCGCGCGACTGAGGAGCAGATCAACGCCATAGATGAACTGAACGGGCGATCGGCTCAGGTGACTCAGAGTGACGTGTTCGAAGCGCTGCGCCGGCCCCTCGGAATTGTCCGGTCGCTGGTATGAACCCGCTTCTGTGGCCTACTGCGTCGCCCCCGCCGATCCCCCTGATTTCCCCGTCGGCAATCAACACCTATATGCGCTGCCCTCGGAAACTGGCGTTTCAACGAGACCCCTCGCTGAGGAACTTGAGCAAGCCAACCCTTCGGAGCGCCTTGGGAGTCGCAGCCCATTCCCTTCACGAGATCGCAGCGACCAATAGTCCACCTCCCAACCAGGAGTTCGAGGGCTGGCTGCGAGAAGAGTGGGAACGGCTCCTCGGTGAGCAGTCGGTCAGGGTCGCTGAGGCATGGCCCGGTCGCGCAGTGCCCCCTGCAGGCCAGTGGAACGGCGTTGTTGCCACACGCGTACGAACGCTGCGCACCCTCGCACAGTCCCGGGCGTCGTCGCCCTCGGCGAGAAAGTCAAGGACGGAGACTGGCTTTCCTTGGATAGAGCGCAGGCTGGAAGATCTGGACACGGGTATCTTCGGTACCCCGGACCGAGTGGACGTGCGAAACGGCCAATTGCGGGTCGTGGACTTGAAGTCCGGGGTCTACCAGGCCGAGATGCAGCCGGGGCAGCGCCTTCAACTTCTGCTCTACGCACACCTCGTTGACGTTGCCTGCAACCAGTTGCCCACCGTCGGTGTCATCAAGGACGCCCGGGGGATCGAGTCCACCTTTCAGATCGACAGCGTCGCGGTGACAAGAGCTATCGCAGTGGCTCGACAAGTAATGACGCAGTACAACGCCGCTGTTGCCTTGCGCGACGTTCCCGCCAGTCCTGAGGCAGCCACATGTCTTAATTGCCCCTACCGTGTGGTCTGCGAGCCCTACTGGTCCTCGGAAGCGAGGTCCGCTGGCGACCTCCGCGGCACCGTGAGCCATGTCGAATCTCGTTCCTTCGCGGTGGACACAGGGACATCCGGTGCCGTCCGCGTCGTTGCGGCACAAGGGTGTGCAGTCCCCGCGATTGGAGACGAGGTCGTGGTGCTCGACCTCCTTCCCGCAGGAAGTGGAACGCTGCGGATGCGCTGGAACTCAGACATACGGCTACCCAGCGAAGAGTGAAGTCGGTTCGGGTGCTGGCTGACTTGCGGCCGTCGTAACCGCACCGACGTCAGTTGCTGTGTCGACCTGCGAGTCGGTTAAATTCTTCGTCGGCAGCAAGCGGGCAAACCCAAACACACCGCGCAGGCACGCGTAACGTGGGCTTGGCTGGCCCGTTGTGTTGCCGCGGGTGCCGCGGGTGCCGCAGTAGTCGCAGACCCAGCGTTCGCTTTCCAGGCCTGCATCTTCGGTCACGGCGCCGACAGCGCGCCTAGGTTGGCGCCATGGCGCGCTGCATCCCGGAGGAGCCGACGTTCGTCACGGAGTCCGAGCGGCAGGTGTGGGAGCGGCTGCGCGACGGGCTGCCGGGCGACTGCGTGGTGATGGCGAACGTCCGGCTGACCGACGAGGTGAAGGACCACGAGATCGACCTGCTGGTGCTGGTCCCGGAGGCGGGGTTCGTGTGCCTGGAGGTCAAGGGCGGGTCGGTGTGGCTGGAGGACGACGGGTGGTGGATCAAGCGCGGTGAGAAGGTCGAGCGGTGCGACCCGGTGTCGCAGGCGCGAGACGGCAAGCACGCGATCCGGAGGTACGTCGAGGCCGACCCGCGGTGGGGCAGCCGCGAGCAGGTGGCGTTCTCGCACGGGGTGGTGCTGCCGCACACCGAGCTGCCCGAGGGGTTCTCGGTGCCGGAGCTGCCGCGGTGGGGGTTCCACGACCGCGGTGACATGGCGGACCTGCCGGAGCGGGTGCGGACCAACGGGTGGGGGCTGGCGCACGGGCGCTGGACGCCTAACCACGACGACGTCGAGCTGGTCGCGGAGATCCTGGCGGGGCGGTCGCGACCGTCGTACGACGTCAACGCGGACGCCGAGGAGCGCGCGGCGACCGCGGACCGGTTGACGCAGGAGCAGATGGTGATCTTGCAAGTCACCCGGATGCTGCGCCGGGTCGAGGTGCGCGGGGGTGCGGGGAGTGGGAAGACGGTGCTGGCGCTGCAGAAGGCCAAGGACCTCACCCGCGGTGTGGGGGAGGGTGCGCGGCGGGAGCGGGTGGCGCTGCTGTGCTACTCGATCGGGTTGGCGGAGTACCTCAAGCGCGTCGTCGCGGGGTGGGACCGCCGGCACCGGCCGGCGTTCGTGGGCACCTATGAGGAGCTGGGTCGGCTGTGGGGTGTGGAGATGGGTTCCGAGGACGACCCGGGGTTCTGGGAGTCCGAGCTGCCCCGGCTGATGGCCGAGCAGGCGGCCGGGCTGGCCGAGGGGCACCGGTTCGACTCGGTGGTGGTCGACGAGGCGCAGGACTTCGCGGACTCGTGGTGGGCTGCGGTGCTGGGTGCGCTGCGGGACGAGGAGGCCGGTGGGGTCTTCGTGTTCAGCGACGAGAACCAGCGGCTCTTCGCACGGTTCGGTCGCCCGCCGGTGCAGCTGGTGCCGCTGGTGCTGGACCACAACCTGCGCAACACACGCCAGATCTACGACGCGTTCGGGCCGCTGGCGCCTTCGCGGATGCAGGCCCGGGGCGGGTCGGGTGCCGAGGTGCGGTTCGTCGCCGCGGCCAGCGAGGACGCCATCGACGTCGCGGACTCCCAGGTCGAGGCGTTGATGGACGAGGGCTGGGACCCCTCGCGGATCGCGCTGCTGACCACCGGCCACCGTCACCCGGAGCAGACCGCGCAGGTGTCGCGGCACGGGAAGGTCGCCTACTGGCGATCGTTCTGGGAGGGCGAGGACGTCTTCTACGGACACGTCCTGGGATCCAAGGGCCTCGAGCGCGCGTGCGTCGTGCTGTGCGTCAACGAGGCCGGCGAGCGGGACCGGGCACGAGAGCGGCTGTACGTCGGCATGTCCCGCGCCACCGACGTGCTCGTCGTCGTCGGTGACCCCGATGTCGTGCGGCGCATCGGGGGCGACGAGGTCTCGAGGCGACTCAACATCCCGTAGGGCGTCTGGGCAGTCAGTGGCTGCAGGCCAAGGCTTGGTGGCATGACCTGACTCTCGTTCGATGAAGCCGCTCGCGGTGCTTGGAGGCTCGGTCGTGTCCCGTGTTCCGGCCTCATGCCCGGTGCAGGGTCGGACCTCGCGTCAGCGGGCGAGTCTCGTTAGACCCGCGGGCCTTCGAGGATGAGGGCCGGCCTGTGCACGTCGCTCGGGTGCGGACCGATTGTGCCTCGGCTCGTAGGCAGGCTTGCAATACCGCCTCCGGGCGTGGCCCTATCGCGCCGACCCCTCTCGTCACGGCTTGTACAGGCGTTCTGCATACCGCTGCTGGACGCGGTCCGCAGCGTCGCGAGGGTCCTCGTGCTCCCAAACGCGCAAGACATCCCACCCGGCCGAGAGGAGGTCGGCATCAGTGGAGCGGTCCCGCTCTCGGTTGCAACCGATCTTCCAGTCCCACCACTCGGCATTGGTGCGAGGTCGGTGGTGGTGCTCTGGGCACCCGTGCCAAAAGCACCCATCGACGTAGACGGCGAGGCGGGCGCGGGTGAGTGCAATATCGATCGTTCGACGGTTGTTGCCAGGCACTTTGAGCTGGACCCGGAACCGCATGCCGCGTCGGTACAGCTCTCGCCGGAGTGCGAGCTCAGGGAGCGTGTCGCGCCTCGCGAGAGTGGACATCTTCCTGGAGAGCGAGCCTCCGGGACTGCTGCGAGGCGGCTCGTTGATGCTCACCGTCGCAGTCCTACCAGGGGCAACTTCGAGGGGCCAGCAGCACCAGGCGGAGCCTCGCGGCAATGGGTGAGGCGATCGCTGTTCGTAGGTGGCTACGGTCATGCGAACCGTCATGCCGAGTTGTCGAGCGTTACCGGGAGTGTTCTTGACCCAGCTGGTTGCCTTTTACGAGGACAATCCGATCGAGCTCCGAGGACGGGCCGAGCTTCATCAAGAGCCCATGTCAGCAGCGTCTGGAGCGCGGTCGACGGATGGCGTCATCCGCCCCGCCCTCGTCTACATCAGGCGACAGAGCGAAGCGGGGCCCTTCCTGGTGCCTTTTGCGGAGTATGACGACTGGTCGTTGAGGGACCGGTACAACGAGGCCATCCGGATCATGAACACGCTCGGTGCTGCCACGATCACGTGCGAGACGTTTCGCGAGGTCTCGGCTCGACGTGGCCTCGTCGCGCGGGTGCGAGGTCAAGGACCGGAGCTGTCGCAGCAACGCGTGGAGAACAGCGGCTTCGACTTCAGGCACGAGGGAGCTGGCAGTGGGCCCAGAGACCCGAGGCCCCTGAGGTGGCCTGATGAGCCCGGCTTTGCCGCGGCGGTCAGCAGTGTCCTGGACAACGGTGCACGTGAGGTCGTGATAAACATCCGCAGCAATCGGTCTTTCTCGGTCGACAGCGGACTGGGTGCCAGCCTGCGGAAACTTGGTTTCGAGCTCGGCGCCAGCGCGCAACGGGCGTCGGCGACCAGCCTCCACATCAGGGCGAGCTTTCCCCAAGTGAGGCGTACCTGGCGCTAAGTCTCACGCGCCGCAAGTGCTGATGGATCACTCGTGACGGCGCGATACTCCGGCTCGGAGGGTTCAGCGGCCCTGCGGCAGCCCCGCCCCGTGCCGCTGGAAGTCGACGAGCAGCTCGTTCTCGTGCGCGATCCGGGCAGTGGTGCCCTCGAGGTCGCGGAACATCGTCTTGAGCGTCCGCAGTCCAGGCCCCGACTGGGCACACAGGGCGCGGGCGAGCTCGAGTGCGGCGGCCTCGGCCTCGTCGGCGGGCACGACCCGGGTGGCGAGTCCGAGGGCGACGGCCTCCTCGCCGCCGATCGGACGCCCGGTGTAGACGAGCTCCTTGGCGCGGGAGAGGCCGACGAGCTGGGTCAGCCGGGCGGGGCCGACGGGGACGCCGAGGCGGGCGCCGGCCCAGGCCAGCTTGAGGTTGTCACCGGCGACGCGCAGGTCGCACCCGGCGGCGATCTCGGCGCCGGCGCCGACACAGCTGCCGACGCAGACGGCGATCGTCGGGACGTGGACGAGCTCGACGGCTTCGTAGAGCGCGGCGAAGGCCTCCATCCGGGCGACGCCGCCGGCGTCGTCGAGCTGCTCGCCGACGTCGGCGCCCGCGCACAGGCCGGCCGTCGAGGTGGTCGAGAGGACGACCACGCGCACCTCGTCATCCTCCCGGACGGACGTGAGGGCGTCGACCAACGCGCGGATCGTGGCCGTGTCCAGGGCGTTGCGCTTCTCGGGGCGGTCCAGCCGCAGGACCTCGACGCCGCCGGTGCGCTCACGGAGCAGGCTCATGGGCCAAGAGTGTGGCAGGAGCCGCCGCAGACGGAGCTCGGCAGTCCGTCGCCGGCGGACCGCTCATCCACCAGCAGCCGTAGCCTGGTAGCGCAGGCCGTCCGGCGCGACCCGTGCTCCCGCCGATGGCTCGTGCGGTGTACGCCGACCGTCGTGGGCGAGGTGCTCGACCGAGACGTCGTGCAGCAGCACGAGAGCGTCGGCGACCAGGCGACGGTGACAGCGCCACCACACCGACTCGCTGCACATCACCAGCGTCCTGCTGCGAGCCGCGACCTCGCGCAGCGCGGCGAGTCCGTCGCGGAACTCCTCGGTTCGGGTGTGGGCGGCGTAGGCGCGAAAGGACTCGACCCGCCACCAGTCGTCGGCCCCGGCCTGGTCGGCGGGGACACGTCGCCGGCCGCCGAGTCGCTCCTCCCACGTGTAGGCGATCCCCTCGGTCGGCAGCCAGGCGCCCATCGCGTCGCGCGACACGTCCGGGTTGCGACGGCTCCCGGGGAAGCGGCGTACGTCGACGACGTGCTGCACCCCCGCGGTGCGCAGCAGCTCGGCCAGCCCGGCACGGTCGAGGGTGCCGTGACCTCCGGTGAGCACCGCGCTCGGTGTGGTCGCGGCCTCGCCCACCTCGTCCACCCCTCCCTGGCTGGCCCTCGCCGACCGTCTCGGTCGTCCTCGCGAGCCTACGATCCGGACGCGTCCTGCTGCTCGTGGCGGGCGGGTGCGCCGTGCCGCCCGCGCAGCGCGGTCGATCTGGCCACGTCCTGCAGGTCCGGGGCGCACGCAGGTAGCGTCACGTGTGGGCCCAGCGAGCCCACCGGACGAGGGAGCCGTACCCGGACAGCGACAAGACGGCCACGGAGGAGTCCGTTATGGCGTGGTTGGTGCTGGTCGTCTCGGGTCTGTTCGAGGCCGTGTGGGCGGTGGCCCTCGGCAGGTCCGACGGTTTCACCCGGCTCGGTCCGTCGGTGGTCTTCGCAGGCGCACTGACGGTGAGCATGGCCGGGCTCGCGTACGCCATGCGCTCCCTGCCGGTCGGCACGTCGTACGCCGTGTGGGTCGGCATCGGCGCCACCGGGAGCGTGCTCTTCGGCATGGTCGCGGGGGAGGAGCAGGTGACCGCGGTCAAGGTCCTGCTCCTGCTCGGCCTGATCGGCTGCGTGGCCGGGCTCAAGCTCGTGCACTGAACCTGCGCCCGGGCCGGGGGGCCGACGGGCGCGGTGCGGCGCCGACTTCCGCGCAGCGACGCGCGGATGTCTAGCCAACTTTCTAAAGACGACTAACTTAGGTTAGTTTGACGACTCAATCGTGACAGATGGCTTTGAGGAGTCGCACCATGTGGTTGGTCGCAGCGTTCGCACTGGCCGGAGGCCTGGCCCAGCTCGTCGACGGCACGCTCGGGATGGGCTTCGGCGTCACCTCGGCCACCGTCCTGCTCGCCCTCGGTGTCGCCCCGGCGACCGCCAGCGCGGCGACCCACGCCGCCAAGCTGCCGACGACGCTCATCTCGGGCCTCTCGCACTGGCGGGTCGGCAACGTCGACAAGGCCGTCTTCCTGCGCGTCGCCATCCCCGGCGCGATCGGCGGCTTCCTCGGCGCCGTCGTCCTCACCTCGATCAGCCTCGAGGCCGCCAAGTCCGGTATGGCCGGGCTGCTGCTCTTCTTCGGCCTCGTGATCCTCGTGCGCTTCGGCTTCGGCCTGCGAATCATCCCGACGCCCAAGAGCGGCCACACCGCGAAGTGGCTCAGCCCGATCGGCCTGCTCGGCGGCTTCGTCGACGCCACCGGCGGTGGCGGCTGGGGCCCGGTCGTCACCCCGAGCCTCATGACCGTCACCTCGCACGAGCCGCGCAAGGTCGTCGGCACCACCAACGCGGCGGAGTTCGCCGTCGCCGTCTCGGTCTCGCTGGGCTTCATCACCGGCGCCGCCCACCAGGACATCCCCTGGATCCCCGTGCTCGGCCTGGTCATCGGTGGCGTCATCGTCGCCCCGATCGCCGCCCGCCTCGCCGGCCGGCTGCCGCACGCCCCGATGGGCGTGATGGTCGGGGGGCTGATCATCCTGGTCAACAGCATCACCGTGGTCGCGGCCCTCACCGACCTGCCCTTCGGTGTCGACCTCGCGCTCATGATCGGCTGGCTGGTCCTCGTCGCCCAGGTCGCCTTCAAGGCCTGGGGTCGCGAGAAGGCCGAGCGTGCCGCCGTGGCCCAGGAGTCCGCCTCGGTCTGAGGTCGTCGCCGGCCGCCGGGTCCCGTGGCTCGTCGCTGGCGCTCCTCGCACCGCGACCGGCGTTGCGGCGGGTTGCCCGACCAGCGGGACGACCTGCTCAGGGGAGTAACCGTTGTCTCGTCCCGGCGTTGGACTCCCGTGCTCGCACGACGTCTCGCCACCCTCGCCTGCTCGACCGCCCTCGTCCTGGGCGCCACCGGGGCGCTGTCCGCGCCGGCGCAGGCGGTCGGCCCGACCAGCGAGGAGCGGGTCCCGGGCGACCTGCCCGACGGCGTGCCGGCCGCCGCGACGCGGGCCGAGCCGCAGCTGCTGTCTCCGCAGGGCTGGCCCTTCGCGCAGCGGATCAGCCGGACCTCGGGGACCGGGCGGCTGCACGGCGGTGCGTCGTACTGGACCGACTTCGTCTACGACGCCCATGGCGCGGCGGTGCCGAGCGGGCTGAGCCTGGACAACGTCGCCCTGCTCGCGCCCGAGCAGGGCGTCTACGCGCAGCCTGCCGAGGCGGCGGGCAACGCGGCCGACGTGTTCGTCGCGGCCACCGGGGCAGATCGCCGGGCGACGTACTGGCGGGTCGACTGGACCACGCTCGCAGACCCCGACGTGCCGATCGCGGTCTGGGCCCTCGACACCGACCGCGACGTCAGCACCGGGGTCGCGGAGTGGCCGGCTGCGGCGGGCGTCACCTCGCCCGGGCTCGAGCGCGCGCTGGTCGTCTCCAGCCGCGGCGCGTGGCTGCACGACCTGCGCACCGGCGAGGTCGTCGACGTCACCGACCGCGGCGGCCGGCTCACCGTCGACGAGCGGTCGCAGTCCTTCGTGGTGCGGGTCCCGCAGCGACTCCTCCCGACGAAGGGCTCCTGGCGGGTCCGCCTCGCCACCGGCCTCGCCGACGCCACCGGCGAGGCCATGGCCGCGCCGACGATGACAGGGGGCGCGCCGCTGCCGCCCGGCCTGCCGCACGTGTTCAACCTCGCCTTCCGCACCCCCGACCAGGAGACGCCGGTCGTCCGCGACAGCCAGACCGCCGGGTTGGTGGCGGCCATGGAGGCGCTCGCGGCCGGCAACCCGGTGACCGGGCAGCTCGGCGCCGACGGCCTGGCGCGCTACGTCACCGGCAACTTCTGGATGGAGGACGCCCAGGCCGACGCGCTCGCCACCGGCGACGCCTCGCCCTTCAGCCACGTCGTGCGGTGGCGCGACCTCGCCACGAAGCGGCGCACGGGCGAGCCGCTGGTCCGCGGCTACAGCAACCGGTGGTACCTCTCCCGCCTCGACCTCGGCGAGGGCGTGCTCCCCAACGACCCCACCGAGGTCACCGGCGACGGCATGCCCAACGTCCTGTCCCCGGTCCAGCCCTACTCCGTCTACGTCCCCACCTCGTACCGTCGCGGAGAGGCGACCCCGCTCACCTGGACGCTGCACTCGCTGAGCGTCAACCACAACCAGTACGGCGCCTACGACCCGCAGCTGCTGCAGACCCTCTGCGAGGACCGCGACTCGATCTGCGCCGGCACGCTCGGCCGCGGACCGGACGGCTGGTACTTCGACGAGGCCGAGGTCGACTACTGGCAGGTCTGGCGAGCCCTGGCCGACGGGTTCACCCTCGACCCGCGCCGCACCGTGATGACCGGCTACTCCATGGGCGGCTGGGCCGGCTACCACCTCGGCCTGGCGCACCCCGACCTGTACGCCGAGGTCGTCTCCCTCGCCGGCCCGCCGCAGTGCGGGATCTCCCTCGACGGCGACCAGATCGTCAACCCGGCCTTCGGTGGCCGCTGCACCACCGACGGCACCGCCTACGACCTGGTCGGCAACGCCCTGCACCTGCCGTTCCGGATCGGGCAGGGTCTCCTGGACCAGCTCGTCCCGTTCCCCTCCGTCGAGCAGCAGGTCGCCCGCTTCTCCGCCCTCGGGCTCCGGCACCGCTTCGTCCGCTACCCCGCCGAGGACCACCTGGTCTTCGCCACCCAGGACCGCTTCGCCACCGTCCTGGACGGCCTGGGCCGCCCCACGGTCGAGCGCGACCCGCGCCAGGTCGACTACACCTGGCGACCGCACCTGACCCGGCCCGCCCTCGGGATCGGCGCGACCACGGCGTACTGGCTGCGCGGTCTCGCCGCCCGCGACTCCTCACCCGGCTCGCTGGCGCGGGTCCAGGCGGTCTCCGAGGCGCTGCCCGGCACCGATGTGGAGGTCGTGACCTCGGGGCCGACCCCGGTGGTGTCGCCGTTGCCGGCGCTGCTGCAGGAGACCACCTGGCGACCCGGCGCGGCACTCCCGATCTCCGACGTGCTGACCCTCGGGCTGACCAACGTCTCCCGGGTCACCGTCGACCTGGCCCGCGCGCAGTGGACCTGCGGAACCCTGCAGATCACCTCCGACGGGCCTGCGGTCGTGCTGCTCGCCGGCCCCCGCGGGACCGAGCGGATCGAGCTCGGCGAGGGGGTCCGGCGGGTCCAGCGCCGCTGCTGAGGACCTCCACCGGACCCCGCCGGCCGGGACCACCCGAGCAGCCGCGCCACCCCGGCGGGTGGACGCGCGGGCCTACCGTCGGAGCAGACCCCGCACTCGGACGGAGGGCTGCTCATGCTGACCTGGGACGTCGACCGCCGGCGCCGCCACCCCTGGACCGTGCTCTACATGAAAGGCATGTGGGCGCGCCGCGACAAGACCGCCTTCGAGGGCGCCGAGCACACGCTCCGCGCTGCTCGTGAGCGGCAGCGGCAGGGGGACGCACCACCGGGCCGGTGGACCCGGCTGCACTCGCGCGTGGTCACCGAGGATCACGGGGGGATGACCGTGTGGCGGCTGCACCCCCGGGGCCGAGCGCCCGTGGCGCGGGTGGTCTACCTCCACGGCGGCGGCTACGTGCACCCGCTGACCCCGGACTACTGGCGGCTCCTGCGCTCCCTGGCTCGTACGCCGGCAGAGGTGCTGGTCCCGGCGTACCCGCTCGCGCCCGGCGCGCACGCCTCCGAGGTGCAGGCCCGTCTCCTCGACCTGCTCGACGAGTCGCCGGAGCTGCCGACGCTCCTCATGGGCGACTCCGCCGGCGGTGCTCTCGTGCTCGTGCTGGCCAGGCTCGCCCACGACCGCGGTCGCCCCCTGGCCGGCGTGGTCGCCCTGTCCCCGTGGCTGGACGCGACCCTGACCGTGCGGGCCGAGGAGGTCCGGCGGCTGGAGGCCAGCGACCCGATGCTCGCCGAGTCCGGCCTGCGGGCCGCCGGCCGCTCCTGGGCCGGCCACCTCGACGTCGCCGACCCGCGGGTGAGCCCGGTGCACCTCGACCTGGAGGGGCTGCCGGCGGTCGACGTGTTCATCGGGGATCGCGACATCCTGCGCCCGGCCGTCGACGAGCTCGGGGAGCGGGCCGACCGGGCCGACGTGCTCGTGCAGGTCCACGAGGTCACCGCGATGTTCCACGTCTGGATGACGCGGGCGATCCCGGAGGGCCGGCGCACCCGACGGCGGCTGCGGGACGTCGTACGGCGCCGGGCCGGGCAGGCCGCGCGGGCCGCAGCGGACTGAGGCGGCCCGCCCCACCCGAGGCGGTGGGTGTGCCGCCGGCGCGCGCGGGCACCGGGCGGGCATGGAAGCACTGGAGGTCCTGCCCGAGGAGGGTCTGCGCGAGGTCGTCGACCAGGTCGCGCGTGGCGCCCGTCGGCGCGGTCCCGCGACCGGGATTGCCGGAGCCGCGCGCGGGGTACGGTCCTCGATCGTGAGCGACATGAACCAGTCCGGGAGGGGCGCCGGGCAGCGGGCCGGGGTCAGCGAGGCGACCGAGCCGCTGGAGCAGGTCGGCACCGGCTCCCTGTCGGCACCGCCGGTGGTCTACCTGCCCGTGGACACCGACGCCGACGGCCAGGTGAGCGACATCAAGATGATCAAGCTCCAGGACGGCCGGGTCGCGCTCCTGGCCTACACCGCCCTCGACCGGTTCATCGACGCCTGGGGCGAGCACCAGCCGTGGCTGCTCTTCGAGAGCCGACGCATCGGCACCATCAAGGAGTCCAAGCACTTCGACCTCAAGCTCCTCGACGTGGCGGTGCCGGAGTCCTTCCGGCCCGGGCCGGAGGCGGCGCAGGCGATGCGGCAGCGGGCGGAGGCGCGATGACGCTGCGACTGGACCCGGGCACCGCCGAGTCGGTCGCCGCGAAGCACGACGCCGCTGCCGAGGCCATCGACGACGCCGCCGGCAGTGCGCCGGCGAGCGTGGACGCGGGCTACGGGGCGGCGTACGTCCACGAGATCATCGCCGCGGTCAGCGAGACCGCCGGGGAGATCGCGGTGATCAACGTCGGGGTCGCCCGGCTGGTGCGCGACGTTGCAGACAGCCTCGGCCTCACCGACGACGAGGTCGGGGCGCAGTTCGACGAGATGAAGGCGCTCGTCCCGTGATCGACACCGAGGTGCAGGGCGACCCGACGGCGGTGACCGCGGCCGCGACCTGGCTGCGCGACACCCTCGCGACCAAGGTCGCCGACGCCGCCGACCACACGCAGTCGGCCCGCAACACCGCTCGCGGGTCCTGGGAGGGCGAGAGCGCCTCGTCGTACCAGGCGATGACCCACGAGGTCGTCGACATGGCCGACAAGCACGAGGCGCGGGTCAAGCGGGCGGCCGGCGCGCTGGAGGACTACGCCGCCAGGCTGCGCGGGCTCGAGACGGCGATGACCGGCATCCGCTCCCGTGCCAGCGCCGGCGGGCTGGTCGTCGACGGGACGATCATCCACCCGCCCGCCCCGGCGCCGATGGGCCCCTTCGAGCCCGGTTCGGACGCCGAGCGGACCGCGCAGCAGGCGGTGACGCGCATCGAGCTGTGGAACGCCCTGGTCACCGAGGCAGCCGACGAGTACCGCCGGTTCACCGAGTGGGTCGACGCCGAGATGCCGGGAGACGTGACCGACGCCCGGGAGAAGGACGGCAGCGCCACGCTCTTCGGCACGATGGTCGACCTCTTCCCGAACTTCGCCGCGGGGGCCGGCGCCGGAGTCCTCGGCAACCGGCTGCTGCAGCGGGCCGAGGACTACCGGGCGGCGGCCCGGGAGTTCCGCCGCCGCAGCCGGGTGGCCGGGAACCCCGCTGTGCAGGGCCAGGCCGACACGCCTGCCGGTCGCGCGACACTGGACGACCTCCTCGACAACGCCGGCCGGTTCGGCCGCCTCGGTCGCCTCCTTGCCGGCCCCGGCGGCATCCTCATCGACATCGGCTTCGGCATCCGCGACGGCATGGAGACCGGCGACTGGACCCGGGCCGCGCTCACCACCGGCACCAGCATCGCCACGGGCCTCGCGGTGGCCGGGCTGGTCGCGGCGGGCACCATCACGGCCCCGGTCACGCTCGTCGTCATCGGCGGCGGACTGCTGGCTGCGGGCCTGTCCTACGGGGTGGGCGAGATCTACGACAACTGGGACGACATCACCGACTCGGTCGGCGATGCCTGGGACAGTGCCGGTGACGCCATCGGGGACGCCTGGGACTCGGTGACCCCGTGGTGAGCATCGAGCAGGTGCCGGTACGGCTGATCCCTCGGTGGTACACCGCGGTGTGCCTCACCCTGCTCTCGGTGGCGCTGGTCGTCTTCCTCGTGGCCGGTCTCGTCGCCACCGGGCCGATGGGTGTGGCCTCGTGGGGCCTGGCGGTCTTCGCCGGGGCACTCCTGGTCGCCGCCTTCTCCGCGCTCGCCCGCCCTCGTCGGCCACGGGAGCTCCCGACCCTGCCCGACGGGACCCGCGTGCTGGTGGGCCCTCGGTTGACGGTGGTCTCGCTGTTGGTGGCGTGGGCCGCAGCGTCCGCCGTGATCGGCATCTGGGTGGTCGTGGCCGTCACGGACTTCCGCGAGATCGAGGCCCCCGGAGCGACCCTGCTGGCGGTCATCGGTGCCATCGGCATGCTCCCCGACCTCGTGCGGCTGCTCACCGGACGTCTGCACCGGTGGCGCCTGGAGATCGGACCGGAGACCGTGCGCTACCGCGGCTACCGCACCGACGTCACCTACCGCCGCCGCGACGTCCGTGGTGGGCTCGTCCACCCGCGGCACCCGGCCGGGGTGGAGATCGACCTGCGGGGCGGCGCCACCAAGGGAGCGGTGGTCCCGGCGACGGCCTTCGACGTGCCGGCCGAGCAGATCATCGAGGAGCTGCGGCGGCGCTGAGTCCTGACCGTCCCTCGTGGCCAGCGGTCTGGACAGCCCTCACGGCGTGCGCCCGGAGTGTCGGTGGTCGTCCCTACCGTGGCAGCAGGCGGCCGGTCCGGGCGCCGGTCGTGGCGGGGGTGTGCGGTGGGTGTCGAGGACTCAGGGGTGCGGGGCGTCGAGGATGCGTGGCGTGAGCTGCGGCGCAGGCTGGCCGACCACCTGGTCGAGATGGGGCCCTGCGAGACCCTCGTGGTCTCCGCCCAGGTCGCGGTGACCGAGGGCGGTCCGGGCCCCTACGTCATGGCGTGCCGCGGCTCGGACGGGGGGTGGCGTCTCGAGGCCGCGAGCAACGCCTACCTCGACGCGGCGCACCACCTCGACGCCGACGCCGAGGAGACCCTGCGCTCCCTGGGCTGGTCGCCGCCGACGTACCTCCCCGGCCAGGAGGCCGGCACCGGCTCGTCGCTGTGGCACCTCGACCTCTCCGTCGAGGACCTCGAGCGGGGCGCCTGGCTGCTGGTGCGGACCCTGCGCGACGTGCACGGCGTCGTCCACCCGGCCTTCCTCGACTCCAGTGCGCTGGACCTCGACGGACTGCGGGCCCGCAAGCCCCTGCCGCCGCGACCGCGATCGGATCAGGCGCGTCGTGCGGCCGTCGACGCGCTGCCGGTGGTGCGGCCCGACGACGCCGAGCACCTGGCGCGGCTGGTCCGCGAGACCGTGGCGGCCCTGGGGGAGGAGGCCGAGGACGACGAGGACGGCGACCTGCTCTGGACCTGCGGCGAGGCGTCCGTCGCCTACGTCCACGTCGACGAGGAGCGACCAGCGGTCCACCTGTTCTCCGTGCTCGTCGTCGACGGCACGCTGCCCGACGGCGGCCTCGCCGCGCTCGACCTGGTCAGCGGACGGCTGCCGTGGTTGGCCGTGCGGCTGTCCGGTGACCGGCTGGTGGTCCACCACGAGCTGTGCGCCATGCCGTTCGTGCCCCAGCACCTCGTGGCCTGGCTCGCCCGGCTCGCGGTGGAGATCGACGACGTCGCGGTCGAGGCGGCGGTGCTCATGGGCGGGCGGCGTTTCCTGGAGGACGAGCCGGCCGAGGCTCCTGCGTCGAGCCAGGCCGAGGTCGAGCTCGACGAGCAGCTCGCCGTCGTGGCCGAGCTGATGGTCGACGGGCCGGTCCAGCCGCGCGTGGTGGCAGCCGTCTTCGGCCACGACCGCGGCGCCCTCGTACGCCGCCTGGTCGGGCTGCGCCAGGGCCGGCTGGCGGTCCTCACCGACGACCTGGACGGTCTCCTCGACGCGCTCCGCGCGGGCCTGCGCTGGATCGTCGACGAGCCCGACCGGGCCGCCGACGCCCGGCGGCGGGCCCGACGACGGGTGGCTCCCCGGCCGACGGTCCAGAGCTTGCTGATCGGGGACGAACCCGACCTGTTCGAGTCCGACGCGGGCTGATCCCGCACCGGCAGCGGATCAGGAGGGGATCAGGTGCCCGGGGTCTGGGTGCTGTCCGCCTGGGTCCCGGCGGGGTCCTCGACCCGCTCGTCGGACTCGGCCAGGACGGCCTCGGCCTGGCGCTCGGGGTCGTCGGCGCCCGCGGCCGACTCCTCCGGGACCGAGTCGGCGCGACTCGCGGCCCGCTCGTGGTCGCGCCGCTCGTCGTGCTCCTGGCCCTGGCCCTGGCCCTGGTGGTCCGTGCCCGGACCGCTGGTCTCGTCGGTGGTCATGGGTGTCCGGTACCCACGGCCGTGCGCGTCACTCCCGTCGGCCGGTCGGTGGAGCGGGTCGAGCCGCCCGTCGCGTGGGTGCGGCGACGGTGTCCTCGGGCACGGTGCGGATGTCGAGGGCCCAGCACGCTCCTTACGCTGGCGCGCTGGCACACGTCGGGCGCGAGCCTCAGCCCCACGTGCGGACCTCGTCGAACCCGGCGGAGATGAGGTCCTGTGCGCCGTCCACGACGTCGGCGACGATCTCGTCGGCGGTGTCCTGCATCGGCTCTGGGACCTTGTCCCACAGGATCTCGACACCGACGTCGGCGGTGGCGTCCCACGCATCCTTCGCCGCCTCGTCGAGGACGTCTGTGGCTTCGTCGGGCATCCGGTCCCAGGCCATTTGTGCCGCGAGCGACCCGCCCACGGTGGCGAGCACCGTCACGCCGGCGACCGTGGCGGTCGTGGCCGTCACGGGAAGGGTCGCCACCGCGACCGTCGCGGCGACGAATCCCGCGCCAGCCACGAACAGGCCCTCGGCCGGGCTGTCGCCCTCGAGGGCCGTGACCGCGTCGTAGGTCAGGCCGATCGGACCCGGCAACCGGCCGAGCCGCGTCAGGTCGTCGGCGTACCGGGTGGCCAGCCGTCCCGCCTTGGTCAGCACGCCCTCGCCGCCGGCGCTGATCAGCGTCGAGTGGTAGCTCTCGACGAAGCCGCGGACGTAGTCCAGGAGCGACTCGTCCGCGAACGACTCCACCGCGGCTTCGAGGTGGGCCGACACCCAGGCGAGCAGGTCGTGCTGCTCGTCGCCGACGAGGCCGGCCAGGTCCGACCAGGTCTTCCCGGCGACCAGGTCGAACGGATCCTGCGGCGGGAGCACGAGGTCGCCGGCGACCTCCAGGCCGGCGGCGAGCGCGCGGGCGCGCACGCCGGCGAGCAGCGTCTCGTGGGCGGCCAGCCGATCGGCGTACGAGCCGAAGAGGTCGGCGGCGCGCACGAACCGGGACCGCAGCTCCTCCAGGTGGTGCAGCAGCTGCCCGACGTGGAGGGAGTAGGCCAGACCGCTCGACCCCACGAGCTGCGAGACGGCCCGGTCGCGCGCGGCGACGACCTCGTCAGCGCACGCATCGAGCGCGTCCACGCCGGTCGAGCGCAGCCAGCCCTCGGCGGCGCGGGGGACGTTGGGGGAACCGGCGCTCGTCAGCGAGAAGCTCACGGGACCACCGGACCCAGGTCGGGGAGGACGCGCTCGAGTCGACGCCCGACCTCCACGTCGGTCTCCCGCACCGCGTGCGCGACCTGGCGCACCGCGTCGGCGGTCAGCGCGTTGGTCGCGGCCAGCCCGTCGGAGCACTGGAGCACCGCGGCGAAGATCTTCAGCATGGCCAGCGTGCCCGGTCCCGGACCGAGCGCAGGGAAGCCGGGGAGCGCGGACAGCTCCTCTGCGGCGGCGTGGTGGCGTGCGGCGACCTGGCTCTCCAGGTCGGCTCCGATGCGCAGCTCCGTCATGGGTCGACACCTCCCGAGATGTGTGGGCGACGATGCGGAGCAGTCTGCGCGCAGGTCGGGCCGGCCGCCACCGGGTCGGCGGCGGCCTGTGGACAACTGCTCGACGGTGGGCCGGTGGACGACTGGCGGGCCCTGGCGCGACCGCCGGGACGCCGGAGGCCGTGCTGTGGAGGGGAGGACGCGGAGGGGGGTCCGAGCAGGCAGACTGCTCCGGACGCACCTGCCCGACCACCCAGGACCCCGGGACGCCCATGGACCTCGCCACCCTCGCCCTGCTCGACGACGCCGTCCTGGCGCGCGAGTTCCACGGGGGGAGCTGGAGCCGCGGGCGGGAGTACGCCGCTGCCGGCCGGGTCCACGACGTCGGCCTCGAGGAGGACGGCGACCTGCTGCACCTCGACGGGCAGGTCGTCGGCACGCACGACTACGTCGTCGGGATCACGCTGCACGGCTCGGCGAGCCGGCCCCGGGTCGACGGTGAGTGCTCGTGCCCGGTGGGGTGGAACTGCAAGCACGTGGTAGCCGTCCTGCTCACCGCGCGCGGTGCCCGCGACGCCCGCGAGGACCGGGCGGTGCCGGGCCGGCCTCCGCTCGCCCGGGTGCCGGACCCGTTGCCCGCGTGGCGCCCGTCCCCGCCCGCCGCGCCACCGCCCCCGAGCTGGGGCCAGCTGCTCGACGGGGCCCTGGCCGACCCGCGGGGCTCCGATGTCGGGGAGCCGTCACCGCTGGCCCTGCAGGTCGAGCTGCGGGCCCCCGACCCGGTGGGTCCGGGGCGGGGCTACGTCCTGCCCCCGACGGTGCTGCTGCGCCCGCTGCGCCGTGGAGCCCGGGACAACTGGGTCAAGACCGGCGCCACCTGGAACGACGTCCCGTCGCTGCGCTTCTCCGGTCGCTTCGACGCCGAGCAGGTCGGGGTGCTGCACGAGCTGCGCGACCTGCGCAGCATGAGCGCCCACTACGCCCGCGCCGGGGACGGTCTCGACGTGGCCGACCTCGGCTCGGCGCTGTGGCCGCTGCTGCGCCGGGTGCGCGAGTCCGGTCTCGTGATCGTGCCGGTCGCGCCGCTGCACTCCCTCGTCCTCGACGAGGAGGTCGCGCTCGACCTCGACGTGCGCGACGCCGGGGAGGAGACCCTGGTCGAGGTGGTGGTGCGCGGCCGCGAGCGCGGGCCCGGCAGCCGCCTGCGGGTCTACGGCGAGCCCGGCCACGGGGTGCTGCTGGTCGAGCCGGCCGAGGAGGGTCGCGGTCGCTGGACGGCCCGGCTCGCACCCCTGTCCCACCGCCCCACCTACCCCGTACGCCGCCTCGCCGACCAGCCCGAGCCGGTGCGGGTGCCTGCGGCGGACCGTGAGCGGTTCCGCTCGGCGTACCTCCCGCGGCTGCGGCGCCGCGCGCCGGTCGTCTCCAGCGACGAGTCCGTGGTCCTGCCGGAGGTCCCCGTGCCGCGGCTCGTCCTCGGGGTCACCTGGCGCGCCGCCGACCGGGTCGGCCTGTCCTGGCACTGGCGCTACGCGGCGGCCGGTCGCACCCGCGAGTGCGGACTGCACGCCGAGGACACCCTCGACGGCCTGCGCGACCCGGCTGCCGAGCGGGCGGTCCTGGCAGGGCTCGACCTCGACGAGCACCGGCACCGCCTGCTGCGTCGCGCCGGGCACGGCTCGCCGCTGCTGGGCGACGTGCTGCTGGGCCGCGGCGACGTGCTGACCTTCGTCCACCAGGTGCTGCCCGGCCTGGAGGCCGACGACGCGGTGCTGGTGGAGGAGCACGGGGAGCGGCCGGACTACCGCGAGGCGGTCGAGGATCCGCAGATCCGGTTCGAGGTGGTCGAGCGAGCCAGCGACACCGACGAGCAGGACGCGGAGGGACCCACCGACTGGCTCGACCTCGAGGTGGTGATCGAGGTCGACGACGAGCAGGTGCCGCTGGCCGCGGTCCTCGAGGCCCTGACCCTCGAGCACGAGGTGGTGTTCCTGCCCAGCGGCCGCTACGTGCGCACCGACCACCCGGCCCTGACCCGGCTGGCCGAGACGGTGCGAGCCGCGGGGGAGATCGTCCCGAGCCCGAAGGAGGACGGCCACCTCCGCGTCTCCCGCCACGACCTCGGGAGCTGGGGGGAGCTGGCCGAGCTCGGGATCGTGGACCGTCAGGCCGAGCGGTGGGTGCGCTCGGCACGGGCGCTGCGTGACCTCACCGAGCTCCCACAGCTCGAGCCGACCGGGCTGACCTCCGCGCTGCGGCCCTACCAGCTCGACGGCTTCCGCTGGCTGGCCTTCCTGTGGGAGAGCGGCCTGGGCGGTGTGCTCGCCGACGACATGGGGCTGGGCAAGACGCTGCAGACCCTGGCGCTGGTCAGCCACGCGACCGCCCGGGGGTCCGGCCGGTTCCTCGTCGTGGCGCCGACCAGCGTGGTCCCGGGCTGGGTCTCCGAGGCGGCCCGCCACGCGCCCGGGCTGCGGGTGCGCGCGGTGACCGGCACGGCCCGCAAGCGCGGGACCACGATCGCGGAGGAGGCGGAGGGCGTCGACGTGCTGGTGACGTCGTACACGCTGCTGCGGCTGGAGGCCGAGGCCTACGCGGCGCTCGAGTGGGGCGGGCTGGTGCTGGACGAGGCGCACCAGGTCAAGAACCACCAGGGCAAGACCTACAAGGCGGTGCGCTCCCTCGACGTGCCGTTCCGGCTCGGGTTGACCGGCACCCCGTTCGAGAACCGGCTGATGGAGCTGTGGTCGCTGCTCTCGATCGTGACGCCGGGTCTCTACCCGTGGCCGCGGGCGTTCGTGGAGCAGGTGGTGAACCCGGTCGAGAGGCGCGGCGACACCGACGCCCTGGCCCGCTTCCGTCGCCGCATCCGGCCCTTCCTGCTGCGCCGCACCAAAGAGCTGGTCGCCGCCGACCTGCCGCCCAAGCAGGAGCAGGTGCTCGAGGTGGCGCTGGAGATCAAGCACCGCAAGGTCTACGACGCTCACCTCCAGCGCGAACGGCAGGAGGTGCTGGGACTGGTCGAGGACTTCGAGCGCAACCGGATCGCGATCTTCGGCGCGCTGACCCGGCTGCGCCAGCTCAGCCTCGACCCGGCCCTGGTCGACACCGCGCACGAGGGGGTGGGCTCGGCCAAGACCGACGTGCTCGTCGACCACCTCCACGAGCTGGCCGCCGAGGGACACCGGGCGCTGGTGTTCAGCCAGTTCACCAGCTTCCTCACGAGGGTCCGTGCGCGCCTGGACGCCGAGGGCATCGCCTCGACCTACCTCGACGGCAGCACCCGCGACCGGGCCGCGGTGCTGGAGGAGTTCCGCACCGGCGACGCCCCGGTCTTCCTCATCAGCCTCAAGGCAGGTGGGGTGGGGCTGACCCTGACCGAGGCCGACTACGTGTTCGTCCTCGATCCCTGGTGGAACCCCGCGGTCGAGGCGCAGGCCGTCGACCGCGCCCACCGGATCGGCCAGCAGCGACCGGTGCACGTCTACCGGCTGGTCGCCACCGACACCATCGAGGAGAAGGTGATGGAGCTGAAGGCGCGCAAGGCAGCGCTGTTCCAGCAGGTCGTCGACGGCGACGGGGCACTCTCGGGTGCGGTCACCGCGGACGACGTGAGGGCGCTCTTCGGAGCGTGAGCCGACTCGGGGGTCAGACCTTCTTCTTGCCCACGACCGCCTCGGCCGTCCCGACCAGCAGCACGGCCGCGATGACGGCGAAGACGAAGCCGAGGAAGTCCAGCTCCCAGATGTCACCGGTGCCGATGATGCTCGCCAGCACTCCGCCGATCAGCGCGCCCACGACACCCAGGCCGAGTGTCCCGAGGATGCCCAGGGCCTGGCGGCCGGGCTTGAGGAGACGCGCGAGCACGCCGATGACCATGCCGATGAACAGGAGTCCCAGGATCTGCATGGTCGCGACGCTACGCCGAGTCGTGCGGCCGCGGACCACCCGCGAGCGCGACCGGAGGGCCGCGGCGGCGATGATGGTCCCGTGAGGTGCGGGTACTTCGAGTCGGGCGCGTGCCGCTCGTGCACGTGGATGGGCGACCCGTACACCGAGCAGCTGGCCCGCAAGACCGCCGTCACCCGCGGGGCCCTCGAGGCCGTCGGTGACGGTGCCGCCCTGGCGCACGCGGTGTGGGAGGACCCGGCCGCCAGCCTCGAGCAGGGCTTCCGCAACAAGGCCAAGATGGTGGTCGCCGGCAGCGTCGAGGAGCCGACGCTGGGCATCCTGGGTCCCCTCGGTGAGGGTGTCGACCTGCGGCACTGCGGCCTCCACGAGCCCGGCCTGCACGCAGCCCTGCCGGTGCTGGCCGACCACGTCCGGCAGGCCGGCCTGACGCCGTACGACGTGCCCGCGCGGCGGGGTGAGCTCAAGCACCTGGTGGTGACCGTGTCCCCGGACGGGCAGCTGATGGTGCGGTGGGTGCTGCGCTCGACCGAGGCGCTGCCCCGGCTGCGCAAGCACCTGCCCGCGCTGCTCGACGCGTTGCCGGTCGCGGTGGCGTCGGCCAACATCCAGCCCGAGCACAAGGCGGTGCTCGAGGGGCCGGAGGAGCTGGTGCTGACCAGCCAGGAGACCCTGCCGATGCGGCTCGGGGTGCCGGGTGCGGAGGCGGTGGTGCTGCAGCTGCGGCCGCAGTCGTTCTTCCAGACCAACACGCTCGTGGCGACCGAGCTCTACGCCACCGCCCGGCGTTGGGTGTTCGACCTGGGGCCCGGCGAGGTGTGGGACCTCTACAGCGGGATCGGCGGGTTCGCGCTGCACCTGGCCGGGGAGGGTCGCGCGGTCACCGGCGTCGAGATCAGCGAGGAGGCGGTGCGCGGTGCCCAACGCGCGGCCCGCCTGGCCGACCTGGACGCCGCCTTCGTCGCCGGCGACGCCGTCGCCTGGGCGCAGGCCCAGCAGGCGCGCCCCGACCTGCTCGTCGTGAACCCGCCCCGCCGCGGTCTCGGGCCCGATCTCAGCGGCTGGGTGGAGGGCTCCGACGTGCCGCACCTGCTCTACTCCAGCTGCCACAGCGGGTCGCTGGCCCGCGACCTCGCCGCGATGCCGTCCTACGTCGTGGAGCGGGTGCGGGTGCTGGACATGTTCCCCCAGACCACCCACCACGAGGTGCTGGTGCTGCTGCGCCGTCGGTAGCGTCGCCCGCATGGCAGCACACGACTCGGGCACGGGCCAGCGCACCCTCGGAAGCACCGGCCGCACCGTCTCCGCCATCGGCCTCGGCACCTGGCAGCTCGGAGCCGACTGGGGCGAGGTGAGCGAGTCCGACGCCCGTGCCGTCCTGGAGGCGGCCGTCGACTCCGGGGTGACGCTGCTGGACACCGCCGACGTGTACGGCGACGGCCGCAGCGAGCAGCTGATCGGCTCCTTCCTCCGCGACCGGGGTGCCGGACACGGCCTGACCGTGGCCACCAAGATGGGCCGGCGCGTGGACCAGGTGCCCGAGAACTATCGGCTCGAGCACTTCCGCGAGTGGACCGACCGTTCGCGGCGCAACCTCGGCGTCGACACGCTCGACCTGGTGCAGCTGCACTGCCCGCCCTCGGACACGATCACCGACGACGCCACCTGGGAGGCCCTCGACACCCTGGTCGCCGACGGGGCGATCGCCGCCTACGGCGTCTCGGTCGAGACCTGCGACCAGGCGCTGGCCGCGATCGCCCGCCCCGGCTGCGCCAGCGTGCAGATCATCCTCAACGCCTTCCGGCTCAAGCCACTCGAGCAGGTGCTGCCCGCGGCCCGGGCCGCCGGGGTCGGCATCCTCGCCCGGGTGCCGCTGGCGTCGGGCCTACTGAGCGGGAGGTACGACGAGGACACCTCGTTCGCCGAGGACGACCACCGCCACTACAACCGCGACGGGAGCGCCTTCGACGTCGGCGAGACCTTCTCCGGGGTCGACTACCGCACCGGAGTCGAGGCGGCCCGGGAGTTCTCCGCCCTCGTGCGCGAGCACGGTCCCGAGGGCGCGACCCCCGCCCAGGTGGCACTGGCCTGGTGCGCCCAGGCCGACGGCGTGACCTCGGTGATCCCGGGCGCCCGCAACCCCGAGCAGGCGCGGGCCAACGCCGCGGCAGGCTCGCTGCCCCCGCTCTCGCCCGCGCTGATGAGCGGTGTGCAGGAGCTCTACGACCGCCGGCTGCGTGAGCAGGTCCACAGCCGCTGGTGAGCCCGACGACCCGGGTGCCGCGGGGTCGCGGGGCGACGTAGTCTCGCACCCGTGGCCGAGGACTACTGCGAGCACTGCGACCTCCCGTTCTCCACGTGCATCCACGGGCGGCCGCCGGCCCCCGAGCCGGTGAAGGCGCCGCCGAAGGCCTCGCCGGTGCGGCGGCGGACCGCCAGCGCGAGCGGCTCGGCGAGCCGCACCACGGCCGGGTCCGCGTCGGCTCCCGCGCCGGTCAGGACGGCCCCGCGACGGCGTACGGACAAGGCGGAGTTCAAGCCCGTCATCGTCGAGGTGCTGCAGGAGGCCGGTGGCGAGCAGGAGGCCGACCTCGTGCTGGCGGCGCTCGAGGAGCGGCTCGCCGAGGTGCTGAAGCCCGGCGACCACGAGACCGGCCCGACCGGCGAGGTCCGCTGGCGCACCGCCGCCCGCTGGGCCCGCAAGGAGCTCGCCGACGACGGCCTCCTCGTCGCCCCGCAGCCGGGGGTCTGGGCGCTGACCGCGGAGGGGATGCGGAGCCTGTAGCCGGGGTAGTCCGAATCACTTCTGATGCTCAGCTCAAGCCGAGCATCAGAAGTGATT
>NZ_JASBRN010000088.1 GCF_030149505.1 Nocardioides sp.
CGTCGCGCGTCGCCCTCAGGGGCGGCGCGCGACGAACCGGTACCCGTACGTCCACGGCCGCGAGACAGCCGGCCCGGGCAGGTAGCGCTGCGTGACCTCGCCGACCTCCAGGCCGGCAGCGCGCACCAGGGCGACGGGGTCGCGGGTGAGGTGGCAGCCCCCGGCGACGGCCCGCTCGACCGGGTCCAGCCGCGCCTGCCAGCGGCGGACCCGCGGGTCGGGGGAGCAGCCGTGCTCCAGCACGTGCACGGTGCCGCCGGGGCGCACGGCACGCGCCATCTCCCGGGCGGCCAGGGCGGCGTCGGGGATGGTGCAGAGAGAGAACGTGCACAGCACCGCGTCGTACGCCGCGTCCTCGACGTCGAGGTGCTGGCCGTCGAGCCCCACGCGGGAGACCGGGACGGGTGCGGCGTCGCGGCGAGGCGCGGACATCGACCACCCCAGGTCGGACGGCTCGACCGCGTCGAGCGAGGTGACCCCGGCCGGCAGGTGCGGCAGGTTCAGGCCCGAGCCGAAGCCCACCTCGAGCACCCGGCCCGAGAGCCCCTCGCACACGGCGGCCCGCTCCCGGCGTACGTCACCGGACCCGAGAGCCTTCTCCACCAGCCGCGGCACCACGTGCCGCTCCCACCACCCACCGATGCCAGCCACGGGCTCACCGTAGTCCCGCTCCACGTAGGCTCGGTCACATGAGCGTGCGCCGGGTGATGGGGACCGAGGTCGAGTACGGCATCTCGGTCCAGGGCCAGCCCACCGCCAACCCCATGGTGGCCTCCTCGCAGGTCGTCAACGCCTACGCCTCGGCCACCCTCAAGGCACGCCGAGCGCGGTGGGACTTCGAGGAGGAGTCGCCGTTGCGCGACGCCCGCGGGTTCGACATGAGCCGCCAGGTCGCCGACCCCAGCCAGCTGACCGACGAGGACCTCGGCCTGGCCAACGTCATCCTCACCAACGGCGCGCGGCTCTACGTCGACCACGCGCACCCGGAGTTCTCCACCCCCGAGGTCACCACCCCGCTCGACATCGTGCGGTGGGACAAGGCGGGGGAGCAGGTGATGCTCGACGCGCAGCGTCGGGCCGCGGCCCTGCCAGGCGGGCAGCCGATCCTGATGTACAAGAACAACACCGACGGCAAGGGCGCCTCCTACGGCGCCCACGAGAACTACCTCATGCGCCGGTCCACCCCGTTCGCCGACATCGTCAAGCACCTCACGCCGTTCTTCGTCAGCCGCCAGGTCGTGTGCGGCGCCGGCCGGGTCGGCATCGGCCAGGACGGCCGCGACCACGGCTACCAGATCAGCCAGCGCGCGGACTTCTTCGAGGTCGAGGTCGGCCTCGAGACCACGCTGAAGCGTCCGATCATCAACACCCGCGACGAGCCGCACGCCGACCCCGAGAAGTACCGCCGCCTCCACGTCATCATCGGCGACGCCAACCTCGCGGAGGTCTCCACCTACCTCAAGGTCGGCACCACGTCGCTGGTGCTGGCGATGATCGAGGACCGCTTCATCTCCGTCGACCTCACCGTCGACGGGCCGGTCTCGGCGCTGCGGGCGGTCTCCCACGACCCGACGCTGCGCCAGGCGATCACCCTGCGCGACGGCCGCAAGCTCACCGCGGTCCAGTTGCAGCTGGAGTACCTCGACCTGGCCAGGAAGTACGTCGAGGACCGGTACGGCGCGGACGCCGACGACCAGACCCTCGACGTGCTCGCGCGGTGGGAGTCGGTGCTGGACCGGCTCGAGCGCGACCCGATGTCCCTGGCCGGCGAGCTGGACTGGGTGGCGAAGCTGAAGCTCCTCGAGCAGTACCGCCAGCGCGACGGCCTGGAGTGGGACGACGCCAAGCTCCAGCTCATCGACCTGCAGTACTCCGACATCCGCCCCGAGAAGGGGCTCTACCACCGGCTCGTGCAGGCCGGCCGCATCGAGCGGCTGCTGGCCGAGGAGTCCGTGGAGCGCGCGATGCACGAGCCCCCGACCGACACCCGGGCCTACTTCCGCGGCCGCTGCCTGGAGCAGTTCCCCGACGCCGTCGCCGCGGCGTCCTGGGACTCCGTCATCCTCGACCTGCCCGGCCGCGAGTCGCTGCAGCGCGTGCCGACGATCGACCCGCTGAGGGGCTCCCAGGCCCACGTGGGGGAACTCTTCGACCGGTGCACCAGCGCCGAGGAGCTGTTCATTGCGCTCACCCGCTGACCACGTGCCGGATTGCCGCCTCGAATGGGGAGGAGTGAGTAGGGTCGAGGCATGGCACAGGAGCAGAAGCAGCCGCGGCGCAACTCCGAGACCGAGGAGGCCGTCGAGACGGCCCCGGAGACCGACGTCGCGGAGCGCAAGGAGGCCCTCGACAGCGAGGTCGACGACATCCTCGACGAGATCGACGACGTGCTGGAGTCCAACGCCGAGGACTTCGTGAAGTCCTTCATCCAGAAGGGCGGACAGTGATTTCCCCATCGAAATCCTCGCTGCGCTCCGGTTTCGACAGGGACCCCGAATGAGCACCGACCCGCGCCTCCCCGCGTCCTTCCTCCAGCCCGGATCGTCCTCGTTCAGCGACTTCCTCGCAGCCCAGGCTCCCGACCTGCTGCCGGGGCGTCGCACGGTGCCGCAGGGCAACGCCGCCGACCTCGCGCCGCACGGCACGACGATCGTCGCGGTGACCTTCCCGGGCGGCGTGCTGCTGGCCGGTGACCGCCGCGCGACGATGGGCAACATCATCGCCAGCCGCGACATCGAGAAGGTCTTCCCGACCGACGAGTTCTCCGCGGCCGGCATCGCCGGCACCGCTGGCCTGGCCATCGAGCTCGTGCGGCTCTTCCAGACCGAGCTGGAGCACTACGAGAAGATCGAGGGCATCACGCTCTCGCTCGACGGCAAGGCCAACCGGCTCTCCACGATCATCCGGGGCAACCTCGGGATGGCCATGCAGGGCCTGGCCGTCGTCCCGCTCTTCGCCGGCTACGACCACGACCGCGTCGGCGGCCGGATCTTCTCCTACGACGTCACGGGCGGGCGCTACGAGGAGACCGGCTACCACGCCGTCGGCTCCGGCTCGCTCTTCGCCCGCGGCTCGCTGAAGAAGCTCTACCGCGCGGACCTCTCGCAGGACGACGCGGTCACCGTGGCCCTCGAGGCGCTCTACGACGCCGCCGACGACGACTCCGCCACGGGTGGCCCGGACGTCACCCGACGGATCTTCCCCATCGTCCACGTCATCACCGCCGACGGCGGGCAGCGGCTGACCCAGGAGGTCGTCGGCGAGCTCGCGGAGCAGGTCGTCGCCGGGCGGATGACCCGACCCGGCGGGCCGCACGCCCCGCTCAACCCGGGTCGGACCGAGGGAGGTCAGGCATGAGCACCCCCTTCTACGTCTCGCCCGAGCAGCTGATGAAGGACCGGGCCGACTTCGCGCGCAAGGGCATCGCGCGCGGCCGCTCGGTCGTGGCGGTGCAGTACGCCGACGGCGTGCTCTTCGCCTCCGAGAACCCTTCCCAGGCGCTGCACAAGGTCTCCGAGATCTACGACCGGATCGCCTTCGCCGCGGTCGGGCGCTACAACGAGTTCGAGAACCTCCGCATCGCCGGTGTCCGGCTCGCCGACATGCGCGGCTACGCCTACGACCGTCGCGACGTCACCGGTCGCGGCCTGGCCAACGCCTACGCCCAGACCCTCGGCACGATCTTCTCCTCCGGTGGCGAGAAGCCCTACGAGGTCGAGATCTTCGTCGCCGAGATCGGAGCGGTCGCCGCCGACGACCAGATCTACCGCCTCACCTACGACGGGCAGGTGGCCGACGAGCACGGCTACGCCGTCATGGGTGGCGCGGCGGAGGTCGTCGCGGCCTACCTGAAGGACCACTACACCGAGGGCTCCTCGCTCGAGCAGGCGCTGCGGCTGGCCGTGGCGGCGCTGGGCCACACCGAGTCCGAGGACCGGGTCATCCCGGCCGAGGACCTCGAGGTCGCGGTGCTCGACCGCACCCGGGTGCAGCCACGCAAGTTCGCCCGGCTCCGGCCCGAGCGGCTCGAGACCGTGCTCGGCCCGCGCGAGCCGTCCCCGGCCACGGCCGAGGCACCCGCGACGGCACCCGCGACGGCACCTGACGGCGTACCCCCCGCGCAGCCCGGCGGCGACGAGCCGCCGGTGGCCCCGCCCGGCTGACACCGGCACCTGACGGCACGGGTCGCCCCGGGCGCCAAACGCGTCCGGGGCGACCGCCCGACCCGTAGTGTTCTGGCATGGACCGTCGGATCTTCGGGATCGAGAACGAGTACGGCGTCACGTGCACGTTCAAGGGCCAGCGCCGGCTCAGCCCAGACGAGGTGGCGCGCTACCTCTTCCGCAAGGTCGTGAGCTGGGGCCGCAGCAGCAACGTCTTCCTGCGCAACGGAGCGCGGCTCTACCTCGACGTGGGCAGCCACCCGGAGTACGCCACGCCCGAGTGCGACGACATCGTCGACCTCGTCACCCACGACAAGGCGGGGGAGCGGATCCTCGAGGGCCTGCTGCTCGACGCCGAGCAGCGGCTGCACGACGAGGGCATCGCCGGTGAGATCTACCTGTTCAAGAACAACACCGACTCCGCCGGCAACTCCTACGGCTGCCACGAGAACTACCTCGTCTCGCGCAACGGCGAGTTCAGCAAGCTCGCCGACGTCCTCATCCCGTTCCTGGTGACCCGGCAGATCGTCGTCGGCGCCGGCAAGGTCACCCAGACCCCGCGCGGCGCCGGCTACAGCGTCAGCCAGCGCGCCGAGCACATCTGGGAGGGCGTCAGCAGCGCCACCACGCGCAGCCGCCCGATCATCAACACCCGCGACGAGCCGCACGCCGACGCCGAGAAGTACCGCCGCCTGCACGTGATCGTCGGCGACTCCAACATGAGCGAGACGACCACGTTGCTCAAGGTCGCCTCCGCCGACCTGGTGCTGCGGATGATCGAGGAGGGCGTGGTGATGCGCGACCTCACCATGGAGAACCCCATCCGCGCCATCCGCGAGATCAGCCACGACACGACCGGTCGCCGCAAGGTCCGACTGGCCAACGGTCGCGAGGCCAGCGCGCTGGAGATCCAGAGCGAGTACCTCGCCAAGGCCCGCGACTTCGTGGACCGCCGCCAGATCTCCACCCCGGTCATCGAGCAGGCACTGGACCTGTGGGAGCGCGGGCTGAAGGCCGTGGAGTCCGATGACCTCGGCCTGGTCGACAAGGAGATCGACTGGGTCATCAAGTGGAAGCTGATCGACGCCTACCGCGCCAAGCACGGCCTGCCCCTGGGCCACGCGCGGATCGCCCAGCTCAACTTGGCCTACCACGACATCCACCGCGGCCGCGGCCTCTACTACCTGCTCGAGAAGCGCGGGCTGGTCACCCGGGTGACCAGCGACCTGAAGATATTCGAGGCCAAGTCCGTGCCGCCGCAGGACACCCGGGCCCGGCTGCGCGGGGAGTTCATCCGCAAGGCCCAGGAGCGTCGCCGCGACTTCACCGTCGACTGGGTGCACCTCAAGCTCAACGACCAGGCGCAGCGCACCGTCCTGTGCAAGGACCCCTTCCGCGCGTACGACGAGCGGGTGCAGCGGCTCATCGACAGCATGTGACGTAGGGTTCCGGTTGCTCTGCTGCCCTCCCGAAGGAGTCCCGGTGCCTCGACGCGTACGCCGACCGCTGGCCCTGCTGGTCGCCCCCGCCCTGCTCCTGCCCACCCTGGCCGCCTGCGGCTCGGACGAGGACGACGGCTCCGGCGCGGGCCTGGCCGAGGTGGAGGTCACCGGAGAGGTCGGGGAGCCCCCGGTCGTGGAGTGGCCCGAGGACTACACCGCGGGTGACGCGGAGTCCGAGACGCTCGTGACCGGCGACGGCCCCGAGATCCCCGAGGACGGCACCGCCCTGGTGCACTACTGGATCGGCAACGGGTTCGACCAGTCCGAGGCGCTGTCGACGTACACCGCGCTGCCCGAGGCGCTCGACCTCGCCAACGCCGAGCTCCCCGAGGCGCTGACCGACCCCGTGGTCGGCGCCACCGTGGGCTCGCGCGTGGTGACCAGCGTCTCCGCCGAGGAGGTCTTCGGCGAGATCGGCAACCCGGCCATCGGGGTGTCCAACGCCGACCCGCTGCTGATCGTCGTCGACGTGCTCGGCCCCACCCCGATCGAGGAGCCCTTCGTCGAGGAGGGCACCGGCTTCGCCCCCGACCTGGTCCTCGGCGAGGACGGCCGCCCCGAGGCGATGCGCTTCATGGGCCGTCCGCAGCCCACCGGCCAGCTCCAGGTGCAGACCCTGGTCGAGGGTGACGGCGAGAAGATCAGGGCCTCCGACGTGGTGATGGTCGACTACCTCGGGCAGGTCTACGCCAAGCCCAAGCCCTTCGACACCAGCTTCGACGGCCAGCCGCTCGTGCAGAGCCTCTCCGGCGTGGTCGAGGGCTGGCAGCAGGCGCTGGTCGGCAAGACCGTCGGCAGCCGGGTCGTCATCGCCGTCCCGCCGCGCCTGGGCTACGGCCCCGAGGGCAACGAGGGCGCCAAGATCAGCGGCACCGACACGATCTACTTCATCATCGACGTCCTGGGCCGCGCTCCCGAGCCGGTCGCCCCGGAGCCCGCCGAGGAGGAGTCGCCGTCGGCCAGCCCGTCGGCCGCCCCGTCCGGCAGCCCGTCGGCCGAGGTGTCGCCGACCGACGACGCGACCCCGTCGCCGGCGGTCAGCGAGGGCCCCTCGGACGAGGAGTCCTGACCCGCAGATGAGCGTCCGCAAGAGCGAGCGGCTGATGAACCTGCTCATCATGCTGCTCGTCCAGCGGCACTACGTGCCCAAGGGGCGCATCCGGGAGATGATCTACCCCGGTTCCTCCGACGAGGCGTTCGAGAAGATGTTCGAGCGCGACAAGGACGAGCTGCGCAGCCTCGGGGTGCCGGTCGAGATCGGACAGATCGACGCCTACTTCGACGACGAGCCGGGCTACCGCATCCGTCCCGACGACCTGGCGCTGCCGGACATCGACCTCACCCCCGACGAGGCGTCGGTGATCGGCCTGGCCACGCGCGTGTGGCAGCACGCCAAGCTCGCCGAGGCCACCACCGACGCGGTCCGCAAGCTCACCGCCCTCGGGGTGCCGGTCGACACCGCGGCGCTCGACATCGTCGAGCCGCGGCTGGCCGCCGAGGAGCCCGCCTTCGACGTCTTCTGGGAAGCCGTGCAGGAGCGCCGTCCGGTGGCCTTCGACTACCGCACCGCCCAGGGCACCGAGACGACCACCCGGCACCTGCAGCCCTGGGGCGTCACCCGCTACGCCGGTCGCTGGTACGTCGTGGGCCTCGACACCGACCGCGGCGAGGAGCGGGTCTTCCGGCTCTCCCGCGTGCAGGGCGAGGCGCGCCCCGACGGTCCGCCCGCGGCGTACGACGTGCCGCCGGGCACTGACGTCTCGGCGCTCGCCCGACGGCTCGCGCCCCAGCCCGTGCACCAGCAGGCCTCGCTGCTCGTGCGACGCGGGGCCGGCGTGCTGCTGCGCCGTGGCGCCGACAGCATCGAGGAGGACGTCCCCGGCCCCGACGACCGCACCCGCTGGGACCGCGTCCGCGTGACCCGGGAGTCCCAGGGCCTGGTCGAGGAGGTCCTGACCCACGGCGACGCGGTCCTCGTGGAGGAGCCGGCCACCCTCCGCTCGGAGGTCGTACGCCGTCTCCAGGCCGTCGTGGGGGAGTCCGCATGAGCCCCGCCGGACCGACCACCGCCGCCCCCGCACCCGGCCCCGGGGCGCGCGACCAGGTGGCGCGCCTGCTCATGCTCGTGCCCTACCTCCACGCCCGCGGGACCGTGCACCTCGACGAGGCCGCCCGCACCCTGGGGACCACCCCCAAGCAGCTGCTCAAGGACCTCAAGGTCCTACTCATGTGCGGCCTGCCCGGCGGCTACCCCGACGACCTGATCGACGTCGACCTCGACGCGCTCGAGGAGCCCGAGGGCGACGGGGTCATCCGAGTCTCGAACGCCGACTACCTGGCCCGGCCGCTGCGCCTGACGCCCACCGAGGCCAGCGCGGTCATCGTCGCCCTGCGCGCCCTGCGCAACAGCGCGGGCACGACGCACGGCACCCGGGAGGTGCTCGACCGTGCGCTGGCCAAGCTCGAGGCCGCCGCGGCCCACGGTGGCGTCGCCCAGATCGACCCTGGCCAGGGCGTCGAGGACGCCGACGTGGCCCTGCTGGCGCGCCGACTGCAGGAGGCCGCCGACGCCGGGCGCCAGGTGCGCCTGCGCTACGTCGTGCCCAGCCGCGACGAGGAGACCGAGCGGGTCGTCGACCCGCACCGGGTCGTGCGCGCGCAGGACGGGGGACGAGCGGGTCAGGGGTACGCCTACCTCGACGCCTGGTGCCACCGCGCGGGCGCTCCGCGGCTCTTCCGGCTGGACCGGGTCACCGAGGCCGAGGTGCTGGACACCCCCGTCGCCACCGAGCCCCCTGCGCCCCGCGACCTCGACGGCGGGCTCCTGGGCGACGACGAGACCGTGCTGGTGACGCTGCTGCTGGACCGCCAGGCGCGCTGGGTGGTCGACTACTACCCGGTCCTCGCGACCCGGGAGGTCTCCGACGAGCGCCTCGAGGTCGACCTGCGGGTCGCCGACGTGCGCTGGCTCAACCGGCTGCTGCTCCGGCTCGCTCCGCACGCCAGCGTCGTGCGTCCTGCGGAGTTCACCGATTCTTTCCGCGCCGCAGCCCGATCCGCTCTCGGCCTCTACTCCGAACAACACGTAGACTGAACGAAGATCCTGTCGGCCCGACGGGACCGGCTCCCCGAGAAGAAGGCAGTGCCTCTATGTTCCCGCTGATCGGAATGCCCGGTGGCTACGAGTGGCTCATCATCCTCGCGATCGTGATCCTCGTCTTCGGTGCGGCCAAGCTGCCCGAGCTCGCCCGCGGCACCGGTCAGGCGCTGCGGATCTTCAAGGCCGAGACCAAGGGTCTGCGCGACGACGACAAGGACGACGAGGGCCCCGCCGCTCCCGCCGAGCTGCCGCCGACCTCGCTGGCCGAGGAGACCAAGTCGGACTCGCCGATCGTCGGCGAGCCCCACCCCGACCAGCGCGGCTAGGCCCGGATGGCCCGCATGGCGGGCGTCGTCGGCCTCTTCGTCGGCAAGCCCCACCACCCCGTCGGCCCCGACGGGCGGATGGCCCTGAGCGACCACCTGCGCGAGCTGCGCGCCCGCATCCTCAAGGTCGCCCTCACGGTCGTACTCGCCCTCGTGGTCTCGCTGCTCTTCTTCGACCAGCTCTTCGACCTCGTCTACGGCCCCTACCAGACCGCCGTCGAGCGGCTCCCCGACCAGGAGACGCTGGCCACGACCAGCGGTGCCGGCGGCGGCCTCATGCTCTACCTCAAGCTCTGCGGCTTCGCCGCGCTCGTGGTGACGGCGCCGGTCTGGCTCTACCAGATCTGGGCGTTCATCATGCCGGGGCTGCACCCGCACGAGAAGAAGTGGACGCGGATCTTCGCTGCCGTGGCGACGCCGCTGTTCGCGGTCGGCATCTGGCTGGGCTACGTCACGCTGCCCAAGGGCCTGGAGATCCTCATCGGCTTCAACCCCGACGGCATCACCAACATCCTGGAGTTCCAGGGCTACCTGCAGTTCTTCACCCGCACCCTGCTCGTCTTCGGCATCGCCTTCGAGATCCCGCTGTTCGTGGTGTTGCTCAACTTCGCCGGTGTCGTCAAGGGCCAACAGCTGGCCGACCACCGCCCCTGGATCGTGATCGGGCTGTTCGTCTTCGCCGCGATCGCCACCCCCTCGGCCGACCCGTTCACCATGACCTTCATGGCGGTCCCGATGGTGGTGCTGTTCTTCATCGCGGAGGTCATCGCGCGCTTCAACGACCGGCGCAAGGAGCGGAACAAGCCGTTCGCCGGGCTCTCGCCCGACGAGGCCTCCGTCCTGTGAGGCCCGTCCTGTGAGCGGCGCACCCCCGCACCTCGGCGAGGTCGACCCGTTCGACCTGCCCGAGTGGCTGGGGACGGGCGAGGTCACCTGGACCTCGGAGTCCGGGCTGCGCTCGGGGCACCTCGTCTCCGGCCTGCTGTACGGCGCCGGGCACCCGGACCTCGCCTGCGACCTGCTGGCGGTCGACGAGGCGTTCCCGGTGCCGGTGGTCGACGACGCCACCCGCACCCGCGCCCACCAGGCCTGGCGCCACGGCCAGGTGCTCTGCGTGCGGCCGACGGCGCCCGATGAACCGGAGGGCCGGCTCACCCTGGCCATCCCGGGCCGCGACATGACCGCGGGGCGCGTGCTCGACGCGGTGGCGCGGCTGTCCAAGGCCGTGGGCGCCTCCGCCGACGACTGGAGCGTCCTGCTGCGGATCGGCGAGGAGCGCGCGGCGAGCCGCCGGGGTCGCTGAGCCTCGATCCGGGCCGAGGACCGCTAGTTTCGACCTCGTGACCCGCGTCGCGCTGCTGACCAACCCGACCTCCGGCAAGGGCCGCGGCGCGCGCGGTCGGGCCGCGGCCCTCGACGTGTTGCGCGGCACCGACCTCGAGGTGCTCGACCTCGTGGGGCGCGACGGCGCGGAGGCCGCCGCGCTGGTGCAGGACGCAGCCCCCGGGGTTGACGCGCTGCTGGTCTGCGGCGGCGACGGGCTGGTGCACCTGGCCGTGCAGGCGCTGGCCGGTACCGGGACGGCGCTCGGCGTCGTACCTGCTGGGACGGGGAACGACGTCGCGCGCTACCTCGACCTGCCGCGCCGCGACCCGGCCGAGGCCACGTACCTCGCCCTCGAGGCTCTCCGGTCGGGACGTCGACGCACCATCGACCTGGCCCGGTCCGGAGACCGGTGGTTCGTCACGGTGCTGGCCGCCGGCTTCGACGCGGTGGTCAACGAGCGGGCCAACGCGATGACCCGTCCGCGCGGCCAGATGCGCTACAACATCGCGACGGTCGCGGCGCTGCGCACCTTCACCCCGATCACCTACACCCTCGACCTCGACGGCGAGCAGGTCACGCTCGAGGCGATGATGGTCGCGGTCGGCAACGGCCCGTCGTACGGCGGGGGCCTGCGGATGACCGAGGGCGCCGTCCTCGACGACGGGCTGCTCGACGTGGTGGTCATCGGACCGATGAGCAAGCTCGAGCTCGTGCGCACCTACCCCCGGCTCTTCACCGGCACCCACACCACGCACCCGGCCTACCAGCACCACCGCGTGCGACAGGTCAGCATCGCCGCGCCCGGCATCACGACGTACGCCGACGGCGAGCGCTTCGGTGCGCTGCCGCTCACCGTCGAGTGCGTGCCGGGCGCCCTGCAGGTCCTCGCGCGCCCGCCCACCACGGCCCCGTAGGTTGGGGGCGTGAGCCACCCCGTCGACGAGCCGACCCCCGCCGAGCGCTACGCGCGGTTCCGGCGCGCCCAGGAGCACCCGGTCCTCGCCGACTTCCGCGAGCTCTACCGCTTCCCGCTGGACGAGTTCCAGATCCAGGCCTGCAAGGACATCGAGGACGGCCGCGGCGTGCTCGTCGCGGCGCCGACCGGCTCGGGCAAGACGGTGGTGGGGGAGTTCGCCATCCACCTCGCGCTCTCCCAGGGCCGCAAGGCCTTCTACACGACCCCGATCAAGGCGCTGTCGAACCAGAAGTACGCCGACCTGGTGGCCCGCTACGGCCCCGACGAGGTCGGGCTGCTGACCGGCGACAACACCGTGAACGGGGAGGCCTCGGTGGTCGTCATGACCACCGAGGTCCTGCGCAACATGCTCTACGCCGGCTCCCGGACCCTGGACCGGCTCGGCTTCGTGGTGATGGACGAGGTGCACTACCTCGCCGACCGCAGCCGCGGCGCGGTGTGGGAGGAGGTGATCATCCACCTGCCGGAGTCGGTGGGCCTGGTCGCCCTGTCGGCCACGGTCTCCAACGCCGAGGAGTTCGGCGAGTGGCTGGAGACCGTGCGCGGCGACACCTCGACCATCGTGGAGGAGCGTCGGCCGGTGCCGCTCTTCCAGCACGTCATGGTCGGCCGGCGGCTGCTGGACCTCTTCGCCTCCTCCGACGTCGACGCCGCCGCCGGCTTCGTCAAGGAGGGAGCCCCGGTCAACGAGGAGCTGCTCAAGGTCGCCCGCGACGACTGGGCCGCCTCGCGGATCCGTGACCGGCGCAGCCCGCGCGACCGCAAGGGACCGCGGCGACCGGCCGCCCAGTCGGGCAACGGCCGCCGCGTCTGGGTCGCCAGCCGCCCCGAGGTCATCGACCGGCTCGAGCGCGACGGCCTGCTGCCGGCGATCGTCTTCGTCTTCAGCCGGGTCGGCTGCGACGCCGCCGTCACCCAGTGCCTGGCCGCGGGCATCCGGCTGAACTCCCCCGAGGAGCGCGACGAGGTCTTCGCCGTCGTCGAGGACGCCACCAAGCACCTCTCGCGCGAGGACCTGCACGTCCTGGGCTACCACGACTTCCTCGACGGCCTGACCCGCGGCATCGCGGCCCACCACGCGGGCATGCTGCCGGCGTTCAAGCAGATCGTCGAGGAGCTCTACGTCCGCGGCCTGTGCAAGGTCGTCTTCGCGACCGAGACCCTGGCGCTCGGCATCAACATGCCCGCGCGCACCGTCGTCATCGAGAAGCTGTCGAAGTGGAACGGCGAGACGCACGCCGACATCACGCCGGGGGAGTACACCCAGCTCACGGGTCGCGCGGGCCGCCGTGGTCTCGACACCGAGGGCCACGGCGTCGTGATGTGGCAGCCCGGGACGGACCCGCGCGAGCTCGCCGGCCTCGCCTCGACCCGCACCTACCCGCTCCGCTCCTCCTTCCGCCCCAGCTACAACATGGCGGTCAACCTCGTCGACCAGTTCGGCCGGGTCGTCGCGCGCGAGCTGCTGGAGCAGTCCTTCGCCCAGTTCCAGGCCGACAAGGCCGTGGTCGGGCTGGCCCGGCAGCTGCGCAAGGCCGAGGAGGCGCTCGACGGGTACGCCGAGGCCGCGACCTGCGACCAGGGCGACTTCCTGGAGTACGCCGAACTGCGGCGCCGGATCAGCCAGGTCGAGAAGGGCGCCAGTCGTCAGCGCAAGGAGGACCAGCGTCAGGAGGCCATCGCCTCGCTGAAGCACCTCAAGCCCGGCGACGTCATCGAGGTCCCGACCGGCAAGTTCAGCGGGTACGCCGTCGTCATCGACCCCGGCTGGTCACCCGAGGGGCCGCGCCCCTACGTCGTCACCCTCGAGCGGCAGGCCCGCCGCCTGGCCATGATCGACTTCCCGACCCCGGTCGAGTCGCTCACCCGGTTGCGGGTGCCCAAGACGTTCAACCCCCGCAACGCCCAGATGCGCCGCGACCTGGCCGCCCAGCTCCGCGACCGCACCCGGGACCTCCCGCCGCGCAAGGGCGGTCCGGCCCGTCGTACGGCCCAACCGTCGGCCTGGGAGCAGGAAGTCGCCGACCTCCGGCGTCGGCTCAAGGCGCACCCCTGCCACGGCTGCCCCGACCGCGAGGACCACGCCCGGTGGGCGGAGCGCTGGCACAAGCTCGACAAGGACGCCGCCACCCTGCGCCGTCGTGTGGAGAACCGCACCAACACCGTGGCCCGCCAGTTCGACCGGGTCTGCGACGTGCTGACCTCGCTGGGCTACCTCACGCCCGACGGGGACGACGCGACCGTCACCGCCGAGGGCCAGCACCTGCGCCGGCTCTACTCCGAGCTCGACCTGGTCGCGGCCGAGTGCATCCGTCGCGGCGTCTGGGACGGCCTGGACGCCCCCGGCCTGGCCGCCGCCCTGTCGACGCTGTGCTTCGAGGCGCGCCGCCCCGACGACGCCCGCGCCCCGCGGGTGCCGGGCGGTCCCACCAAGGAGGCCATCGGCGCGACGATCCGGCTGTGGGGCGAGCTGGACCGGCTGGAGAAGGAGAACCGGCTCGACTTCCTGCGTCAGCCCGACCTCGGATTCGCCTGGGTCGCCTACAAGTGGTGCGAGGGCGACGACCTCGACGAGGTGCTGGCCGAGACCGAGCTGTCGGCAGGCGACTTCGTGCGCTGGATGAAGCAGCTGCTCGACCTCGCCGGCCAGGTCGCCGACGCGGCCGGCGACTCCCCGCTGCGCCACACCGCCCGCGAGGTCGTCGACCGTCTTCGCCGCGGCGTCGTCGCGATGTCCGGACTCGCCGAGTAGCCGACCGTGTCCGGGGTGCCGAGCCGGCGCGTTCTTCCGGAAAGATGCGCCGGCTCGGCGAGGAACGTCTCAGCCGAGGCCGGCGACGGCGTCCGCGACGCGCTCGGTGCCGTTGACCAGGTCGAGCTGTCGGCCGATGGTGGCGGGCTCGTCGAGGACGGCGGCCAGGACGGCGGCCACGTCGGCCCGGCTGATCTCACCCGGCTCGACCTCCTCGGCCAGCGTCACCGCGTCCCGGGCGGGGTCGTCGGTGAGCCGGCCGGGCCGGATGATCGTCCAGTCCAGACCGGAGTCGCGCAGCGCGGCGTCGGCGTCGCGCTTGGCCTCGACGTAGGCGCGCCACACCGGCTCGGTGTCCTCGGGGACCGGGTTGTCCACGCCGATGGCCGAGACCTGCACGAAGCGTCGGATGCCGGCCTGTCGTGCCCCGTCGATCGACTTCAGCGAGCCCTCGAGGTCCACGGTGCGCTTGCGCTCGACGTCGCCGTCGGCACCGCCGCCCGCGGCGAAGACCACCGCCTCGCAGCCCTCGAAGGCCGCGGCGAAGCCCGCGGCGTCCTGGGCCTCGATGTCCAGCATCCGCACCTCCGCCCCGAGGCCCTCGAGCTCCTCGCGGTACTCCTCGCGCCGCACCAGGGCGACCGGGGTGTGCTCCGAGCCGCGCAGCGCGGCGAGGAAGTGCTTGGCCACCTGTCCGTGGCCCCCGACAACAGCGATCCGAGTCATGCTCCCGACGCTACGGGGCGGGACCGTCCGGATCCGACCCGAACGGGTGGCTATTGCCGGGCCAGGACCGTGAGGAGCCTCTCCACCGGACCCTCCAGGTTGCGCTCGGCCGCGAGGGCCGCGAGTCGCGCCGGGTCCGCGGGCTCCTGGGGGAGGGTGAAGCCGGTGCGCGGGACGTCGAGGGTGCGGCGTACGGCGACGACCTCGGGCGCCACGGCCAGGTAGTCGGCCGAGGCCTGGACCTTGGCCCGCACCCCGGGCGCCATCTCCGCGTCCGGGTCGGCCGCGGCGGCGACGATGCCGTCGAGGTGCTCGAAGCGCTGGAGCAGGGTGGCGGCAGTCTTCTCCCCGACGCCCTTCACGCCGGGCAGGCCGTCGGAGGTGTCGCCGCGCAGGGTGGCGAAGTCGGCGTACTGGCGCGCCTCGACGGCGTACTTCTCCCGCACCCACTCCTCGGTCACCCGCTCGTGGTTGCCCACGCCGCGGGCGATGTAGAGCACCCGCACCTCGGCTGCGTCGTCGACGAGCTGGAAGAGGTCGCGGTCGCCGGTGACGATGTCCACCGGTCGGCCGGCGTCGGTGGCCAGCGTGCCGATCACGTCGTCGGCCTCGGCCTCGGGGGCACCCACGACGGCGATGCCGAGGGCCTCCATGACCTCGAGGATGATCGGGACCTGCACCTCGAGCGGGTCCGGGACCTCCTCGACGTCCGGTCCGGCGTCGACCACCTCGACCACGCGGTGCGACTTGTAGGTCGGCACCAGGTCGACGCGCCACTGCGGGCGCCAGTCCTCGTCCCAGCAGCAGACCAGCTCGGTGGGCTCGTACTGCTCGACCAGCCGGGAGATGAAGTCCAGCAGGCCGCGGACGGCGTTCACCGGCGTGCCGTCGGCGGCCAGGATCTCCGGCACCCCGAAGAAGGCCCGGAAGTACATCGAGGCGGTGTCCAGCAGCATGAGGCGGTCGGTTCTCGGCACGCGGTCACCCTAGGGCGTGCGGAGCCCTAGGGTGTCAGGCGTGAGCCAGTCCGCCGTGGAGTCCACCGACCGCAAGATCCTGCAGCTGCTCGCCACCGACGGCCGGATGTCCTTCACCGACCTCGGCAAGGCCACGGGCCTGTCCACCTCGGCGGTGCACCAGCGGGTCAAGCGGCTCGAGCAGCGCGGCCTGATCCAGGGGTACGGCGCGACCATCAACCATGCCGAGATCGGGCTCCCGCTCACGGCGTTCATCTCGATCCGCCCGATGGACCCCTCGCAGCCCGACGACTGCGCCGCCCGGCTCGAGCACGTGCCCGAGATCGAGTCCTGCTGGTCGGTCGCGGGGGAGGAGTCCTACGTGCTGAAGATCCGCACGACCTCGCCCGCCGCCCTGGAGGACCTGCTCGCCCGCATCCGCGCCGCCGCCAACGTCTCCACGCGCACGACGATCGTGCTGTCGACGTACTACGAGAACCGGCCGGTCACGGGGGAGTAGCGCCCGGATCTGCCATGATGCGCCGGCAACATCACTCGGGAGGTGTGCAGTGCAGCGGTGGCAACGGCTCGGCGCCTGGTCGACGGTGGGCGCCCTGGTCTTCGCCCTGGGATTCGGCCTCGGTCGGGAGACCGACGGGACGCTGGAGCTCGACTGGCGCGACGGCGAGGGTCACGTCGGCAAGCGGATGATGAGCATCGAGCACGATGGCTGGACCTACGGCACCGAGGGTGCCGTGCCGATGTGGATCGATACGAGAGGCAGCTGGCACGACGGCGGCTGGCCCGACTGCCTCGAGCCCGGGACGACAGCCGTGCGCTTCGCCGCCGCGCCGACGACGTACGTCGAGGACATGGGCCAGCGCCCGATCATCGCCGTGGACTGCCGGGGGACGCGTCCGGCAGCCGACTGACGGCGCCCCTCTCCGCCTCGTCAAGCACTCACGAGGACCTCACCAGGCCTGCAGCGCCGCCGTACGTCGTGACGCCTCGGCCACCTCGGCGGCCTTGAGCGCGGACTCGTCGAGCCGGCCGTGCTGCTCCCACCAGGCCTGGCCCTCGGCGGGCAGAGTGTGGATCGGGTCGTAGTAGGTGTAGGTGCGGTTCAGCGCCTCGGCGTCGCCGGCCTCGATGGAGGTGCGGTAGTTCTTCGTCCAGTGCGAGATGCCGCGCTCGGTGTCGTAGCCCGCGAGCTGGTGCACCCAGCGCTTGCCGACGAAGGGGACGTCGCAGACGATGCGCGGGGTCGCGTAGCCGGGGAGGTAGCCCATGATGTGGTGCTGGAGGCGCTGGGCGTCGGCGACCGAGACCCGCCAGTGCTCCGAGAACGGGATCATGTCGCACATGTAGAAGTAGTACGGCATGATCTGCGCGCCATCGAGCAGCGAGAAGCACAGGTCGAGCAGGGCGTGCGGGTCGGCGTTGACGCCGTTGAGCAGGACCCCCTGGTTGCGCACGTCGCGCAGACCGGCGTCGAGCATCGCCTTGGCGCCGCGGGCCACGAGCGGGGTGATCGACTGCGCGTGGTTGGCGTGGGTGTGCATCGCCAGGTTGACCCCGCGCTCGCGCGCCATCGTGGCGACCCGGCCGACACCGTCGACCACGTCGGGCTGCAGCCAGTGCTGCGGCATGCCGATCAGGGCCTTGGTGGCCAGCCGGATGTCGCGGATGTTCTCCACCGTCATCAGCTCGGTGAGGAACGCCTCGAGGCGGGGCCAGGGCATGTTGGCCACGTCGCCGCCGGAGACGACCACGTCGCGCACGCTGGGCGTGCGACGGAGGTAGTCCAGCATCGCGGTGAGGCGGTCGTTCGGCTTGCCGGTGAGCTTGAGCTTCTCCACGACCGGGGTGGAGTTGCCCACCAGGTCCATCCGCGTGCAGTGGCCGCAGTACTGCGGGCAGGTCGGCAGCAGCTCGGCGAGCACCTTGGTGGGGTAGCGGTGGGTCAGGCCCTCGACCGCCCACATCTCGTGCTCGTGCAGGCTGTCGCGCGTGGCGTAGGGGTGGCTGGGCCAGTCGGTGCGCCGGTCGGAGAAGACCGGCAGCATGTAGTGGCGCACGGGGTCGGCGTAGAACGCGTCGGTCAGGCTGCCCGGGCCGCGCGGCGTGGCGTGCGGCGCCATCGTGTTGAGCATCTGCGGCGGCACGAGCATCGACATCGTGGCGCGCTCGGCCTGGTCGCGCTCGAGGTCGGCGTAGAACCGCTCGTCGAGCAGGTCGCCGACCACCTCGCGCAGCTGCTTGAGGTTCTTGACGCAGTGGCTGCGCTGCCACTGCACCGACTCCCACTCCTCGACCGTGACGTCCTTCCACCCCGGGAAGCGGGTCCAGTCGGGCTCGACCAGCTCGGTGCGCCGGTAGGGGTAGGGCTGGCCCGTCTCGCCCTCGACCAGGGCTGCGATGGAGGTCTCGATGCTCATGCGGCAAGACTGCCAGAGGATTTCTTGTCAGTCGAATGTTTGGCAGGAGATCCTGCGGTCGTGTCGGGTCACCCGAGCTCGTCCCGACCCCGCTCCCCGTCCAGGTCGTCGACCCAGCCGGCCAGCCGTCCGTGCTCACCGACGGCCTTGATCCGACGCTGCACCTGGTCCACGAGCCGGCGGTCGGCGACGACCAGCGCGTGGTCACCGACGCGGAGCTGGGTCGACGGTTCGGGCACGAAGACCCGACCCTCCCGCAGCACCAGGCTCAGCCCGGACCCCGATGGCAGCCGCAGCTCGCGCACCTCCACGCCCGCGAGCCGGGAGCCCTCGGGCACGCTCACCTGCAGCAGCACCGCATCCACGTCGTCGAGCGGCGAGGACTCCACGCGGACGCCGCGCGCCTGGCCGGCCTGCGCTGCACCCGTACGCCGGGCGACCCAGGGCAGCGAGGGGCCCTGGACGAGGGTGAAGACGACCACGAGCAGGAAGACCACGTCGAAGATCCGGGCCGCCCCGGGCAGGCCGACACTCATCGGGATGGTCGCCAGCACGATCGGCACGGCGCCGCGCAGCCCCGCCCAGGACACGAAGACCTGGTCGCGCCACGGGACGCGGAACGGCGTGAGGCTCAGCGCCACGGAGACGGGCCTGGCCACCAGGGTCAGCACCGCACCCACCAGCAGGGCGGTGGGCAGCGCCTCCCACAGCCGCCCGGGGCTGGCCAGCAGCCCGAGGAGCACGAAGAGCCCGATCTGGGCCAGCCACGCCAGGGACTCCGCGACGCCCTCGGTGGTGGTGCGGTGGGGGAGACGGGTGTTGCCGAGCACCAGCCCGGCGACGTACACGGCCATCAGCGCGCTGGCGCCGAGCAGGCCGGACGTCGCGAAGGCGACGAAGCAGAGCGCGAGGATCGAGAGCGGGTAGAGCCCCGAGGAGGGCAGCGCGGCCCGTGCGACCAACCGGGCACCGAGGTAGCCGACGGCGCCGCCGACCAGCACGCCGACCACCAGCTGGTAGCCGATCTGCCCGGCGAGGGAGAGCGGGCTGGAGGAGCCCCAGGCGTCCGAGGTGACGACCGTGACCAGGATGATCACCGGCGGGTCGTTGAACCCGGACTCGGCCTCCACCAGGCCACGCAGCCGGGTGCGCAGTGGCATCGACCGCAGCACCGAGAAGACCGCCGCCGCATCGGTGGAGGACGCGACCGCCCCGAGCACGATCGCGGTGCGCAGGTCGACGTCCAGCAGCCAGAAGACCGCCCCGGTGGTGACGGCGACACTCGCGAAGACCCCCACGGTCGCCAGCACGGCGGCCATCGGGGCGACCGGTCTGACCGAGGACCAGTCGGTGCTCAACCCACCCTCGGCGAGGATCACGGCGAGGGCGAGGTTGCCGATCAGCTGGGTGAGCTCGGCGTCCTCGAACTGCAGACCCAGACCGGACTCGCCCATGGCCACGCCGATCGCGAGGTAGAGCAGCAGGCTGGGCAGCCCGGCCCGGCTCGCGACGCGCACGGCCGCGGCGGCCGCCAGCAGCACCAGGCCGCCCACGAGCACGACGGTGTTGAGGTCAGCAGGGTCCACGGGCAGCCCCGTCCCGGATCCGCGCCCCGACACGACCTCTCATGCCACAACCCAACACCACCCGGCCCCTCGTGCGCACCGGGCACGAGGGGCGGGGTGCTCGCAGGCCCGGCTCAGCGCGAGCGCAGGATCTCCAGCAGCGGACCCGCGGCCTCCGCGAGGAACCGCTCCTGGGTCTCGTCGCCGATCTGCACCACGGCGACGTCGGTGAAGCCGGCGTCGACGAAGGCCGTCACGGCGTCGGCGATCGCCTCGAGGTCGGGCCCGCAGGGGATGTTGTCGGCGACGTCCTCGGGCCGCACGAACTGGGTGGCCCCGGCGAAGCCCGCGGGGGTGGGGAGGTCGGCGTTGACCGACCAGCCGCCGGCGAACCAGCGGAACTGGTCGTGGGCGCGCTGGACCGCCTCGTCGCGGTCGGGACCCCAGGAGACGGGCACCTGGCCCACGGCGCGGGCGGGGCCGCCGATGCGGGGAGCGCCCTCCACGGCGTTCCACGCCTCGACCAGCTCGGCCTTCGGCTCCACCGCGACCAGGTGGTCGGCCAGGGGCGCGAAGCGCTGCACCGAGCGCTCACCGGACACCGCGACGCCGAGGTCGACGCCCTGCTCCGGCAGGTCCCAGATGCGGGCGGAGTCGACCTGGAAGAAGTCACCGTCGAAGTCGACCAGCTCCCCGGTGTGCAGCGCCCGGATCACCTCGATCGCCTCCGCGAGCATCGCCTGCCGGGTCTGCAGGGCCGGCCAGCCCGCTCCGACGACGTGCTCGTTGAGGTTCTCGCCGCTGCCGAGACCGAGCGTGAACCGACCCTCAACGAGCAGCTGGAGGGTCGCGGCCTGCTGCGCGACCACGGCGGGGTGGTAGCGCATCGTCGGGCACGTCACGTAGGTCATCAGCTCCACGTCGGTCGTCACCTGCGCGACGGCGCCCAGCATCGTCCAGGCGTGGGGGGCGTGTCCCTGGCTGGTGAGCCACGGGGAGAAGTGGTCGCTGGAGACCAGGAGGTCGAAACCGACCCGCTCCGCCTCGGCGGCGTACCCCACCAGCTCCCGGGGGCCGGACTGCTCGGTCATCAACGTGTACCCGAATCGCGTCATGCCCTCTGGGTGCCCGCAGCCGCGGGAGCGACACCACCCGGTCGCGGACACCCCTGCGAGTGACGTGAGACCCGCGTGTCGGGGAACGGTGACGGACATGGACCTCGGACTCGACGGACGCACCGCCCTCGTCACCGGCGGTGACTCCGGCATCGGCTGGCACACCGCACGACTGCTGCTCGAGGAGGGCGCCACCGTCGTCCTCAGCGACCAGGACCCCGAGTCCCTGGAGAAGGCCGCCGCAGGGCTCGACGCCGACCCGGGCAGGTTGCACACTGTCGCCGCCGAGCTGGGCACCGACGCCGCCGCCCAGGAGCTCGGCCGGGCCGCGGCCGAGGTCGCGGGGGAGAAGGGTCTCTCGATCCTGGTGCACGCCGCGGGCGTCACCGGCGCCCAGGGGAAGTTCCACGAGATCGACGACGACGGCTGGGTCGACACCCTCACCGTCGACCTGCTGGCGCCGGTGCGGCTGACCCGCGCGGTGCTCCCGTCGCTGCGCCGCGACGGCTGGGGTCGCATCGTCTACCTCACCTCGGAGGACGCGGTGCAGCCCTACGACGACGAGCTGCCGTACTGCGCAGCCAAGGCCGGCGTGCTCGCCTTCGCCAAGGGGCTCTCCCAGACGTACGCCGCCGAGGGGCTGCTCGTGAACTGCGTGTCCCCGGCCTTCATCCGCACGCCGATGACGGACGCGATGATGGACAAGCGTGCCGAGGAGCGCGGGACCTCCTTCGAGGAGGCCGTCGAGAGCTTCCTCGAGGAGGAGCGCCCGCACATGGAGCTGGGCCGGCGCGGCGAGCCGGAGGAGGTCGCTGCGGTCGTGGCGTTCCTGTGCTCGGAGCGCGCCAGCTTCGTCAACGGCTCGAACTGGCGCGTCGACTCCGGCTCCGTCGCGCACATCTGACCCGCCCCGACCCGCCACGCAGGAGGACTGCACCCATGAGCACCGAGCACCACCAGTTCGTCATCGTCGGCGCCGGCATGGCCGCCGACGCCGCCGCCCACGGCATCCGCGACCAGGGCGCGGAGGGGTCCATCGCCATCATCGGCGAGGAGCCGACGATGCCGTTCCCGCGCCCGGCCCTGTCCAAGAAGCTGTGGACCGACCCCGACTTCACCGTCGAGAACACCGCCCTGCACACCGTGCGCGAGACCGACGCCCAGCTGCACCTGGAGACCCGCGTCGTCGGCGTCGACACCGACGCCCACGAGGTGCGCACCGAGGACGGCCGCACCGTGCGCTACGACAAGCTGCTCGTCACCACCGGGGGGCACCCGCGCACCATCACGGACCTGCCGCCGGGCGAGCGGGTGCTCTACTACCGCTCGCTCACCGACTACCAGCGGCTGCGTGGCATGGTCGAGGCCGCGGACCGGCCGCACGTCGCGGTGGTGGGGGGCGGCTACATCGGCACCGAGATCGCCGCGGCGCTGGTCCAGCAGGGCTGCCGGGTCACCCTGCTGCACCCCGACGAGGTGCTCGGCGGACCGATGTTCCCCGCCCCGCTCGCCCGCGACTTTCAGCGGCGCTTCACCGACGCCGGCGTCGACGTGCGCGGCGGGGCCACGGTCACCGGCGGGGCCGAGTCCGCCGACGGCGTACGGCTGGAGCTGGAGCGGGGCGGCAGCCTGGAGGCCGACCTGGCCGTCGTCGGGCTCGGCATCGAGCCCGCGACGTCGTTCCTCGACGGCGTCGTCGACCTCGCCGAGGACGGAGGAGTGCTGGTCGACGAGCGGCTGCGCACCTCCGCTCCCGACGTGTACGCCGCGGGCGACGTCGCGACCTACCCCGACCCGGTCCTGGGCCGCACCCGGGTGGAGCACGTCGACAACGCCACCACGATGGGCCGGACCGCGGGGCGCATCCTGGCCGGCTCGGACGAGGTCCACGACCACACGCCGATGTTCTACTCCGACGTCTTCGACCTCGGCTACCAGGCCGTCGGCACGCTGGACTCCTCGCTGGAGACCTTCGTCGACGAGGTCGAGGGCGGCGCGGTCGCCTACTACCTCTCGAGCACCGAGGTCGTCGGCGTGCTGCTGTGGAACCTCGACGAGGGCGTGGACGAGGCCACGGAGCTGCTGGCGAAGCACACCCGACCGGCCGACGCCGCCGACCTCGCCGGGACGATCACCCCGTAGAGCCGGCGGGGACGCTCGCCAGGGCCCGCAGCACCGCCGGGTGCTGCGGGTGCAGGTTGTAGCGCAACGTCATCGCCGCGAGGAGCACGTCGCGGACCGGGGGCACCTCGGCCCCCGCCAGCGGCAGGCACATCAGCCGGAGGTGCGGGACGTGGTCGCCGAGGTCGTCGCCGTGCGGAGGCGCGTAGTCGGTGACGGGCAGCAGCACCGCGCCGGCCCGCTCGTAGAAAGCGATCCGCCGCCGGTGCTCGACCACCTGCTCCTCGGCGAGACCCTCCTCGTCGGGGTCCTCGACGTCCCACACCAGCAGGGAGGAGCCCTCGGAGCCGAGCAGGTCCGCCAGCTCGCCGAGCATCGCCGTACCGACCCCGCCGCCGCGCACGCCGACGGCGTAGTAACGCAGGAAGACCCAGCCGGTCCGGCCGAGCGGCCGCAGCACGGCCAGTCCCTCCGGCGTGCCGTCCCCGGCCACCCGCACGACCAGGCGGTCGGCGAGCAGGCTGTCGAAGTCGGCGCTCAGCTCGGGAGGGAACGCCTCGGCGTAGATCGCACGGACCCGCTCCAGCTGCTCCGCGCTCACCTCAGTCGTCAGCACGCCACACCTCCTCGCCACCCAGCAGCGTGCGCAGCACCCGGATGTCCTTGATCGTCGTGGGGTCCACGGTGGCCGGGTCGTCGGAGAGCACCACGAGGTCGGCCAGCTTCCCCACCTCGATGCTGCCCCGCTCGTGCTCCTGGTGGGAGGCGTACGCCGACCCCAGCGTGTACGCCGTCAGCGCCTCGAGCCCGGTGACAGCCTCCTCCGTGCCGCACCCGGCGCCGGTGTCGGTGCGCCGGTTGACCATGTCGTGCATGCCGCGCAGCGGGGCGCCGTCGACCACCGGCCGGTCCGAGGAGCCGGGCACCACGACACCCGCGTCCAGCAGCGACCGGTAGCGGTAGGCCCAGCCCGCGCGCTCGGGCCCCAGCGCACGGAGCATCCCGTCGCCGATCTCCCCGACGAACCGCCCCTGCGGCACCGGCACGACGCCGAGCTCGGCGCAGCGCCGCACCTGGTCGGGGCGCGAGACACCGAAGTGCTCGACCCGGTGCCGCACGTCGGGCCGCGGCCAGCGTTGCTGCGCCTCCTCGTAGGCGTCGAGCACCAGGTCGATGGCGGCGTCGCCGATGGCGTGCGTGGCCACCCGCCACCCGGATCGGTGCGCGTCGAGGATGCGGGTGCGCAGGGCGTCGGCGTCGTCCTGGAGGTAGCCACGCTCGCCCGGGGTGTCGGCGAACTCCTCGGTGAGGGCGCAGGTGTGCCCGATGAGGGAACCGTCGCTGAAGACCTTGGTCGGGCCGATGCGCAGCCGGTCGTCGCCGAGGCCGGTGCGCAGCCCGAGGTCGAGCCCGAGCGCGAGACCGTCGGAGTCGTGCCCGGCGAGCGCGTGCAGCGCGTCGACGGCGACCATCAGCTCGACCCGCAGCGGCAGCCGGCCCTCGTCGCGGGCGGCCTGGTAGGCCGCGAGCTCGACCGGGCTCTTGCCGATCCAGCCACCCCCGATGCCGGCCTCGACCACCGAGGTCAGGCCCTGCGAGAGCGCCACCCGGCCGCCGCGCTCGATCGCGTCGACCAGCGTGGCGACGGGGTAGGGGAGGACCAGCGGGGTCAGCAGCTGCTGGGCCTGCTCCTGCAGCAGCCCGGTCGGGCGGCCGGCGGCGTCGGTGACCACCAGGCCGCCGGGCACCTCGACGGCCGCGTCGGCCAGGCCGAGCTCGGCCAGCGCCGCGCTGCTGACCACGCACATGTGGCCGCTGGTGTGCTTGAGCCACACCCGGCGCCCGCCGGCCGCACGGTCGAGCGCGTCGCGGTCGGGGTGCGCACCGAGCTTGTTCTCGTCGTACCCCGCGCCGACGACCCACTCGTCGGGACCCAGCCCGGTCGCCCGCTCGGCGACTGCTGCGTAGACGTCGTCGAGGGTCGGCAGGCGGAGGTCCACCTCGGCCAGCGACAGGCCGAACCACGCCAGGTGCTGGTGCGCGTCGTGGAACCCGGGCGCCACGACGGCGCCGTCGAGGTCCACGACCCGGTGCGCCGGCACGTCCTCGTCGACGGCCACGACGCGGTCGCGCCAGATCGCCACCGACCGGGCGACGTACCCGTGGTCGGGGCCGTCGAGGGTGCGGACCCAGGCGTTGGTCAGCAGCAGGTCAGCCCGCAGCACCGGCCACCTCCCGGCGCAGCGCGGCCTTCTCGACCCGGTGCGAGGCGGTGAGCGGGAGCTCGTCGCGGAAGCGCCACGTGCTCGGCACCTTGAAGGGTGCGAGCCGCTCCGCGCACCAGGCGGTGAGCTCCTCGGGCGTCGCCCCCGGCGCGACGACGTACGCCGCCACCTCCTCGCCGCGCACCTCGTCGGGGACCCCGATCACGGCTGCGAGCCGCACCGCGGGGTGGGCGAGCAGGACCTCCTCGACCTCGACGGCGGCGATGTTCTCCCCGGAGCGGCGGATCATGTCCTTGAGCCGGCCGGCGAGGTAGAGCCGCCCCTGCTCGTCGGCGCGCGCGAGGTCGCCGGTCGGGAACCAGCCGTCCTCGTCGAAGGGCGAGGGGTGCCCGAGGTAGCCCTGCATCATCCCCGGGCCGCGCAGCCACAGCTGGCCTGCCCCGTTGTCCCCAGCGTCCAGGCGCGCCTCCCGGTGCGCGGCCGGCCGCCCGAGGCAGCCGGAGCCGACCAGCTCGTCGTGCTCCTCGGCCGAGACCCGGATGTCGGCACCGGTCTCGGTCATCCCGAACGCCTCGCTCCACGGCGCGCCCCAGCGCTCCTCGAGCTCGGCGTGCAGCGCCGGCGGGATCGCCGAGCACTGGATCGCGCGCACCCGGTGCTCGCGGTCCGCAGGGTCGGGCGGCATCTTCAGCAGCAGCACCGGCATCGAGGCCAGGCAGTAGAAGTAGGTCACCCGGTGCTCGCGCACCTTCGCCCAGAACGTCGAGGGGTGGAAGCCGTCGAGCACCACCAGGTGCGCGCCGGCCATCAGTGCGGCCACGACGTTCCACTGCGGGTCGACGTAGCTGAAGGGCTGGGCGGTGAGCAGCACGTCGTCGGGTCCCAGGTGCGGGTGCTCGGTGAGCATCGAGCCGCCCAGGATCGTCCAGTAGGTGTGGTCGAGCAGGCAGCCCTTGGGGCGCCCGGTCGTGCCGGAGGTGTACTGCACGTTGACCACGGTCCGCGGGTCGAGCGGCTGCTGCACCCACGGCTGGTCGGGGTCGGCGACGAGCTCCTCGGGCCCCACCACCTCGGCGTACGACGACAGCAGGGCCTCGTGCTCGGGGCGGGCGACCACGAGCCGGACCCCGGCGTCGGTGAGCAGGTGCGCCACGTCGTCGCTGCGGTAGCGGGTGTTGAGCGGCACCATCGCCGCCCCCAGCCGGGCCAGGGCCAACCAGGTCAGCGGGAACTCGACGGTGTTGCCGAGCATCACCCCGACCCGATCGCCCGGGGTCACGCCCCGCCCGCGCAGCGCCGAGGCGAGCTCGCCGGTGCGGCGCGCGACCTCGGCGAAGGTGAGCGTGGTGGGGGAGGAGCCGGGCAGGTCGACGGTCCAGGCCGGACGGTCGGGGGTGTCCGCGGCGGCGCGGTCCAGCAGCTCGACGAGGGTGGTACCGCCCGCCGAGCCGACCCGCTCAGCCACGGTTGAAGCCCTCGCGCGGCCCCTCGCCCTCGCCCGACAGCGAGGTCAGCAGCGCGTGCTCGACCTCGCGCAGCATCGCGCCGTCGACGGTGGAGTCGAGCCCGGCGTCGAGGACCTGCTTGGCCAGGGACAGCGAGAGGGCGGGACGCTCGGCCATCCGGCGCGCCAGGCCCAGCGCCGCGGACTCGTGCTCGCCGCTGGGCACGCAGCGCGCCACCAGGCCCATCGCCGCAGCCTCGCTGCCGCTGACCCGCTCGCCGAGCAGCAGCAGCTCCTTGGCCCGGGCCCAGCCCACGAGCTGGGGCAGCAGCTTGGAGATGCCGCCGGTGACCGAGAGCCCGACCGAGACCTCGGGGAACCCGAACGTCGCGTCCTCGGCCGCGACGACCACGTCGCAGCACAGCGCGAACTCGGCGCCGGCGCCGAGCGCGTAGCCGTGGACCGCGGCGATCACCGGCGCGGGCAGGCGACGCACCAGGCGGGTCACCTCCTGGATCTCCTCGAGCCGCTCCCGGGTCTGCAGCGCGGTCTCGGGGGCCGGCTCCTCCTTGAGGTCGTGCCCGGCACAGAACGCACGTCCCCGCCCGGCCAGCACCACGGCCCGCGCGCCGTCGTCGCCGGCGCGGCGCAGCGCGGCGACCAGGTCGCGGGTCAGCCCCGCGTCGACGGCGTTGAGCCGCTCGGGGCGGGCGAGGTGCACGACGGCGACGCTGCCGTCGTACGCGTAGTCCACGGGCACGGGGGTGTCCTCCTGTGTCGGGTGGAGCTCGGGTGGAGCTCACGGGCGCGGGGGTGGGCGCGCGGGTGTGCGCGGGGCGACAGCATTCCACGAGGTGTGCGACCCCGGCGTGTCGCCGCGGACACGCCGAGGCGGCGCAGACAATTCCGGGCGATTTGCTGTCAGTGGGCTGCCCCGCTGACCTGCGCAGATGCACGTCGTCGCAGGTCAGCGAGCGGTTGACAGCACGGGCCCCTGACGCGAGTGTGAGCCGTCCGCTCGTGCAGATCGCGGGAGACGGACCGGCGTCCGAGTGGCCGCCTCGGAGGGTGGGGGTGCCAGCCACCTGTCCGGGGTTGTTCGCGGAGGTCGGTTCGTCCTGCGAGGGCGGACACGAGAGGGTCCGGCTCCCCCTAGACAACAGCCCGCCCCGGCCGCCCGTCGGGCACCGGGCTGGACCGAAGCTGAACCGGACCCTCTCGTCGCTCTGCAGGCCAGCCGCTGGGAGCCGTCGTCTATGTTGGGCGCCGTGCTCCGCCTGGCCCTCGTCGTCGCCTCGGGGCTGCTGCTCTCGCTGGCCTTCGAGCCGGTCGCCTGGTTCGCGGTGCTGCCGCTGGCGGTCGCGGGCTTCTTCCTCGCCGTCCACGGCCGCCGCGCCCGGGCCGGCTTCGGCCTGGGCCTGGCCTTCGGCGCCTCGTTCTACCTCACGCACATCTGGTGGATGCGCGCGGTGGCGGTCCCGGCCTGGCTGGGGCTCTCGGCCCTGGAGGCGTTCTTCTACGGCCTCACGGGTGCCGCCGTCGCGCTGCTGACCTCGGCCGGCCCGACCCGGCGCTGGTGGCCGCTGTGGGCGGCCGCGGCCTGGGTGGCGCTGGAGATGCTGCGCAGCACCTGGCCCTTCAGCGGCATGCCGTGGGGCCGCCTGGCCTTCGCGACCGTCGACACGCCCGTGGCCCGGCTGCTGCCGTGGATCGGGATGGTCGGCGTCTCGCTGGTGCTCGCGCTGGCCGCCGCCCTGCTGGCCCACCTGGCGCTGAGCCGGGCCCGGAGCTGGCGCGCCGACGCCGCCGGGCTCGGGCTCGTGGCGGCCGCGACCGCGGCGGCCGCGCTGGCGCCGTACGACCCCGGCACGCCGGACGGGACCGTGACCGTCGCCGCCGTGCAGGGCGACGTGCCAGGCCCCGGCAACGACATCCTCTTCGACCACCGGCAGGTGACGCTCAACCACGTCGAGGAGACCGAGCGGCTCGCGGCGGCGGCCGCCGCCGGCGAGGTCCCGCAGCCGGACCTCGTGGTGTGGCCGGAGAACTCCACCGCCGTCGACCCCTTCCTCGACGTGCAGACCCGCGCCGGCATCGAGCGCGCGGTCGCGGCGGTCGGCGTGCCCGTGCTCGTGGGCGCGATCGTCGACGACGGCCCCGACCACGTGCTCAACCAGGGCATCGTGTGGGACCCCGAGACCGGCGCGGGGGAGCGCTACACCAAGTGGCACCCCGTCCCCTACGGGGAGTACATCCCCTTCCGCGAGTACGCCGACTTCAACTTCGGCGAGCTCGCCCGGATCCGCCGGGACATGCGCGCCGGCTCGCGCACCGAGCCGCTCGAGGTCGCCGGCGCCCGGCTGGGCAACGCGATCTGCTTCGACGTCGCCTACGACGACGGCATCCACGCGCAGGTGCGCGAGGGTGCGGACCTGCTGACCGTCCAGACCTCCAACGCGACCTTCATCTTCACCGACCAGGTCGACCAGCAGTTCGCCATCACCCGACTGCGCGCGCTGGAGGCCGGCAAGTGGCTGGTCGTGGCCTCCACCAACGGACTGACCGGCATCATCGACCCCGACGGCGAGGTCGTGGAGACCGTCGAGCGGCGTACGACGGCGAGCGTCGTGGCCGAGGTCGGGCTGCACAGCGGGGCCAGCCCCGGCATCGTGCTGACGCCGTGGGTCACCCTCGGGGTGCAGCTGGCCACGGTCCTCGGGCTGCTGCTCGTCCTGCTGGCCCGCGTCCGTTCACGGCGTGGTGCGCCCCGCGTCGACGAGGCGTCGGCCTGACTCCCGTAAAGTCGTCGTGGTGCGCGTGATCATGGTCGTCCCGACCTACCAGGAGGCCGAGAACGTCGCCTGGATCCTCCAGCGGCTGCGGACCGCCCGGCCGGACGTCGACGTGCTGGTCGTCGACGACAACTCACCCGACGGCACCGGCCGGATCGCCGAGGAGATCGCCGCGCGCGACCCCCAGGTCCACGTGCTGCACCGGGTCAACAAGGGCGGTCTGGGGGCGGCGTACCGCCACGGCTTCGCGCACGCCCTCGAGGCCGGCTACGACGTCATCGGGGAGATGGACGCCGACGGATCGCACCAGCCCGAGCAGCTGCACCGGCTGCTCGACGCGCTGGAGGGCAGCGACGGCGGGCCGCCCGCCGACCTAGTCATCGGCTCGCGCTGGGTGCCCGGCGGCACGGTGGTCAACTGGCCCCGGCGCCGCGAGGCGCTCTCCCGGGGCGGCAACCTCTACGTCCGGCTGCTGCTGGGCATCTCGGTGCGCGACGCGACCGCGGGCTTCCGGCTCTTCCGGCGCGAGGCGCTGGAGAAGCTCGACCTGGCCTCGGTGCGCTCGACCGGCTACGTCTTCCAGACCGACATGGTGGTCCGCGCGCTGCGGGCCGGCCTGGTCGTGCGGGAGGTCCCGATCGAGTTCGTGGAGCGCGTGCGCGGGGACTCCAAGATGAGCGGCAAGGTGGCAGCGGAGTCGCTGCGGCGGATCACGGCCTGGGGCCTGCGCGAGCGCCGGGACCAGCTGCGCCGGGTGCGGTCCCGGTGAGCGGGCTGCGGGCCGGGGGAGGCCGCCGTCGCGGTCGCCTGGGCTGGGTGCTGGTGCTGCTCTTCGTGGGCCTGCCGCTCTTCGAGCTCTACGTCCTGATCCAGGTCGGCCAGGTGATCGGCGCCTGGTGGACCATCGCACTCCTGGTGCTGGCCAGCATCATCGGTGCCGCCATCGTGCGTCACGAGGGCAGCCGCGCCTGGCGCGCGCTGGTCGAGGCGCTCACGCAGGGTCGGATGCCGCACCGCGAGCTCGCCGACGGCGCCCTGGTGCTCGTGGGCGGCACCCTGCTGCTCACGCCCGGTTTCACCACCGACGTGCTCGGCGCGCTGCTGGTGCTGCCGGTGACCCGGCCGCTCTTCCGCGCGCTGCTCGCACGGGCGGTGGCAGCCCGGATCCTCGCCGCGCCCGGCGGTGCTGCCGGCGGCCCGTTCGCCGGCCCGTTCGCCGGTCCCTTCGGGACCCGTCCCGGCGCGCCCGGCCGTGGAGCGCCCGGACCCGGAGACGCAGGTCGCCCCGGACCGGTGGTCCGGGGCGACGTGGTGGACCCCGACGAGGGGTCCGAGCGCTAGCTCGGAGGCGTCAGGCCGTGGCCTTCTTCTTCTTGTTGGCGCGGTGCAGGTGGGCGGGACCGATCTCCCCGCCGCGGAGCAGCTCCAGGCGCTCCTTGAGGATCTCCTCGAGCTCCTTCTCAGAGCGCCGCTCCAGCAGCATGTCCCAGTGGGTGCGGGCCGGCTTCTCGGCCTTCACCTCGGGCAGGATGCCGCTGACGTTCAGGGCCTCGGCGCCGCAGCGCGGGCACTCCCACACCGCGGGGATGTCGGCCTCGACCGACATCGTGACCTCGAACTCGTGGTCGGCCTTGCAGCGGAAGCCGACCTGCTGCCGCGCGGCGAACTCGATGCCGCGCTCGTCCTCGAAGCTCTGGCCTCCGAGTCGCGCTCCCCGTAGTGTGCGCTCTGCCATGTGAGCCCTCCAGTCGTCGTCACGGACGGTGGCGTGCCCCGCCGTCCGAAGACTTTCAACGGTAGCGAGGGCCCGAAGATTCCGACAATCGCCGCTGCGGGTGGTGCAGCGGCGATTCTTAGGCCGTTCTCAGGCGGGCGCGAGCGCCCCTCAGGCGCGCTGGACCCCGCCGGTGCGGGCCTGCTCGATGCCCTTCGCGGTGTCCACCCTCGTGAGGATCGCGCCTCCGATGACGAAGAAGGCGATGAGCGCGAAGACGGCCGGGCGGTAGGAGTCGGCGACGGTGTAGACCAGGCCGAAGACGAGCGTCCCCAGCCACGAGGTCCCCCGCTCCATCGCGTGGTAGAAGCTGAAGTACTCCGCCTCCTTGCCCTGGGGGATCAGCAGGGAGAAGTAGGAGCGCGACAGCGCCTGGGTGCCGCCCAGGACGATGCCGATGGCCGCCCCGAGCAGCAGGAACGGCACCAGCTCGCCGGCCGGCAGGAAGAGCGCCGCGGTCACGATCAGCATCCAGATGACCAGGCCGACCAGGATCACGGGCTTCGCGCCGTACGACGCGGCGGCCCGGCCGAAGCCGAGCGCGCCCGCGACAGCGACCGCCTGCACCAGCAGGTAGGTGGCCAGGACCGTGCCGGTGGCGAACCCGAGCTCCTCGACGCCGTAGATCGAGGCGGACGAGATGACGGTCTGGATGCCGTCGTTGAAGAACAGGTAGGCCACCAGGAAGGTCAGCGCCACGGGGTAGCGGCGCATGTCCTTCAGCGTGGCCCACAGCTGGCCGAAGCTGCGCTGGAGGATGCCGCCCTCGGCGGGCTCGACCGCCAGCGGGGCGCGGTCCTTGATGCCGAGGTAGGGGACGAAGGTGAACGCCGCCCACCAGATCGCCGCCGAGAGCAGGGAGAGCCGCACGGCCATCCCCTCGGTGAGCCCGAAGGTCTCGTGCATGCTCACGACGACGAAGTTGACCGCGAGCAGCAGCCCGCCCCCGGCGTACCCCGCCGCCCAACCGCGCGAGGAGACGCCGTCGCGCTCGTCGGGCTCGGCGATCAGGCACAGGATCGAGTCGTTGACCACCGCCGCGGCCCCGAAGCAGAGGTTGGCGACGATGAACGAGACGACACCGAGCTCCCAGTTGTCGCCCTGCACGAAGAAGAGCAGTGCGGCGGCCGCGGCGCCAGCCCAGGCGAACCCGCCGAGCAGCTGCCGCTTGCGCGCGGTCCGGTCGGCCACCGCGCCCAGGAGCGGCAGCAGCAGCGCGGAGAGCAGCGTGGAGGCGGTGATGGTGAAGGACGGCAGCGCGCCCGGGGCCACCGCGACGCCCAGGACCGAGATCCGGTCGTCGACGGCCGCCTCCTCGGCGATCGCGATGAGGTAGGGCCCGAAAAGGACGCCTGCCACCGTCGTGGAGAAGGCGCTGTTGGCCCAGTCGTAGGTGTACCAGGCGCGGTGCTCGCGGCGCCGCTCCGGCGTGAGCACCGTCGGGGTGTCGGTCGTGGTCATGCGGGTCCCTCCCCAGAACCTCGTGGCCAGAGTCCCTGCTGCTCGAGCACCTCGCGCAGCAGGTCGGTCCGGTCGGTGAACAGGCCGTCGACGCCCTTGTCGAGGAGCTCCCTCATCTCCTCGGGGTCGTCGATGGTCCACACGTGCACGTGCTTGCCGGCCGCGTGCGCGCGGCGCACGAACCCCCGCGTCACGACCGGCAGCGTGATCCGCACCCCGGCGAGCCGGAGCGTACGCCGGTGCGGCACCTGCAGGGCCGCAACACGACGCCGGGTCACGAGGTCGGCGAGGCGGCCGCTGGGCAGCAGCAGGAACGCCAGCACCTCGAACGGGTGGGCGGAGGTCGGGACGCGCCCCTCGGTGAGCCGGCGGAAGCGCGCGAGCCGGCCGGGGGAGAAGGACCCGACCAGCAGCCGGTCCCACTCCTGGCGCTCGCCCACCAGGTCGGCCAGGGCCTGGACCGCGGGACCGGACTTGAGGTCGATGTTGAACAGCGCGTCCGGGAAGGCCTCGAGCAGCTCGACCAGGGTCGGCACCTCCTCGCGGCCACCGACCCGAGCCTCGCGCACCTCGGCATGGGTCATCTCGCCCACGGCACCGTGACGGTCGGTGACCCGGTCCAGCACGGCGTCGTGGAAGGCCAGCAGCACCCCGTCGCGGGTGACGTGGACGTCGGTCTCGAGGTAGCGGTAGCCGAGGTCCACGGCGTGCCGGAACGCGGCCATGGTGTTCTCCAGCCCCTCGACCTCGGGGTGGTAGGCGCCACCGCGGTGGGCCAGCGCCAGCACCGACCGGGCTCCGTCGCGCGCGTGGGTGCGCACGGCGTCGAGGTAGGCGTGGCCCGTCACCGGTGTGGTCACGAGCCGATCATCGCGCGTCGGCAGGCTCAGATGTCGCGGAAGGGCTCGATCTGCGCGCCGAGCTCGTTGAGCCGCTCGGCCAGGTCCTCGTAGCCGCGCGCGATGACGTACGTCGAGCGCAGCACCGAGGTGCCCTTGGAGGCGAGCATCGCCAGCAGGATGACCACGGCCGGGCGCAGCGCCGGCGGGCAGACGATCTCGGTGCCGGAGAAGTGCGTCGGCCCCTCGATCATCACGCGGTGCGGGTCGAGCAGCTTGACCTGCGCACCGAGCTTGGTGAGCTCGGTGAGGTAGATCGCGCGGTTCTCGTAGACCCAGTCGTGCAGCAGCGTCTGGCCGGTGGCGACGGCCGCGATGACCGCGAAGAACGGCAGGTTGTCGATGTTGAGCCCGGGGAAGGGCATCGGGTGGATCTTGTCCAGCGGCGCGTGCAGGTCGCTCGGCTTGGTGGTGATGTCGACCAGGCGCGTGTGGCCGTTGGCGGCGACGTACTCCTCGGAGCGGTCGTAGCGGAAGCCCATCTCCTCCAGCAGGGCCAGCTCGATCTCGAGGAACTCGATCGGCACCCGGGTGATGGTGATCTCCGAGCGGGTCACGATCGCGGCGGCGAGCAGCGACATGGCCTCGATCGGGTCCTCGGCGGGCGCGTAGTCGACGTCGACGTCGATCGACTCGCGGCCGGTGACGGTCAGCGTGGTGGTGCCGACGCCCTCGACCGTGACGCCGAGGCGCTGGAGGTAGAAGCAGAGGTCCTGGACCATGTAGTTGGACGAGGCGTTGCGGATCACCGTGGTGCCCGGGTGCAGGGCCGCGGCCATGAGGGCGTTCTCGGTGACGGTGTCGCCGCGCTCGGTGAGCACGATCGCGCGCTGCGGGACCACCGAGCGGTCGACCATCGCGTGGTAGCTGCCGTCGGTGGCCTTGACCTCCAGGCCGAAGGGTCGCAGCGCGGACATGTGCGGCTCGACGGTGCGGGTGCCGAGGTTGCAGCCGCCGGCGTAGGGCAGGTCGAAGGTGTCCGCGCGGTGCAGCAGCGGGCCCAGGAACATGATGACGGAGCGGGTACGCCGGGCCGCGGCCTCGTCGATCGCGTCCAGGCGCAGCTGCTTGGGCGGGATGATCTCCAGGTCGCCCTCGTCGCCGAGCCAGCGGGTCTGCACGCCCAGGCTGCCCAGGACCTCGAGCAGCCGGTTGACCTCCTCGATCCGCGCGACCTTGCGCAGCGTCGTACGCCCCTGGTTGAGCAGGGAGGCGCACAGCAGCGCGACGCCGGCGTTCTTGGAGGTCTTGACCTCGATCGAGCCCGACAGCGTCGTCGGGCCGGTGATGCGCAGGTGGGTGGGGCCGGCGCCGAGGGCGACGATCTCGGAGTCCAGGGCGGCGCCGATCCGCGCGATCATCTCCAGGGAGAGGTTCTGCGCACCCTTCTCGATCCGGTTGATCGCGCTCTGGCTGGTGCCGAGCAGGTCGGCGAGCTGGGCCTGGGTGAGTCCGCGGTGCTTGCGCGCGTCGCGGATCAGCAGGCCGATGCGTCCCTTGTAACCCTCCGTCATGACGACGACGGTAACTCACATGTGAGATAGCACAGAACTGGCACGCGCACCGGCTGGGGTGGCGGTCCCGGGTGGCCGTCCGGGGGGTGGGCGACAGGCCCGGTCCCGGGTGCGATGCTCACGACATGCGAGCCACGACCATCCACGCAGCCCGTGACATCCGCCTGTCCACCGACGTGCCCGACCCCCGCATCGAGAAGCCGACCGACGCGATCGTCCGCGTCACCACCGCCTGCATCTGCGGCTCGGACCTGTGGCCCTACCGCGGCGAGAACGACATCGTCGCCGGCTCGACGATCGGCCACGAGTGCATCGGCTTCGTCGAGGAGGTCGGCGCGGAGGTCCGCGACGTCAAGGTCGGCGACTTCGTGGTCGTGCCCTTCGACCACTGCGACAACACCTGTGCCCACTGCGCGGCCGGGATGCACTCGGCGTGCGTCGACGTGTCGATGACCTCCTCGGGCCAGGGCGAGTACGCCCGGGTCGGCCAGGCCGACGGCAGCCTGGTGAAGGTCCCCGACGTCGGCCCCGGTGGCCCCGACGCCGCCCTCGTGCCGCACCTGATGGCGCTCTCCGACGTGATGCCGACCGGCTGGCACGCCGCGGTCGCCGCCGGCGTGCGCGCGGGCGGCACGACCGTCGTCGTCGGTGACGGCGCCGTCGGGCTGTGCGGCGTGCTCGCCGCCGCGGCGATGGGCTCGGAGAAGGTCGTGCTGATGTCCCGGCACGAGCCGCGCCAAGAGATCGGCCGCGCGTTCGGTGCCACCCACGTCGTGGCCGAGCGCGGCAAGGAGGCTGCCGCCGCGGTCAAGGAGATCACCGGGGGAGTGGGCGCCGACGCCGTGCTCGAGTGCGTCGGCACCGACCAGGCCATGGGCACCGCCTTCGCCGTGGCCCGCCCCGGGTCGATGGTCGGCTTCGTGGGCGTCCCGCACGGCGTCCAGCTGCCCGTGGGCCGGATGTTCCAGAAGAACGTCGGCCTCCGCGGCGGCATGGCGCCGGTGCGTGCCTACCTCCCCGACCTGCTGGCCCGCACGCTGGCCGGCGAGATCGAGCCCGGCAAGGTGTTCGACCTGAGCCTGCCGCTGGACCAGGTGGCCGAGGGCTATCGGGCGATGGACGAGCGCCGCGCGGTCAAGGTGCTGCTCGACGTGGCGCGCTGATCGCCGGCGCCCTGGGGAGGGAGGCAGGCGCATGAGCGCGGAGCTGGTGGTCGGGCCGCTGCTGCGGCACGTCGACGAGACGTCGGCGACGCTGTGGGTCGAGGTCGACTCCGCCGCCACGGTCACGGTCGTGGTCGGGGACCGGCGGTGGTCGGCCCCGACCTTCGCCGTCCACGGGCACCACTACGCGGTGGTCGCCGTGGACGGGCTCGGGCCGGGGGAGACCCACCCCTACGTCCTGCTCGTGGACGAGCGGCAGGTCTGGCCCGAGCCGGGGTCGGCGTACCCGCCCGTGGTGCTGCGCACCCACGACCACGCCGCCCCGCTGCGGATCGCCTTCGGCAGCTGTCGGGTCAGCGTCCCGCACGACGCCGAGCACCACGCGAGCTTCGGCGTCGACGCGCTGCGCACCTACGGCATGCACCTCGCGACCCACCCCGACGGCCCCGACGGCTACGACGGGCCGAGCGAGGCCCCGCCCGACCTCCTGCTCCTGCTCGGGGACCAGGTCTACGCCGACGAGACCAGCGAGGCGATGCGGGACTTCATCGCCGCGCGCCGCGACCCGGAGCAGGCGCCCTGGTGGGAGCTGAAGGACTACGAGGAGTACGCCGAGCTCTACCGCCTGGCCTGGACCGACCCGGCCACGCGCTGGCTGCTCTCGACGGTCTCCTCGGCGATGATCTTCGACGACCACGACGTCCGCGACGACTGGAACACCTCGGCCCGCTGGCGCGCGGACATGGCCGAGAAGTCCTGGTGGCACGACCGGATCGTCGGCGCCCTGGCGTCCTACTGGGTGCACCAGCACCTGGGGAACCTGTCCCCGGCCGAGCGCGCCGAGGATCCCGTCTACCGGCTGGTCCTGGAGCACGAAGGTCCCGACGAGCTCGACCTCTCCGAGGTGTTGGACCGCTTCGCCGAGCGGGCCGACGAGGAGCCCACGACCTACCGCTGGTCCTTCGCCCGCGAGCTAGGGCCGCAGGCGCGGCTGGTCGTCGTGGACTCGCGGGCAGCGCGGGTGCTGGAGCCGGAGCGGCGCTCGATGATCGACGACGAGGAGATGGCCTGGCTCGACCGCCAGCTGCACGGCGACGTCCGGCACCTGCTCATCGGCACCTCGCTGCCCTACCTGCTCTCCCCGGGGCTGCACCACCTCGAGGCGACCACCGAGGCCCTGGCCGAGGGCCTGCTGGGCCGGCCCGGGCACGAGCTGGGCGAGTGGGTGCGCCGGGCCGCCGACACCGAGCACTGGGCGGCCTTCCAGGGCGGCTTCCGCCAGGTGGGGGAGATGCTGGTCGAGACCGCGACCGGCGGTCGCGGTCGGGTGCCGGACTCGGTGGTGCTGCTCTCCGGCGACGTGCACCACTCCTACGTCGCGGAGGCGTGGCCCGACCCGGCGTCCGAGGCGGCGCAGCGCCCCGGCCCGCACAGCCGGATCCTGCAGGCGGTGTGCTCGCCGATCCGCAACCCGCTGCCGTGGTTCCTGAAGGCAGGGGTCCGGCTCGCCAGCCGCGGTCGTGCCCGGCCGACGGGGCGGCTGCTGGGGCGGCTCGTGCCGCGCTCGCCGCTGCACTGGGAGGTCACGCAGGGTCCGTGGCTGGACAACCTGCTGGCCGTGCTCGAGGTCGACGGCTCCGACCTGCGGATCCGCTGGTCGACGGGCGAGGTCGTCGACGGCGACCACGACCGGCCCCGCTGGCGCACCCTGGTCGAGCTCGGTCCGCGACCCGGCGTACCCGCCGGTCGGACGAAGGTGTCGCTCAGGCGACGTTGACGGCGGCGGGCTCGCAGCCGCAGGCCGCGTCGCAGGCCAGGAACGTGTGCATCGCGTGGCCGCACCGCACGCACGGCCGGTCGTGGGAGAGGTGGACCCCCTCCGGGTCGGCGCCTTGACCCGACGACGGGTCCTGCCACGAGTCCTGCACGGTGTCCCACATGAGCCTTGTCCTTCGAACGAATCCCCTACGAGTGACGGTAGGCACCTGATCGGTCACTGGGCCGGCGATCTGCGTCCAACGCGCCGATCGGGACCGAGGACGGTCCCTCCGGGGAGGCCGCATGGTCCGAACGGGTCATGCCCGGCACGGTCGCGTGGCCCATGGCTCCTAGGGTGGCCGGGTGACCACCGAGGACGTGCCGGCGCTGCACCACACCGAGATCGGCGAGCCGGGCACCGGCGAACGCGTCGTGTTCCTGCACGGCCTCTTCGGCCAGGGGCGCAACTTCACCCAGGTCGCCAAGGCGCTGCTGCCCGAGCTGGTCTCGACCTTGGTCGACCTGCCCAACCACGGACGCTCGCCCTGGACCGGCTCGGTCGACTACGTCGAGGTCGCCGACACCGTGGCGGCCTGGCTCCGCGCGACGTACGACGGCGAGCCGGTGCACCTGGTCGGGCACTCGATGGGCGGCAAGGTCGCGATGGTGCTGGCCCTGCGGCACCCCGAGCTCGTCGACCGGCTGGTCGTGGTCGACATCTCCCCGACCACCAGCGACGGCGCGGGGGAGTTCGAGCACCTGCTGACCTCGCTCACCTCCCTGGACCTGGCCTCGCTGGAGCGTCGGGCCGACGCCGACGCGAAGCTGGCCGGCCCGATCGCCGACGAGCGGGTGCGTGGCTTCCTGCTCCAGAACCTCCGCTCGAGCGGCGAGGGCTTCCGCTGGCAGGCCGACCTCGAGCTGCTGCTGCGCGACCTGCCGGTGATCGGCGGGTTCCCCGACGACCGGCTGGAGCCGGGCCGCACCTTCGACCACCCCGTGCTGTGGATGGCCGGCGAGCGCTCTCCCTACGTGCGGCCCGAGCACGAGACCCGGATGCGGGAGCTGTTCCCCCGGGTCTTCAGCGTGACGATCAAGGGCGCGGGGCACTGGGTGCACTCCGAGCAGCCGGAGGCCTTCGTCTCCGCGCTGCGGGTCTTCCTGCTGGCCCGGTGACGGTGACTGGTCCGTACCTCCTGCAGAGGATCGGTGGATCCGGCGGATCGCACGTCCATCGAGGGTGACCATGGGACGGAGGGGAGGGGGTCCACGGATGGGTGGGGTGCGCGAGGCAACGCGACCGACCGACGCACGCGAGGTGCGAGAGGCCCTGGAGCGCGGCGGCCAGGACCTCCAGGACCTCGTCGACCTGCTGCGTGACCAGACGGGCGTGGCGATGGCCACCATCACCGTGCTGGACGCGCGGACCTTCTGCTTCACCACCGTGGCGGGCGCCGCACCCTTCGAGACCGAGCACGACCAGGCCGCGTGCCGCTGGTCGATGCCGCACGACCGGGTCTTCAGCATCGAGGACCTCTCCACCGACCCGCGCACGGCGACCCTGCCGTTCGTCGACGGCCGGCGCGCCAGCCTGAGGTTCTACGCCAGCGCACCGCTGCACACCCCCGACGGCGACCTGGTCGGTCGGCTGTGCCTCTTCGGCACCGAGCCGCGCACGCTCACGACGCTGGAGGCGCGGCTGCTGCAGGTGCTGGCGCGGGACGTGTCCGCGATCATCGCCCTGCGTCTCCTGGACGCCGACCGCGACGCGGCCGCGACGTCCGACGAGGCGCTCGTCGACTTCGCGCGCCTGGTCCACGAGCTGCGCACCCCGCTGCTCACCCTGCGCGGCAGCCTGCAGATGGCGAGCGACGCGCTGGACCTGGACGCCGAGTCGCTCGCCGGGCGGATGCTGGCGATGGCCCACCGCTCCCGCGCACGTCTCGAGGAGCTGGTCGACGCCGTGCTTCGCCTGGCCAGCCACCAGGCCCCGGAGATGGCCATGGTCGACCTCGACGCCGTCGTGGCCGGGGTGCTCGAGGGGATGGCCGAGACGTTGAGCGCCGCGGACGCCCGGGGGCTCGTCGAGCCGCTCGGGGTCGTGCGGGGTGACCCCGCGCAGCTGGCCGTCGTGGTGCAGAACCTGGTGGGCAACGCCTGCAAGTTCACCCGCCCCGGCGTGCGACCCGAGGTGCACGTCCGGGCCGTCGACCTCCCGAGGGCGCGTCGAATCGAGGTGTTCGACAACGGTCCCGGGGTCCCGGACGAGCACGGGCAGTCGGTCTTCGGTCTCTTCCAGCGCTACTCCCGCACCGAGGGCTACGGGATCGGCCTGTCCACCGTCGCCGTGGTCGTCCGGGGGCACGGCGGCACCGTCGGGGTCGGGCCCAACCCCGACGGACCCGGCTCGTGCTTCTGGTTCGAGCTCCCGCACCCCGAGTCCCACCCGGGGGGTGGGTGAAGCGAGGGGGCCCTTGGGTAGACAGGGTTCATGCAGACGCGAGAGATCGGCAACGACACCGTCGGCCGGGTCACGGTGGGTGCCGTGGGCCTGGGCCTCATGACCTTCGACCAGACCGGGGCCCAGCCCCGCGAGCAGCTGCTCGATACCGTGCGGGCCGCCCTGGACGCCGGCGTGACGCTCTTCGACACCGCCGACGCCTACGGGCCGGGGGAGGAGAAGGGCGCGGACGCCCAGGGCGAGAACGAGCGGCTCATCGCCTCCCTGCTCGACGAGCTGGGCGTGCGCGACCAGGTGTTCCTGGCGACCAAGGCCGGCCACGTGCGCACCGAGGGCGGCGGCTGGGACACCGACAGCTCCGCCGCGCACCTGGAATCCGCGGTCGAGAAGAGCCTGGAGCGGCTCGGCGGCGACCACATCGACCTGTGGCAGCACCACCGCCCGGACCCGAAGGTCCCCTACGAGGAGGTCGTGCAGACCCTCAAGCGGGTCCACGACGCCGGCAAGGTCCGGATGGTCGGGCTCTCCAACGCGAACCCCGAGCAGATCCGGCTGGCGCACTCGGTGCTGGGCGACGCCCTGGTGAGCGTGCAGAACCAGTTCTCCCCGGCATTCCGTTCCAGCGCGCCGGAGATCGAGGTCTGCGCCGAGCTCGGGTTGGTGTTCCTGCCCTGGAGCCCCCTGGGCGGCCTCAGCAACGCCAAGGGCCTGGGGGAGTCGCACCCGGCGTTCGCCGAGATCGCCTCCGAGCGCGGGGTCTCGCCGCAGCAGGTCGCGCTGGCCTGGGAGATCGCCCAGGACCCGTGCGTCATCCCGATCCCCGGCGCCAAGCGGCCGTCCTCGGTCCAGGACTCCGCGGCCGCGGCCGACCTCGAGCTCAGCGCCGACGAGCTGGCGCGTCTCGACGCCAGCTGAGGACGCTCAGCCCGGCTGGCAGACCGGGCACCAGAACAGGTTCCGGGCTGCCATGACCTCCGCCTGCACCGGCGTACCGCAGCGGCGGCAGGGGAGACCTGTGCGGCCGTAGACGTAGTGCGCGTCCGCGCGGGTGGGGCGGCCGGCGGGTCGGCGGCGGTCCGCGGGCTCGGTCGTGATGATGCGGCCGGCCCGTACGCCGGCGCGCAGCAGCACCTCGAGGTCGTCCCACACCGCCTGCCACAGCGCGCGACCCACGTCGCGCCCGGGCGTGAAGGGGGAGAGCCCGGCGCGGAAGAGCGCCTCCGCGCGGTAGACGTTGCCGACCCCGGCGATCACGGCCTGGTTCATCAGGAGCGTGCCGGCCGGGGCTCGGCTGCGCCCGACGCGGTCGAGGAACCGCTCCACGTCCGCGCCCTTGCGCAGGGGGTCGGGTCCGAGCCGGGCGGTGCGCGCCGCCACCTCCTCCGGGCTGAGCAGCTCGCAGGCGGTGGGCCCACGCAGGTCGGCCCAGTGGTCCTGGGTGACCAGGCGCAGTCGCAGGGCGCCCTTCGGCTCGGGCGGCTCGCCGGTGCCGTCGCGCCACTTGCCGTAGAGGCCGAGGTGCACGTGCAGCACCAGGTCACCCGCGTCGCCGTAGTGGTGGAAGAGGTGCTTGCCCCACGCGTCGGTGCGCCGCAGCACGGCCCCGTCGATGAGCGCGGCGCCCTCGGCGAAGCGGCCCTGCGGACTACTGGCGCGGACCTCGCTGCCGGCCAGCAGCTTCTGGTGGCGGCGGGCGAGGCGGTGGATGGTGTGACCCTCTGGCACCGCTCCATGCTCCGGGGGCGTCCAAGACCCGGAGGGGTACCGGCCAATCCGCGCGGCCCGGGGCACCGAAGCAGCGGTGGGGGAGTAACCCACACCACACACCAGGAGATCTGATGAACGCCACCCGCAAGACCCTCGCTGGACTCGGCGCCGCTGCGCTCGCCGCGTCGATCGCCCTGCCCGTCACCAGCGCGTTCGCCGGTCACGAGAACACCGTCGCGAAGGCCAGCCTCAACGGCAAGAACGAGGTCGACGACATGTCCGACCGCCGGATCGTCGGTGACCGCAACGGTCGCGGCAGCGCCGTGGTCTTCGGCATCGACGGCGACCCCAACACCCTGTGCTACTCGCTGCTGGTCAAGAAGATCGGCCCGGCCGCGGCCGCCCACATCCACGAGGGGGGTCCCGACGAGAACGGCCCGGTCGTGGCGAACCTGGCCGCGCCTGCCGACGGCACCGCCGGCGACTGCCTCACCGACGGCGAGGAGGGCAAGTTCCCCGTGGGCGACGACGGCGAGCCCCTTGCCACCGTCGCCGAGATCCTCGCGAACCCCGAGGACTACTACGTCAACGTGCACAACGAGCAGTTCCCCGGCGGCGCGATCCGTGGCCAGCTCGCCAAGCAGTGACCCAGCAGTGACAGCTCGGGTGCCCGGTACCTGACGCACCACCTCGCAGCACCTCGACGTCCCGCAGACCCGCTCGGGTCTGCGGGACGTCGCGCGTCCGCGCCCGCCCGCCCTCGTACGCGACTGCGCGCGCCGCGCGCACAGCGGCCGGCCGCAGTGGCAGGCTGCCGCACATGACCGGCTACTACTCCTGCATGGCGTGCGGGCACGAGTTCGACCCGATCGCGACGCGCTGGTTCTGCCCGTCGTGCAAGTTCAAGGCCAACTGCTGCGAGGGCGAGCCGCTCTGAGCAACGGCCTGCCGAGGGCTCAGCGCAGCCCCAGCTCGTAGCGCAGGACCGGCACCGGGGCGCCGCCCACGTCGTGCGTCCCTGCCGCGCCTCGCAGCACCCAGCCCGTGCGCCGGTAGAACGCCGCGGCCCGGGCGTTGCCCTCGAGCACGAGGAGGTGCGCCGTCGGGACGTCCCACGTGCCGAGGGCGGCGACCACGCCGCTCATGAGCGCCTGGGCCACGCCGGCGCCGTGGTGCGAGGGCAGCACGTGCAGGGCGTTCAGCTCGGCACCGGAGCCGTCGTCCGGCCTCCCCAGCGCGAAGGCGACGGCGAAGCCGACGGAGAGCCCGCCCGCCTCGGCCAGGAGAGCGACGTACGGCCGACCCTGGGCGGCGCCCTCGCGCAGCTCGGCCCACCGTGCGCGCCACACCGTCTCCTGGGACGCGGGGGAGACGCGAGCGAGCGCGACCGGGTCGACCAGGTCGGCGTAGGCGTGCTGCCGACTCACGGCATGCAGCCGCCCGATGGTGGGCAGGTCGTCGTCCTGCCACTCGCGCAGCTGCACGTCGCTCATGCCCCCAGTGTGGGGTGCCGCCGCCCGGTGGGCCGTCCGGGCACGGACGGTGGAGCAGCGAGAGTCAGCGCCGACGGTCCCGCAACCCTCGTGGTGCAGCAGCGTGGAGAGGCGGCAAGACCAGGTGCGCAGGCGTGTCGAGCAGAGAGGAGCGGGCGTCGAGACCACCACAGCCTCGGCGACCGTCGACGACCTCCCTCAGGCTTGACAGTTCGAACACGTGTTCGATAGACTGCGGCATGGCCGCGCCTGACCTCCTCGACGAAGCCCGTCGGCTCGTGCTGGCAGCCGTCGAGCGGCTGGAGGCGCTGGCGCCGGGGGAGCGAGACTCAGAGGCGATCGAGGTGCTCGCAACGGCCGAGTCCCTCAAGAACACGCTCGCGGCCGCCCAGGCGCGAGCAGCGGTGACCCTGAAGGGCGCGCGGATCGCGCAGCGGGCGCACCAGCCGGTGGCGGCGCGGGAGCGGGGGATCGGCGCGGAGGTCGCGCTGGCGCGGCGGGAGTCGCCGCACCGCGGCGGGATCCACCTGGGGTTGGCCGTGGTGCTGTGCGCGGAGTTGCCGCACACGCTGGCGGCGATGGAGGCCGGTTGGTGCAGCGAGTGGCGCGCGATCCAGATCGCGCAGGGCACCGCCTGCTTGTCGCTGGCGGATCGGCAGGGGATTGACGCGGAGCTGATGTCCGACCCTGTCACCACCGACGGGTGGGGGGATCGGCGGTTCCGGGCCGAGGTCGACCGGTTGGCCTACACAGCGGACCCGGTGGCCGCGGTCGCGCGCCGCGCCAAGGCGGTGGCGCAGCGGCACACCAGCCTGCGCCCGGCGCCGGACGGGATGACGCGGTTCTCGGCGATGCTGCCGCTGGAGCAGGGTGTCGCGGTGCACGCGACGCTGGGGCGTGCGGCTGATGTCGCGCGGGCGGCCGGGGACGAGCGGACCCGGGGTCAGGTGATGGCCGACGCGCTGGTCGCGGCTGTGCTCGAGGGGCGTGGGGACGGGCAGCCGCGTGCGGGTTCGGTGGCCGAGTCGGTCGCTGCCCGGGCTGGCAGCTGGGACCAGACGGTCGTCCCGACCGCGCCGGCGGCGCCGGTGGTGCCGGTCGCGGTGCACGTCGTCGTCTCGGACGCGACCCTGCTGAACCTGCCCGGCGCAGGCGGTGACGAACCCGGCTGGGTCTCCGCACCGGACGCCGGGACGGTCCCGCTGCCGGCCGACGACGTCCGCGACCTCGTCGCGCGCGCCACCGACGCAGGGCTGGCCAGCCTGCGCAGGCTCTACGCGGACCCTGGCGGTCAGCTGGTAGCCCTCGACTCCCGCTCCCGCACGTTCCCAGCCGGCTTGGCGCAGTTCCTCGCGGCCCGGGACCGGTCGTGCCGTACGCCGTACTGCGACGCACCGGTCCGCCACCGCGACCACGTCCGACGCTGGGCCGACGGCGGCCGCACGACCGCGGCCAACGGTCAAGGGCTCTGCGAGGCCTGCAACCACACCAAGGAAGCCACCGGCTGGTCCGCCCAGGTCACCGACACCCGGACCCACGAGGTCGAGACCACGACACCCACCGGCGACCGCCACCGATGCCGCGCACCCGGACTCCCGCCACCGAGACCTCACCGCAACAGACTCGAGATCTACCTCGGAGAGATCGTCCTCGCCGCCTGACCGGGAGCACCGCCCCTGTGGAAGACGCGCGACGCCCGGCGACGGAATTGCCTAGCGTCCCCGCATGCAGACGAACGACACCCTGTTCTGGGACGACCCCGACGGCGAGTACGGCATGGACGCCAACGGACGCCTGACCCAGCTGACCCAGGTCGGCGACGTCCCGGTCCTCATCCACTACGACGACATCCCTGAGTCAGACATCCAGACGCTGCACGGCCTCCGCGTCACCACGCCGCTCAGGACGACGATCGACCTGGCCGCCGAGCTGCCGACCGATCAGCTCGAGAACCTGCTCGACTTCTTCCTCGACAAGGGTTCCTTCACGACAGATCAAGCCCTCGAGAGAATCGCGCAGCCCGACATGAGCATGCGCCGGGGCGCCCACGTCTTGCAGGCGCTGATCGTGAGACGGCGACTCGGCGGACGACCCAAGTGAGGCTCGGAGACGCCCGCTTGGCGCCCGTGTGACACCCGTACGAACTGGCAGGCACGGGAGCTGAGGAGGAGGGAGTAGCTCGGGAGTGACCGCCCGGATCGCGGCAGATCCGGACGTTGCCTAAAGCGCCGCGGACGGTAGTCGGGTAAGGCGGTCCTAGTGGGTGGCGCCCAGTTCGACCAT
>NZ_JASBRN010000006.1 GCF_030149505.1 Nocardioides sp.
GGCTCATCTGATGCTTCCGTGGGTGGTTGATCGCGTCTGAATGGCCGCACGCCGTTCCCGCTCTAGGTTTCTGGCTTGTCGAGAGTCAGGAACCACGGAACGGAGAACGGCGTGCGAAACGCCAGCCTATGGCGCGCCCTCTTGGGCGTCGAGAACACCGTCATCGAGGCAATCGAGTTCAGCGAGGTCGAGGACATCGTGATCGCGCACGTGCGACCACGGCGAGCTGCTCGGGGCCGCTGCGGACGATGCGGCACCAGAGCCGCCTGGTACGACCACGGAGAAGGACGCCGACGGTGGCGAAGCCTGGATCTCGGAACAGTCGAGGTCTTCCTCGAGGCCGACGCGCCAAGGGTCAACTGCCCGGTCCACGGGCCGACGGTGCGGCATGTGCCCTGGGCGCGTCACGCGGCCGGTCACACGTTCAGCTTTGACCAGCAGGTCGCCTGGCTGGCCACCCAGTGCTCGAAGTCCGCGATCACCCAGTTGATGCGGATCGCGTGGCGGACCGTGGGATCGATCATCGCCCGGGTCTGGGCCGACACCGCCGAAGGGATCGACGCCTTCGCCGGACTGCGCCGCATCGGCATCGATGAGATCTCCTACAAACGCAACCACAAGTACCTGACCGTCGTGGTCGACCACGACACCGGCCGGCTGGTGTGGGCCAAGGCCGGACGCGACCGCGCCACCCTCGAGGAGTTCTTCGACGCACTGGAAGCCTCCGGCGAAGGCAGGTGCGCCCAGATCACCCATGTCACAGCCGACGGCGCGGACTGGATCGCGGACGTTGTGCGGCGACGCTGCCCAGCCGCGGTCCGGTGCGCCGACCCCTTCCACGTCGTCGGCTGGGCCACCGATGCCCTCGACGCCGTGCGACGAGACGCCTGGAACCAGGCCAGACGCGCGGGCCACACCCGCCCCGCCGGTTGGCAGAACGGCCGGGCGGTTACGGTCGCAACCGGACACGCTCGCGCTCTCAAGCACGCCCGCTACGCACTGTGGAAGAACCCCGAGAACCTCACCGACAAGCAGCAGACGAAGCTTGCGTGGATCGCCAAGACTGATCCTCGGCTCTACCGCGCCTATCTGCTCAAAGAAGGCCTGCGTACCGTCTTCAAGCTCCCAGCAGACGAGGCCGCCGAGGCGCTGGACCGATGGGTCGCGTGGGCACGGCGCTGCCGGATCGCATCGTTCGTCAAGCTCCAGCAGCGCATCACCAAGCACCGCGCCGAGATCCTCGCCGCCATCGACCACGGCCTATCCAACGGCCTCATCGAATCGGTCAACACCAAGATCCGGCTCATCACCAGGGTGGCCTTCGGATTCCGCTCACCCGACGCCCTCATCGGCCTCGCGATGCTCAACCTAGGCGGACACCGACCGCTGCTGCCCGGCCGATGACCCACGGATCAGTCAGAAGAGCCAGAAATCCTCGTGCGACCACAACATCACTGGCACCGGTACGGCACGAAACACCGCAGCCCCTTGAGACCATCCCCCCTCATAGGGGTCTCGATAGCGAACCGCTACTGGGGTGCACCACGTCGGGAGGTGTCACAGCATGCAGGGAAACTCCAACCAGGCGCTCTGTGCGCCGAGCGGCTGGTGGTCAGTCCTGGTCTGACATCAACAGCAGCCGCACGTGCCCCAGCGCGCGTTGAAGCACGCCCACCAGTGCGTGCCGATCCAGCCCGGAGAGCTCGTGCGCTGCGTCCTGGTGGGTCGCGGAGTCGTAGGGACCGAGCTCCGCGGCTGTCTCGATGCAGCCGCCGACCAGCTGGAGGACGGAGGCGGGGAACTCGTAGGTCGTGCCGATCGAGTGCTCGTCGCCGGCGAGGATGATCTCCAGGCACGGCGCCTCCGATTCCGCGTCCCACACCTCCTCCACCACGACGGGTCGCATGAACAGCACCATCAGGAGCGTCGCGAACTCCTCCAGCTCGTCGATGTCCATCACCGAGAGCAGGTGCTCGACGTCGCTGGCTTCGGTCTCGAAGCGTGAGTCCAGGATGCCGTCATCCTCGGCCATTCAGACCTCCTCGAGCCGGCTCAGCACCGCGCGATGGGTGCCGCCGCTGTAGGCGACCACGCGGACCTCACGGACCCGGGTCCTTGTGGTCTGCAGGGTCGTCACGGCGGCGTCAATTGCGTCGTCCAAGGGCCAGGCGTAGACGCCGGCGCTGATGAGGGGGAACGCGACGGTCTGGGCGCCGAGCTCGTCTGCGACCTCGAGGCAGCGGCGGTAGCAGGAGACGAGCAGGTCGCGGTCGGTCTCGCCGCGGCCGTAGTTGGGGCCGACGGTGTGGATGACCCAGCGGGCCGGCATGAGGCCGGCGGTGGTCCAGCCGGCGTCGCCGGTGGCGAGGCCGTGGGGGAAGCGGCGTACGCAGTCGGCGAGGACGTCGGGGCCGCCGGCTGCGTGGATGGCGCCGTCGACGCCGCCTCCTCCGCGCATGCGGCGGTTGGCGGCGTTGACGACCGCGTCGACGTCCTGGGTGGTGATGTCGCCGCAGACCGCCACGACGTCGGCGTACGACATGGTCACCAGCTCTCTCTCGTCACGGGTTCGCCGCAGGCGGGGCAGAGGACGCTCTCGCTCGGTTGGCCGGGCTCGGTGCGGCCGCGGGTGCCGCAGGAGTCGCAGACCCACCGTTCGCGTTCCATGGCTGCATCTTCGACCACGGCACCGACAACGCGCCTAGGTTGACGCCATGGCGCGCTGCATCCCGGAGGAGCCGACGTTCGTCACCGAGTCCGAGCGGCAGGTGTGGGAGCGGCTGCGCGACGGGCTGCCAGGCGACTGCGTGGTGATGGCCAACGTCCGGCTGACCGACGAGGTGAAGGACCACGAGATCGACCTGCTGGTGCTGATCCCGGAGGCGGGGTTCGTGTGCCTGGAGGTCAAGGGCGGGTCGGTGTGGCTGGAGGACGACGGCTGGTGGATCAAGCGCGGTGAGAAGGTCGAGCGGTGCGACCCGGTGACGCAGGCGCGGGAGGGCAAGCACGCGGTCAGGCGGTACGTCGAGGCTGACCCGCGGTGGGGCAGCCGCGACCAGGTGGCGTTCTCGCACGGGGTGGTGCTGCCGCACACCGAACTGCCCGAGGGGTTCTCGGTGCCGGAGCTGCCGCGGTGGGGGTTCCACGACCGCGGTGACATGGCGGACCTGCCGGAGCGGGTGCGGACCAACGGGTGGGGGCTGGCGCACGGGCGCTGGACGCCCAACCACGACGACGTCGAGCTGGTGGCGGAGATCCTGGCGGGGCGGTCGCGGCCGGCGTACGACGTCAACGCCGACGCCGAGGAGCGCGCGGCGACCGCGGACCGGCTGACGCAGGAGCAGATGGTGATCCTGCAGGTGACCCGGATGCTGCGCCGGGTCGAGGTGCGCGGGGGTGCGGGCAGCGGGAAGACGGTGCTGGCGCTGCAGAAGGCCAAGGACCTCACCCGCGGGGTGGGGGAGGGCGCGCGGCGCGAGCGGGTGGCGCTGGTGTGCTACTCGATCGGGTTGGCGGAGTACCTCAAGCGGGTCGTGGCGGGCTGGGACCGGCGGCACCGGCCGGCGTTCGTGGGGACGTACGAGGAGCTGGGCCGGCTGTGGGGTGTGGAGATGGGGTCCGAGGACGACCCGGCGTTCTGGGAGTCCGAGCTGCCGCGGCTGATGGCCGAGCAGGCGGCCGGGCTGGCCGAGGGGCACCGGTTCGACTCGGTGGTGGTCGACGAGGCGCAGGACTTCGCCGACTCGTGGTGGGCTGCGGTGCTGGGTGCGCTGCGGGACGAGGAGGCCGGTGGGGTCTTCGTGTTCAGCGACGAGAACCAGCGGCTCTTCGCCCGGTTCGGCCGGCCGCCGGTGCAGCTGGTTCCTCTCGTGCTGGACCACAACCTGCGCAACACCAAGCAGATCTACGACGCGTTCGGGCCCTTGGCGCCCTCGCGCATGCAGGCGCGGGGTGGGTCGGGTGCGGAGGTGCGGTTCGTGGCCGCGGCCAGCGAGGACGCCATCGACGTCGCGGACTCCCAGGTCGAGGCGTTGATGGACGAGGGCTGGGACCCCGACCGGATCGCCCTGCTCACCACCGGCCACCGCCACCCGGAGCAGACCGCGCAGGTCCAGCGGCACGGCAAGGTCGCCTACTGGCGGTCGTTCTGGGAGGGCGAGGACGTCTTCTACGGCCACGTGCTCGGCTCGAAGGGCCTCGAGCGCGCGTGTGTCGTCCTGTGCGTCAACGAGGCCGGAGAGCGGGACCGGGCGAGGGAGCGGTTGTACGTCGGGATGTCCCGCGCCACCGACGTGCTCGTCGTCGTGGGCGATCCGGAGGTCGTGCGCCGGATCGGTGGGGACGAGGTCTCGCGGCGGCTGGGGATCGGGGTGTGAGTCGCTCGTCAGTCGTCGATGCAGTCCACGCCGAGCTCCTGGCAAGCCGAGAGCAATCGCTTGTGTCGCGTCCACAGACGAGCCCCGGGGACCAACGCGACTGAGCCGAGCAGGTGCGCATCGACGGCACTCAACCCCCGGCCCCCAAGCCTGCGCTGCTCGACCAGGGTGAGCACCTCGTCGTGCAAGACGGTGGGGAAGCGCCACAGCTGCGCGAGCAGGTCGAGGACCTGTGCTCTGTCCTTGATCGAGCCGAGAGCCAGCTCCTGGGTCACTGCCGGGTGTTATCCCACGTGCTCGTCGACCAGGTGGTCCACGAGCGCGGGCTCGGCCCGGTGGAGATGATCGATCCAGATCGAGATGTCGACCAGGATCACGCGACGCCGTGTCGTCGCCGGGGGGCGCTGCTGGCGTGCGGGTCCGAGCCACCCAGGGCGGCCAAACGTCGGGCACTCTCGACTCGAACGAGGGTCTTGAGGCCGTCCCTGAGCAGGGTCTCGCGATCGGTGATCCCAGTCAGCTCGCTTGCCATGGCCAACAGGTCGTCGTCGATCGTGACTGTGGTGCGCAGGATGTCCACCTCATCACAGAGTGCATCGATCGATGCTCTCATCATGACACGACATGTGGCTCCCCTGAGGAGCGCGTCCTAGGTGCCGAGGGCGCGAATGCGGTCTCGCGTCGCCTCGTAGGCAGCAACTCCGTCGCGGTGGGGAGCAGGCACCCTGATGACGGGTGGGTGGCCCATCGCCGGGGTCGCCAGGTCTCGAAGGGCGTCGTGGTACGCGCGCTGACGTTGGCGGCCGCCCTCGCCGAAGGCGACCGCCGCCTTGCCGGCCCTGTACCTGTCCGACCGTGGTGCCCAGTCCCGGCACAGCTGCCTGTAGATGTCCTTGTCGAAGCCGAGCGGCCACTCTCGCGGGTACAAGCTGAGTGACAGGAGCCGATGACTGGTGAAGTGCTGCGACTCGTCGATCTCGATGAAGGTGCCGGTCGGCTCGTGGACGAAGTCCCCCGGTAGGGAGACCAGGCGCTTGGCAGCCTGGGCAATGGGATCTCCGCCGAGGGCCAGAAAGATCTCACCGAGCACGCCACGGATTTCTGCGGCCTCTCCGGGTAGCCCGAGATGGCCGCGTTGGTTGAGCCAGGGGACTCTCGCGCGGCTCAGCAGCACCCCGTCCGCCTCGGCAGCAGCAGCGAAGGCTCGTTCACAATCACCCACGGGCATGGGGACAGCCCATCACGCCGGGGCGTCGGGCGGGGCAGAGACGGTCGATGCAGCCGGGACACTGGTCCCTCAGTCGACCCGAGGAGAACCCATGCACGAGCCACTGCGCGAACCCCTGTACGGCGGTCGCGTCGGTGTCAAGGTCGGCGACTCCGTCCAAGGCACCTGGGCGCTGCCCACCTACGACCACGTGTCGGTCGGTCGACTCCCGCGCTCGGGCATCCACATCCCCAACAGCTGGGTGCCGAGCCGCCTGTGCCGGTTCCTGCCGTGGGAGCAGGGGTGGCTGGTGCAGCTGGGCCGGGCTCGTGCGGTGGTGCGCAGCAAGTACCTCGACGACGTCACGTTCCGTCGGCGCAGCATCGTCGCGCTCCAGCCAGGCAGGTCGCGGATCAGCTTCCCCGAGCTCGACGACCACCTGCAGCTGCTCGTGGTGATCGGCGCCGGTCAGGGGGAGGGGCTGGCGGTCGCCCAGGACCAGCGCGAGCTCGAGGAGGAGACCGGCCGCACGGCGTACGCCGCGAGCCGGGTGGAGCTGACCGACAAGCAGCGCCGCGTCGTGGCGGTGACGTTCCGGCATCTGATGGTCCGCGAGCCGACGCCGCCCAACCTCGCCGCGGCCGCGGCGGCTCGGCTGGGCATGAGCGAGGCCAGCGTCAAGGTGATGCTCGGGAGCGTGCGGGAGAAGGTGAACAAGGAGCGCTGGTTGGACCTCGAGAAGAACGACCAGCTCGGCTCGTACCTCGTGCAGCTGACCCGCACGATCACCTGGGCCGACCTGCCTCCCGAGCTCCAGTGAGCCGCTTACCCGGGTAAGGGCCCGTTGCGGGCGCCTCGGCGCACTGTTCTCCCGTCGGCCCACCCGGGGCCGGAGTGAGGAGGCAGCGATGATCGAGCTGCACGTGGGCCGCGGGGTGACCCGGGGCGCGATGACGGTGTTCCCGCTGTGGAGCGCCACCAGCGGCTACCGCCGCTACACGATGGGCGGCAGAGGGCTGCACGTCACCGAGTCGCCGGAGGGGCCGCAGGTCGGCACGCTGATGGTCGGCAACGTCGAGGACCGGCCGGCGCTGGTGCTGGAGGGCCAGCTCTTCGAGGGCGGCTGGCAGCACCGGATGGCGCGGCAATCGCTGATGGTCGGCGTGCACCAGCAGGTGCCGGTCGAGGTGGCGTGCGTCGAGCAGGGGCGCTGGGGCGGCACGTCGTCCCAGAACTCGCGGGGACGCCGGGCGACGCCGTACGTCGCGGACGCGGTGCGCCGTGGCCGCGACGTCCAGGGGGAGGTGTGGCGCCGGGTCGCCGAGCACACCCGCGGCTTCGAGGGCCTGGGGACGGGGAGCTTCGTCGACCGGCTCGACCTGGCCGACGCCGAGCGGACCCAGTGGGCCGACTTGAGGCCGCTGCCGGGGCAGTCGGGCGTGCTCATCGGGATCGGCGGGCAGCCCTACGTCGCGGAGGTCTTCGACTCCTCGTGCCGGCTGCGGTCGCAGCTCCCGGGCCTGCTGGAGGCGGCTGCGCTGGACGCGCGGTTCGCGCCCGCCGAGGCGACGCCGGGTCGCCGTGCGCGACGGTTCGTCGAGCGGCTGGACCGGGTCCGCCCCCGGCGTACCGAGCCCGCCGGCATCGCCGAGCGCGTCCGCGGCGCCAGCGAGCACCTCGACGTCGCCGTGCTGCGCTGGCGGGACGCGCCGGTGCACACCCGGGTCACGCACGTGCGGCACCCTCTCCTCGTGGGGGCAGGACGATGAGGCTGACGAGCGCGCAGCACGACCGCGCGTGCGGCGTCCTGCTTGCCTCGGCGGTGGGCGACGCGCTGGGCGCGGGCTACGAGTTCGGGTCGGCGGCGTACGACGGGTGGCCGGCGATGATCGGCGGCGGGCTCGGCGGTTTCGCGCCGGGGGAGTGGACCGACGACACCGCGCAGGCGGTCGCCATCGCACGGGTCGCCATGACCGGCGCCGACCTGCGCACGACTGAGGCGCTCGATGCGATCGCCGCAGGCTTTCTCGAGTGGTACGCCGGAGATCCGGCCGACGTGGGCATCCAGACCTCCCACGTGCTCGGCCTGGCCGGTCGCGACGCCACCGCAGCGCAGCTCACCGCGGCCGCGGCGACTGTGCACGAGCGCAGCGGCGGCCGGTCGGCCGGCAACGGTTCGCTGATGCGCACCGCTCCCGTGGCCCTGGCACACCTCGACGACCCGGCCGCGCTGGTCGAGACCGCTCGGCTCGTGAGCGCGCTGACCCACCACGACCCGATCGCCGGCGAGGGTGCGGCCCTGTGGTGCCTGATGATCCGGCACGCGGTGCTGCACGGGGAGCTCCCGACGGCCGACGACGTCCTGCCAATGCGGGACGGCGCGCAGGCCGACTGGGGCGCGATCCTCAACGAGGCAGAGACGAAGCCACCGTCGGCCTTCACCGAGAACGGCTGGGTCGTCGGCGCGCTCCAGGCCGCCTGGTCCGCGATCACGCACACCCCCGTGCTCGAGCCGATGCCGTGCCGCCACCTCCAGGACGCGCTCGCCACCGCGATCGGCATCGGTCACGACACCGACACGGTCGCCGCGATCGCCGGCGCGCTGCTCGGCGCGCGTTGGGGTGCGAGCGCGGTGCCGCAGGAGTGGCAGGCACCGCTGCACGGCTGGGGCCTGCCGCTCGCCGGGCATGCGGCGGGTGCGTCCGCGCTGGTCGCGGCGGCGACGCTGACCGTCGGCGGCGGCCGGCCCGACGGGCGCGGGTGGCCGACGGCCGCGCGGGTGGAGTACGGCGAGTGGGAAGCCGCCGGCACCTGTGTCCCGCACCCGCTGGTTCGCGACGTGTGGATCGGCGACGCTAGAGGCCTCGACCGGCTGCCGGCCGAGGTCGACGCGGTCGTGAGCCTGTGCCGAGTCGGCCCTGACCAAGCGCCAGAGCTGGTCAGCCACCAAGTGCGCCTGCTCGACTCCGTCCCGGACGACAACCCCAACGTCGACTTCGTCATCGACGACGCCGCCCGCACGGTGCTGCGGCTGCGCGACGCCGGGCACCGGGTCTACCTGCACTGCGTGGCCGGTCAGAGCCGAACGCCGACCGTGGCTGCCCGGGTGGCGGTGCTCGACGGCGTACCCCTCGAGCGCGCGCTGCGCGAGGTCACCGCCGTCCTCCCCGGCGCCCGGCCGCAGGGCTGGCTGGTCGAGGCCCTGACGCGTACGGGCGCACCCTCCGGCGGTGGGCCGGGTCCGAGGTGATCAGTCAGTCGCGGGACGCTCAGCCAGACCGCTGCCGTCGAGGAACTCCAATGCCTTCTCGACAGCGGCGAGCTTCCCGCGCAGCGTCTTGAGCGTTGCTGCTCCGTCGTCGGAGTAGGCGCCGAGACGGGACAGCTCACGACGAACCTCCGTAGCCATCTCGACCAGCCCGACCCGGAGGTCCGCCGGCGCGTCGAGGCCGCGCTTCTGACGGGCGATCGCGTCGGCCAGGGACAGGGTCAGCACGGCCTCGACCTGCTGCAGGGTCGTCCCGCCGCTGGCCAGGGCGACGGCCACGCTGCTGCTGCCGGCGCCGACCATGGCGCCTGCGGTCATGAGCCCGCCGATCATCCCGCCCGGTCCGAAGGCGGCGAGTGCCGACGTGACGGCGGCGGCCCCGGCTACGCCGGGAGCGGCGGCGAGGGCCAGCCCGCCGGTGGCCGCGATGAGGAGGGCGCCGCCGACCCCCAGCAGCACCCATTCCAGACCGCGGCCGCCGCTGCGCAGGGACTTCTCCGCGGCGCGGTAGGCGTCGAAGACGTCGCGACCCAGTCCACTGCCCAGCCCCATCGAGACGGTGAGGTCCTCCAGGGCTCGGCGGCGTACGTCGGTGTCGACCTTGACCTCGAACGGCATGAGCAGGTTGGTCGCGCAGATGCTGAGCAGGTGCTCGAGCGCCGTCTCGGAGTCCAGGGACGAGATCGTGGCCGGCGTCGGCACGCCGACCTCCGGGACCAGGTCGGCGATGGCCGAGGGGACGCGCTTGCCCTGCTGGAGGTAGGTGTCGATGACCTGGCGCGCGACGCGCTCCTGCACCACACGGAGGGCACCTTCGTAGCGCGCCTGGCGCTCGCCCTCCAGGTGCTCGTGTACGAAGTGGGCGTACCGCAGGGCGAGGAGCAGGCGGATCTCGACCGCCTCGAGCGGGACGTCGGGCGTCCGCTCGATGACGGCCAGCTCGGTGGAGGTGGAGCCGAAGACACCGTGACCGATCGCCTGGGCGACACTCGGGTGGCCCAGGTAGGCCGCCGAGCCGTGCCGGAACATCGGCAGCCGGAGCCGCTGGTCGAGGGTCCACGGGAACGCCGACGACGCGCCGCGATGGGTGGTGACCACGTCACCGTCGCTCCAGAAGTTGACCCACCAAGCGAGGTTGGCGGGCGGCCGCGGCAGCAGGTCCTTGAGCTTGCCGGTGTGGAACTCCGGGTGCGCGATCGGGCTGCCGATGGTCACCAGCCCCGCCACCTCGACCTCCGGGGGCAGGCGTCGCAGGAGGTCGAGCGCGATCACCGAGCCCAGGCTGTGACCGACGACCACGATCCGCCCCGAGGTGGGGAGCCGACGCAGCACGAGGTCCAGCGTGCGGGCCCGTGTCTGCTCGTCCTTGAGGTAGCGGCTCGCCTGGACGAGCCGGTCGAGGTTGAGACCGAGGTCCACGACGCTGTTGCCGAAGGTCCAACCGGCGCCGGGATCGTGACGCTCCAACAGCTCCTCGAGACGCGCGGTGCGGCGCTCGACGTCGCGCTGGAAGGCGCGCCCCGCCGACCCGCCGGGGCAGTCGACTCGGGTCGGCGGCAGCTTGACCTTCTCGTCCCCAGGGAACCTCAGGGTGTGGGGGTACTTCGGCGCCACGATGTCGACGCCCTCCAACCCCGCCAGCCCCACGGCGCGCAGCGACCCGTCCAGGACGGACCACCAGGCGTCGTCCTCGTCGCCGTCCCCCACGCCGTGGAGGTAGACCAGGGTCACACCGTCGCTCATGGGGCATCTCTACCAAAACGTCTGGATACCGCCTTCGCCTGAGACGGTGCCGAGCCACGAAGTGCGCATTCCGGACCTCGTCGACCAGATCCTGGCCCACTTCGACGTGGCCTGACCGCGCCGACGTGTCACCCTCACGGCGTCAGCATCAGCGCCCTGAAGGCAGCTCGATCTCACCGGCACGGATGCGCTGCCACCGGTCGAGCGCCACGGCGTAGTCGGCCAGGGCGCGCGCGTGCTCGGCGTCGTACGCCGCCTGCTGGGCGATCTTGTCGACGTCGGCCTTCGCGCGGCGGGCTGACCACGCCGTGTAGGCGGGGTTGGGGATCTTCCGTGCCTGGGAGCCGTAGCGCTTGATGCAGTCGGTCCCGACCCGGTGGCGCTGGCTGTTCGGGTTGGTCAGCGGACGCCCGCACTTCACGCATCGGTAGGACATATCCCAGACCGTCGAGCTGGGTGGGAAGCCCACCCAGTCACGTGAGGCCTTCTTCAGCCTGGGCTTCCGAGGCTTCTTGCCCGCTCGTCGACGGGCCTCCGCCCGCTCCTTCCTCGTCAGCCGCTGCGTCTGTCCCTTCGGCTCGCGGGGCAGGGGAGGGGGTGACGAGGGTGTCGTCGCCTGTCTGGAGCGCTCGGCCGTCTCCCACGGCGCCGGGGGTGTCGCAACGACGGGCGCGGCTTCGCCACGTGCTCGGGCGTAGAGCTGGCGTCCGTTGGGATCGAGCTCGGAGCCCCAGAGCGTCTTCGTGCCGAGCGACGTGCGCAGCCGTACCCCGCTCCGCGCACCCTGCGGCGCACGCACGACCTCCAGCGGGAACGGCTCCCGGACCACCCGAGCGCGCACAGCACCCTTGACCAGGAGCAGCGCCCGATCGGTGAGGACTGCCTCGACCCAGATGTGAGCGCTTACCGCGTAGCGGGCCTTGGGGATCTCGCCCGGCTCCAAGGCGTCGATGAGGGCGCGGCGCATGCCGTCGTCGTGCAGGCCGTTCTCGCCCTCGAGCCTCGCCAGCGGCGTCCCCTCGAAGCGCGTCTTCACTCCGGCTCCGCGGCCGCGGCCTCGTAGAACGCATCGGCGAGAGCCAAGATCACGCTGTTGACCCCCGGACCATCGCTGAAGAAGTAGTCGGCCATCGTGTTGTGGGCTCCCTGGTTGTCGATGACGGCGTCGGTGACAGCGGCCTGGAAGTCCTGCGACTCGAGGAACTGCTTCTTGGAGTTGACCTGCGTCTGCTTCACCAGGTCGGGGTAGAGCAGGAGTCGCTCGACCAGCCCCTGGACGAACTCACGGATCTGCGACTGGGTGAAGGCCTCGGCGCCGAAGAGGTCGTTCATCCTGTCGATGACGACCTGCAGCGCGACGTACTTCGGCTCCTTGCGCGTCCCGGTGCCGGCGCCGGTGATCCCGGCGAGCTGGCCGTCACCGACGAGCGAGATGTCGACCTGGGCGGCCTTGGTGTGCTTGACCCCGACCAGGGCGACATCGGAGAGGTCGACCTCGGCCGACCACGACTCGTCCTTGATGACGTTGTCGAGCAGTCGCAGGAAGATGGACAACATCTCGAGGTAGGGGTCGCCGTAGTCGACGATCTGGCTCATGAAGTCGTAGAGCCGGACGTAGGTGGCGATGTCCTTGCGGAACAGGTCGAGCTCGTTGAGGACGACCTTGTCGTCTGCCTCCAACGCGGTCGCGTAGCGCCGGGCGAAGTCGTCCTTCACCGGGCTGATGGCGGCCGACAGCGCGTTGTTGCCGCGCCTGGCGACGTAGACCTCGGCAGCGTGACGCACCTGGTCGTCGGTGTAGAGCCCTGACTGCGCGAGCTTGGTGGCGAGGTGGACCACGACATAGGGGTCGGTCTCGGTCTCCAGCGTGGCGTTGGTGAAGTACGGCTCGAAGGAGTCGCGGATCGCGTCGGGGGAGTTGACGAAGTCGATGACGAAGGTCTTGCGCTTCTGCTCCCCGCTCGCCGTGCGGTGGGTGCGGTTCAGCCGAGACAGGGTCTGGACGGCGGTGACTCCCGACAGCTTCTTGTCGACGTACATCGCCGAGAGCAGGGGCTGGTCGAAGCCGGTCTGGAACTTGTTGGCCACCAGCATGACCTTGTAGGTCTCGCCCTTGAAGGCGGCCGCGAGGTCTGCGCCCGCGCCCGGGTTGAGGTTGGCCTCGGTGAACTCGTCGTCCTTCGACGGCGTCGGCCCCCAGTCCGCGTCCCACGTCTCGTTGTCGTCCATCGTCACCTTGCCCGAGAAGGCCACGAGCGTCCGGTAGTCGTAGGTCGGGTCCTCGGCTGCGCGCTTGGCGATGTAGGCGTCGATCGCCTTCTTGTACTTCACCGCGGCCTTGCGGGAGTCGGTGACGACCATGGCCTTGGCCTTGCCCTCGAGCAGGTGGGCGACGTTGGCGTGGAAGTGCTCCACGATGATCTGCACCTTCTGGCTGATGTTGGTCGGGTGCAGCCGCACCCACCGCATCAGGCCCTTGCGCGCAGCGGACTCCTCGACCTCGCCGCCGGCCTCGGCCCGGCCGGCGATCTTCAGCGCGGTGTCGTAGGACTGGTAGCCCTTGAGCACATCGAGGATGTAGCCCTCCTCGATCGCCTGCCGCATGGAGTAGAGGTGGAACTCGACCGGTTTGCCGTCGGGCCCCTTGCGCCCGAACAGCTCCAAGGTCTTGTTCTTCGGCGTCGCGGTGAAGGCGAGGTAGGAGATGTTCGGGGACTCAGCCCGTTCAGCCATCTCGGCGGCGAGGATCGACTGCACGTCGACCTCGGCGCCGTCCTCGATCTCCTCAGCCTCCTCGGCGGTGAGGACCTTCTTGAGCTTCGACGAGATCTGCCCGGACTGCGAGGAGTGCGCCTCGTCGGCGATGACGGCGAACTTCCTGCCCTTGAGCGAGGCGTCCTTGCGGATCTCGTCGAGCGCATAGGGGAAGGTCTGCACGGTCACGGCGATGATGAGCTCGCCGTTCTTCAGCGCGGTGGCGAGCAGACCCGACTTCGACGTGGCGCCGGCCTTGCGGACGTCCTCGGGGCTGATGGTCGCCACGATCTTCCCCGAGCCGTCGATCTGACGGATCGCGTCCTGCAGCTGCCCGTCGAGCACGGTGCGGTCGACCACGACGATGACGGAGTCGAAGACCTTCTGGTCGTCGATGTGCAGGCGCGCGAGGCGGTGGGCGGTCCAGGCGATGGTGTTGGTCTTGCCGGAGCCCGCGGAGTGCTGGATGAGGTAGCGCTGACCGACTCCCTCCTCGGTCACGGCCGCGACGATCTCGGTGACGGCCTCCCACTGGTGGAAGCGCGGGAAGAGCATGCTCGTACGACGCACGGACGTGCCGGTGGCGACGTCCCACTCCTCCTTGGTCTCCACGATCATCAGCCGGCCGATGATCATCAGCCAGGCGTCGCGCTGCCAGATGCGCTCCCACAGGTACGCCGTCGACGACCGCCCCTTCGAGCCGGGCGGGTTGCCCGCGCCTCCGTCGTGGCCGGTGTTGAAGGGCAGGAAGTGCGTCTTGTCGCCCTCCAGGCGCGTCGTCATCGCGGCCAGGTCGTTGGAGACGGCGAAGTGCACCAGCGCGCGGTGCCCGAAGGAGAGCAGCGGCTCCCGGTGGCCGTTGGTCAGCGGGTGGCGGTCTCGCTTGTACTGCTGGACCGCCTCGTCGAGCGACTGGGTGAAGTCGGTCTTGAGCTCGACCGTCGCCAAAGGCAGACCGTTGACGAAGAAGACGAGGTCGATGCTGCGCTGGTCGGCGGTGGAGAAGTGCACCTGCCGCATCACGCGCAGCCGCATCGCGTCGTAGTGCGCGGTGGTGGTGGCGTTGAGCGAGGTCTCGGGGCGGAACTGCGCCAGCTTGAGCCGGCCGCCGCCGATGTACTGCACGCCGTTGCGCAGGATGTTGAGCGTCCCCCCGCCGTGGTCGAGCGGCTTGTCGAGCGCGGTGGTCAGCACGTCCAGGAACTTCGCTTGCGTGCCAGCCGCCTTCAGCGCCTTCTCGTACGCCGGCTGCTGGGTCGCCTCCAGCCAGGCGATCAGGTCCTCGGGGAACAGCGCCCGCTCACGGTCGTAGCCGGTGTCGGTGGGGGAGTACAGCCACCCGTGCGCTTCGAGGTACTCGCAGATCTCCGACTCAAAGACGATCTCGTGGTGATCAGCCATCGATCCACCCTAGGCCCAGGTCGCGACAGGCAGCGAGCAGCCGCTTGTCGCGTGTCCACAAGCGGGCTGCCGGGACCAGCGCCACGGAGCCGAGCAGGTGTGCATCCACGGCACTCAGGCCGCGGCCCCACAGGCGGCGCCGCTCGACCAGCTCGAGGAGCTCGGTGTGGGAGGCCACGGGGAAGCGGTGCAGTCGCTCCAGCCCGGCCAGCATCGCGCTGCGGTCCCTCAGCGTGCCTAGGGCGAGCTCCTCGATGACAGCAGGGTGGGAGCCGACCTGGTCGCGGCTCAGGTGCTGCGTGAGCGTCGGCTCGGTGGCGTGGAGGTGGTCGATCCAGACGGAGCTGTCGACCAGGATCATGCTGCGCCGTGACGCCGCCGAGGGGCGCTGCTCGCGTCGGGGTCGGACCCGCCGAGGGCGGCCAGGCGCCGGGCGCTCTCGACCCGGATCAGCGTCTCCAAGCCTGAGCGGATGAGCGCGGCGCGGTCCGTCACGCCGGTCAGCTCCGAGGCCTCTGCGATGAGTGCGTCGTCGAGCGTGACAGTGGTGCGCACGGTGCCTCCTTCTGCGGAGCATCAGTTGATGCTGAAATTGATGCTAGCCCGGATCGTTGAGGACGTCTCGATGGCGCCTCGGTCGGGACATCAATCGGTCGGCCCGAAGAGGCCTGATTCGAAGGCCTTGCGCAGTGCCTTGTCCGCGCGCATGTCCATCAACTGCTGGTGGAGCGGGTTGGACTCGGTGACGACGACGAGGACCAGCGCTGTGCCTCCGCCCTCGGCAGGCTCGACAAGGAACGTCCTGACCCTCCATCCCAGCTCGCGACCCGCGCGCCGCCCGAGCGAACGGATGCGCTTCGCGCCGTCCTGGTCCGCAGCCGGCAGGCGGTGTTCGTAGGTCCTGCGCTCCCGTAGTTCGACCTTGATCGCGTCAAGTGTCGCGGCGTCGTCATGGCTCAGCCCTGGCACGTCACGCCACGTCGTCCCGTACGTCGATCTGCCCCGTCACCGCGGCTGTGATCAAGGCCGCGCGGCGCTCTTTCGACAGCTCGATGAACCGCTCGGTCTGGGTGATCGTCTCGTCGATCTTGGCAGTCTGTTCGTCAAGACGTGCAGCGATCCGCCGCTGCTCGTCTACATCCGGAAGGTCCAGTCTGATCTGGCGCAGTTTCTCGCCAGTGAGGTGAACGAAGGACACCGAGCCGTAGTGGTTGGGGTAGAAGCCCGATTCGTAAAGTCGGAGCATCGACCAGTAGATAAATCTCGGGTCGGCGAGCGGTCCCACCCGTAGACGGTTGACCGTCTTCTGAAAGGCAACCCCCGCAGCGTCTGCCGGCAGGTAACCGGGGCGGCCGACCGTTGCGCCGCCCTCAATGAGCAACACGTCCCCGGCACGCAGGTCGAAGCGTTCCATTTCCGCATCGGAGAACGGCATCTCGTTCAGATCGGTCAGGTTGATCGAACCGTCGGCGCGCACGTCGGCCGCCCGCACATAGGGCCGGAGAGAGTCGCCATCGCGGACGGCACGGCCGGCGTCCAACATCTTCCCTAGGCTCGTGTCGCCAAGGTGCTTGATCTGCAGCTGACGCCATGTCTCGCTCGGCCGGAGATCGATATCGAGGAGTGCCTTCCGCTTCTCGCGGAGCAATGCGATCAGACGGTGCTGCTCCTGGATAAGCGTGTCGATGCGGGCCGTTACTTGGTCGAGGTAGTCAGCGATGGCGCGCTGCTCGGCGACCGGAGGGTAAGGGAATCGGATGCGGTTGATATCTCGTTGAAACAGGTGCGGAACTCCCATGCCGCCACGTAGGCGGTCGAACATCGACTGCGCATAACTGCTGGCGATAAACCAATACAGAAATCTTCCATCTAGGCCATGTTTTGGCGTCAGAACCGCGATAGAGCCGTTCACGGTGGCCAGACCTGGCAACTCGCGAACGACATTGACCGTGCCGATGGTGTTGCCATCCTTCGTTAACAGCACGTCTCCAGCACGCAGCTGTATGTCTGGGGACTCGTCGTACCGCTCCACAGTTATCTTGTTCGCCGCGGTGTATGCGATTTCCGGTCCCTTGATGTCCGGCGTGGCCAGCATCGGAACGCCGGTCTCTACATACTCGTTGGCAGTCAAGCCCTTCCAGCCGAGTCGCGCGCGTACCCAGACCTCACGTCCGACCTCGCGCTCCGACCAGTGTTCTGGGACCGTCTCGAGCCACTCCAAGTTGGTCTCACGTTTTGCGCGGGTCACCCTTCGACCTCGCGAAGAAGGTCGAGGATCCTTGCGACCTGCTTGTCGAGATCGGCGTCGATCTCTTCGAGTGACCGAGGTGGGACGTACTTGTAGAAGTGTCGGGTGAAGGGGATCTCGTAGCCCACCTTGACCTTCGTCCAGTCGACCCACGCGTCCGTGACGTGCGGAAGCACCTCGGCGTCGACGTACGCCTGGATGGTGGCGATCTTGTCGGTAGGGCCCGCGGTTGCGTCGCCGTAGGTGAAGGGGATGTTCTCGGTGTCGCGCTTCTTGCTGTCGGGCTTGGGCTTGCCCTTGCGGTCGGTGACCGGTTTGCCGTCATCATCCAGCAGCGGTCGCTCGACCGTCACGGTCCAGTAGCCGAACTCCTCCGTGCGCAACACCTTGGAGAAGTCCGGGTCGGCGTCGCGGAAGTCGGCGTACAGCTGGACGACCTTGGCGCGATCGGCATCGCTGATCTCGCGGTTCTTCGACCCGAGACTCTTGCGCATCTTCGTCCAGAAAGACGAGCCGTCGATCAGCTGGACGAGGCCCTGTCGGTCACGGTGCTTGCTGTTGTCGAGGATCCAGATGTAGGTGGCGATGCCGGTGTTGAAGAACATGTTGGTCGGTAGGGCGACGATCGCCTCGACGAGGTCGTTCTCCAGCAGCCAGCGGCGGATGTTGGACGGCCCCGACCCGGCGCCGCCGTTGAAGAGCGGTGAGCCGTTCATGACGATGCCGACGCGGCCGCCGCCGTCCTCGGGGGCACGCATCTTGTGTGCCAAGTGCAGGAGGAAGAGCATCTGCCCGTCGGAGGTGGCGGGCAGGCCGGGGGCGAAGCGGCCGTAGGGGCCGGCTTCGTCGCGCTCCTTGGTGATCGCCTTGGCGTACTGCTTCCAGTCGACGCCGTAGGGCGGGTTCGACATCGAGAAGTCGAAGCGGCGACCGACGAAGGCGTCATCGGTGAGTGTGTTGCCGAAGGCGATGTTGGTGGCGTCGTGGCCCTTGGCGATGAGGTCGGACTTGCAGATGGCGTAGGACTGCGGGTTGTACTCCTGGCCGAAGAGGGTCAGCTTGGCGTCCGGATTCTGCTGGAGCAGGTGCTCCTCGGCGAGGGCCAGCATGCCGCCGGTGCCGGCGGTGGGGTCGTAGAGGGAGCGCACGATGCCGGCCTCGGTGAGCCCGGCGTCCTGCTCGGCGAAGAGCAGGTCGACGAGCAGCCGGATGGCGTCGCGCGGGGTGTAGTGGTCACCCGAGGTCTCGTTGGCGGCCTCGTTGAACTTGCGGATGATGAACTCGAAGGCGTCACCCATGTCGGCGTTCGAGACGACGTCGGGGTGCAGGTCGATCGCCTTGAACGACGACACCACCTCGCGCAGGAGGCCCGCCTTCTCGAGGGCGAGGATCTCCTTCTTGAAATCGAAGTACTCGAAGACGTCGACGTCAGGGCTGAAGCGGTCGACGTAGTCGACGAGGTTGTCGGCGAGGCCGTCGGCGTCGGCGAGCAGGTTGGCGAAGTCGTAGTTCGAGGTGTTGTAGAAGCTCCGACCCGTAGCCTTACGCACCTCGACCTTGAGCCGGTTTGGGTTGTCGAACTTGGTCGCGAGCTCCCGCACCACCTCGCGGTCGGGCTCGAGGATGCAGTCGAGGCGTCGCATGATCGTCATCGGCAGGATCACGTTGCCGTACTGGTTGGGCCGGTAGGGCCCTCGCAGCTGATCCGCGATCGACCAGATGAAGCCTCCGAGCGTGCTCACGCGTCTCCCTCTCGCGGCCGTCGAGCCGCGCGTGCCTCCGCGGTCAACTGACCGCCCTTTGCCGGCGCCCATCTTGTCGCATCGCGGATCAGGCGTCAGGCGAGCGCGCTGTGCGCGGCCCCGTGTGCGACCACCGTGAGTCGAGATGGCCGGCGACGGCGCGTCTTATCGCCGCGGGAGTCGCGTCCGAGCGGCGCCGACCGGAGGGGCTCTGGCTGCGAGCAGCTTAGGGTGGCGGTCGTGACCGGCGTACCGACCTGGGACCAGTACATGGCGCCGTGCCTGCGGGCCCTCGAGGACGGCCAGGTGAAGCGGTCCCGCGAGATCGTCCAGGCGGCCGCAGACCTGCTCGGCGTCACGCCGGAGCAGCGGGCCATCATGATCCCGTCCGGGCAGGAGCAGTGGGTCAATCGGGGCAACTGGGCCCTGTCCTACTTGGCACGCGCGACCGCAGTGGAGCGGACGGCGCGAGGCCGCTACAGGATCACCGACGCGGGACGCGACCTGCTCGCGAAGCGCCCCGACCGCATCACCGAGAAGGACCTGCGCGCTCTCTCCGGTGACCCCAACGCACCACACACGTTCAAGGCATTCTCTGCGCCCGGTCAGAGCACGCCCGTCGCCGCTGTCGTTGCGGACGAGACCTCGAAGCTCGATCCCGAAGAGCAGATCGAGGCGGGGGTCGCGAGGATTCACGCCGACATCGCCGACCAGCTGCTGAAGCGGATCCTCGGTCAGGAGCCGGTTTTCTTCGAGCAGGCCGTCCTCGACCTGCTGATGGCGATGGGCTTCGGCGGAGCCGACGGCAAGGCCACGCGCACCCAACTGGCCGGCGACGGAGGAATCGACGGCATCGTCGACCAGGACGCGCTCGGCCTCAGTCGCATCTACGTCCAAGCCAAGCGATATGCCTCTGACAACGTCGTGGGACGGCCGGCCATCCAGGCCTTCGTCGGCGCCTTGGCCGGCAACCAGGCCAACCAGGGCGTCTTCATCACCACCAGCCGCTTCAGCGCGGAAGCGACGAGCTTCGCACAGCAGGTGCCCACGCGGATCGTGCTCATTGATGGCGAGCGGCTCACCCGGCTGATGATCCGCTACGGGGTCGGCGTCCAGGTCAAGCGCACGGTCCAGCTCGTCGAGGTCGACGAGGACTTCTTCGAGTAGCGCCTCAGCGAGACTCCCGCAGCGGGACGTCCGCGCACCGTCACGCCTCGCTCGTACCGAAACGATCCGCCAGCCGCTCGAGCGTGAACTCTTGGCGCAGCTCGCAGACCGGGTTGGGGTTGGCGAACATGCCCTTCTCCCAGTACGCCTCGTCCAGCGGCACCGACGACTCCCAACGCACGGGCACGACCCACTCCGCGAGCTCGTCGATGTCGGCGCCCGGGTGCTGGTAGGTGCCCTGGAGCGGAAGGGCGCGCAGCGGCACCCACTGGTAGTCGTCGCGCACCTCGACCTCGTCGAAGCGACGGGCCGGCCCGAGCGTCTCGCCGGCGGCGACGTAGCCGTGGCCGGGAACGTAGGCGTTGACTCGCGCCCCCGTCGGCAGGGTGCGCAGCTTGCCGGAGTAGTGCAGGCCACCGCCGGCGGAGATGAAGCCGTGGGTGCGGGCGTCGTCCCAGATCCGGCCCGGGTTGCCGCCGAAGGCGACGTAGCAGTCCTGGCCGTTCCACGACGCGCGCTTGCCCTTGCGCGTCGAGCCGCCGGGCTCGGAGTCGGTGACCAGCCAGCTGCGGGCGAGGTAGCGGCGGTCGTCGTCCTCGAGGTAGGAGAAGAAGACGGCGTTGATCGGCACGCCGAAGTCGCGCAGGTAGGCCACGATGCGCTCGGAGCTGGCGTCGAGGTCGGAGGCGACGACGGTCAGGTGCAGCTCCCCGTTGAGCTCGTCGGGCGGCGCCTCGCCGAAGGTGTCCTCGAACGCCGCCTCGAACGGCACCTCGAGGTGGTCGTTGGTGGTCGAAGGCGTCGCGATGGCGGCGCTGGGCGAGTCCCCCGAGGAGACCATCGCCCGGGTGACCGGCTTGTCTCCGGGGCACTGCACCTCCCGATCGGCGCTCGCCACGGCAGTGGGCTGTGACGTGAGTGCCCTGGTCGGAGTGCTGCGGGTGCGGGGCGACCACGGAGTCGCCCAAGCGGTGGCCTTACTCCCGCACTGAGCGGGTCCACTGGTGGGCGAGCCATCCTCGACGGCGAGCGTGGTCAGCCGAGCCGTCGCCCCACCCGACACCCGAGGTCGCGGGCTGTGTCTCTGGACGCAACCCGGCAGGATCCGGTCATGAGTCCTTGGCGGAGCCGCGATCCCGACCCGGTCAGGCCCGCCCGTCGAGGACCAGCCGCAGCATCTTCATGCACCGGTCCAGCCAGTCCGCCTCCACCCGGCCGTGCCGGAGGGGCTCGCCGAGGTAGGCGCCGACCATGAGGCTGACGACGCCCTCGGCGTCCAGGTCGGGGCGCAGCCGGCCGGCCGGCGAGTCCTCCTCGATCGGCAGCACCAGCGCCCGCTCTTGAGGCTGGAGGGCGGCTCGGAAGACCCCGGTGAAAGTGCACCGTCCGCCTCGGCCGACCGGAACGCCGGCGCACGTCGAATCCCCCTGATGCGCGAGCTTCCCGAGTGGGACTTGCAGGGCGCGACGCAGGAGCATCGACGCGACCTGCTGAACGGCGGTTCCAACTGAAGCGCCGGGCCGCCGGGTACGAGCATGGCGACAGGTCAGGGACGGCGTCGCTCCCTGCGCAGGAGGGAGCGCAGAGTCTCGGCGTTCGCGTAGCCGACACGGAGCGCGATCTCGGCGGAGGTGAGGTCCGTGGTCGCCGAGAGGTGCCGCGCTCGTTCGATGCGAAGCCGTTGCACGAAGCCGAGCGGAGTGAGGTTGAGCGCCGCACGGACTCGTCGCTCGAGGGTGCGCCGGCTGGTCCCGAGCGACTGCGCGACGAGGGCGACGTTGAACGGTTCGTCCAGGCGGGCGCGCACGAAGCGTTCGAACTCGACGACGATCGGGTCCTCGTGCCGGAGATGTTCGTAGGCGATGAAGGCCGCCTGCGACGGGCGCTCGTCGATGATGAGGAG
>NZ_JASBRN010000018.1 GCF_030149505.1 Nocardioides sp.
CGACGGCTCGCTGGCGCTCGCCTGCTCGACCCACGGAAGCGGTCCGGCTCGCTGGCGCGCGCCTGCTCGCCCCACCGAAACGGTACCGCACGCCGGCGCGGGCCGCCCCCCGGGCCGGGGGGGCCCCCGCCCCCCCCCCGACAGTGGTGGTCACCACTGGTAGAACCCCTGGCCGGTCTTGCGGCCCAGCCGACCGTCCGCGACCAGGTCGCGCAGGACCTGGGGCGGCTCGAAGCGCGGCCCGAGCTCGCGGGCCAGGTGCTCGGCGATGGCCAGCCGTACGTCGAGGCCGACGATGTCGGTGGTGCGCAGCGGGCCCACCGGGTGGCGGTAGCCCAGGGTCATCGCGGTGTCGATGTCCTCGGCCGAGGCGACCCCCTCCTCGAGCATCCGCATCGCCTCCAGGGCGATCGCGACGCCGAGCCGGCTCGAGGCGAACCCGGGGGCGTCGGTGACGGTGATCGCGGTCTTGCCGAGCGCCGCGACCCAGCCCTGCGCCCGCGTCACGAGGTCGGGGTCGGTGCGCGACCCGACGACCACCTCGACCAGGGCGCTGGCCGGGACCGGGTTGAAGAAGTGCAGCCCGAGGAGGTGCTCGGGCCGGGCCAGGTGGGCGGCGATGCCGTCGATCGACAGCGAGCTGGTGTTGGTCGCGAGCACCGCGTCGGGGGCGACCGCCTCGGCCGCGGTGAGCACCTGCGCCTTGAGCGCCGGGTCCTCCGGGACGGCCTCGACCACGAGCCCGCAGCCGGCGAGGGCACCCGCGTCGGCGCTGGTGCCCAGGCGGGCGGCGTACTCATCCAGTGGGGCGGTGAGCTTCCCGCGCTCGTGTGCAGCTGCCAGGCTGTCGAGGACCCGCTGCCGCGCCTGCGCGGCAGCGTCGACGGAGGCCTCGACGACCACGACCGAGGAGCCGGCCACCAGGAAGCTGTGCGCGATGCCCGCGCCCATCCGGCCGCCGCCGTGGACGCCGACCTGCGAGGGGAGATCTGTCGGGAGGCTGCTCATCGGGACGTGTCCTTCCGACGGTCCAGGAAGGCCGTCATGCGGGCGTGCTTCTCCTCGGTCTCGAAGAGCACCGCCTGGGCGAGGTCGTCGACGAAGGGGTGCGCCTCGCGCGGCGCATGGAAGACCGCCTTGGTCAGGCGCGTGGCCAGCGGCGCCTGCCGCGCGATCGAGTCGGCCCACCGGTGCCCGGCGGCGAGCAGGTCGTCGGGCTCGACGACCTCGTTGAGCAGCCGCACCGACCGGGCCTCCTCGGCGTCGAGGACGCGGCCGGTCAGCAGGACCTCCTTGGCCAGCGGCTCCCCCACGAGCTCGGCGAGCCGCCAGGCCGCCCCGGCGGCAGCGAGGATCCCCAGGCCTGTCTCGGGATTCCCGATCCGGGTGCGCGGCGTGCCGATCCGGAAGTCGCAGGCGTAGGCGAGCTCAGCACCGCCGCCCAGTGCCCACCCGTCCACGAGCGCGATCACCGGCATCGGCAAGCGGCGGATCCGGTCGAAGATCGCGGAGTTGATGCCGCGCAGGGCGTCGTCGCGGCGGCGCTCGCGCAGCTGGGCGATGTCGGCACCGGCGGCGAAGACCCCGCCCTCGCCGACGAGGATCGCGATCCGCGGGTCGGTCTCGAGCGAGGCGCAGGCAGCGTGCAGCTCGTCGACCATCTGCTGGTCGATGGCGTTGCGGGCCCCGGGCCGGTCGAGCACGAGCACGACGCGGTCGTCGTGCTCCTCGACCCGGACCGCCGTCCTGCCCGCGCTCACGCGTCGAAGTCCACGACGACCTCGTCGCCCACCGGCCACGTCTGGCAGGTGAGGACGAACCCACGCTCGACCTCGTCGTCGTCGAGGGCGTAGTTGCGCCGCATGTCGGCCTCGCCGGAGACCAAGTGCGCCCGGCAGGTGCCGCACACCCCGCCCTTGCAGGCGAACGGCAGGTCGTTGCGCACCGCACTGGCGCCGTCGAGGATGCTCTGACCCTTCGGCATCGGCGTGACCGTCGTGCGGCCGTCGAGGGTCACGGTCACCTGGGACACCTCGCCCTCGAGGACTCTGTCCTCGCGGCGCACCTCCGGGGGCGGCTCGTCGACGTAGAACAGCTCGAGGTGGATCCGGTCCTTCGGCACGCCGAGCTCGGTCAGCACCGCGCGCGCGTCGGTGGTCAGCCCCAGCGGGCCGCACAGCCACACGTGGTCGACGTCCGCGAGCGGCACCAGCAGGTCGAGTAGCCGGCGCAGCCGGTCGGCGTCGAGCCGGCCGGAGAAGAGCTCGGTGTCGCGCGGCTCGCGGGAGAGCACGTGCACGAGGTCGAATCGCGCGGGGGCGCGGTTCTTCAGGTCGGCGAGCTCCTCGGCGAACATCACCGAGGACGAGGTGCGGTTGCCGTAGAGCAGCGTCACCTGCGAGTCCGGGTCGGCCAGCACCGAGGAGGCGATCGAGAGCATCGGCGTGATGCCCGAGCCGGCCGCGATGCAGAGGTGCCGTCCCGAGGTGGTGGGGTCGGCCTTCATGGAGCCGGTCGGCGGACCGACCTCCACGACGTCACCCGGGCGGACCTGCCGCACCAGCCACGACGAGAAGAGCCCGTCGGGGATCTCGCGGACGCCGACGCGCAGGTCGGCGCCGGCGGGCGCGCAGATGGAGTAGGAGCGGCGGTGCTCGACCCCGTCGACCTCGCGCCGCAGGACGATCGACTGGCCGGGCGCGAAGGCGTAGGTGTCGCGGAGCTCCTCGGGCACCGCGAAGGTGACGGCCGCGGCGTCGTCGCAGAGCCGGTCGACCCGCGACACCGTCAGGGCGTGGAAGCCCGGAGTGGTCGTCGTACGAGCCGTGTCGGCGCTCGCGTCGGTGACGGTCATCAGATCTCCTTGACGTGCTCGAACGGCTCGAGGCAGGCGGTGCAGCGGTACGACGCCTTGCAGGCCGTCGGGCCGAACTCCGAGACCACCTCGACGGCCGGTGAGGCGCAGCGCGGGCAGGTCAGCGCGCGGCGGGTGGGCATCAGGTTGAGGGGCACCGGACCGTCGCGGTGCGGGGCGGCGCCCGGCGGGGAGATGCCGTGCTCGCGCAGCGCCTGTCGGCCCTCGTCGCTGATCCAGTCGGTCGACCAGGCCGGGTGCAGCCGCACCCTCACCTCGACGTCGGACCAGCCGGCGTCGGTGAGCGCGTGCACGAGGTCGTCGCGCATCGTGGCCATGGCCGGGCAGCCGGAGTACGTCGGCGTGATCGTCACGACAACGCGGCCGGGGCCCTCGACCTCGACGTCGCGCAGCACGCCGAGGTCGGCCAGCGTCAGCATCGGCATCTCGGGGTCGGTGACCCGTGCTGCCACGGCCCGCGGGTCGGCGTACCCCGTCCTCACCGTCGCCACCGCGCTCACCAGCGGCCGGCCGGGTGCGCGCGCGCGACCGACTGCATCTCCGCCAGGACCTTGCCGAGCGCCTCGGTGTGCACGCCGTCGCGGCCGGTGCGACCACCCAGGCCGCCGGTCCGCTTCACGTCGGGGACCTCGAGGCCGGCGGCGGCGAGCACCTGGTCGAGCAGCACGTCGACCTCGGCAGCGACGTCGGCCGGGTCGACGGCGACGCCGTCGGCGGCCAGCGTGCGCTCGACCTCGTGGGTGCGGTCGAGCTCCCAGCGCAGCGGCCACACGGTCGCCAGCGCTGCCTCGGTGCGGCGACGCGACTCCTCGGTGCCGCGGCCCAGGGTGACGACCCAGCGCGCGGCGTGGTCACGGTGGTAGGCCAGCTCCTTCACGGCCTTCGCGGCGATCGCCGCCAGCACCGCGTCGCGACTGGTGACCAGGCGCTGCATGAGCGCGAGCCGCCAGGTCGAGGCGACGAGCAGCCGGACCGTGGTGACCGCGAAGTCGCCGCGGTCGCCCTCGACCAGCCGCACGTTGCGGAAGGCGTCCTGGTCGCGGAAGAAGGCCAGCGCGTCCTCCCGCGGCACCGGCGAGCCCTCGGGCAGCACCGGGACGACCGACGGGTCGGCGGCCGCGGCCCGCGCGAGCAGCAGCCGCGCCTGGCCGAGCAGGTCGAGCGCGACGTTGGCCAGCGCGATGTCCTCCTCCAGGTCGGGGGCGTTGCTGCACCACTCCGAGAGCCGGTGGGACAGGACGAGCGCGTCGTCGCCCAGCATCAGGCAGTACGCCGCCAGGGCCGCGCCGTCGACACCCTCGGGCAGCGTCGTGTCGACACCGGCCAGCGGGTCCTCGAAGTCCGTCCCGAAGGCCCACTGGGAGTCGTCGCCGCCGAGCAGCCCGTCGTACACCGAGTCGTGGTCGGCGTCGTGGTCGGACACGTGGTTCATCTGGGCCCCGCTCACATGTGGGGGACGTCGGCGGGGACGTCGTAGAAGGTGGGGTGGCGGTACACCTTGTCGCCGGCGGGCGCGAAGAGCGGGTCCTTCTCGTCGGGGCTGGAGGCCGTCACGTCGGACGCCTTCACCACCCAGATGCTCACGCCCTCGTTGCGCCGGGTGTAGACGTCGCGGGCGTTGCGCACTGCCATCTCGGCGTCGGCCGCGTGCAGCGACCCGACGTGGACGTGGTTGAGGCCGCGCTTGCCGCGCACGAAGACCTCCCACAGCGGCCACTCACCGCGCACCGCGCTCATGCGGACACCTCCTGCTGCTGGGCGGACTGCTGGGCGGACTGCTGGGCGGCGAAGGCCGACGCGGCCTCGCGGACCCACGCGCCGTCCTCGTGAGCGCGGCGCCGGTGGGCGATCCGCTGGGCGTTGCACGGCCCCTCCCCGCGCACGACGGCGGCGAACTCCTCCCAGTCCGGCTCGCCGAAGTCGTAGTGGCCGCGGTCCTCGTTCCACGCGATCGCCGGGTCGGGCAGCGTCACGCCCAGGCGCTCGGCCTGCGGGACCGTCATGTCGACGAACTTCTGCCGCAGCTCGTCGTTGGTGTCGCGCTTGATGCCCCACGCCATCGACTGCGCGGTGTTGGGCGAGGCGTCGTCGGGCGGGCCGAACATCATCAGCGCCGGCCACCAGAACCGGTCGACCGACTCCTGCACCATCGCGCGCTGCGCGTCGGTGCCGCGCATCATCGTCATCAGCAGCTCGAAGCCCTGTCGCTGGTGGAAGGACTCCTCCTTGCAGATGCGGATCATCGCGCGCCCGTAGGGGCCGTAGGAGGTGCGGCACAGCGGCACCTGGTTGGCGATCGCCGCCCCGTCGACCAGCCAGCCGATCGTGCCGACGTCGGCGTAGGAGAGCGTGGGGTAGTTGAAGATCGAGGAGTACTTCTGCTTCCCCTCGATCAGCAGCTCGGTGAGCTCGGCCCGGGAGACGCCGAGGGTCTCGCAGGCGGAGTAGAGGTAGAGCCCGTGGCCGGCCTCATCCTGGACCTTGGCCAGCAGCGTGGCCTTGCGGCGCAGCGAGGGCGCGCGGGTGACCCAGTTGCCCTCCGGCTGCATCCCGATGATCTCGGAGTGCGCGTGCTGGGCGATCTGGCGCACCAGGGTCTTCCGGTAGCCCTCGGGCATCCAGTCGCGCGGCTCGATCCGGTCGTGCCGTGCCACCACGGCGTCGAACTGCGCCTGCAGCTCCTGCTCGTCCTGCACCTGCGTCACACGGACCTCCTGAGGGGCTTTCCTGACCGATCGGTCTGTAATACGGTGACACGAGTCGGGCGGCCGCGCAAGGGCCGTCCGTGCTCTGCCTTCCAGACCTGCACCCGAACCCAGGAGGACCCCGTGGCCCGACGCCTCGAGAGCTACGCCGCCGGCAGCTGGTACGCCGCCCCCGACGAGGGCGCGCCGCTGCTCGACGCCGTGACCGGCGAGGAGGTCGCCCGGCTGTCGTCGACCGGCCTGGACCTGGCGGCGATGGTCCGCCACGGCCGCGAGGTCGGCGGACCGGCGCTCCGGTCGCTGACCTTCCACGAGCGCGCCGGGCTGCTCAAGGCGCTGGCCAAGCACCTCGGCTCCCCCGAGGTGAAGGAGGAGCTCTACGACCTCTCCTACTCCACGGGCGCCACGCTGCGCGACACCCAGGTCGACGTCGACGGCGGCATCGGCACGGTGTTCTCGATCGCCTCCAAGGGCACCCGCGAGCTGCCCAACGACACGATCGTCCTCGACGGCCCGCCCGAGCAGCTCGGCAGGGGCGGCTCGTTCCTGGGCCAGCACCTCTGGACCTCGCGGCCCGGTGTCGTCGTGCAGGTCAACGCCTTCAACTTCCCCGTGTGGGGGATGCTCGAGAAGCTCGCCCCCACCTTCCTCGCCGGGATGCCGACGATCGTGAAGCCGGCCCCCCAGACGGCGTACGTCACCGAGCTGGCGGTGCGGCGCATCATCGAGGCCGGCATCCTCCCCGAGGGCACGCTGCAGCTGCTGGCCGGCGGTCCGGAGGGCCTGCTCGACGAGCTCGACGTGCACGACGTCGTGGCCTTCACCGGCTCCGCCCGCACCGGCGACCTGCTGCGCCAGCACCCGCGCGTGCTGCACCACGGCGTGCGGCTGCAGGTCGAGGCGGACTCGCTCAACTGCTCGATCCTCGGCCCCGACGCCGGCCCGGGCACCCCCGAGCACGAGCTCTTCGTCAAGGGGCTGGTCACCGAGATGACGGTCAAGGCGGGCCAGAAGTGCACGGCGATCCGCCGGGCGATCGTGCCGCGGGAGCACCTGGACTCGGTGGTCGAGGCGGTCTCGGCGCGGCTGGACTCCACCACCGTCGGCGACCCGCGGGCCGAGGGCGTGCGGATGGGCGCGCTGGTCAGCCTGGCGCAGCGAGACGCCGTCCGCGACGCCGTACGCCGCCTGGCCGGTGCGGGCGAGGTCGTGTTCGGCGACCCCGACCGGGTCGAGGTGCTCGGTGCCGACGCCGAGCGCGGGGCGTTCCTCTCCCCGGTCCTGCTGCGCGCCGACGGCGACGCGGTCGAGCCGCACGACGTCGAGGCCTTCGGCCCGGTCTCGACGGTGATGGCCTACGACGACCTCGACCACGCCGTCGCGCTGGCTGCGCGCGGCCGCGGCAGCCTGGCCGGCTCGGTCGTCACCCACGATCCCGCCGTCGCCCGGCACCTGGTGCTCGGGCTCGCCCCTTGGCACGGTCGACTGCTGGTGCTCGACCGCGACGACGCGGGCGAGTCGACCGGCCACGGCTCGCCGCTGCCCGTGCTCGTGCACGGCGGTCCCGGCCGCGCCGGCGGGGGCGAGGAGCTCGGCGGCACCCGCGCGGTGCTGCACCTGATGCAGCGCACCGCCGTGCAGGGCTCCCCCGACGCGCTCACCGCGATCACCGGCCGCTGGACCACGGGCTCGGCGCGCAGCACCGGGGACGTGCACCCCTTCCGCAAGAGCCTGGCCGAGCTGCGCATCGGCGACACGATCGTCTCGGAGTCGCGCACCGTCACCCTCGAGGACATCGAGCACTTCGCGGAGTTCACCGGCGACACCTTCTACGCCCACACCGACCAGGAGGCGGCCGAGAAGAACCCGCTCTTCGGCGGGATCGTCGCCCACGGCTACCTCGTGGTGTCGCTGGCCGCCGGCCTCTTCGTGCACCCCGACCCGGGCCCGGTGCTGGCCAACTTCGGCGTCGACCAGCTGCGCTTCCTCACCCCCGTCCAGGCCGGCGACACGATCGCGGTGACCCTGACGGTCAAGCAGATCACCCCGCGCACCAGCGCCGACTACGGCGAGGTCCGCTGGGACGCGGTCGTCACCAACGCCGACGGCGCCCCGGTCGCGACGTACGACGTGCTGACGCTGGTGGCGAAGACCTGGCCGGACGGCTCGCGGGGCTGACGCCCGGACCCCGTCGACCCGGGCCGCTCAGGCCATCCAGGCCAGCAGGTGGTGGTCGGTGCCGCCGTCCTCCGGGTCGGCGGCACCGATCAGCGCGACCAGTCCGCGACGCAGGGCGGCGGACTCCTCGGCATCGAGTCGCTCGAGCAGGGTGGACAGCTCGGCGCGACGGCGCTCCATGACCTCGGCGACCAGTCGCCGCCCCCGCGGTGTCGGGCTCAGGACGCTGTGCCGACGGTCCCGGGGCTGGACGTCGCGGCGCAGCAGCCCCGCAGCCACGAGGCGCTCACAGGTGCGGCTGGCGCTGGAGGGGTTGACGTCGAGCGCTGCGGCCACCTCGGAGACGGTGCGCGAACCGGCCGCCCCGACCAGCACCAGCACGCGCAGCTGGACGACCGACAGCTCTGGGGCCACGGCGCTCAGCGAGCGCACGACCACGCCGACCAGCACACGGCTCGTGCCCATGAGCGCGTCCAACGTCGGGTCTGTCGACTCGGCCACAGGGGTGATGCTACGCCGCGCGCAACCTTTGCATGCTTGCAAACGTCTCTGCTGGCTCGTGGACAGGAGCACCCATGCTCGACCGGATCGCGGACATCTGGGGTGAGCGCACCCCGCACGCTCGGGGCACGGTGTGGCCGGCCCGCGTGGACCTGCACCTCACCGACGGCGTGGCCGAGCAGGACGTCGACCGGTGGGTCCAGTCCGCGTGCCTGCTGTGCAGCAACGGCTGCGGCTGCGACATCGCGGTCAAGGACGGCCGGATGGTCGGCATCCGCGGGCGCGCGACCGACGTCGTCAACCACGGTCGGCTGGGACCGAAGGGCCTCTACGGCTCGACCCCCTGGGCCTCCTCCCCCGACCGGCTGACCCGGCCGCTGGTCCGCGAGGGCGGGCGCCTGGTCGAGACCGACTGGGAGACCGCGATGGGCCGCGTCGTGGAGCGCTCGAAGCAGCTGCTCGCCGAGAACGGCCCGCTCACGCACGGCTTCTACACCAGCGGCCAGCTCTTCATCGAGGAGTACTACACGCTCGCGGTCATCGGGAAGGCCGGTCTCGGCACCCCGCACATGGACGGCAACACCCGGCTGTGCACGGCGACCAGCGCGGCGGCGTTCAAGGAGTCCTTCGGTGCCGACGGGCAGCCGGGGTCCTACACCGACATCGAGCACTGCGACGCGGTCTTCCTCTACGGCCACAACATGGCCGAGACCCAGACGGTGCTCTGGGCGCGGATCCTCGACCGCACCCACGGGGCCGACCCGCCGCGGATCGTCTGCGTCGACCCGCGGCGCACCCCGGTCGCCGAGGAGGCCGAGCGCACCGGCGGTGTGCACCTCGCGCCACGCGTGGGCACCAACCTGGCGCTGATGAACGGCCTGACCCGCGAGCTCTTCGAGCACGGCTGGGTCGACGAGGACTGGGTCGCCGCCCACACGCTCGGACGCGACGAGCTGCGGGCCGTGGTCGACCCCTACACCCCCGAGGAGGTCGAGCGGATCTGCGGGACCCCCGCCTCCGACGTACGGCGCGCGGCAGCGATCTTCGGCGAGTCGCCGAACGTGCTGTCGACGGTGCTGCAGGGCTTCTACCAGTCCCACCAGGCCACTGCGGCCTCCGTCGCGGTCCACAACCTGCACCTGCTGCGCGGCATGATCGGCCGACCCGGCGCCGGCGTGCTTCAGATGAACGGCCAGCCCACCGCCCAGAACAACCGCGAGTGCGGTGCGGACGGCGACTTCCCCGGGTTCCGCAACTGGGGCAACCCCCAGCACGTCGAGGAGCTCGCGAGCGCGTGGAACGTCGACCCGCTGACGATCCCGCACTGGGCACCGCCGACCAACGCGATGCAGATCTTCAACTACGCCGAGAAGGCCTCGATCGAGCTCCTCTGGATCTCGGCGACCAACCCCGCAGTGTCGATGCCGGAGTCCTCGCGCATCCGCTCGATCCTGTCGAAGCCGGAGGTGTTCGTGGTCGTGCAGGACCTCTTCCTGACCGAGACCGCCGAGCTCGCCGACGTCGTGCTGCCGGCGGCCGGCTGGGGCGAGAAGACCGGCACGTTCACCAACGTGAACCGCACCGTGCACCTCTCGGAGCAGGCGGTCGAGCCGCCCGGCGAGGCCCGCAGCGACCTCGACATCCTCCTGATGTACGCCGACGCGATGGACTTCAGGGACCTCGACGGCAACCCGCTCATCTCTTGGCGCACCCCCGAGCAGGCCTTCGACGCGTGGCGGGCCGTGACCGCCGGCCGGCCGGTCGACTACACGGGGCTGTCCTACGAGAAGCTGCGCGGTCCCAGCGGCATCCCCTGGCCGGTCGACGAGGAGCACCCCGACGGGACCGACCGGCTCTACACCGACTTCGTGTTCCCGACCGACACCGACTACTGCGAGACCTACGGGCACGACCTAGTGACCGGTGGGGCTGTGACTGAGCAGGAACACCGGGCTCTCCGGCCCGCCGGGCGGGCGTTCCTCAAGGGCGCGCCCTACCTGCCCGCGCACGAGGAGCCGAGCGAGGACTACCCGCTGCTCTACACGACCGGCCGGACGGCGTACCAGTTCCACACCCGCACCAAGACCGGTCGCTCCCGCCCGCTGCACGACGCGGCCCCGGATGCCTGGGTCGAGCTGTCCGTCCCCGACGCCGCGTCGCTCGGCATCAGCGAGGGCGACTGGGTGCGGGTCGAGTCGCCGCGCGGCGCGATCGAGGTGCGCGCGCGGGTCGGGCAGGTGATGGAGGGCGCGGTCTTCGCGCCGTTCCACTACGGGTCGTGGGACCTCGACGGGGTCGCCCCGGACGAGCAGGACCGCCTCGCCAACGAGCTGACGATGACGGTGTGGGACCCGGTGTCCAAGCAGCCGACCTTCAAGACCGCCGCCTGCCGCGTGACCAAGGTGCGCGACGGGGACGGTCCGGCCCCCGCTCCGACGACGACCGCGTCGGCGCCCGCACGGGTGGGGTCGGTGCCGGACACCCGCGGCGGGCCCCCGTCCGGCTCGCACGTCCTGGCCGACACCCCGACGTACCCCCTCGACCCCTCCCAGGAGTCCTGATGCCGCACCTGAGCACCTACGTCGGCCTCGCCGACCACAGCGAGAGGACGCTCGCCGACTCCTTCCGCGCGGTGGCGCAGGGGCACGCCCGCGAGGCCGACGTGTTCCACACCTGCCAGCTGCTCGCCGGCTGGAGCGACGCGCACCGCGAGCGCCTGGCCACTGTCGTGGACAGGTACGGCGAGGACGAGGTCGTGGAGCCCGAGCGCTTGCACGCCGACGGCCTGGCCGAGGTCCGCGAGGGCGCCGTCGGGTTGCTGCGCGACCTCCAGGACCTGCACGTCCTGGCGTCCCTGGTGCAGACGACCTGGACGGTGGTGGCCCAGGCCGCCCAGGGGGTCCGCGACCGCGAGCTGCTGGAGATCGCCCAGGACGCGGGCGTCGAGACCTCGCGCCAGATCACCTGGCTCGACACCCGGATGAAGGCGGCAGCACCCCAGGCCCTGATCGTCGGTCCGCCGAGCTAGCCCGTCGCCGAGCGTCCGCCTCCTAGGCTCCCGCCCGTGGACATCCGCTCGCTCGGCTTCCGGACCGACCTCGCGCTGCTGCGGCTCTCGGGATCGGTGGTGGAGGACCGCGGGACCTACGTCGCGGCGCGGACGCCGGAGAACCCGACCTTCCGCTGGGGCAACTTCGACCTCCTCGCCGCGCCGCCGAGCGCCGAGGAGGTCCCGGCCGTGCTCGCGAGGTACGACGCCGACCTGCCCGACGGCGACTTCCGCACCCTCGGCGTCGACGGGAGGGCCGACCAGTCCGACGCGCTCGCCCCGCTGGTCGCGGTCGGTCTCGCCCTGGACCACGGGACGGTCCTGACCGCGACCACGACGCACGCCCCGCCACGGCCGAACGCCGAGGTGCGGCTGCGCCGGCTCACGTCCGACGACGACTGGGCCCAGCGGGCCGCGCTGTCCATCGCGGTGGACGCCGACGACCCGGACGGCGACGGCCCGGCGTACCGGCTCTTCGCCGAGCGTCGGGCCCTGTCCAACCGCGCGCTGTGCGAGGCCGGGCACGCCACGTGGTGGGGCGCGTTCCTCGGCGACCGGCTGGTGTCGGCGATGGGCCTGGTCGACGCCGGCGACGGCCTCGCGCGCTTCCAGTCCGTCGAGACCCACCCCGACCACCGCGGGCGGGGGATCGCCGGCACGCTGGTGCACCGGGTGGCCGCCCACGGCTTCGACGAGGTGGGCGCCCGCACGCTGGTCATGGTCGCGGACCCCGACTACGGGGCGATCCGCGTCTACCGCTCGGTGGGCTTCCGCGACACCGAGGTGCAGACCCAGCTGGACCAGCGCGCCAGGTGACCCGCGGGCCCATCCGCCGAGGGACCGAGGTCCCGGACCGCGATGTCGTCGTTCCCTCCCGCCCGCACGGCCCACCTGCGGCACCCTGGAGGTCCGGGGTGCGCCCGGGAGAGGTCCAGGGAGGGAGCCGGCCGTGAGCGGTGGCACGCACGAGCGGTCGGGGCCCGAGCACCGCGCCCCGGCGGCACCGATCGACGCCTCCGGCGGCACGCCCGAGGACCTGCCGGTCCCCCGCGGCCTGGTGGTGCTCGACATCGTCCTGAAGACGGTGCTGCTGTGGCTGGTCGTGCGCACGGCCATCGACCCGTCGTGGGGCAACCTCGAGGGCAAGGCCCCGATGTTCCGGGCGATCACCTACCCGATGCTGGCCGCCGTGCTGCCGGTGGTCTGGATCGTCCGGGCCTGGCGCGGGCTGCCCGAGCGTCCCTTCCCCTGGTTGGCCGACGTGCTCGTCACGACCACCTGCTTCAACGACTTCCTGGGCAACCGGCTCGATCTCTACGACGCGGTGCCGTGGTTCGACGACGCGGTGCACTTCGTCGTCAACGCAGCCCTGGCCGCAGCGGTGGTGCTGCTGTGGTGCACCCCGGCGACGCGACTGCGCGACGTGCTGGCCCGCGCGGTCGCGGTGACCACGACGGTGTCGCTGGCGTGGGAGATCTGGGAGTACCGCGCGTTCATCGACCGCATCGGCGAGCGGTTCAGCGCCCACGCCGACACCCTCGGCGACCTCGGCCTGGGCTGGGCCGGCGCCGTGGTGGGGGCGCTGCTGGTCGTCACCACGTGGCGGCGCCAGGAGCAGCTGGCCGGGCTCGGCCCCGCCCAGCCGGAGCACCGCGCGGGCTGAGGGCTCCGCGCGGATCAGCCGCTGCGCGTCAGCGGCCCGTGGTGCCCGTGCGGCAGCTCCTCGGCCAGCGACAGGGCGACCAGCACGCTGGGCAGCACCGCCTTCGCCGTACGCCGGTAGCCCGCCCCCGAGGGGTGGAACCGGTCCACGGCGAACATCTCGTCGGGCCGGGTCACGAAGAAGGGGCCCACCACGTCGGCCAGGGAGACCGCCAGCCCGCCGAGCTCGGTGACCACCTCGCGCTGGGCCGCGGCGAGCTGGCGCGAGCTGACCCCGGCGAGGGCGCGCAGCGGCTGCTGGAGCACCGACAGGGCGCCGAGGTCGGGACACGTGCCGACGACGACGGGGACCCCGCGCTCGCGCAGGGTCCGCACCGCCTCGCCGAGGTGGCGGCGCGACTCCGAGACCCGCACCCGGTGGGTGACGTCGTTGCCGCCGACCACGACGACGGCGACGTCGGGCCGGTAGCCGGCGGGCAGCCCGGCCAGCTGGGCCCGCAGCTGCGAGGTCTCGGCACCGACCCGCGCAGCGACGTGCAACCGCACGGAGCGCCGAGCCTTCTTGGCCAGCCGCTTGGCCAGCTGGGCACCGAACGTGGCGCCGGGGTCCTCGGCGCCGAGCCCGGCGGCGATGGAGTCGCCGAGGACGAGCAGCTCGATCGGGTCGCCGTACTTCTTCTTCCACAGCCCGTCGGCGCGGTGCGCGTCCTCGCCGAGCGGTTTCCCGACCACGGCCCGCGCCGCGCGCGCCTGGAGGGACAGCACTCCCCGGCCGGCCACCAGGCCGCCGACCACGGCGCCCGCGCCGCCTCCCAGCCACCACCGCGCTCGCACCCGCCCAGCAGACCCGGTCCGCCCGACGCGCAGGTGGCCACCGGGCGAGCACCGGACGAGCGGCCGGTGACACCGGCAGTCGCACCAGCCGTCGCACCAGCCGTCGCACCAGCCGAGCGTTCCCGGAGCGTTCACGGCCGCGTCGTCGCGGCGTGGCGGCGACTGCGACCCGGCTCCCTAGCGTCCCGGCGTGGTCACGCGCGGGTTACTCGGGTACGTGCTGGTGCTCCTCGGCGGGCTGGTGGTCTCGGTCCTGCCCGGGTCGCACCCCCTCGACGCCATCGCGTGGCGGCACCACACACCGGGCCGGCTGGTCGGGCTGACGGTGGTGGTCCTCGGCCTCGGGCTCGCCTGCTGGGCGTGGCTGGAGCTGCTCCGGCTCGTGCGCGCGACCACCGGCCCCGACCGGCTGCCGCTCGTGCTGCGCGCCACCGGCTGCTGGTCGCTGCCGCTGCTGCTGGCGCCCCCGATGTTCAGCCGCGACGGCTGGAGCTACGCCGCGCAGGGGGTGATGGCCCACCTCGACCACTCGCCGTACGACGTGGGGCCGGCGGTCCTGGCCGGGTCGATCACCGAGGCGGTCGACCCGATGTGGATGGACACCCCGGCGCCGTACGGTCCGCTGCCCCTCGCCTGGGGCGACCTGGCCGCGGACCTCACCCGGGACCCGTGGGCGCTGGTCGTGGCGCACCGGCTGCTGGCCGTGCTCGGGCTGGTGCTGCTCGCCCATGCCGTGCCCCGCCTCGCGGCGGCCTGCGGGCGCGACCCCGCGCTCGCCGCCGCACTGGTGCTGCCCGGCCCGCTGGTCCTCGCCCACGGCGTCGCCGGCCTGCACAACGACCTGCTCATGGTGGGCCTGATGGCCTGGGCCCTGGCGGTCGCCGTCGAGGGACGCTGGGTCCTGGCCGCGACGCTGGGCGGCGCCGCGGCCGCGGTCAAGGTGCCCGGCGGACTGGTCTGCCTGGCGGTCGTCCTGGTGTCGCTGCCCGCGACGGCCCACCTCGCGGACCGGGTACGCCGGGCCGCGCAGGTCGCCGGGGTCGCGACCGCCACCCTGCTGCTCAGCGGCGTGGTGACCGGGCTCGGCCTGGGCTGGGTGCACGCCCTCGGGGTGCCGGGCGTCGTGCGGACGCCGCTGTCGCTGACCACCCAGGTCGGGCGGGTGCTGCTGTGGGCCCAGGAGGGGCTCGGGGTGCCGGGACCGTCGGCGCTGGAGCTGGTGCGGCTGGGCGGCATGCTGGTGGCGCTGGGCTTCGCGTGCGCGGTCGCGCTGCGGGCCCGGGCCGGTGACCCGGAGGTCGCGGTGCGGACCGTCGGCCTGGCGCTGCTGGCGCTCGTGCTGCTCGGACCGGTGGTCCACCACTGGTACCTGCTGTGGGCCCTGCCGTTCCTCGCCGCCGTCCCCCTGGCCCCCCGTGCCGAGGGGGCGCTGGTGGCCGTGGTCGGGCTGACCGGCCTGGTCGCGCCGCTGGACTCCTCCCTGCAGGCCCGCGGCACCGACATCGTGGTCGCGGTGCTCCTGGTGACCGGGGTGGCACTCACGCAAGTCGTTGGTCACCGGCGAGCGGTCGCGAGCCCCTCCCGGCTCCCGGCCCGGCTCCCGGCGCGGAGGTCCACGCCGGTGCGCTGAGGCCGTGCACGGCCAGCATCTGCGCCACGGTGCGTGACCACGGGAAGGCCTCGGCACGGTGGCGGGCCGCGGCGCGGCGCCACCGCTCGTCGCGGCCGACCAGGCGCAGCACCGCGTCGGCCAGCCGCTCGGCCTCGGGCGCCGCCCAGGCCCCGCACCGCTCGTCCACCAGCTCGCGGGCCCCGCCGACGTCGGCGGTGACGACCGGGGTGCCGCAGGCCAGGGCCTCGAGCACCGAGAGCCCGAAGGTCTCTCCCGGGCAGACCGACAGCGAGACGTCGGCGGCGCCCAGGCGGGCGGCGAGCCGGGCGCGGCCCGCGACGTGGCCGTGGAAGAAGACGGGTGCGCCGACCGCCAGGGCCTGCAGCTCGTCGAGGTGCGGGCCGGAGCCGTAGACGTCCATCCGCACAGGGACGCCACGGCGGTGCAGGGCCACGGCGGTGGCGACGGCCAGGTGCGGGTCCTTCTCGCGCGAGAGCCGGCCGGCGTGCACCAGCCGCAGGAGCCCGTCCTGCGCGCGCGGGACCCGGGTCGGCCGGAAGACCTCCAGGTCCACCCCGAGCGGCACCCGGTGCAGCGGGGTGCCGGAGCGACCGGCGAGCGCCCGGAACTCCTGCTCGGCGAACTCCGAGGTCACCACCAGCCGGTCGTAGCGGCGCACCAGCGCCCGGTTGAGCGGCGCCACCTGCACCGGCAGGCCCGTGCGCATCGAGAGCATCGCGTCGAGCCGCTCGTGGGAGAACAGGACGGTCGGGATGCCGGCGCGGCGGGCCCACCCGGCGACGGGGAGCAGCGTCGACTTGTCCGAGACCTCGATCGAGGTCGGGTCGAAGCGGCGCAGCACGTCGGTCACCCGCCAGGGCTCGACGATGAGCCGGTAGCCGCCACCGACCCGCGGCGCCCGCACCTGCACGACGTCGCCGGCCGGTGAGTCCAGCCGGGCGTCCTCGGGGCCGGGCACGACCAGCAGCCGGGCCACCCCTGCGTCGGTGTAGCCGCGACCCAGCGCCTCGAGGGCTGTCTTCATGCCTCCCGACGTCGGTCCGACGAAGTTGGCCAGCTGGGCGATCCGCACCTCAGGCCGCGCGCTGCCCGGCGCCGGCCGCGGCGCGCACACCGCCGCGGGCGCCCAGGACGGCTCGGTAGTGGCGCACCAGGTCGTCGACCACGCTCGCCCAGGTGCGGCCGGCGACAGCGCCCTGGGCCAGCGAGCCCAGGCGTGCCCGCCCCGCGTGGTCGGCGACCAGCTGCCCCGTGGTGCGGCGCAGCGCGTGCGGGTCGCGGACGTCGTACAGCAGCCCGGTGCGGCCGTGGTCGACCAGGTCGAGCGGGCCGCCGGAGGCCGGGGCGACCACGGCGACACCGCTGGCCTGGGCCTCCTGGACGGTCTGGCAGAAGGTCTCGTCCTCGCCGGTGTGGACGAAGACGTCGAGCGAGGCGAAGGCCCGGGCCAGCTCGTGGCCGCCGAGCATCCCGGTGAAGACGGCGTGTGGCAGCCGCTGCTGCAGCCAGGCCCGCTCGGGGCCGTCGCCGACGACCACGAGCTGCGTCCCGGGGAGGTCGGCGAGCTCGACCAGGCGGCGGACCCGCTTCTCGGGGGCCAGCCGGCCGACGTACCCGACCACGGTGCGCTGCTCCCCTCCGGTCCAACCGGCGCGCAGCCGCTCGTCGCGGTGCTCGCTGCCGAAGAGGTCCAGCGCGACGCCGCGGCGCCACAGGTGCAGGTCGCCGACGCCGAGGGCGGCGAGCTGTTGGCGGGAGGCCGTCGAGGGGACGAGCGTGCGGTCGGCACGGCGGTGCAGGCTCGCGACCCAGCGGTCGATGGCGCGGTCGGCGCGCACGCCGTACTGGCGGGCGAAGCCGGCGACGTCGGTCTGGAAGACCGCGACGCTCGGCACGTCGAGCCGGCGGGCGACGCGCAACCCGACCGCGCCGAGGAGGATCGGCGAGGCCAGGTGGACCACGTCGGGCCGGAACGCCTCGATCGCGTGGTGGACCTGCGGGTCCGGCAGGCCGAGCGGGAAGGCGCGGTAGCCGGGCAGCGCCATCGACCGCACCCTGACCACCTGCACCTGCCCGTACGACGTGGGGCCGGGGCCCGGCGCGACCACGATGACCTTGTGGCCGGTGGCGACGAGCCGGTCGACGACGTGCCGGACGGTGCCGGCCACCCCGTTCACCGACGGCAGGAAGGACTCGGTCACGATCGCGACTCGCATGCCCCCCACGCTCGCGGCGCCCGGTGAACCACCCGTGACGCCCGCGTGCGTCCCGGACGAACACGTCCCGGCGAGCGCGAGAGCCTGCCACTGCTGGTCGAGCAGGCGAGCGCCAGCGAGCCGTGCCAGCTGCTGACGGCGATGCCGTCCGGGAGTGGTGCGGCACGCCGGGCACGCAGGTCATCGTGAAGCCGGTAATCGATCTCCACGAGACCGTCGCAGTCAGCAGCTACGAGGTCCCCGACCGCATCGCCGCCCGGGTCAGGCTGTTCAGGACGACCTGCACCTTCCCTCACTGCAACAGGCCAGCCGAGACCGCCGACCTCGACCACACAGTCGAGTACTCCGACACCGGTCCACCGGGCCAGACATCGACCGACAACCTCGCAAGTTGCTGATACGCCCGATCAGTCGTTCGTTCGTCGTTTAGCGTTTTACGTTGTGAAGACAAGACGATCGGTCGCCGCGGCTGCTGCCTCTATGGCCTGCCTGCTGGCTTCCTGTACCTCCCTGGAGAATCCAGATGAACCTGACGATGTCTACGACGGTTCGTATGAGGGCGGCTCGAGTGATCTTGAAAGCGTCAAAGATGAATACAACGCGGACCTGAGAGCGCTCCGGTCCATGCTCAAGAGCGCGTCGCGTCTTGAGGCATTGATCCTCGAGATGGAACCGGTAGACCAATACAGTTCGGCGACTGTCTCGGCTTACAACGACCTGGTTGATCGATACAACGCTGTCGCAAATCAGTACCGTCGTGCGGCAACAGCGTTCAACCGCAAGTACAAGGCGTACGCCGAGGGCGCGAATGGGAATGTGCCTACGAGTCCGAACAACATCGATTTGCCCGATCCGATTCGCTAGTGCCGAGAGTCGCTCTTGACTTGAAATAGCAACGAAACTCGTCGAGCGCTGACGCGGCCTCGCCGCGTCAGTTACAGATGCGGAAGACGGTGCCGTCCTCATAGAGCACGCGTGAGAACTGGACGGGCTGCCTGCGGGCGGTGGTCCATTCACGCATGGTGATGTCGCCACGTCCGTATGCGGTCGCTAGTGCCGCGGATTTGAAGTTGTTGGACGGTTAGCCTTCGCCAGGATCTGTTCGGCGGTCTTGGTCCACACGAATGGGTGTGCCCGCTCCTGCCAGCCGTCGATGAAAGCGCGGATCTTGGCGTTGAGGTCCTTGACCGACTTGAACACACCGCGGCGGATGGCCTGGCGCTCGACGATGCCGAACCAGACCTCCACGAGGTTCATCCAGGAGGCGTGGGTCGGGGTGAAGTGGACGACGAAGCGCGGGTTGTCGGCCAGCCACGACTTCACGTCCTTGTGCTTGTGCGCGGCGTAGTTCTCCATCACCAGGTGCAGCTCGACCACCTCGCCATCGGCGTCGAGGACGTCACGGTAGGTCCGCTCGATCTGCTTGAGGAACGCCAGGAACTCCTGATGACGGTGCCGTGGCTTCAACGCCGCGGTCACCTGACCTGTCGCGATGTCGAGAGCTGCGAACAGGGTTGTGGTCCCGTGGCGGTAGTAGTCGTGCGACCGGCGCTCGATCCGTCCTTCCTGCATCGGCAAGATCGGCACTGTGCGGTCCAGCGCCTGAATCTGGGACTTCTCATCCACGCACAGCACGATCGCGTTCTCCGGCGGCGCCAGGTACAGCCCGCAGATGTCGGTGACCTTCCCGACCAGCTCGGGATCGGTGGAGAACCGGAACGACTCTGCCTTCCAGGGCTTGATGCCGTAGGCCGACCAGGCTCTGGCGACCGACTTGTGGGAGATCTTCAACCGGTCGGCCAGCAGCCGGGTAGACCAGTGCGTGACCCCGAGCTTCTTCGGTGGCGGCTTCAGCGTCTCGGCCACGATCGCCCGGTGATCCAGCGTCCGGGGCCGTCCCGGTCGCGGCGCATCGGCGAGCCCTGTCAGACCCCTTGCCTGGTACCGGTTCCGCCAGCCCAGCACCGTGGTCACGGTCGCGTCGACCAGCTCCGCGATCCGCGTGTTCGCCAGCCCGTCGGCAGCGAGCAACACGATCCGCGCCCGCTTCGCGGCCGATGCCGGCACCGTCGAGGCACGCGTCCACCGCTCGAGCTCCTCACGATCGCCGGGACGCAGAACCAATGCAGGGGCAGGACGATTCGCCATACCTCATGATTTCAGTTCCCAACCATCTAGCGATTTACGACACGCGGCACTAGCCCGCAGAAGTCTTACCAGCTAGCCTTCATAAATGAAAATCAGACTCATGCACCCGAAGGCTGTTCAATCCCTCGTGCTGGTGGCTTGCTGTTCGGTTGCCCTCGGCGCCGGTGTCTCGCCATCGGCATCGGAACCCGCAACGGCTCTGCAAAATTCCGAGATGGCGAAGGATGCAACAGCCGAGGAGATTCGCGCAATCAACGTTCGAGAGAGATTCGGTCTGACGTCCACGCTCGATCACGTTCGCGCGGTATCAGCGCGACCGTCAGACCAATCCATGTTGGGGATTCCTTTGGATGCTGTGGAGGTAGTAGAGATGGACAGACGGAGTGCTCTTGAGTCGGCGCTTTCTGAAGTCGCACTCGTCTTGCAAGACGCAGACTTTTTCGGAGGCATTTGGCTTGATCAGCGAGCCGGGGGCGTTCTTAACATTGCAGTTACTGAAGGCGGCCTAGAGGCAGCCGATAGGGAACTCGCCAGTCGAGGTCTATTGGATACATCGGTCGTTCGCCAAGTCGCTTTCTCTAAGGCACAACTGGACGCTTGGTCCATGGACGCCCTCAAGATCCTTCTCGAACAGGGCAAGAACTATATGCACTCTGTGAGTACAGACACGCCCAGCAATAAGGTTCGTGTCGACCTTGCGGAGGATACGCCACGTGAGATTATCGACGAGATCAAAGGCCTTATGCCATCTGAGGCTCTAGCCATGACGGTGGGCGGTCCCGGCTGGGTGGAGCAAGGTATACGGGACAAGCCGTGGGGCCGCGCCTACGGCGGCTTATGGATGACTCGAAATGAGAACGCCGATTGCACCGTCGGTTTCAGCAAAATGCGGGACACGAACCCAAATTCTGATCTGGTTTACACCCTCACTGCGGGACACTGCGGACAGGGCCAGTGGTGGCAAGGTCTCGATACCGCTGGCGCCTACTTGGGAGTTACGCAAGCTACCACTTGGTATCCAGACGCGACTGGGTATTGCGATTGCCAAATCGTTGGCGCCTTGCAGTCCGAGCGGCGCACATCAAAAGTATTGGTGTCAAACAATGCCTTATACGATTATACGCGGACAGCCAGTGTTGGGTCCGCAGATTACTTTGTCGGCAAGGCGGTTTGCATGAGCGGAGCCAAGTCGAGCGAATGGCAGAGCGGGCAAATTAGTTGTGGCACAATCACTGACGCAAGCATCAATGCGACTACAAATTCGAATTACACTCTGCTTGACGGGTTCAAAACCGATATCTTCGATTCGAGAGGCGGAGACTCGGGGGCGCCGTACGGCAGTGGGGGCACCTTCATGGGAATCCATTCCTCAGCCCGTGGCGCGAACGCCACTCTTGTTTCCAAGTCGCCATACTTCGTTCAGCTAGGCGCAAAGCCCGAATATTCTTGAGGGCGAGTCCTGTACTAGTGCCGCGGATTTGAAGTTGTTGGACGGTTAGCCTTCGCCAGGATCTGTTCGGCGGTCTTGGTCCACACGAATGGGTGTGCCCGCTCCTGCCAGCCGTCGATGAAAGCG
>NZ_JASBRN010000054.1 GCF_030149505.1 Nocardioides sp.
GCTCGACTTGGACTTGTTGACCCCGACCGCCACCACCACCTCGTCGAAGAGGGCCGCGGCGCGCCCGACGATGTCGAGGTGGCCGTTGGTCACCGGGTCGAAGGAGCCGGGACAGACTGCTCGGCGCACGCTCACTCCTGCTCGTCCCGCGCCTGCTCGGTGCTGCCAGGGTCGGGGGTCTCGGGTCGGTCCTGCTGGTCGGTGCCGCCCGGCTGCCACACGGCCGACCAGAGCGTCGTCTCACCGTACTTGCGCCGCCGGGTGGAGCCGAACCCGGCGGGCCACCGCGGCTCGGGGCTGCGGCGTGACCGCTCCACCACGACCATCGCCTCGTCCGCGAGCCAGCCGTGCGCCACCAGCGCGGCCAGGTCCGCGTCGACCTCCTGGTCCTCCAACGGGTACGGCGGGTCGCTCAGCACCAGGTCGTACGCCGCCTCCGGCCGCCCCGCGAGGGTGCTGCGCACGGTGCCGCCCACCACCCGGGCGCGGGCCAGCCCGAGCTCGCGCGCGTTGGCGGCGACCAGCTGGGCCGTGCGGCGGTCCTTCTCCACGAGCAGGGCGTGCTCGGCGCCGCGGCTGCATGCCTCCAGCCCGAGCGCCCCCGACCCGGCGTACAGGTCCAGGACGCGCACGCCCTCCCACGTGCCGAACCACGACTCCAGCGCGGAGAAGAGGGCCTCGCGCACCCGGTCGCTGGTGGGCCGGGTGGCCTCGCCCCGGGGTGTGGCCAGGTGCCGTCCGCCCGCGGAGCCGCCGATGATCCGGGTCACGGGCGCCACCCTAGGTGTTCTGTCCACGCAGGTTGGGTACGAGGTCGGCTGGTGACTTGCCGCCGAGTGCGGTGTGACCGCGGTGGTGAATGTAGGTGTGGAGCCAGTCGGTGAAGCTGGCTGCTCGTTCTGACTCGGAGCCGTATGCGCGGGCGTAGGCCCATTCCTCGAGCATGGTGCGGTTGAATCGCTCGACCTTGCCGTTGGTCTGGGGCCTGTAGGGGCGGGTTCGCTTGTGGGCGATGTCGTCGCCGAGGGCCTCGGCGAAGAGCTTGGATCGGTAGCAGGAGCCGTTGTCGGTGAGCACTCGCTTCACCGTGATGCCAGCGGCTTCGAAGTAGGCGTTGGCGCGCGTCCAGAACTCTGCGGCGGTCTCCTTCTTCTCGTCGGTGAGCAGTTCGCTGTAGCCGAGCCGGGAGCAGTCGTCGACGGCGTTGTGGATGTACCAGTAGCCGGTGCCGCGCTGTCCAGAGTTCTTGCGCCCGGCCTGGCGCCCGACGACGCGCCAGCCGCCGCCGTCGGGGATCCGGCCGAGCTTCTTGATGTCTACATGGACCAGGTCGCCAGGAGCCTCGTGCACGTAGGAGTGCGCCTTCTTCCGTGACCATTTGATGCGGACCCCGGTCGCCGGGTCGGTCCATGCCAGCGGCGGGCAGCCGTAACGGCGCAGGATCTTGTGCACGGTCGAGACCGCCATCTTCAGCCGGTAGGCGATGCGAGCCGGTCCCCAGCGCCGAGAGACCCGCAGCCCGAGCACCCGTCGCTCGACCCGCGAGGGTGTGCGCCGTGGCGAGGTCTTCGGGCGTGAGGACCGGTCGACCATCCCGTCGCGGCCATGAGCGCGGTAGCGGTCGGCCCATCGCTTGGCTGTTGTGACCGAGCAGTTCCACCTTTCGGCGGCGCGGCGCAGCGTCCATCCCTTGTCCACGACGAGTTGGGCCAGCCGCAGGCGGCCGGCAGGGGTCAGTTGGGCGTTAGCGTGAGACACGAAGACCTCCGGAGTTTCGTGAGCGAGTGAATGCTTGGTCGCTTCACACCTCACCCGGAGGTCTTCGTCATCGTCCAGCAGGCACGCCGTACCTAACGTCCGTGGTCAGTACACCTAGGGCTCCGGTGCCGACTCACCCTCGAACCGGTGCCGACTCACCCTCCAACCGGTGCCGAGTCACCCTCGAACCGGTGCCGAGTCGTCAGGAGCGGGTGGCGAACTCCGCGCGCACGGACTCCTCGAGCTCGGCCACCAGCGTCGCGAGCAGCGGAGCGCCGTCGAGGTCGGGGTCGTCGTCGAGCAGCGCACCGGCGACCTCGCGGGCGCGCACGATCGTCTTCTCGTCGCGCAGGACCCGCAGGTCCTTGAGGCTGGAGCGGAACCCGGACTGGGAGGCACCCAGGACGTCGCCCTCGCGCCGCTGCTCCAGGTCGACCCGGCTGAGCTCGAAGCCGTCGGTGGTGGCCGCGACCGCGTCAAGCCGCTCGCGGGCGGGGGTGCCGACCTCGGCGTGGCTCACGAGCAGGCAGAGCCCGGGCAGCCCGCCGCGGCCGACGCGGCCGCGCAGCTGGTGGAGCTGGGAGACGCCGAACCGGTCGGCGTCGAGCAGCACCATCGTGGTGGCGTTGGCGACGTCGACGCCGACCTCGATGACGGTGGTGGAGACGAGCACGTCGACGTCGCCGGAGGCGAACGCGCGCATGGTGCGGTCCTTCTCCTCGGGGTGCAGGCGGCCGTGCAGCAGGCCGACCCGGAGCCCGGCGAGCGGCCCGGCGGCCAGCTCCTCGACGACCTCCTCCACGGCGGCGAGGGGACGGTCGGTGCGGGTCTCGCCCTCCACCGCGGGGGCGTCGGACTCGCCCTGCTCGGAGGTGTCGCCGGAGATGCGCGGGCACACGACGTAGACCTGGTGGCCCTTCTCCACCTCCTCTCGGGCGCGCTGCCAGACCCGGTCGATCCAGCGCGGGGCGTCGGCGAGCGGCACGACGGTGGTCTGGATCGGCGCGCGACCGGCGGGCAGCTCGGAGAGGGTCGAGGTCTCGAGGTCGCCGAAGACGGTCATGGCGACGGTGCGCGGGATCGGCGTGGCGGTCATGACCAGGACGTGCGGCGGGGTGCCGGCCTTGTCGGTCAGCGCCGCGCGCTGCTCGACCCCGAACCGGTGCTGCTCGTCGACCACCACCAGGCCGAGGTCGGCGAACTGCACGACGTCCTCGAGCAGGGCGTGGGTGCCGACGACGAGGCCGGCCTCCCCCGAGGCGAGCCGCAGCAGGGGCGCGGTGCGCTGGGCCTTGGTCATCGACCCCGTGAGCAGCTCCAGCGAGGTCGCCTCGGGATGCCCGCCGAGCATCCCGCCGCCGGCCAGGTCGCCGAGCATCGCGGTGAGCGAACGGTGGTGCTGCTGGGCCAGGACCTCGGTCGGCGCGAGCAGCGCGGCCTGGCCGCCGGAGTCGACGACCCGCAGCATCGCGCGCAGCGCCACGAGGGTCTTGCCGGAGCCGACCTCGCCCTGGAGCAGCCGGTTCATCGGGTGCGGGCGTGCCAGGTCGGCCTCGATCTCGGCGCCGACCTCGCGCTGCCCGGCGGTGAGCTCGAAGGGCAGCCGCGCGTCGAAGGCGGCCAGCAGCCCGCCGCCGCCGGTGCGGGGACGGGCGCCCTGGGCCTGCAGCGCGCGGCGCCGGCGGGCCAGGACGAGCTGGGTGGTCAGCGCCTCCTCGAAGCGGAAGCGCTGCTGGGCGCGCGTGACCTGGCCGTAGTCGCTGGGCCGGTGGACCCACTCCAGTGCCGTGCGCACGTCGAGCAGTCCCTCGGTCTCGCGCAGCGCCTCGGGCAGCCGCTCGGGCAGCTCCTCGACCACGGTGAGCGCGAAGGCCACGGCGCGCTGGAGGTCCCAGGACTCCACCCCGGCCGAGAGCGGGTAGATCGGGTAGAGGTCGCCCAGGGTCTCCAGCGAGAGCTGGGCGGCGTCCTCCCCCGGCGTGCCCATCAGCACCATCTGCGGGTTGGTGAGCTGCCAGCTGTCGCGGAAGCGGCCGACCTTGCCCTGGAAGATCCCGCGACGCCCCACGGCCAGCCGCTGCTCGTGCCACGCGGCGACGTGGGGCGCCTTGGCGAAGAAGGTCATCGACAGCCGCGGCCCGTCGGTCTCCAGCAGCGCCTCGACGCGGTACGCCGTGCGGCCGGTGCGCCGGTCGGTGTACTGCCGGCGGTCGCACCGCGCGATCCGCCCGACCACGACGAGCATCTCGCCGTCGTGCAGGCCCTCGATCTCGGTGAGCTCGCCGGTCTTGACGTAGCGGCGCGGGAAGTGGAGCAGCAGGTCGCCCACGGTCCGCAGGCCCAGGCCCTCGACGACGGCCTTGACCTTCTTGGGCTTGGCGTCGCCGAGCACCACCTCGACCGGCGAGTCCGGTGTGATCACTCGACCGCCACCAGCAGCGGGTAGCGCTCCTGGCCCCCCTCGTAGACGACGACGTCGGCGAGCGGGTGGTGCTCCTCGATCCAGCCGGCGAGCCGCGCGGCGGCCGCACCGTCGGGGTCCTCGGCCCCGGCCACGATCGTGACCAGCTCGCCACCACCGCGCAGCAACCGGTCGGCGACCTCGGCCGCCACCTCGTCGAGCTGCTGGCCGACGACCGCGAAGTCACCGGCCACGACGCCCAGCACGTCGCCGGGCTCGCACGGCCCGGCCATGGTCATGGCCTGGCGGGCGGCGACGGTGACCGCGCCGTGGCGGGCGTGCCGGGCCGTCGCGGTCATCTCGAGCACGTCGGCGTCGAAGGCGCGACCGGGCTCGTGCACCGCGATCGCGGCCAGCCCCTGGACCTGGGCGGTGGTCGGGACGACCACGACGCGGATGCCCTCGTCCTGCTCGGCGGTGGACGCCGCCACCTGGGCGACCCGCACGGAGTCGGGGTCGTTGGGCAGCACGACGACCTCGCTGGCCTGGCAGCCGGTGATGGCCTCCAGCAGCTGGCCGGTGGAGGGGCGCCGACCGGGGCCACCCTCGACCACCACGGCTCCGGCCTCGGTGAAGAGCGAGGTGAGGCCGGGCCCGGCGGAGACGACCACGACGGCGCGGCCCTCGCGCCTGACCGCCCGCTCGGCCACCTGCTCGGCGAAGTGCGTGACCCGGATCCGGTGCGGGCGGCCGGCCTCGATGCCGGCCTCGATCGCAGCACCCACGTCGTCGACGTGGACGTGGACGTTCCACAGCTCCTCGTCACCGACCACCACGAGGCTGTCGCCGAGCCCGGCCAGCCGCTCGCGCAGGGTCGTGACCCGCTCGGCGGGCGCGTCGAGGAGGTACATCACCTCGTAGGCGGGCCCGTCCTCGCTGAGGTCGGCCCCCGGCGCGGCGTGGTCGTGGCGCAGCTGCGGGACGGGGATGTGGTGGGTGCCGATCCGGGTGCGCACCGTGGGCGGCACCCGACCGGTCAGCGCCGTCTCGGCCGCGTCGAGCACGACGCTGAAGCCGCGGCCGCCGGCGTCGACGACCCCGGCGTCCTTGAGGGTCTGCAGCTGGTCGGGCGTGCGGGCGAGCGCCTCCCGCGCCGCCGCCGCGGCCGCGGCCACGACGTCGCGGGTCCTGGCATCCGGGTCCGTGGCCCGCTCGGCGGCCGCGTCGGCCGCCGCCCGCGCCACGGTGAGCATGGTGCCCTCCACGGGGGTGCCGACGGCGGCGTACGCCGCATCGGCCGCCAGGTGCATGCCCTCGGCCATGAGCAGGGCAGCGCGGTCCTCCGGTGTCGCACTGCCCAGGCGGCGGGCCAGGGCGCGCAGCATCTCGCTGAGGATGACGCCGGAGTTGCCGCGGGCGCCGAGCAGCGCACCGCGGCCGAGCGCCTCCAGCCCGCGGCCCACGCCGCAGCGCTCGGGTCCGCCGGCCTCGACGACCGCCCGCTCGACCGCGTCGCGGGCCGCGGCGATCGTGAGGTACATGTTGGTGCCGGTGTCACCGTCGGGCACGGGGTAGACGTTGAGCGCGTCCACCTCCTCGCGGGCGGACTCCAGCGCCGCGACCGCGACGTCGGTGAAGCGCACGACGCCCTCCAGGCTGACCCCGCGCGGCAGCACCTCGACCCCCTCGGGGACCATGGACGTCTGCTCATCGGGCTGCGGGTCGGGCACGGCCCCGAGGTTAGTGGTCGCCACCGACGGCGGGGCGGGGACGCTCCGGCCTCGATTCGGCGTTCGGGGGGTGTGGCGATACTCTGGTGCGGTTGCCCAGACCGGCGCGGCCGCGGTGAGACCACCGTGCAGCGGTCGGATGGGCCCTCACGACTCGTTCAACATCGATCCTCAGGAGTTCACGGTGGCTGCCGTCTGCGACATCTGCGCCAAGAAGCCTGGCTTCGGCAACAACCGGCCGTGGTCGCGCAAGATCACGAAGCGTCGCTTCGACCCCAACATCCAGCGCGTCCGCGCCGTCGTCAACGGCACCCCGAAGCGGATGAACGTCTGCACCGGCTGCCTGAAGGCGGGCAAGGTCTCGCGCTGAGGCACTGACCAACGGAGCATGCCGGACCGGCCGTCACCTGCACAGGTGGCGGCCGTTTCGTTTGCCCCCTCGGCGAGCGCAGCGAGGCGAGCGGGCACACGAAACAACGGCGGTCGAGCGAGCGGCGCGACTGAGGAACGAAGTCGCGACCCGCGTGTCGAGACCGCGTGAGCTACCTGTGGTCGGCGACCACAGGCAGCACCCTAGAAGTGCGTCCACCCCGCGACCCCGTCGTACGCAGCCCCGTCGACGGTGACGCCCTCCCCCTCCGCGACCGACCCGATGACCCGGAACCCCGCGGGCAGGGTCGCCCCCGGCGGGAACGTCGCGAGCAGCGCGTGGTCGTCGCCCCCGCCCAGCACGAAGGACAGCGGGTCGGCGCCGGTCGCGGCCGCCACGGCGAGCAGCGGCTCGGGCACCTCCAGCGCCTCGGTGCGCAGGTCGATGGCGACCGCCGAGCCGCGGGCGAGGTGGGCCGCCTCGGACAGCAGCCCGTCGGAGACGTCGACCATCGCGGTCGCACCGGCCGCGGCGGCCTCCGGCCCGGCGTCGTACGGCGGCTCCGGCCGTCGGTAGGCCTCGACCAGCACCCGGGGCGAGCGGAAGCCGCGGCCGAGCACGGCCAGACCGCCGGCGGCCCAGCCCTGGCGCCCGGCCAGCGCGACCACGTCGCCGGGCTCGGCACCGCTGCGCAGCACCGGCGAGACCGTGCACGAGCCCAGGACCGTCACGGCGACGACCAGCTGGTCCCCGCGCGTGAGGTCCCCGCCGACCACGCTGGCGCCGACCGCGCGGCACTCCTCGGCGAAGCCCGCGGCGAACTCCAGCGCCCAGGAGACCGGCAGGTCGGCCGGCACGGCCATGCCGACGGTCAGGCTGTGCGCGCGCCCGCCCATGGCGTTGACGTCGGAGAGGTTCTGCGCGGCGGCACGGTGGCCCACGTCGACGGCCGGCACCCAGTCGCGGCGGAAGTGCCGGCCCTCGACCAGGAGGTCGGTGGAGACGACCACGTGGCCGTTGCGGATGCGCAGGACCGCTGCGTCGTCACCGGGGCCGACGAGCACCTGCTCGCCCTGGTCGAAGAGGGCGGTGAGGGCGTCGATCAGCGCGAACTCCCCCACGTCGGCCACCGTCGCCGCCGGGTCCAGCCCGCTCGTCCCCGCCGCCGCTCCACCGTGCCGTGCGTCCACCATGGGTCCATCCCACCACCCGTGGCGCGGCGGCCGGGCACCGCCCGCAGGCCCCGGCTGCCACGGGCAGCCCCGGGCGGCGGTGGCCGGGCGACCGGGCGGCTGTCGTGGTCGGGGGCCGCGGGCGGTAGGTTGCACTCGGCGCCGCAGTGAGGTGTCCGCGGCAGCGCCGCCGCGCAACCGAACCTAGGGAGAGCACGATGGTCGTCCAGGCCTACATCCTGATCCAGACCGACGTCGGCAAGGCCGCAGAGGTCGCCACCGCCATCGCCCAGATCAAGGGCGTGACCCTCGCCGAGGACGTCACCGGCCCCTACGACGTCATCGTGCGCGCCGAGGCCCGCAACGTCGACGAGCTCGGCAAGCTGGTCGTCTCGAAGGTGCAGAACCTCGACGGCATCACCCGCACCCTGACCTGCCCGGTCGTCCACATCTGAGGCACCCGCCCCACCGCTGGACGACGGTGCTCACCGACGTACGCCGCGCACGCCCCGGGTCCCGAGGGACCCGGGGCGTCGCCGTGTCCCTGTCCCTGCCGCCCCTGCTGCTCGTGGCCGCCCTCGCGGCCGGGTGCTCCGACGACGCCGCGCAGCCGGACCCCGTCGCACCGGTCTCCCTCTCCGCCGAGGAGCAGACGGCGTGCGAGGCGTTCCTCGCCGACCTCCCGGAGGCTGCGGCCGACGCGACGCTGACCTGCGGCGCACCGGAGCCGGCCACGTTGCTGGACACCTCCGAGTGCGACGAGGTGCTGGGGGTCGGCTGGTTCATCGACCCCGACGAGCTCTCGGACCCCGCTTCGTCCGTGACCGCCACCGCCATCGGCGTGCGCCCGCGCGTCGCGGTCGTCTTCTCCGCCGAGCAGCGCGGGCAGTTCTCCCTGGAGGTGCTCTCCGCCCTGGCCGAGCCGGTCACCGAGCACCTGGAGCGGGTCAGCCGCTGCCAGTAGGCACTGGCTGCAGGCGCGGGCAGGACCGTCGGCCGCGTGTGGGACGCTGAGCCCATGAGCACCTTGGGGAGCCCTGTCGAAGGCGGCCACGGCGCGGGCGACGACGCCGTGCTGCCGGGCCCGGTCGCGGTCATCGCCGGCGGCCTGAGCCACGAGCGCGACGTCTCCCTGGCCAGCGGCCGCAACCTCGTGCGCGAGCTGCGCGCGGTGGGGGTCGAGGCCGCGGCGTACGACTTCGACCGCCAGCTGCTGCACCAGCTCGAGCAGGACAAGGTGGTCGCGGCCGTCCCGGCGCTGCACGGGCAGTTCGGCGAGGACGGTGAGATCCAGACCCTCCTGGACCTGATCGGGATGCCCTTCGTCGGCTCCGACAGCCACGCCTGCCGGGTCGCCTTCGACAAGGGCACCGCCCGCGAGCTGCTGCGCCGCCAGGGCATCCCCGTCCCCGAGAGCGTCGGGCTCTCGGCCCAGACCTTCCGCGACATCGGTGCCAGCGCGCTGATGGAGCACGTGATGCACCGCCTCGGCGAGCGCGTGGTCGTGAAGCCGACCCGCTGCGGGAGCGCCCTCGGTGTCACCGGCGTCGACGGGATGGACGCCCTGCCCTCGGCGCTCGTGCGCTCCTACGCCTACTGCGAGGACGCGCTCATCGAGCGCTTCCACGACGGCATCGACGTCAGCGTCGTGTGCGTGGAGGACGAGCAGGGCGTGCGCGCGCTGACCCCGGTGTCGGTGCAGTACGAGAAGGGCCACGAGTTCGACTTCTCCGCCCGCTACACCGCCGAGTTCGTGGGCCTCGCGCGTCCGGACCTGCCGGAGGAGCTGATCGAGGACCTCGGCCGCACGGCCGTGCGGGCCCACCAGGTGCTCGGGCTCTCCGACGTGTCCCGCTCCGACTTCATCGTCTCCGCCGACGGCACGTACGTCGTGCTCGAGACCGCCATCACCCCGGGCACGACCGAGACCTCGGTGATGCCGTTCGCCTGCACGCTGTCGGGCACGTCGCTCGGCCAGGTCACCCTCGACCTGCTGCGGCGCACGCTGGGCTGAGGCCGTCGGGGCGCGCGGGCTGCGGTCGGCTCCAGCGGCCGTGCGTCAGCTTCATCGGCCGGCCGCTGGAACTCCCCCCGCGGCCTCAGCGCAGCCCGACCGGCCGCTCGAGCGCCAGCTGGATCAGCTCGTCGACCAGGTCGGTGTAGGACAGGCCGCTGGCCTCCCACATCTTGGAGTACATCGAGATGGGCGTGAAACCGGGCATGGTGTTGATCTCGTTGAGCAGCACCTCCCCGGCCGGGGTGACGAAGCAGTCGACGCGGCTCAGGCCCTCCGCGCCGATCGCCTCGAACGCCTCGACCGCGAGCTCGCGGACCCGGTCGGCCACGTCGTCGGGCAGGTCGGCGGGGGCATCGGTCCGGGCGTGAGTGGCGGAGAGGTACTTCGACTCGAAGTCGTAGAAGCTCGCCTCGTCGTGGTCGACCACGATCTCGCCGGGCACCGAGGCACGCGGCGCGGCACCGTCGCGGCCGCCGAGCACCGCGCACTCGATCTCGCGGCCCTCGATCCCCTGCTCCACCAGGACCTTCGGGTCGTGGAAGCGGGCCTCCTCGATCGCGTCGGCCAGGCCGGAGACGTCGTCGACACGGGTGACACCGAGCGAGGAACCGGCGCGGGCGGGCTTCACGAAGACCGGGAACGCCAGCTCGCGCGAGATCCGGTCGACCACCTCGGAGGCGCGCTGCTCCCAGTCGCGGGGCTTGACGACGACGTAGGGCCCGACCGGCAGGCCGTGCCCCGCGAAGACGAGCTTCATGTACGCCTTGTCCATGCCGACCGCGGAGGCGAGCACGCCGGCACCGACGTACGGCACACCCGCGAGCTCCAGCAGGCCCTGGATCGTGCCGTCCTCGCCGTACGGGCCGTGGAGGAGGGGGAAGACGACGTCGACGGGGCCGGCCTCCGCGAGCCCGGAGATCTCCGTGCCGCCCTCGGTGGTGACCTCCGGCAGCGCGCCGGAGGTGAGCTCGAACCGGGCCTCCCGCGAGGGCAGCACCCACTCGCCGTCACGCGTGATGCCGACCGGGAGCACGTCGTACTTCTCGCGGTCGATCGCCTTCATCACCCCGGCGGCGGTGGCCGCGGAGATGGAGTGCTCGCCGGAGCGGCCGCCGAAGACCAGGGCCACGCGGACCTTGCGACCGGGGCCGGACGTGAGGGGCGTGCTGGGGTCGGTCATGGGGCGCGAGGCTACTGGAGGGTCGCTGCGACCTCGTCGAGGCGCGCGCCGCGGGAGGCCTTGATGAGGACCACGTCACCCTCGGTGACGTGCTCGGCCAGCCAGGCCACGGCGGCGGCGTTGTCGGCGAGCAGCACCGACCGCTCGCCGGCTCCCTCGTGGATGCCGCGGGCGGCCTCGCCGACGACCACCACCCGGTCCACGCCGAGCTCGGCGGCGCGGCGCCCGACGCCGCGGTGCTCGGCCTCGTGGGCGTCCCCGAGCTCGCGCATCTCCCCCAGCACCGCGATGGTCCGGGTCGAGGAGTCGTCGGCGGCGATCGACACCAGCGCCTCCAGGGCGGCGCCCACGGAGTCGGGGTTGGCGTTGTAGGAGTCGTTGAGGACGACGACGCCGCGCTCGAGCTCGCGCAGCTCCATCCGCCACTGCGACAGCGTCTCGACCTGCGACAGCGAGGTCGCGACGTCGGCCAGGTCGAGACCGGTGGCCAGGGCGGCGGCGGCCGCGGCGGCGGCGTTGAGCGCCTGGTGGGCGCCGACCAGCCTCAGGGTGACCTCGGCGCTGGCGTCGGCGGTGACGAGCCGGAAGGTCGGGCGGCCCAGCCGGTCGAGCGCGAGGTCCTCGACCCGGACGTCGGCACCGGGCACGTCGCCGAAGGACATCACCCGTGCGCTGGTGCGGGCGGCCATCGCCGCGACCCGGTGGTCGCCCGCGTTGAGCACCGCGGTGCCGTCGGCGGCCAGCGCCTCGACCAGCTCGCCCTTGGCCTCGGCGATCGCCTCGCGGGAGCCGAACTCCCCCAGGTGCGCCTGGCCCACGTTGAGCACCACCGAGACGTCGGGGCGCACCAGCGCGCAGAGCTCGGCGATGTGCCCGCGGCCCCGCGCGCCCATCTCCAGCACGAGGAACCGGGTCCCCGGCTCCACCCGCAGGGCCGTGAGCGGCATGCCGAGCTCGTTGTTGAACGATGCGCGGGTGGCGACGGTCGCCGCGGCCCCACCGAGCACGGCCGCGAGCAGGTCCTTGGTGGAGGTCTTGCCCTGGGAGCCGGTCAGGGCCAGCACGGTGAGGTCGCCCTCCGCGCGCACCCGCCCCACGACGTACGACGCCAGCAGCTGGAGCGCGGAGCGCACGTCCTCGACCACGACCGTGGGCAGGCCCGTGGGCCGGCTGCCCAGCACCGCCACCGCTCCCGCGGCCGCGGCCTGGTCGACGTGGTCGTGGCCGTCGACCCGCTCCCCCACGAACGCGGCGAAGAGGCTGCCGGCAGCCGCCTCCCGGCCGTCGACGACGACCGGGCCGTCGACGACGACGTCCCCCGCTCCGGGCTCCCCCTGCACGGTGCCACCGACCACCTCGGCGACCTGGGCCAGGCTCATCGCGATCACGCGTCCGACCCTAGGGCAGGGGCCGGGAGGGGCTCGCACCTACTGTGTCGCCATGGCCGACGACCGCCCCGATGCCCGACCCCTGAGCCCCTCGACCGTGGCCGTGACGGCCGGACGCCCGCGGCACGAGGCGGACCAGCCGCTCAACCACCCGATCACGATGGCCTCGACGTTCGTGGGCGGCGGCGAGCGGGAGTACGGCCGCAGCGGGAACCCGACCTGGGAGGCCTTCGAGGACGTCCTCGGTCGGCTCGAGGGCGGCCGTGCACTGGCCTTCTCCTCCGGGCTCGCCGCGGTCTCCACCGTCCTCGACCTGGTGGGACAGGGCGCCCTCGTGGTGGCCCCGGACGCGGCCTACCAGGGCAGCCTGGCGCAGATCGCCGACCTCGAGCTGCGCGGCCGCCTGACCTCCCGACTGGTCGACATCGCCGACACCGACGCGGTGCTCGCCGCCCTCGACGAGGACGTCGCCCTGGTCTGGGTCGAGTCCCCCACCAACCCCAACCTCGACGTCGCCGACCTCGAGCGCATCTGCACCCGCGCCCACGAGGTCGGTGCCTACGTCGTGGTCGACAACACCTTCGCGACCCCGCTGCTCCAGCAGCCGATCACCGCGGGCGCCGACATCGTCCTGCACTCGGCGACGAAGTACCTCTCCGGGCACTCCGACGTGCTGCTCGGCGCGCTCGTCACCGCCGACGAGCAGCTCTACCCCGTGCTGCGGCAGCGCCGCGAGCTCCAGGGCTCGACCCCCGGCACCCTCGAGGCCTGGCTGGCCACGCGCGGCCTGCGTACCCTCCACCTGCGGGTCGAGCGCGCGCAGGCCAACGCGATGGAGCTGGCCCGCCGCCTGGACGAGCACCCGGCCGTGGCCAGGGTCCGCTACCCCGGCTTCGGTTGCATCGTCAGCATCGAGCTCGCCGCCGGTCCGCTCGCGGCCGACCTGCTCACCCGCAAGACCCGCCTGTGGGTCTTCGCCACCAGCCTCGGTGGCGTCGAGTCCACCCTGGAGCGCCGCCGCCGCTGGAAGGGCGAGTCCCAGCACGTCTCGGAGGCACTGGTGCGGCTCTCGGTCGGGGTCGAGGACGTCGAGGACCTCTGGGCGGACCTGGGCGCCGCGCTGGACGGGCTCGTCGAGGTGGTCACCGATCGCGGGTAGCTCACGCGGTCTCGACACGCCCGACGCGGCTTCGTCCCTCAGCCGCGGGCTTGCTCGACCTTCGCTCGCCCACGCCGACTCCTCGTTCCTCGGAGTCGGCTGCTCGCTCAGTCCCGCTCGGACTTGGTGTCGCGGGCGAGGACGGCGTCCATCATCCCCTGGGCGGTGAGCCGGCCGGCGACGACGTCGTCGACGTACGTCGCGATCGGGGCGTCCACGCCGGACTCCTCGGCCAGCGCGCGCAGCGAGGAGCACGACTTCGCGCCCTCGGCGACCTGGCGGGTGCTGGCGTAGATCTCCTCGGTGGTCATGCCCTGGCCGAGCTTCTCGCCAAAGGTGCGGTTGCGCGAGAGCGGCGAGGAGCAGGTGGCCACGAGGTCGCCCAGGCCCGCGAGCCCCATGAGGGTCAGCGGGTCGGCCCCGAGCTTCATCGCCAGGCGAGCGGTCTCGGCCAGGCCGCGGGTGATGATGGAGGCGGTGGTGTTGTCGCCGAAGCCGAGCCCGACGGCCATGCCGACGGCCAGGCCCACGACGTTCTTGTAGGCGCCGCCCAGCTCGCAGCCGAGCACGTCGACGGAGGTGTAGGGGCGGAAGGCCGGGCTGTGGACCCGCTGCTGGAGCCGGGTGGCGACGTCGCCGTCGGCGCAGGCGACCACGGCGGCGGCCGGCTCCCGACGGGCGATCTCCTTGGCCAGGTTGGGTCCGCTGACCACGGCGATCCGCTCGGGGCCGGCGCCGGTCTCCTGCGCGATGACCTCGCTCATGCGGCACAGGGTCGAGAGCTCGACCCCCTTCATCAGCGAGACCATGACCGCGTCGGGGGCGACGTGCGGCGCCCACTCGCGGAGGTTCTCGCGGAAGGACTGCGAGGGCGTGGCCCACACGACGACGTCGGCGCCGTCGAGGGCGCTCTCGACATCGTGGGTGGCCACGAGGTTGGGCGGCAGCTCGATGCCGGGGAGGTACTCGGAGTTCTCCCGGGTCGTGTTGATGGCCTCGGCCACCTCGTCACGACGGGCCCAGATGGTCACGTCGTTGCCGGCGTCGGCCAGGACGATCGAGAACGCCGTCCCCCACGACCCCGCGCCGAAGACCGCGACCTTCCCCCACTGCTCGCTCACGCGCTCTCCCTCCGGTTCCTCGTGCCCTGCTGGCTGTCCTGCTCCTGGGCGTCCTTCTCCTGCGCGGCCCGCGCCTCCTGCTCCTCGGCACGCGTGCCCCGGCCGTACTTGCCGTAGGGATCACCGAGCACCCGCATGTCGTAGCGCTCCGCGGGAGCCCGTTCGCCGCGGACCTCCTCCAGCTGCGCGGTGATCGCGGCCAGGATGCGGTCGGCGGCCTCGTGCACGACGTCCGGGGTCAGCTCGCGGGCACGCAGGTCCTCGAGGTCCACCGGCTCCCCCACCGACATCGTGATGCGCGTGCGCGGCAGCAGGTGCAGCTTCTTGGAGTACGGCGGCAGCAGCCGCTGCGCACCCCACTGACCCACGGGCAGGACCGGGCAGCCGGTCTCGAGCGCGATTCGCGCGGCGCCGCTCTTGCCTGTCATCGGCCAGCCGTCGGGGTCACGGGTGATCGACCCCTCGGGGTAGACCACGACGCACTCGCCGCGGCGGACGGCCTCGACCGCAGCGGCGTACGCCACGGCCCCTTGCCCTCGCGCTCGACCGGGATCTGGCCCAGGGCGTGCATGAAACGGCCCAGGAGCGGGTTGCGGAACAGGCCGGACTTCGCGAGGTAGCGAGGCAGCCGACCGTGGTCGTAGACGATGTGCGCGGCCGTCAGCGGGTCGGCGTGGGAGATGTGGTTGAGCGCCAGCACGAAGCCCCCGGAGGCGGGGATCCGGTCGCCGTGGCGCCAGTCCCGGGTGGTGGTGGCCAGCAGGGTGGGCTTGATGATGCCGACCGCGACGGAGAAGGCCCATCCCCGTCGCTCCTGAAGCTTCCGCACGCTCACCCGCGCAGGCTACTCGTCCTGCGACCGGCGTCACGACAGGCGCGGACCGGGTCGCGCGACACAGAGTCGCGGAGCGGCCGAGCGCCGGGCCCCGCCGGGCCGGGCGTGGTCGGCCTGCGAGGATGGCGGAGATGTCCGAGAGCCTGTCCGCGGCACCCTCCGGGGGCGCGCCCGACCCGAGCGCCGTGCCGCCGTCGTACGTCGTCATGCTGCCGGTGAAGCCGCCGCACCGCGGCAAGTCCCGGCTGGTCGGGGTGCCCGACGGGGCCCGGGTCGAGCTGGCCGCGGCGTTCGCGCTCGACACCGTGACGGCCTGCCTCGCCACACCGCGCGTCGAGGCCGTGCTGGTGGCGACCGACGACGCACGTTTCTCCTCCGCCCTGCGGGCGATCGGCGCGCCCTGCATCCCCGACGGCACCGGGGGCGACCTCAACGCGACGCTGCGCGAGACCGCTGCCGAGGCGCGGCGCCGGTGGCCGCACCTGCGGCCGGTGACCGTCTGCGCGGACCTCCCCTGCCTGCGACCCGAGGACCTCGGTGCGGCGCTGCGCGAGCTCGAGGAGCACGGCGGCGGACCGGCCTTCGTGGCCGACGCCGCGGGCTTCGGGACCAGCTGCTACCTCGCCCCGCACGAGCGCTTCGACCCCCGCTTCGGTGGTGCGTCGCGGCACGCGCACCTCGACGCCGGGGCGGTCGAGCTCTCCGGAGCCCTGACGACGCTGCGCCGTGACGTCGACGACCTCGTGGACCTGCGGGCCGCGGCGGATCTCGGCGTCGGGCCGCACACGCAGCGGGTGCTGGACGCGCTCGCGCTCTTCTGACGTCGCGTCGGCACCGCCGCACCCCCGGCCCCGGACGCGGTCCCGGACGTGACCGGGCCCGCCCGCACGAGGTGCGGACGGGCCCGGTCGAGCTGGTGGAGCGGAGCAGGTGTCAGGAGCTGGAGGCTGCCTTCTTGGCCGGGGCCTTCTTCGCGGGAGCCTTCTTGGCGGCGGCCTTGGCCGGGGCCTTCTTCGCCGGCGCCTTCTTGGCCGCGGTCGACTTCGAGGCCGTCGACTTCGTGGCGCTGGAGCTCGCCGCCGTGCTGGCCTTCTTGGCCGGGGCCTTCTTCGCCGCAGCCTTCGTGGCCGGAGCCTTCGTGGCCGCTGCCTTCGTGGCGGGGGCCTTCGTGGCGGGAGCCTTCTTGGCCGGGGCCTTCTTGGCGGCGGTCTTGGCCGGCGCGGCCTTGGTGGCGGGCGCCTTCTTGGCAGCAGCAGCCTTGGCAGGAGCGGCCTTCTTGGCGGGCGCCTTCTTCGCGGGGGCGGCCTTCTTCACCGCACCCGCGGCCTTGGCGGCCGGGGCCGCGGCAGCGCTGGCGGCCTTGGAGGCGTTGGCAGCGGCGACCTTCGGGAGCTTCTTCGCACCCGACACGATGTTCTTGAGGTCCTGCCCGGGGGTGAACTTCGGGACGGCCGTCTTCTTGGCCTTCATCCGCTCGCCGGTGCGCGGGTTGCGCACCCAGCGTGCGTCGCGCACGCGCTTCTCGAACGAGCCGAAGCCGGTGATGGCCACCTTCTCGCCCTTGGCCACCTCGCGGGTGATCGTGTCGAGGACGGACTCGAGCGCGTGTGCGGCTGCCTTCTTGTTCCCCTCGAAGCGCGTGGACAGCGCGTCGATGAGCTGGGTCTTGTTCACAGGATTTCCCTTCGTGCAAACCTGGAGAGCGCCGAGCACGCGCTCGACTTCCTTGCACGCTAGGGATTCGTGGCCCCGCTCACAATCACCAACGCCGCATCACATCGGCATTTCCTCACAGCGTGAGGGATGCGACCTCGTCAGAGGGTGACGGGCTTGAAGCCCGGGCGGGTCGCCTCGAAGGCTGCGATGTCGTCCTCGTGACCCAGCGTGATGCCGATGTCGTCGAGACCGTTGAGCAGGCGGTAGCGCGTGTAGTCGTCGATCTGGAAGGGCGCGACCAGGTCGCCGCAGGTGACGGTGCGCGCCTCCAGGTCGACGGTGACCTGCGTGGTGGGGTCGGCCTCGACGGCGTCCCACAGCTGCTCGATGACGTCCTGCTCCACCGGCACCGACAGCAGCCCGGCCTTGCCGGAGTTGCCGCGGAAGATGTCGGCGAACCGGCTCGAGAGCACGACCTTGAATCCGTAGTCCATCAGCGCCCACACGGCGTGCTCGCGCGAGGAGCCGGTGCCGAAGTCGGGCCCGGCCACGAGGATCGAGACCCCGGCGTACTCCGGCTTGTTGGCCACGAACTCCGGGTCGTTGCGCCACGCGGCGAACAGCCCGTCCTCGAACCCGGTGCGGGTCACGCGCTTGAGGTAGACCGCCGGGATGATCTGGTCGGTGTCGACGTTGCTGCGGCGCAGCGGCAGGGCCGTGCCGGTGTGGGAGGTGAACTTCTCCATGACGCGTGTTCCTCTCAGACCAAGTCGGCGGGCGAGGCGAGCGTGCCCTTGACGGCGGTGGCGGCGGCGACGGGGACCGAGACCAGGTGCGTACGACCGCCCTTGCCCTGCCGGCCCTCGAAGTTGCGGTTCGACGTCGAGGCCGAGCGCTCCTGCGGGTCGAGCGTGTCGGGGTTCATGCCCAGGCACATCGAGCAGCCCGCCCCGCGCCACTCGGCGCCGGCCTCGATGAAGACCTTGTCCAGGCCCTCCTCCATCGCCTGCAGGCGCACCCGCACGGAGCCGGGGACGACGAGCAGCCGCGTGCCCTCGGCGACCTTGTGGCCCTTGATGATCTCGGCGGCCAGCCGCAGGTCCTCGATCCGACCGTTGGTGCAGGAGCCGACGAAGACCGTGTCGACCTTGACCGAGCGCAGCGGCTGGCCGGCCTCGAGACCCATGTACTCCAGTGCCTTCTCGGCGGCGATCCGGTCCTGCTCGTCCTCGAAGTCCGAGGGGGTCGGGACGTTGGCGCCCAGCGGCGCGCCCTGGCCCGGGTTGGTGCCCCAGGTGACGAACGGCGTGACGTCGGCCGCGTCGATCACGATCTCCTTGTCGAAGGTCGCGTCCGCGTCGGTGACGAGGGTCTTCCAGTGCGCCACGGCGGCGTCCCACTCGGCGCCCTTCGGCGCCTCGGGCTTACCCTCGATGTAGTCGAAGGTCGTCTGGTCCGGCGCGATCAGCCCGGCCTTGGCGCCCCACTCGATCGACATGTTGCAGACCGTCATCCGGCTCTCCATCGAGAGCGCCTCGATGGCCTCACCGCGGTACTCCACGATGTAGCCCTGGCCGCCGCCGGTGCCGGTCTGGGTGATGAGGTAGAGGATCAGGTCCTTGGCGGTCACGCCCTCGGACAGCGTGCCGTTGACGGTCACCGCCATCGTCTTGGGCTTGGCCTGCATCAGCGTCTGCGTGGCGAGCACGTGCTCGACCTCGGAGGTGCCGATGCCGAAGGCGATCGCACCGAACGCGCCGTGGGTGGAGGTGTGGCTGTCGCCGCACACGATCGTCATGCCGGGCTGGGTCAGGCCCAGCTGCGGACCGACGACGTGGACGATGCCCTGGTCGAGGTCACCGAGGGGGTGCAGGCGCACGCCGAACTCCGCGGCGTTCTTGCGCAGCGTCTCGACCTGGGTGCGGGAGACAGGGTCGGCGATCGGCTTGTCCCAGTCGATCGTCGGGACGTTGTGGTCCTCGGTCGCCAGCGTCAGGTCGGGACGGCGGACCCGGCGGCCGGCCAGGCGCAGCCCGTCGAAGGCCTGGGGCGAGGTGACCTCGTGGATGAGGTGCAGGTCGATGTAGAGGAGGTCCGGCTCCCCGGGTGTGGACCGGACGACGTGCTCGTCCCAGACCTTCTCGGAAAGGGTCCTGCCCATGACGCACTCCTTCGTGACGACCTCTGACTTCGAGGAGGAGCGTACGCCGCCGATCCCATGTCGTGAGACGCGAGTCCCGAGATGCGAGACGCGACCGGTGTCGGCCAGGTGGACCGCGAAACCGCGGATCGGGCCGTTCGCGCCGCGGTGAGGCACACGTCACACCGCGTCACACTTTCCTTGTCATCCCATGATCCGAGACTGCAGTATTGCCATATGGACACCAGTGGAGTCGGAGTGCTCGACAAGGCCGCCATCGTGCTCACCGCGCTGGAGTCGGGCCCCGCGACCCTCGCCGGGCTCGTCAGCGCGACCGGCCTGGCCCGCCCCACGGCCCACCGCCTCGCGGTCGCACTGGAGCACCACCGCCTCGTGGCCCGCGACATGCAGGGCCGCTTCGTCCTCGGCCCCCGCCTGGCCGAGCTCTCCGCAGCCGCCGGCGAGGACCGCCTCCTCGCCACCGCCGGTCCCGTCCTGGCCCGCCTGCGCGACATCACCGGCGAGTCCGCGCAGCTGTGGCGCCGACAGGGCGACCACCGTGTCTGCGTGGCCGCGGCCGAGCGTCCCTCCGGCCTGCGCGACACCATCCCCGTCGGCACCCAGCTGACCATGCGCGCAGGCTCGGCCGCCCAGGTGCTGCTGGCGTGGGAGGACCCCGAGCGCATGCACCGCGGCCTGCAGAACGCCGCCTTCTCCGCGGCCGCCCTCTCCGGCATCCGCCGCCGCGGCTGGGCCCAGTCCGTCGGTGAGCGCGAGCAGGGCGTGGCCTCGGTGTCCGCCCCCGTCCGCTCCCCCAGCGGCAAGATCATTGCCGCGGTATCCGTCTCCGGCCCGCTCGAGCGGCTCTCCCGCCAGCCCGGACGCATGCACGCACCCGCCGTCATGGCCGCCGCCGAGCGGCTGTCGGAGTCGCTGCGACGGGCAGCAGCGGAGGGTCAGCCGGCGTAGCTCGGTCCGGTGGATACCCGGGTACCCGGGTATCCATGCACTTCTCGGCCTTTGCAGTCCCCGGTATGTGCACCGATACCCGGGTACCCGGGTATCGGCGCGACCCCACCGTGCCACCCCACCGTGCCGCTCGCTCGACCACCGACGACCGCGCCCGCTGGCGCGTGCGTGGTCACCACAGGGCGTCGGTGCGCTCCAGGTCCAGCAGCACCTGCTTGCGCTCCAGCCCCCCGGCGTACCCCGTGAGCGTGCCGTCCGCGCCGATCACGCGGTGGCACGGGATGACGATCGGGATCGGGTTGCGGCCGTTGGCCAGCCCGACGGCCCGGGACGCGGCGTTGGTCATGCCGAGGCGGTGCGCGATCGCGCCGTACGTCGCGGTCTCTCCGTAGCCGATCGTGCGCAGCTGGGTCCAGACCCGCTGCTGGAAGTCGCTGCCCTCGGGGGCGAGCGGCAGGTCGAAGTCGGTGAGGTCGCCGGCGAAGTACGCCGCCAGCTGGCGGGCGGCCTCGACCAGGACCGGGTGGTCGTCCTCACGGGCGCCGCGCGGGCGGCCGTCGCCGTCGCGGTGCGGCTCGAACTCGATCGCGGTCAGCGACCCGCCCCGCTCGACAAGGCGAAGGCTGCCCACCGGGCTGTCGATCTCGGTCCACATGGTCAGTCCTCCGGGACGGCTGGGGTCGGGTCGGGCTCGGCGGGAACAGGGGCGGGTGCGGGCGGCATCAGCGTCTGCCACAGGTGCAGCAGGGCGTAGGAGCGCCACGGCCGCCAGGCGTCGGCGCGGGCGACCTCGGCGGCCGGGTCGAGGCCGAGGCGGGTCAGGGCGATCCGCACGCCGACGTCGGTGGGCAGGAAGACGTCGGGGTGGGCCAGCGCCCGCATGGCCACGTAGTCGGCGGTCCAGGGCCCGATGCCGCGCAGGGCCAGCATCCGCTGGCGGACCGCGTCGCGCTCCGGGCCGCGGTCCAGCGACACCTCGCCACCCGCCAGGGCCGCCGCGAGTCCCACCAGGGCTCGGCCCCGCGCCCTGGGCATCGGGAGCGTCTCGGGATCGGCCGCGGCCAGCACGTCGGTGCGCGGGAAGAGGTGCGTGAGACCGGGTACGCCGGTGTCGACCCGCACCCCGTGGGCAGCGACGATGCGACCGGTGACGGTGCGGGCGCCGGTCACCGAGACCTGCTGACCGATCACGGTGCGGATCGCGGTCTCCTCGCCGTCGACCTGCCCCGGCACCCGCAGGCCCGGGTGGCGGGCGACGAGCGGACCGAGCACCGGGTCGGATCCGAGGTGCTCGGCGACGGCCAGCGGGTCGCAGTCGGCGTCGAGCAACCGACGGGTCCGTTCCACCGCGGCCGTGGTGTCGCGCAGGTCGGCGAGGGTGAAAGTGGCCAGGACCTGGGTGGTCCCGCCGACCGGCCGTGGGTCCCGCTCCCGGGGTTCGGGCGGGTCGGCCAGCGCCAGGTGCAGCACGCCCGGTCCGTGCGGCAGGTCGAGGGTGCGGGCGTACCACCCGGGGCCGGCGGTCTCCACGCCCGGGACCAGGTGGTAGGCCAGGAAGTCCAGCAGCGCCGAGGCGGCGAACGGGGTGCGGACCGGCAGCCGGAGGGTCAGGGTGCCCTCGGGCCCGGGCTCGGGTGCGCCACGGGACGTGCGGTGCCGCAGCTCGGTGGGGCTGGCGTCGTACACCTCGCGGACGGTGTCGTTGAACTGCCGCACGCTGGCGAACCCGGCTGCGAACGCGATGTCGGCGAAGCCCAGGTCGGTGGTCTCGATGAGCACCCGGGCGGTCTGGGCCCGGCGTGCGCGGGCCAGGGCGAGCGGTCCGGCGCCGAGCTCGGCGACCAGGACCCGCCCGAGGTGGCGCGGGGTGTAGCCGACCCGACGGGCCAGCCCCTCGACGCCCTCGCGGTCCACGACCCCGTCGGCGATCAGCCGCACGGCGCGGCCGGCCACACCGGCGCGCAGGTCCCACTCGGGGCTTCCCGGGGTGGCGTCCGGCAGGCAGCGCTTGCACGCGCGGTAGCCGGCGGCCTGGGCGGAGGCCGCCGTCGGGTGGAAGGTGACGTTGCCCGGGGCGGGCGTGCGGGCGGGGCACGAGGGCCGGCAGTAGATGCCCGTCGTGCGCACGGCCGTCCAGAACACGCCGTCGAAGCGGCGGTCCCGCGAGCGCACCGCGGCGTAGCAGGGACCCGGGTCCAGCCGCGTCGTCGCGATCGGCACGGAGGCCTCGTCACGGGCGGCTGCGGGGGTGCTCACGGGTCCATCATGGCGGTCGCGGCCAGCCGGGTCGCGCGGGAATCGGACACGGCGGTGCCGGGGTCATGGTCGCCCCCGTGACGACCCGCCCTGCGACGTACGCCGGAGACACGCCGACTCTTGACCCACCGGCTTCCGCGGGGATGCGGACGGGGAGCCCTTCCGGGGTGGAGGATGCGGCTGTGCCCGACCACCTCCGCGCCGACCGGACCCACCGCCGCACCGTCGTGCGGGTGGTCCTGGTGACCCAGCTCGTCCTCGCCGTGCTGACGGCCGGGGGCGTGACGCTGGCCTACCGCGAGCTCGACGGCGGCATCCGCTCCGAGGACGTCACGAAGATGCTGACCGACCGGCCGGAGAAGGAGGAGGTCGAGGGACCGATGGAGCCGCTCAACATCCTCGTCATGGGCACTGACGACCGCTCGTGCGAGGGCTGCGCCATCGACGGCGAGGCCGGCGGCGGCCGGTCGGACACCACCCTGCTCCTGCACGTCTCGGCCGACCGCCAGGAGGCGTACGGCATCTCGCTGCCCCGCGACGCGCTCGTCACGCGGCCCGACTGCATCGGCGAGGACGGGGAGACGATCCCCGGCGGTGAGCTGGAGATGTTCAACACCGCCTTCGCGCTCGGCGGTCCGGCCTGCACGATCCAGACGATGGAGCAGCTGACCGGGGTGCTCATCGACCACTACGTCACCGTCGACTTCAATGGCTTCGTCGACATGGTCGACGCCGTCGGCGGCGTGGAGGTCTGCATCCCGAAGGAGGTCAACGACCCCGTCCGCAACATCTTCTTCGAGGCCGGCACCCAGACCCTCGAGGGCCGCCAGGCGCTCAACTACGTGCGTGAGCGGTACGTGCTCTCGGCCAACTCCGACCTCGGGCGGATGAAGCGCCAACAGGCATTCATCGCCTCGATGGTCAACAAGGTCGTCTCCGCCGGGACCCTCACCCGGCCGGACCGCGTCTACCGGTTCCTCTCCGCCGCCACCCGCTCGATCACGGTCGACGAGGAGCTCGGCTCGATCCCCGACCTCGTGGACCTGGCCCTGCAGTTCCGCAGCACCGGCCTGGGTGACATCGAGTTCGTCACCGTGCCCAACGAGGCCTACGAGCCCGACCCCAACCGCCTGGTCTGGTCCGACAAGGCCGCCAAGCTGTGGAAGCGCGTGGCCAAGGACAAGGGGCTGCCCCGCAAGCTCGATCGCGGCTCGATCAGCGCCAAGGACCCGGTCGGTACGTCGTCGGCCGACCCGACCCCCACCGACACCGCCTCCCCCACGACCGACCCCGAGCGGGCCGCCGAGGAGCAGGAGGAGGCCGCCGAGGCGCTGGCCAACGGCCTCTGCGCCTGACCCCTCCCCGGCGGGCAGCGGCCCCCGTGCGGGGGGGATTGCGGGGGGGGGGGGGGGGGGGGGGGGGCCCCG
>NZ_JASBRN010000063.1 GCF_030149505.1 Nocardioides sp.
CTCGACGACCGCGGAGTGCAGCGAGTCGCTGGAGTAGATCGGCGCGGTGCAGCCCTCGACGTAGTGCACGTAGGCGTCCTCGTCGACGATGATCAGCGTCCGCTCGAACTGGCCCATGTTCTCGGTGTTGATCCGGAAGTAGGCCTGCAGCGGGATGTCGACGTGCACGCCCTTCGGCACGTAGATGAACGAGCCGCCCGACCACACGCTGGTGTTGAGCGCGGAGAACTTGTTGTCACCGACGGGGATGACGGTGCCGAAGTACTCCTTGAAGAGGTCCTCGTGCTCCTTCAGCGCGGTGTCGGTGTCGAGGAACAGCACGCCCTGCTCCTCGAGGTCCTCGCGGATGGAGTGGTAGACGACCTCGGACTCGTACTGCGCGGCGACGCCGGCGACCAGGCGCTGCTTCTCCGCCTCGGGGATGCCGAGCTTGTCGTAGGTGTTCTTGATGTCCTCGGGCAGGTCCTCCCAGCTGGTGGCCTGCTTCTCCGAGGAGCGCACGAAGTACTTGATGTTGTCGAAGTCGATGCCCGACAGGTCCGAGCCCCAGGTGGGCATGGGCTTGCGGTCGAAGAGCTTCAGGCCCTTCAGGCGCAGGTCGAGCATCCACTGCGGCTCGTTCTTCTTGCCCGAGATGTCGCGCACCACGGCCTCGTTGAGACCACGGGTGGCGGCGGCGCCGGCCACGTCCGGGTCGGCCCAGCCGAACTCGTAGCGGCCGATGCCCTGGAGCTCCGGGTTGAGTTCTTCGATGGAGGTCATGAGACCGACTCCTTCTCGCGGTGGGTGCTGCTGGGGAGGTCAGGGATGCAGGTGGTGCAGACACCGTCGCCGTGGGCGATGGTGGCCAGCCGCTGGACGTGGCGGCCCAGGACCCGGCTGATCGCCGCTGTCTCGGCCTCGCACAGCTGCGGGAACTCGTGGGCGACGTGGGAGACCGGGCAGTGCTGCTGGCACAGCTGCTCACCGGCCAGCGGCAGCTCGCGCACGGAGGCGGCGTACCCCTCGTCGGTGAAGACGCGGGCCAGCACCTGGGCGGGCGTGAGGTCGGGGTGCTCCTCGAGGACGGCACCGAAGCGGGCCTCGATGAAGGAGACCCGCTGGTCGGCGAAGGCGCGCAGGGCGTCCTCCCCGCCGGTCTCGGCTAGGAAGCGCAGGGCCTGGACGGCCAGGTCGTCGTACTGCTGGTCGAAGCTGTCGCGGCCGTGCTCGGTGAGGGCGAAGAGCTTCGCCGGACGGCCACGACCACGCACCGCGCCCGGTCGCGGATCGCGCGCCTCGACCTCGCCGTCCTCGACCAGCTGGTCGAGGTGGCGACGCACGGCGGCCGGCGTGAGGTCGAGCTGCTCGGCCAGCGTCGCGGCGGTCGAGGGCCCGTTCACCAGGATCGACCGCGCGACACGCTGGCGCGTGCTCAGGTCGTCGCGGGTGAATTCCACAACGCCAGTGTGCCGTTAATGGAAACGCCCGTTCAAGGAAGGGTGGCCTTACCCGTCTCGCGCAACCACCACAGCCCCAGGAACGGCAGCACCAGCGGCAGGAAGCCGTAGCCCTGCCCGAAGTGCGACCAGACGGTCTTGTCGGGGAACAGGTCGGTCGCGACGTACGACAGGGTGCCCACGACGAGCACGCCCGCGGCCTCGACCACGACCGAGGCCAGCGCCACCCGGCGGGCGGTCGGACCGCCGCTCAGCAGGCAGGCGGTCGCGACGAGGTAGAGCACCGCCGCGAGCAGCGAGAGGGAGTAGGCCAGCGGTGCCCGGTCGGCGTCGGTGCCGAGCTGCACGAGCGAGCGCCCGGTCGCGGCGACCGCGAACACGGCGTACGCCGCCACGAGGATGCGGCCGGGACCGGTGGAGAGGTCCCGGACGGTGCCGGCATCGGGCGTGGAGGGCTCAGGCACCGGCGAGCCGCCAGAGCTGGTCGAGGCGAGTCTCCATCGCCGCGACCGTGAGCAGCGCGACCAGGAGGGCGCCGTTGCCCCAGCGGCTGCGCTCCACCAGCGCGAGCGCAGCACCGAAGGGCACCGCCAGGACGACGGTGAACAGGTACGACACGAAGGTCGCGGTCGGCACGTCGCGGGAGGTCGTCGAGAGCTGGACCAGGCCCACGACGAGCTGGACCACCAGCACCGCGAGCAGCACGCCCAGCAGCGCGAAGAACCGGTCGCCCGGGGGGCTCTCGTCGCGCACGACCATCACGACGGTCCAGATGCCGCAGAGCGCGCTGAGCACCAGCACGGGGACGACCAGCCACACGACCACGGCCTCACTGTAGGAGTGCGGCCACAGCCCTTGTGGGAGGGCTCCCTAGACTGCCGGGGTGCACGACGACCACGAGCCTGCCGTCGTCGTCGACGCGCTCGAGATGCGGTACGGCGCCAAGCGGGCCGTCGACGGTCTCTCGCTCACGGTCGCCCGCGGCAGCATCACCGCCGTCCTCGGGCCCAACGGCGCGGGCAAGACCACGACCCTCGAGACGTGCGAGGGCTACCGCCGCCCGCAGCGCGGCACCGTGCGGGTGCTCGGGCTCGACCCGCAGGCCGACCGCCGGGCGCTGCTGCCGCGGATCGGCGTGATGCTCCAGAGCGGGGGCGCCTGGTCGGGCATCCGGGCCGAGGAGATGCTGCGCCACGCCGCGTCGCTGCACGCCCACCCGCTCCCCCACGAGCTGCTCGTGGAGCGGCTGGGCCTCGCCGACTGCGGGCGGACGCCGTACCGCCGGCTCTCGGGCGGTCAGCAGCAGCGACTCGGGCTGGCCTGCGCGCTGGTGGGCCGCCCGGAGCTGGTCTTCGTCGACGAGCCGACCGCGGGGATGGACCCGCAGGCGCGGCGCACGACCTGGGAGCTGCTCGAGGAGCTGCGCGCCGACGGTGTGACGGTCGTGCTGACCACGCACTACATGGACGAGGCCGAGCGGCTCGCGGACACCATCCACATCATCGACCGCGGCCGGCTGATCGCCACCGGCTCGCCCGTCGAGCTCACCCGCGGCGGCTCCGTCTCCACGATCCGGCTCGTGGTCACCAGTCCCTTCCCGCCCGACGCGCCGCAGTCACTGACGGCCGCGCTGGGGCCGGGCACGACCGTCACCGTGCTCGACGCCCTGAGCCTGCTGGTCACCGGGCCCGCGGACGCCTCGACGCTCGCGCGGGTCTCGCGGTGGTGCGAGGAGCAGGGCGTGCTGCCGGAGTCGTTGAGCCTGGGCACCCGCACCCTGGAGGACGTCTTCCTCGAGCTGACCGGGCGCGGCCTGGGCGACGAGCCGGGCTCCCCCGACCCGCAGCGGGACGGGGCCCTGGCGTGAGCGGCACCTTCGCCCCGCGGCCCGGCGCCGCCTCGCTCCCCCGCCAGGTCCTCGCGCAGGCCCGCACCGAGGCGCGGCTGATGCTGCGCAACGGCGAGCAGCTGCTGCTGGCGGTGGTGATCCCGGTCATCGTGCTGGTCGGTGCGGTCGCCGGATCCGAGCGCGTCGGCCTGGAGCTCGACGCCTCGGCGGTCGACACCTTCGCCCCCGGCGTCCTGGCCCTCGCCGTCATGTCCACCGCCTTCACCTCCCTCGCGATCGCCACGGGCTTCGAGCGGCGCTACGGCGTGATCAAGTGGCTCGGCAGCTCGCCGCTGCCCCGCTCCGGCCTGCTGGCCGGCAAGGTGCTGGCGCTGCTGCTGGTCGAGCTGCTCCAGCTCCTCGTCCTCGGTGGCACGGCGCTCGCGCTGGGCTGGGACCCGGTCGTCTCCGGTGCCTCCGTGCTGGGCGCGTTGCTGGTGGGCGTCCTGGGCACGGCAGCCTTCGCGGCGATCGGGCTGCTGGTCGCCGGCACGCTGCGGGCCGAGGCCACGCTCGCCGCCGCCAACCTGGTCTACCTGCTGCTCATGGCCGGCGGTGCCGTGGTCCTGCCGGCCTCGGCGTACGGCGGGTTCGGCGAGGTCGCGCAGTGGCTGCCCTCCGGGGCGCTGGGCGAGGGCATGCGCGCCGCCCTGGTCGACGGTGCGGTGCAGGTCACGTCGCTGGTGGCTCTCGGTGCCTGGGCCCTGGTGGGTACCGTCCTGACTGCCCGGACCTTCCAGTGGGAGTGACGCCCATGACGCTCGAGACCCTGCAGGACACCCGGCTGCGCCAGGCCCGGTGGGCCGGTTGGGCGAGCCTGGTCGCCAACATCCTGATCGTGGTCACGGGTGGCGCCGTGCGGCTGACCGGCTCCGGCCTGGGCTGCCCCACCTGGCCGCGGTGCACCGACGAGAGCTTCACCCCGCACGGCGAGCTCGGCCTGCACGGCGTCATCGAGTTCGGCAACCGGCTGCTGACCTTCGTGCTGGTCGCGATCGCCGTCCTGACCTTCCTCGCCGCGTGGCGCACCGGACGGCGCGAGCTGCGTCGGCTGGCCTTCGTCCTGGCCCTGGGCATCCCGCTCCAGGCGGTCATCGGCGGCCTCACGGTGCTGGTCGACCTCAACCCCTGGGCGGTGGCGCTGCACCTGATGCTCTCGATGGTGCTGGTCTCCCTGTCGGTGCGCTTCCTCCAGCAGCTCGACCGGCCGGTGCCGGCCGCCCGGGGCCCGCTGGTGACGCTGGCCTGGGGGGTCTTCGCGGTCGGCTACGTCGTGCTCTACCTCGGCACGATCGTGACCGGCTCCGGCCCGCACGCCGGCGACGCCGACGTCGCGCGCAACGGCCTGGACCCCGTGCAGTGGAGCCAGCTGCACGCCGACTCCGTCTTCCTCTACATCGGCATGACCATCGGTCTGGGTGCGGCCCTGCACGCGACCCGCGCCGACCGCGCCGCCGTCCGGGCGACCTGGCTGCTGCTGGGCCTCCAGCTGGCGCAGGGGCTGGTCGGCTTCGTGCAGTACTTCACCGGTCTGCCCGAGCTGCTGGTCGGCGTGCACCTGCTGGGTGCCGGCGTGCTGGCCGCCTCCACGACCTGGGTGCTGCTGCGGGTGCGCCACCCGCAGCCGGCTCAGCCCCCGGCGGCCGCCGCCGAGCCCGCGCTCGCCGCCAGCCTGCGGTAGGCGCCCTCGAGCTGCTCGGCCACCCGGCCCTGCAGGAACGGCCGCACGTCCTCCCGACCGCCCGCCGACAGCCGGGCCCGCAGCACGTCGTCCTCGACCAGGCGCCGCAGCGCTGCGGTCGTGGCGGGCACGTCCCCGGGTGGCACGACGAGCGCCGAGCGCTCGTGGGTGACCATGTCGGCGATCCCGCCGAGGTGGGTGGTCACCAGGGGCGTCCCGAGGGCCATCGCCTCCAGCACGGTCGTGGGGCACGGGTCGGGCCACTGGCTCGGCAGGGCCGCGGCGAGCGCGTGCTGGAAGCCGCTGACCACGCGTTCGTGCTCCCAGTGGTGGTGCACGGAGACACCCGCGGGCAGGTCGTCGAGCGGCATCGAGGGACGCCCGACCAGCACCAGCTCCGGGCGGCCCACGGGCAGCCGCTCCCAGGCGCGCAGGAGCGTGCCGATGCCCTTCTGCTCCGAGAGGTCGCCGGCGAAGAAGAGGTAGGGGGCGTCCGGGAGGTCGGGGTCCCGGGGTGACCGGTCCCGCACGAGCAGCTCGTCGGGCACGAAGTTGGGGACGACCTCGAAGGGCGATCCGTCGGTGTCCAGCCCGTTGGCCCGGGCGACGTAGGAGCTGACCGGGGTGAACAGGTCGGCCGCGCGGCGGCGCCACGGCAGCCCGGCGCGCACGGCGGCGTACACCACCTGGCCGCGGCCGGGGCCGTAGTGCTCCCCCGCGCACGGCAGGCAGCGGCGCGGGCTCGGGCCCTCGCACGGGTGGGTGTCGCGCATGAGCCGCTTGGTGGCACACACGTGGCCGTAGTCGTGCAGGGAGAGCACGAGCGGGATGCGGTACGCCGAGGGCAGCGCGGTCCACGAGCTGACGATCCAGTTGTGGGCGTGCACCACGTCGGGCCGGACCTCGCGCACCAAGCGGGAGAGCTCGCGGGTGGTCAGCGGGTCCGGGACCGGCAGGGCCAGGGGCCGGTCGGCCGTCGGGTAGAGGCCCGGGACCCGCGACCCGACGTGCTCCAGGACGTGGACGGTCACGCCCGGGTCCTGCTGCGGGGTCCCCCGGTCGGTGTCGAGGGTCGCGACGTGCACGTCGAGGCCGCGCGCGGCCAGCGCCACGGCCAGGTTGCGGACGTGGCGCTCCTCCCCGCCGATGACCGGGGGGTAGAACTGCGCCAGCAGCAGGACCCTCACGCCCGTCTCCTCTGCCGCCGGGCCTGGACCGACCCGGTGACCAGGCCGAGGATCACGGCCAGCGCCCCCAGCACCAGTCCCAGGGCCTCCGCGCGGTGGCCGGGGCGCAGCAGGGCGCGCACCGCCGCACCGGGCAGGGCCCGGGCGAAGCCGACCTCGGGGCCGAGCGAGCCGGGCGCGGCCGCGGCGGCCATGTGCGCCTTCAGCTCGCCCTCGCTGCGGCAGCGCTCGAGGTAGTAGCGCCAGGTCAGCCGGGCCGCGGGCACGCGGTGGCGGATGACGGCCGAGGGCTCGAACGCGAACTCCCCGCCGGTCGCTGCCGCGGCCCGGAGACCGAAGTCGGCCTCCTCCCCGCCGCCGCTGCGACCGGCGCCATGGCCCAGGTCGGCGTCGTACCCGCCCAGGTCGAGGAAGAGCTGGCGGCGCACGGCCGCGCACCCGCCGTAGACGTTGCGGACCCGGGCAGGTTCGGTCGGCATGCCGGCGTAGGAGCAGCCGACCGTCCACAGGAACTCGTCGGGCAGCCACGCGGGTCGCCGGCCGATCCACGCGGGCTCCGACCACCCCGAGCTGCCGATGACCCGGGGGTCGTCCAACGGGACGGCGAGGGCGGCCAGCCAGCCCGGCTCCGCCTCGGCGTCGTCGTCGAGGAAGGCGACGACGTCGGTGCTCATCTGCTCCGCGCCGAGCGTGCGCGCCACCGAGACACCGCGGTTGCGGCCCACGGCGGTGACCCGCACGGTGAGCCCGGTGCGCGGCAGGACCGGCGGGAGGGCCGCGCGGACGAGCCTGGCCAGCTGATCGGTGCCGTCCACCATCACCAGGACCTCGTCGGGCACCCGGGTCTGGGTGTCCAGGGACGCCACGGCGCGGGCGACCTGGTCGAGGCGCTCGGGGGCGTGGGTGCAGACCAGCACGCCGATGCTGGCCACGGGCCGCGGGTCCGGGGCGGGCTCCTGCGTCGCGGCCGGGACCGGGTCGTGGGCAGGCAGGGAGGCGGGGTCGGTGGTGTCGGTCATGTCCAGGTCCTCCCGGTCGCGAGCGCCGTACGGCGGGTGGCGCGCCAGGCCGGGCCGGCCAGGCGCTTGAGGGCGGGGACCGCCCCGCGGGGGCCGCCCTCCTGGACCAGCCGCAGCACGGCCGGCCCGTCGTGGTCGGGTCCGACGAGCAGCCGGGACACGGCCCACGGGTCCTCGCCGGGCGGGCTGGTGCGGTGCCCGATGGCGCACGCGTTGGTGTAGCCCGCCCGCCGCACCTGCTCGCGCAGCCGGCGGGAGTGGTAGCCGTGCGGGTAGCAGAAGGACTCCACGCGACGTGCCGCCACGTCCTCGAGCACCTGCCGGCTCTCCCGGAGCTGGGCCGCAGCCAGGGCGCCGGGGAGGACGTCGAGGGGGACGTGCACCGCTCCGTGGCTGCCGATCTCGTGGCCGCGGTCGGCGACCTCCCGGACCGCCTCGCCGTCGAGGATCGCCAGGTGGCCGCCGTCGGGCAGCCAGGTGGCGTGCCCGCCGAGGTGGCGGGTGGGGACGTAGAGGGTGCTGCGGGCGTCGTGGCGCGCGAGCACCTCCAGACCGGCGTGGACGAAGTCGGTGTAGCCGTCGTCGAAGGTCAGCGCGACGACCCGGTCGCCCCGGGCGTGCCGGGCCAGTGCCTCGGTCAACCCGAGCAGGGCGTAGCCCGCGTCGGCGAGGGCACCGAGCTGCTCGTCGAGCCGGTCGGCAGGCACCGAGAGCTCGCGCAACCGGGCCGGCACGGCACCGCCGACGGAGTGGTACATCAGCACCGGCAGCGGACGCACCGCGGCCGACGCGTCAGGAGTGCGGGCGGTCCCCGCTGGGCTCGCCGTCACCGGACGACCGCCCGAACAGGCGCGCCCGGAACCGGGTGCAGGCGCACAGGCCGCAGTCGCTGCCGGGCCGGTAGTGCTGGTGAGCGTCGCGACGGTGCCCGCAACGGCAGACCGAGAGGCTCGGCAAGGGCACGTGCGGCACGGGCGGTGACCTCCTGGTGGCAGGACAGGGACCTGCCGGCCACCCCCCGGGACCGACGGGCGCACGCTACCAACTCCGGACCGCCGTCGTGCGCCTTCACACGCGCCCCTGCGTCCAGGCGACGAGCGCGTCGTAGGTGAGGGAGGGGCGCAGGCGCTCGTCCAGCAGGGTCCAGGCCGGGTCGTCCCAGCGGGTCGGGTGCAGGTAGTACCACCCGATCCCGGCCACGAACCGGTCGCAGGCGGCCAGGTCGAGGGCCTGTGGGAGGTAGCGCGCCCTCAGGTCGTCGGGGACGGCGTCGTACCCGTCCTGCGCGGCGGTGCTGTAGCCGAACTCGCCGAGGTACAGCCCCAGGTCGCCGTCGCCGTTGGCGGTCATCACGTCGTGCAGGTCGCGGTAGCCGGTGTAGGTGAGGTCGACGGTGCCGAGTTCGCTCTCGTAGCGGGCCTCGGGGTCCTGCGAGGCGGGCGGCCGGGAGCCGGCGAAGGGGTGCACCCCGACCAGGTCGAAGGGCCGCTCCCCCGGGGCCAGGGCAGCGTAGAGCGCCTCGAGGTAGCCGATGTCGTTGTCGGCCAGGCCACCGGTGACCAGTCGCGCGTCGGGTGCCCAGCGACGCGCCACCGGCGCAGTGGCCTCCAGCAGGCGGGCGAAGGCGGCCGGGTCGACCCCGGTCGTCCAGTACGTCGGGTTGTCGGGCTCGTTCCAGATCTCGACGAAGTCGGCGCGGCCGTCGAGGTGCTGCAGCGCGGACCGCACGAACCCCTGCCACCGGCGCAGCTCTGCGGGACTGCGGGGCGGCTGCCAGCGCGCGGCCTCCGGGGAGGCTGCCGGGTCGTCGAGGGCCCAGGAGGGCATGCCGGTGAGCTGGACGCGGATCCGCAGGTCCCGGGCCGCGGCGGCCTGCAGCAAGCGGTCCAGGCCGTCCCAGCGCGGCGGCGTGCCGCGGCTCGGCTGCACGTCGGGCCAGCCGACGTCGGTGGAGACGACGCTCGCGCCCGCGTCGGCGGCTCGGGCGACGAGGCGTCGGACCTCGCGGGTGCTGCGCAGGGGCTGCGCGGGGTCACCGGTGGCGACCTGAACTCCCAGGTCGACCAGCAGGTCCCGGCGTCGCTCGACGTCGCACTCCGCGACCTCGGCGGCGACCGTGCTCGCGGCGTCGTCGTCGCCGCGGTCGCCGGGGGCGGTGCCCAGGCTGCCGAGACCGGCGACCAGCGCGGTGCCGAGCACAGCGACGCCGACGACGGCGAGGAGGCCGGCTGCCACGGGGCGCAGGGCGCCCCGGTCGTCCCGGCGGTCGTCTCGGCGGTCGGCCCGGTGGTCGGCCCGGCGGTCGAGGGTGGAGGTGGGGGTGGGCATCGGTGTCGTCCTGGGGCTCGAGGTCGTGGGGCCGAGAGTGGGATCGGGGGCGGGACCGGGTGGGTGCGACCCGGCGTGTGTGCGGTCCCGCAGGGTGAGGGACCACGGCAGGCCGACCAGGGGCCGGCTCCACCAGCGCCACCCGAGCAGCGCGCTGAGGGCCATGCCGCCCAGCCAGCCGAGGGCCAGGCCCCGTGCGCCGCCGACGGTGGCGCCCAGGCCGGCGGCGCCGACCTCGAGCAGCACGGAGGCTGCGGCCACGCGGGTCGCCAGCCGGAACTCCCGCTGCGCCCGCCACCAGGCCACGAGGTGGTCCTTGACGACCATCCAGGTCCCGGCCGGGACGAGCAGGCAGAGCAGGAGGTAGGAGGCTTCGGCGTACTGCTGGCCGAAGACGAGGAGCCCGGGGCGGCCCAGGGCAACCGCGCCCACGCAGAGGCCGAGGCTGAGCACCAGGGCTGCGGGGAGCGTGCGCCCCATCGTGCCGCGGAAGGTGTCCGCGTCGAGGCTCGCGCCGTGGGCGTACAACGCCACGGCCACGAGGTACGGCGGCAGGAAGGCCACGGTGGCGACCCGCCAGGCGATCGTGAAGGCGGCGTTGTCGACCGGTGCGAGCGCGACGGCCGCGACCACCGGGACCACCTGCGTGGCCGCGGCGACGGCCAGGTTCAGGCCCTGGTGGTCCAGGGCCGGTCGCGCGGCCCGGCGTACGTCCTCGGCGAGGGTGGGGCCGGTGGCTGACACCTGCTCCCCCGGCTCGGTGCCACGGTGCACGACCAGCACGAGCAGGGCCACGGAGAGCAGCAGGGGTGCGACCCAGGCCAGCTGGAGGACCGTCGAGTCGGCGGGACCCCCGGGGCCGAGGAGCAGGAGCCCCGCGACGAGCGGGAAGCGCAGGCCGGAGGCGCACAGGTTGCGCCACACCTGCAGCGACGAGCGTCGCAGTCCGAGGGTGGCCTCGTCGACCACGAGCGCCCACCCGGCGCCGACGACACCGAGCACCATCGAGGTGGCGTCCAGCGGCCCGGCCACCGCTGCCGCGAGGCTCTCCCCCAGCAGCCCGAGCGGGCCGGCGGCGAGCACCAGCAGCAGACCGGCGCCGGCCCCGACCACCGCGACCGCCAGCAGCGAGCGGCGCAGCAGCTGGTGCTGGCGAGCGACCGGGTGTGCGGGGAGCTCGGCGACCAGGTGGGTGCCGAGACCGAGGGAGACCAGCAGGCCGAGCAGGGTCTGGGTCGTGATGGCCGCGGCGGCCACACCGACCTCGGGCGCGGCGACGGCGCGGGCGACCAGGACCCAGAACAGCAGGCCGAGGACGGTGCCGAGCGCCTGCGCCCCCAGCAGGCTGCGGAAGGGGGCGAGCACACCCCGGTCCCGGGTGCTCACGGGCGACCCCCGTCGCTCGCGCCGCCCTCGCTGAGCGGCTCGGTCCGCACGCTCGGCGGTGACGGGAGCTCCTCGACGACCAGCGCTTCCCAGGACGAGCGGACGGCCACGACGGCGGCCAGCGCGACCAGGGCGGTGGTCGCCGCGCGGAGCGCGACCGTGACGGCCCCGACGCGTCCGCGATCCGGGGCGCGATGGTCGGGCACGACCACGAGCGCGGCCAGCACCAGGCAGACCAGCAACGTCGCACCCGCGCGGGGCAGGACGTCCAAGCCCACGGCGAGCGCGCCGGTGGCCATCAGGGCGGGTAGCGCGAGGGCCCAGACCCACATCCGGCCCCCGGCGGCGTCGCGCACGGGGGCCACCAGGTGGCGGCGCCGCAGCAGGAGCAGCAGCCCGGCGGCCGCGGTGAGCCCGACCTGCCAGGGGTGCCAGGTGCCCGGCATGCCGGGGTCCGGTCGCTCGGCGAACTCCGAGGCCTCGCCACGCAGGGAACGGACGTCCCACACGACGATGTCGCCGTCGAGGACCCGCTCGAAGCCGGGCGCGCCGTCGAACTTGAGCAGCATCTGGCGGGTCGGCGTGACCGCGCCCTCGCCGAAGGCCGCGCCGGCCTCGTAGTAGCTGCTCGACAGCGCGGTCTGCCCGATGGTGCGCGTGTCGACCACCACGAAGTCGACCTGGTTGTCCTGCAGGGCCTCGACGACCGCGTCGTCGACGGTCGGCGCGAGGAACACCGGGGTCAGGTTGTCCGACCCCGTCTGGGAGGTGACGGGCTCGACGGGCGCGAAGTTCGGCAGGACCCGGTTGAGGGTGACGTCCGAGGCGATCCGCGAGCCCTCGGGCAGGTAGCGGCCGGCCCACCGGCCGAACGCGACCGTCGTGGCGTCGACCGAGCGCTGCTCCGCGCCGGGGAGGTAGGGGCCGGGCACTCGCTGCCAGTCCTGGCCGCCGCCGAGCAGCACACCACCGAGGACGAGGAGCACCGTGCCGGGCGCGACGAGCCGTCGGGCCCGGTCCAGGCGCGGCACCAGCCACACCGCCACCACCAGGGCAGCGGCCATCGTGACGAAGCTCGACGCGCGGTCGGCCATCTCGGCGGCGGTGGGGAAGAAGCGCACCAGGTGCAGCAGGGGGTACGCCGCCGCGAGGCCGGCCAGCACGAGGTGGGCGCGCGAGCGCACCACCGTGCGGCCACGCACGGTGGCCAGCAGGGCGGGCACCAGCAGCGCGCACCACAGCAGGATCGAGGCGGCCATCACCGCGACCTGCCACAGCGGGGTCGCGTTGCCGCCGGACTCCAGGACGGCGCGCGACCCCGTGGCGTCGAGGGTGACGAGGCGGGCCAGCTCGGAGCCGGCGGTGTCGGCCAGCGGTCCGAGGTAGCGGACGAGGAGCGGCGCCACGACGGTCGTCCAGAGGGCGGCGACCGCGGTGCCGGCCTCGGCGGTCCACAGCACCAGGCGGGCGCGGCGGCGCTCCTGACCGAGGGCGAGCAGCGCGGCGACCGCCCACAGGGCGGCGAGCGTGAGCCAGCTGGTGAGGTGGTGGGTGATCGTCAGGGCGGCCAGCGTGGCCTGGGCGGCCCCGAGCAGCAGCCAGGTCCGCCGGCCGGTGGTGTCGGAGGCCTGCAGCAGCAGCACGACCGTCGCCACCAGCATCGCCACGGCCACCGTCTGGTAGCTGAACATGGCGTTGAAGAAGTAGAAGTGGGTGCTGCCGGAGTAGAGGAGCACCACGACCGCGCCGACGCGGGTCGAGCGGCCGAGCCGCGTGCCCAGGGCGAAGAGCGCAAGCAGGAGCACGACCCGGGCCAGCAGCACGGTCGCCAGCTGGGCGACGACGGGTGGGACGCCGGTCAGCCACACGATCGCCACGCTGACCAGCTCCAGGCCCGGGTAGTGCGGGCTCACGGGCAGCATGCTGTGCTCGCCGAAGATGCTGCCGTCGAGCAGCTGCAGCAGCGTCGTCACGTGCAGGGTCTCGTCGAAGCGGGTCGAGAGGACCGGGCTCGTGAGCAGGAAGGACAGGTGCAGCGCCACGCCGTACGCCACGGAGCCGAGGAGGCGGTCGCGCGGGCTGGTGCCGGCCGAGGTCAGCAGCAGCGCGAACGGCACCACCAGGGCCACGAGCGCGGCGTACCAGAGGACCAGGGCGGGGCCGGTCCACCCCGCCCACCCGAGGGCGTACGCCGTGGCGTGGCCGACCAGGGCCAGGGCCGCCACCAGGCAGCTCATGGCGAGCCGGTGATCGGTGTGCCCGCTGTCGGTGCTGTCGGGCGTCGGGTCGGCCGGGGGGTGGGCCGGCCGGTCGGCCGGCTCCACCGCGGAGGACGTCACGCCGGTTCCCGGACGTCCAGGACCGCCCGCGCGCGCGGCGACGGCAGTGTCTCGGCGTAGACCTCCTCGAGCCCGTCCACGCACGTCTCCCAGGTGGGGAGCTCGGAGGGGTCGGGACCCACCGGGTCCTCGAGCTGGGCGAGCAACGCCTCGGCGACGACCCGCGGGGCGGCATCCGCCTCGACACCGACGGCCCAGCCACGCTCGACCAGCTCGGTGAGGCCGGAGGTGCGGGCGACCACCACGGGGCGACCGAGGCTCAGCGCCTCCATCACCGCCACGGGGTGCGCCTCGTAGTCGCTGACCAGGGTGACGACGGCCGCCCGGGAGAGACGACGGGCCATCGCGGCCCGGTCCGGAGGGGGCACGAAGTGGATCTCGACGCGGTCCGCGACACCGAGCCGCTCGGCCAGTGCGAGCAGCTCCTGCTCGTAGGGTCCGCTGCCGAGGATCTCCACCCGGACGCCCGGGTGGTGCGGAAGCAGGTGCGGCAGCGCCTCGAGGACCCGGTGGTGGCCCTTGTACCGCTCCAGCCGGCCGATGCTCACCACCACCGGCTCCTGTGCGGCGGCCTCGTCGCTGTCCGGGACGGCCACCACGGGGAGGGTGCCGCCGTTGCGGACCAGCTGCACGCGGCCGGGCTCGCCCAGCACCTCGTCGAAGAGCAGGCGCTCGTGGTCCGAGACCCCCACCAGGACCCGTGCGCGCCGCAGCATCGGCGCGAGGAGCCGGAACTGGGTGCCGCGGGCCCGGTGCCGGAAGCTGCTCGAGGAGCCACCGGTGTGGAAGGTCAGGACGAACGGCGTGCGGCGCAGCAGGCAGGCGAGCATCGCGACGACGGGCACCAGCGTGTGGACGCCCTGCACGTGCACGAGGTCGCGCCGGTGGCGCAGCAGGGACCAGAAGATCCCGGGTGCGAGGTACCAGTCACGCCGGGCGGGGAACGCGCGGAAGCGTCGTACGACGTAGCCCGCGACGCGCTCGGTGCGCGCGAGCTCGCCGGAGCGGTCGGTGGTGAGGACCTCGACGTCCCAGCCGCGCCGGGCCAGGCGGGCAGCCACCTCGGCGACGTGCGACTCGATGCCGCCGATCTCGGGCTGGCAGCGGGCGGTCACCATCGTCACCCGGCCGGGGGCGCTGCCCTGCGGGGTGGATGGTGTCCGGCCCGACCCGCGTGCACGGGTCGGGGCGCTCACGAGGCGAGTCGCGACAGGTCGGCGGAGCCGCCGCGGCGAGCGGCCTGGCCGGACAGGACCGTGCGGCTCAGGCGGCCCAGGTGCCCGGAGCGACGCGCTCGCGATCGCTCGGTGCGGATCGTGCGCAGCACCCGCACCCCGTCCTTGACGGCGTGCAGGTTGCTGCTGCCGAAGATGCGCAGCCGCTCGACGCTCGGCACCTCGGTGATCTTCACCCCGGCGGCGGCGAAGCGGCAGTTGATGACGGTCTCGATCTCGAAGCCGTCACCCCACAGCATCGTCCCGTCCGCGGGACCGGGCTTCTCGTGCTCCGGCAGGTCGAGCACCGGGAGCTGGTCGGCCCAGAACGCGTTGTAGCCGTAGCAGAGGTCGCTGAACCGGGTCCCGAAACCACGGTTCATCACGGTGTTGAGGAACTCGTTGCCCGCGCGCCGGACCGCGGTGATGTCGGCGCTGCCGCCGCCAGCGGTGAAGCGGCTGCCCTTGGCGAAGTCGGCGCCGGCCGTGAGCGCGGCGACGAAGGCCGGGATCTCAGCCGGGTCGGCGCTGCCGTCGGCGTCGAACATGACCACGACGTCGCCGGTGACGCGGGCGAAGCCGGTGGCCAGGGCGTTGCCCTTGCCCCGGCGCACCTGCGTGCACGTCACCGCGTCCGGGAGGAGACGGCGTGCCGTCTCCAGCGTGCCGTCGACGGAGCCACCGTCGACGACGATCACCTCGTGCAGGTCCGGCACGGCCTCGACGAGCTCGGGCAGCACGACCTCGAGGTTGCGTGCTTCGTTGAGCGTCGGCACGACCACGCTGATGCGAGGACGGTCCGGACGCTGGGTGTGCTAAGCGCAGGCGCGCTCGTCTGACTGGTGCTGCATGCCTTTCATGACCCCCCATGGAAGACGGACCCGTTGGCCCGCCTGGTACTGCGCCGGCGACGATCGGTCGCCCTGACCGTCTCCCACTACCCACCGGTCGTCACTCCACACCCTCGTGGAGGTGAAGAGTTAGTCACCCATCTCACGGGGCCCTCGACCAATCCGTCGTGGCGAGGGCTACGAGGGGGCCGTGCAGGGGAGGTCAGCCGAGGAGCAGCGGTTCCAGCGCGACGGCCACGAAGAGCAGGCTGAGGTAGAGGTTGGAGGCGTGGAAGAGGCGCATCGGGTTGATCACCGACAGGTCCTCGCTCCCCCGTGTCCGCCCGAGCAGCCGGTGTGCCTCGACGAGGAAGACCGCACCGAGCAGCACGGCGGCGACCGGGTAGACCGGGCCCGTGCCCGCCACCGGCCACAGCAGCAGCGAGGTGGCGACCATGACCCACGAGTAGGCCACGACCTGCCGGGCGACGGCATGGGCCGAGGCCACCACCGGGAGCATGGGCACGTCGACGTTGGCGTAGTCCTCGCGGTAGCGCAGCGCGAGCGCCCACGTGTGCGGCGGGGTCCAGAAGAAGACCACGGCGAAGAGGACGACCGGGGTCCAGGCGAGCTCGCCGGTGACCGCGGTCCAGCCGATGAGGGCCGGGAAGCACCCGGCGAGGCCGCCCCACACGATGTTCTGCGTCGTGCGGCGCTTGAGCACCATCGTGTAGACGAAGACGTAGAACGCCTCGGCCGCCACGGCCAGCACCGCCGACAGCGTGTTCACCCACACCGCGAGCACGACCACCGACAGCACGCCGAGCACCGAGCCGAAGACCAGCGCCGCCCGGGGGCTGACGATGTGTCGCGGGAGGGCCCGTCGCCGGGTGCGCCGCATCTGCTCGTCGATGTCGCGGTCGTAGACGCAGTTGAAGACCGACGCGGAGCCCGCGGAGAAGGTGCCACCGACGACGGTCGCCACCACCAGTCCCAGCGGCGGCACCCCGCGCGCGGCGAAGAACATGACCGGCACGGTGGTGAGCAGGAGCAGCTCGATCACCCGGGGCTTGGTCAGCCCGACGTACGCCGCGACGACGTCGCGCCACGTGGCGCCCCCGTGGTCAGGGGTCGGCTCGTGCCACTGCGAGGCAGCGGCCGGCTGGCCGACGTGGGTCACGGAGAGCCCCTCTGGATGGGTTCGGGGTGCAGTCGGGTGAGACGTGCGGGTGCGCCTCGAAGTCTACTGCCCGGCACGAGTAGGCTCGTGGCCGCCTGCGACCAGGCTCCCCCGCCCCCTGGAAGGAACCACGTGACCCTCAGCCCGCAGCTGGACTGGACCGACGTCGACGACCGGGCGGTGGACACTGCCCGCGTGCTGGCGATGGACGCCGTGCAGAAGGTGGGGAACGGTCACCCCGGCACGGCCATGAGCCTGGCGCCGGCGGCGTACCTGCTGTTCCAGAAGGTCATGCGGCACGACCCGGCCGACCCGGAGTGGATCGCCCGCGACCGCTTCGTGCTCAGCTGCGGCCACTCGAGCATCACGCTCTACACGCAGCTCTTCCTCGGCGGCTTCGGCCTCGAGCTCTCCGACCTGCAGGCCCTGCGCACGTGGGGCTCGAAGACCCCCGGTCACCCCGAGCTGGGCCACACCGCAGGCGTCGAGGTCACCACCGGTCCCCTGGGCCAGGGTGTCGCCAACGCGGTCGGCATGGCGATGTCCGCCCGCCGCGTGCACGGGCTGCTCGACCCCGAGGCGCCCGCTGGCGAGAGCCTCTTCGACCACCAGGTCTACGTCCTGTGCTCCGACGGCGACCTCCAGGAGGGCGTCAGCGGTGAGGCGTCCTCGATCGCCGGCACTCAGCAGCTCGGCAACCTGACCGTGGTCTACGACCGCAACCGGATCTCCATCGAGGGCGACACCGACGTCGCCTTCACCGAGGACGTCGCCGCCCGCTACGAGGCCTACGGCTGGCACGTGCAGGTCGTCGACTGGACCCAGGGCGGCACGACGTACAAGGAGGACGTGCACGCGCTCTACGACGCTGTGCGCGCCGCCGCCGAGGTCACCGACAAGCCGTCGCTCGTCGTCCTCGACACGATCATCGCCTGGCCCGCGCCCAACGCGCAGGGCACCGAGGCCGCCCACGGCAGCGCCCTGGGCGCCGAGGAGGTCGCGGCCACCAAGAAGGTGCTCGGCTTCGACCCCGAGCAGCACTTCGAGGTCCCCGAGGACGTCCTGGCCCACACCCGGGCCCTGCGCGAGCGCGGCGCGGCATGGGGCAAGCAGTGGGACGAGGCGTACGCCGCCTGGGCCGCAGCGAACCCCGACCGCGCCGAGCTCCTGCACCGGCTCAAGCGCCGCGAGCTCCCCGTCGGGCTCGTCGAGGCGCTGCCGACCTTCGAGGCCGACGCCAAGGGTGTCGCCACCCGCTCGGCCTCCGGGCAGGTCATCAACGCCATCGCCGGCGTGATGCCCGAGCTGTGGGGCGGCTCGGCCGACCTCGCCGGCTCCAACAACACCACCATCAAGGGCGCGCCCTCCTTCCTCCCGGCCGACAACGGCGCCGAGGGCTACGAGGCCGACCCGTTCCAGGGACGCGTGCTGCACTTCGGCATCCGCGAGCACGGCATGGGCGCGATCATGAACGGCATCGCCGCCGACCGCCTGACCCGCGTCTTCGGTGGGACCTTCCTCACCTTCTCCGACTACATGCGCGGAGCCGTCCGCGTCGCGGCGCTCTCAAAGCTGCCGGTCACCTACGTGTGGACCCACGACTCCATCGGCCTGGGCGAGGACGGCCCCACGCACCAGCCGGTCGAGCACATCGCCTCGCTGCGCGCGATGCCCAGCCTCGACGTCATCCGCCCGGCGGACGCCAACGAGGTGGCGGTCGCCTGGGCGACGCTGCTGCGCCACACCGACCGCCCGGCCGCGCTGGCCCTGACCCGCCAGAACGTCCCGGTCTTCCCGCGCGGCACCGTCGACGGCGAGCGCTGGGGCTCCGCCGAGGGCGTCGAGCGCGGCGGCTACGTCCTGCTCGACAGCGACGGCGAGCCCGAGGTGGTGCTCATCGCCACTGGCTCCGAGGTGCAGATCGCGGTCGAGGCCCGCCGCGTGCTCGCCGAGTCCGGGGTGGCCGCCCGCGTGGTCTCGATGCCGTGCGTGGAGTGGTTCGAGGCCCAGGACCAGGCCTACCGCGACACCGTCCTCCCGCCCCAGGTCAAGGCCCGCGTCTCCGTGGAGGCCGGCGTGAAGCAGGGCTGGCGGGAGTACGTCGGCGACGCCGGCCGGATCGTCTCCATCGACCACTACGGCGCCTCCGCCGACTACCAGCGGCTCTACACCGAGTTCGGGATGACCGCGCAGGCCGTGGTCGACGCGGCCCGCAGCAGCATCGACGCGGCCCGCTGAACGCGGACCCGGCGACACCGCCGGCCGCCTCGGCCGGCGACCCAGGCAGAGCACCACACCGCAGCGACTCGACCACCGATCCAACGGGAGGATCCCATGAGTGAGCGACTGAAGGCCCTGGCTGACGCCGGGGTGTCCATCTGGCTCGACGACCTGTCACGCGAGCGGATCGAGAGCGGCGGTCTCGCCGAGCTCGTCGAGACCAGCTCGGTGGTCGGCGTCACGACCAACCCGACGATCTTCGCCGGCGCGATCGCCGACGGCGAGCGCTACGACGAGCAGGTCCGCTCGCTCGTCGAGGCCGGGGAGCCCGTCGACCGCGTGATCTTCGAGCTGACCACCGAGGACGTCCGCAACGCCTGCGACGTCCTGGCGCCGGTGGCCGCGCGCACCGCGCACGACGGGCGGGTCTCCATCGAGGTCGAGCCGGACCTCGCCCACGACACCGAGGGCACCATCGCCTCGGCCAGGGCGCTGTGGAAGGCCGTCGACCGCTCCAACGTGCTGATCAAGATCCCCGCCACCCGCGCCGGTCTGCCGGCGATCACGGCGGTCACGGCCGAGGGCATCAGCGTCAACGTGACCCTCATCTTCGGCGTCGAGCGCTACCGCGAGGTCATGGACGCCTACCTCACCGGGCTCGAGCAGGCGCACGAGGCGGGCATCGACCTGTCGACGATCCGCTCGGTGGCCTCGTTCTTCGTCTCGCGCGTGGACTCCGAGGTCGACAAGCGGCTGGAGGCGATCGGCACCGACGACGCCCTCGCCCTGCGCGGCCGCGCCGCGGTCGCCAACGCGCGGGTGGCCTACGCGGCGTACGAGGAGGTCGTCGCCTCGGACCGGTGGCGCCGGTTGGCCGAGGCCGGTGCGAACGCCCAGCGGCCGCTGTGGGCCTCCACGGGGGTCAAGAACCCCGACTACGCCGACACGCTCTACGTCACCGACCTGGTCGTGGCCGACACGGTCAACACGATGCCCGAGAAGACGATGCAGGCGTTCGCCGACCACGGCGAGCTCGACGGCGACCAGGTCACCGGACGGGCCGCCGAGGCGCAGCAGCTGATCGACGCCGTACGCGCCCAGGGGGTCGACTGGGACGACGTGATCGCCTCGCTCGAGACCGAGGGCGTGGAGAAGTTCGTCGCCTCGTGGGGCGAGCTCGTCGAGACCGTCGAGGGCCAGATGGAGAAGGCGCGCGCGTGAGCGGCGCACAGGCCCCGGTCGACCCCACGTCCACCGCGGCCTGGTCGCGGCTGACCATCCTCGCGGGCACGCTCGAGCCGGACCTCCGCGGCTGGTTCGCCGAGGACCCGGCTCGGGTGGGTCGGTTCACCCACGAGGTGGCCGACCTCCGCGTGGACCTGTCGAAGAACCTCCTCACCGACACCGTCCTCGGCGCGCTGCTCGACCTCGCGCGTCAGGTCGGGGTGGAGGCGCGGCGCGACGCGATGCTGCGCGGCGAGCGGGTGAACGCCACCGAGGACCGGGCCGTGCTCCACACGGCCCTGCGCCTGCCGCGCGAGGCCTCGCTGGTCGTGGACGGCACCGACGTGGTGCCCGAGGTCCACGACGTCCTCGACCGGGTCTTCGCCTTCGCCGAGCAGGTCCGGTCCGGTGCGTGGACCGGCTCGACCGGTCGGCGGATCGAGACGGTGGTCAACATCGGGATCGGTGGCTCCGACCTCGGTCCGGTCATGGCCTACGAGGCGCTGGCGCCGTACGCCGACGGGCCGGTGTGTCGGTTCCTCTCCAACATCGACCCCACCGACGCCGCGACGACGCTGGCCGGCCTGGACCCCGAGACGACGCTCTTCGTGGTCTCCTCCAAGACCTTCGGGACCCTGGAGACCCTCACCAACGCGCGGCTGTGCCGGTCCTGGCTGCTCGACGGGCTGCCGGAGGACGTGCGGGACACCGCCGTGGCGCGGCACTTCGTGGCCGTCAGCACCGCCCTGGACAAGGTCGCGGACTTCGGGATCGACCCCGAGAACGCGTTCGGGTTCTGGGACTGGGTGGGCGGACGCTACTCGCTGGACTCCGCGATCGGGACCTCGCTGGTCCTGGCCGTCGGTCCCGACGCGTTCCGTGACCTGCTGGCCGGGATGCACGCCGTGGACGAGCACTTCCGGACGGCGCCGCTGGAGGCCAACGTGCCGGTCCTCATGGGGCTGCTCAACGTCTGGTACTCCGACTTCCTCGGCTGCCGCACCCACGCCGTGCTGCCCTACGCCCAGCTGCTGCACCGGTTCCCCGCCTACCTCCAGCAGCTGACGATGGAGTCCAACGGCAAGAGCGTGCGCTGGGACGGCAGCCCGGTCACCGCCGGCACCGGCGAGGTCTTCTGGGGCGAGCCGGGCACCAACGGCCAGCACGCCTTCTACCAGCTGCTCCACCAGGGGACGCAGGTCGTGCCCGCCGACTTCATCGCCTTCGCCCAGCCGTCCTACCCGCTCACCGACAGCGTCGACGGGCGGGAGCAGGACGTGCACGAGCTGCTGCTGGCCAACTTCGTGGCCCAGACTCGGGCCCTGGCGTTCGGCAAGACCGCCGACGAGGTGCGCGCCGAGGGCACGGACGAGGCGGTGGTTCCCGCGCGTGTCTTCGCCGGCAACCGACCCACCACGTCGATCATGGCGCCGCGGCTCACGCCGTCGGTGCTGGGCCAGCTGGTCGCGCTCTACGAGCACGTCACCTTCACGCAGGGCGTGGTCTGGGGCATCGACAGCTTCGACCAGTGGGGCGTGGAGCTGGGCAAGCAGCTGGCGACCGAGCTCGGTCCTGCGCTGGCCGGCGACCGCGAGGTGCTCGCCGAGCAGGATCCCTCGACCCGCGGTCTGGTCGATTACTACCTGCGGAACCGTTCGTGAGCGGCACGGCGCGGATCGAGGTCCTCGACACCGCACCTGCGCTCGCCACCACCGTCGCCGGCGCGCTGCTGCGCACGCTCGCCGAGGTGCAGGCCGCAGGACGCGATCCCCAGGTCGTCCTGACCGGGGGCACGATCGCCGAGGCCGTGCACCGCGAGGTCGCCCGGCTCTCCCCCGGCTCCGGCGTCGACTGGGACCGCGTGCACCTGTGGTGGGGCGACGAGCGGTTCGTCCCGCACGACTCGCCCGACCGCAACGCCGGCCAGGCCAGGGCGGCCTTCATCGACGAGCTCGGCGTGCCCGCCGGGATGGTCCACGAGGTCGCGTCCACGGAGCCGGCCGCCGACGTCGACGAGGCGGCGACGGCGTACGCCGCGGAGCTGGCGGGGCACGCAACCGACGGCTTCGACGTCGTGATGCTGGGCGTCGGCCCGGACGCGCACATCGCCTCGCTCTTCCCCGGCCACCCCCAGGTGCACGCCACCGACGTCGACGTCGTCGGCGTCACCGGCTCCCCCAAGCCGCCGCCGGAGCGCGTCTCGCTGACCTACCGCGCCCTCAACCGCACGCGTGCCACGTGGTTCCTCGTCAGTGGCGAGGGCAAGGCCGAGGCCGTGGCGCGTGCGCTGGCCGGCGCCCTGTCCCAGGACGGCACGGACGTCCCCCCGGTCGACGAGGTGCCCGCCGTCGGTGCCGCGGGCCGCGAGCAGACCGTCTGGTTCCTCGACCGAGACGCCGCCTCGCGTCTCTGACCGGAGGGTCAGAAGATGAGGTCGCCGGACTTGCGGCGCGAGCGCAGGAGGGCGAGGGCCTCGTCGAGGATGTCGGCCGCCTCCTTGTCCGAGCGCCGCTCCTTCACGTAGGCGAGGTGCGTCTTGTAGGGCTCGGTCTTGGGCGCCGGCGGCGGATTGTCGCAGTCCAGGCTGGCCGGGAGGCCGCACTTGGGGCAGTCCCACGACTCGGGGGCCTGGGCCTCGATCGCGAACGCCACGACCACGCGGTGCTCGTTGGAGCAGAAGTAGGCGACGGTCTGTCGGGGCGCGGCCTCACCGCGCTCCGCCTCGCCCATCGGACCGGCTCCGACCCGGCTTCCCCGGATCGCGTTTCCAGCACCAGCCACGGTTGTCTCCTTCGTCGGGCCCGAGAGGGTCAGTAGGCGAGCAGGAGGCCCAGCGCGATGACGGTGGCGAACCAGATGCCACCGATGCCGACGGTGAGTCGGTCGAGGTTGCGCTCCGCCACCGACGATCCGCCGAGCGAGCTGGAGACGCCGCCGCCGAACATGTCGGAGAGACCGCCGCCGCGGCCCTTGTGCAGGAGCACCAGCAGGATCATCAGCGCGCTGGTGATCATCAGGATGATGGTGAAGAGCAGTTCCACGAGCGGTGATCCTACGTGATCGAGGGGGCGGTGGCCGCGGCGGGCCGCGTCACAGGACCGGCATGTCGTAGAAGCGGCAGATCGCGCCGAACTCGTCGGCCTGCAGGCTGGCTCCGCCGACCAGGCAGCCGTCGACGTCGGGCTGCGCCATGATCGCGCCCACGTTGGCGGCCTTGACCGACCCGCCGTAGAGGATGCGCAGCGCGTCGGCCGCCTCGTCGCCGTGCACCTCGCGCACCCGGGCCCGGATCGCGCCGCAGACCTCCTGGGCGTCCTCGGGGGTGGCGACCTCACCGGTGCCGATGGCCCAGACGGGCTCGTAGGCCACGACCATGGCGGCGACCTGCTCCGCGGTGAACCCCGCGAGCGACCCGTCGACCTGCGCCAGGGTGTGCGCGACGTGCTCCCCCGCCTGGCGGACCTCGAGGCCCTCACCGACGCACACGATCGGGACCAGGCCGGCGGCGACCGCCTTGTGGGCCTTGGCGCTGACCAGGGCGTCGTCCTCGTGGTGGTGCTCCCGGCGCTCGGAGTGACCGAGCACGACGTAGGAGCAGCCGAGCTTGGCCAGCATGCTCACCGGGATCTCACCGGTGTAGGCGCCGCCGTCGTGCGCGGAGCAGTCCTGGGCGCCGTACTTGATGGGGAGGCGGTCGCCGTCGACGAGCGTCTGCACCGAGCGCAGGTCGGTGAACGGGGGGACCACGAGGACCTCGGCCTTGGCGTGGTCGTGCTTCTTGTCCGACAGGGTCCAGGCGAGCTTCTGCACCAAGACGACGGCCTCCTGGTGGTTGAGGTTCGCCTTCCAGTTGCCGGCCATCAGTGGGGTGCGTGCAGCAGGTGCCATGTGTGCGTCAGCCTTCCAGGACGTCGATGCCGGGGAGGGACTTGCCCTCGAGGTACTCCAGGCTGGCTCCGCCACCGGTGGAGATGTGGCCGAAGGCGGCCTCGTCGAACCCGAGGGCGCGTACGGCGGCAGCCGAGTCGCCCCCGCCCACGACGGACAGTCCCTCGGTGCGGGTGAGGGCCTCGGCGACCGCCCGGGTGCCGTCGGCGAACTGCGGCACCTCGAAGACCCCCATCGGGCCGTTCCAGAACACGGTCCGCGCGTCGGCGAGCGCCGCGGCGAAGTCGGCTCCTGCGGCGGGCCCGATGTCGAGACCCAGGCAGTCGGCCGGGATCTCCGTGGCCGGCACGACCCGAGGCTGCGGCTCGCGGTCGCCCGAGGGGAACTCGGTGTCGACCACGACGTCGCCCGGGAGCAGGATCTGCACCCCGAGCTCCTCGGCGCGGGCGAGGTACTCCCGGCACGTGTCGAGCTGGTCCTCCTCGAGCAGGCTCCTGCCGACCTCGTGGCCCTGGGCCTTGAGGAACGTGAAGACCATGCCGCCGCCGATGAGCAGCCTGTCGGCCTTGCCCAGCAGGTTGTCGATGACACCGAGCTTGTCGGAGACCTTCGAGCCGCCCAGCACCACGGCGTAGGGCCGCTCCGGGGAGTCGGTGAGGCGCCGCAGCATGTCGATCTCGGTGGCCACGAGGGTGCCCATGGCGCTGGGGAGCAGCTGGGCGACGTCGTACACGCTCGCCTGCTTGCGGTGGACCACGCCGAAGCCGTCGGAGACGAAGGCGTCGGCGAGGTCGGCCAGCTGCCGGGCGAACGCGGCCCGCTCACCGTCGTCCTTGCTGGTCTCGCCCGCGTTGAAGCGGACGTTCTCCAGCAGGGCGACCTGGCCGTCCTCGAGCGTGGCCACGGTCTCGTGCGCCGACTCCCCCACCGTGTCGCGGGCGAACGCGACGTCGGCGCCGAGCAGCTCGCCGAGGCGGGCGGCCACCGGGGCCAGGGAGTACCGCTCCTCGGGGGCGCCCTTCGGGCGACCCAGGTGGGCGGTCACCACGACGCGGGCACCGGCCTCGGCGAGCCGCCGGATGGTCGGGACGCTGGCGCGGATGCGCCCGTCGTCCGTGATCCGTGACCCGTCGAGCGGGACGTTCAGGTCGGAGCGGACGAGGACCCGCTTGCCGGCGACGCCGGCTTCCAGCAGCTGGTCGAGCGACGTCATCCTCAGAGGGTCTCGCCGACGAAGCCGATGAGGTCCACGAGGCGGTTGGAGTAGCCCCACTCGTTGTCGTACCAGCCGGCCACCTTGACCTGGTTGCCCAGGACCTTGGTCAGCGGGGCGTCGAAGATGCACGAGGCCGGGTCGGTGACGATGTCGGAGGAGACGATCGGCGCGGTGGAGTAGCGCAGGAAGCGGCCGTCGGCGGCGGCCTCGACCGCGGCGTTGACCTCCTCGACCGAGGTCTCGCGGGAGGCCTCGAAGGACAGGTCGGTCAGCGAGCCGGTCGGGGTGGGCACGCGGAGCGCGTAGCCGTCGAGCTTGCCCTTGAGCTCAGGCAGGACCAGGCCGATGGCCTTCGCGGCGCCGGTGGAGGTCGGCACGATGTTGATCGCGGCGGCCCGGGCGCGGCGCAGGTCCTTGTGGATGTTGTCCTGCAGGTTCTGGTCCGCGGTGTACGCGTGGATCGTCGTCATCAGGCCCTTGTTGATGCCGATGGCGTCGTGGAGCGCCTTGGCCATGGGAGCCAGGCAGTTGGTGGTGCACGAGGCGTTGGAGATGACCGTGTGCGCGGCGGGGTCGTAGAGCTCGTGGTTGACGCCCATCACGATGGTGATGTCCTCGTTGGAGGCGGGGGCCGAGATGATGACCTTCTTCGCGCCGGCGTCCACGTGGGCCTTGGCCTTGGTGGCGTCGGTGAAGAAGCCGGTGGACTCCACGACGACGTCGACGCCCAGGTCGCCCCAGCCGAGGTTGCCGGGCTCGCGCTCGGAACTCACCTTGATCTCGCGGCCGCCCACGACGATGGCGTCGCCGGTCGACTCGACGTCCTCGGGCATGACACCGAGGATGGAGTCGTACTTCAGCAGGTGCGCCAGCACGGCGTTGTCGGTGAGGTCGTTGATCCCGACGATCTCGACGTCGGCGCCCGAGGCCGCGACGGCCCGGAAGAAGTTGCGGCCGATGCGGCCGAATCCGTTGATGCCTACGCGCACGGTCATAACTGCTCCTCTGGGTGGCGAGCGTTCGGTCGCCCGCCTCGACGGCGTTCCCGGGCGTTCAGTCACCCGGCCGCGGCCACCCTAGCGGCTGTCACGGTTCGGCAGGCCTCGGGTGCACCCCGTCTCGGGATACCGACGGGTAGGCCGTCGTGCGGCCCGTGCGCACCCGTGGCCGGGAGCCCTCAGGCGTCCTCGGCGAGCATCTCCGGGGTGAGGGAGGCCTCGGTGTCGGGGATCCCGAGCTCCTCGGCGCGCTTGTCGGCCATGGCGAGCAGGCGGCGGATGCGTCCGGCGATGGCATCCTTGGTGAGCACCGGCTCGTGCAGCTGTCCGAGCTCCTCGAGCGAGGCCTGCTTGTGCTCGACCCGGAGGCTGCCGGCGAGCTTGAGGTGGTCGGGGACCTCGTCGCCGAGGATCTCCAGGGCCCGCTCGACCCGTGCACCGGCGGCGACCGCGGCCCGGGCGGAGCGCCGCAGGTTGGCGTCGTCGAAGTTGGCCAGCCGGTTGGCGGTGGCCCGGACCTCGCGGCGCATCCGCCGCTCCTCCCAGGCCATGAGCGACTCGTGGGCACCCAGCCGGGTCAGCAGCTGCCCGATCGCGTCGCCGTCGCGGATCACCACGCGGTCGACACCGCGGACCTCGCGCGCCTTGGCGGAGATGCCGAGGCGCCGGGCCACGCCCACCAGCGCCAGGGCGGCCTCCGAGCCGGGGCAGGTGACCTCGAGCGAGGACGAGCGGCCGGGCTCGGTGAGCGAGCCGTGCGCCAGGAAGGCACCCCGCCACGCCGCGACGGCGTCGCAGCCGCCGCCGGACACCACCGCAGGAGGCAGACCGCGCACGGGGCGACCGCGCTGGTCGAGCAGGCCGGTCTGGCGGGCGAGGGCCTCGCCGTCGCGGACCACTCGGACGATGTAGCGGCTGCCCTTGCGCAGCCCGTTGCCCTGCACCATCACCACGTCGGAGTGGGCGTTGTAGACCTCGGAGACGTCCTTGCGCAGCCGGCGCGCGGCGGCGCCGGTGTCCAGCTCCGCCTCGACGACGATCCGACCGCTCACGATGTGCAGCCCGCCGGCGAAGCGGAGCATGGAGGCGACCTCCGCCTTCCGGCAGCAGGTCTTGGTGATGGGGGTGCTCGCCAGCTCCGCCTTGACCTGCGCCGTCATCGCCATGCGGCCGATCCTCGCACGCGCGTCAACGACCCTCGGCGGGACCTCCGGGCCCCGGGTCGGCACCCGCGTCGGCCGCGACGTCGGCACCCGCCATGACCTGCTCGTAGGCGTCGGCGAGCCGCCGGGGGTCGTGCCGCGGTGAGCCGTCCGCCGCCGCCACGTCGGCCAGCACGAGCCGCGCCCCGGCCGCGGCGACGGTCTCCTCGAGGTGCCACGCAGCCTCGGACCCGGCGGTCTCCACCGTGCGACGGTCCGCGAGCACCGTGTGCACCGCCAGGTCGGGCGCGTGCTCGAGCAGGACCGCCAGGTGGTCGGCGGGCCCGAACCCCCCGGTCTCCCCCGGTTGCTCGGCGAGGTTGAGCACCACGACGGCCCGGGCGGAGGTGCGTGCCAGGGCGTCACGCAGGTCGGGGACGAGCAGGTGCGGGATCACCGAGGAGAACCACGAGCCCGGGCCGAGGAAGACCCAGTCGGCCGCGGCGAGGGCGGCCAGCGCGTCCGGGCTCGTCGGCGGGGCCGGCGGCTCGAGGCGGACGCCGGTGATGACCCCCTCCGTCGTGGCGACCTCGACCTGCCCGTGCACCACCTGCAGCGCGTCGGGGTCCTGCGGGTCGAGCCCGCGGACGTCGGCGTGGATGTCCATCGGGCACAGCGCCATCGGCAGCACCCGGCCCTTGGCCCCCAGCAGGCGTCCGACGATGTCGAGGGCCGCCACGTGGTCCCCGAGCTGCTCCCACAGGGCGACGATGAGCAGGTTGCCCACGACGTGGCCGTTCATCTCGCCGTCGCCGGCGAAGCGGTGCTGGAGGACGCCCTCCCAGGTGCGGCCCCACTCGTCCTCGCCACACAGGGCGGCCAGGGCCATCCGCAGGTCGCCGGGAGGCAGCACGCCGAACTCCCCGCGCAGCCGTCCCGACGAGCCGCCGTTGTCCGCGACGGTGACGATCGCGGTCAGGTCGTCGACCACCACGTCGTCCACGAGGTGGCGCAGGGCGCGTAGCGAGGCGTGCAGGCCGTGGCCGCCGCCGAGGGCCACGACCGCCTGCGCGCGGTCGAGGGAGGAGGGCACGTCGACCTCACTCCCGCCCGAGGTCACGGTGGGTCGCGGTCGCGTGGTGGCCCAGCGCGCAGAGCCGGCGCGTGATCTCCTCCGTCATCGCCACGCTGCGGTGCTTGCCACCCGTGCACCCGACGGCCACGCGCATGAAGCGCTTGCCCTCACGGAGGTAGCCCTCGGCCACACCGGTGAGCACCGGCACGTAGGCGTCGAGGAACTCCGCCGCCCCCGGCTGCGAGAGGACGTACGACGCCACCTCGGCGTCCCGCCCGGTGCCGGGCCTCAGCTCCGGGATCCAGTGGGGGTTGGGCAGGAAGCGCATGTCGGCGACGTAGTCGGCGTCCACGGGGATGCCGTACTTGAAGCCGAAGCTGACGACGCGGATGTGGAGCCGGGTCGACTCCTCGGTGCCGAACGACTCGCGGATGCGCGCGGTGAGCTGGTGGACGTTGAGGGCGGAGGTGTCGATGAGCAGGTCGGCGCCCCCGCGCAGGTCCGAGAGCACCGCGCGCTCGCGCTCGAGCCCGTCGAGGAGCCGGCCGGTGCCCTGGAGCGGGTGCGGCCGACGGGCGGCCTCCTGGCGGCGCACGAGGACCTCGTCGGTGGCCTCGAGGAAGACCAGGGTGGCCCGGCGCCCAGTGGCACCGTGGGCGAGGTTGGCCTGCAGCGTCCCGAAGAACGAGCCCGACCGGACGTCGACGACCACGGCGATCGGCTGCTGGGGGCCGCGGGACTCGTCGACCAGGCGCACCACGTCGCGCAGCAGCGACGGCGGGAGGTTGTCGACCACGTAGTAGCCGAGGTCCTCGAGCTCCTTGGCCGCGGTGCTGCGACCGGCTCCGGTCATGCCGGTGACGACCACCAGCGGGCCGCCGGCCTGCCCCTGCTCGGTCTCGCTGCCTCCAGCCATGCTCACTGCTCCTCGATCTCGCCGGTCGCCGTGTTGACCGAGATCACCGTAGGGCCGGACCCGTCCGCGCCGCTCCCCTGCGGGGCGACCGCCTGCTTGATCGCCTCGGCCGTGCGCACGCCGATGCCGGGGACCTGCGCCAGCTCCTCGACGTCGGCCTCGCGCAGCTTCTTCAGCGAGCCGAAGTGCTTCATCAGCGTCCGCCGGCGCACCTCGCCGAGGCCGGGCACGTCGTCGAGCACGGACTCCACCATCGACTTCGAGCGCCGGTTGCGGTGGTGGGTGATGGCGAAGCGGTGGGCCTCGTCGCGGACCCGCTGCAGGAGGTAGAGGCCCTCGCTGCTGCGCGGCAGGATCACCGGGTCCTCCTCGCCCGGCACCCACACCTCCTCCAGCCGCTTGGCCAGGCCCACGACCGGGATGTCGTCGATGCCGAGCTCGTCCAGCGCCTGCTGGGCCGCGGCCACCTGCGGCGGACCGCCGTCGACGACCACGAGACCGGATGCGTAGGCGAACTTGCGGGGCCGTCCGGTCTCGGGGTCGACCAGCATCGGGCCGGACGTCTCGTCGCCGGGGCGCAGCTCGGAGCGGGCCTGCTCGTCCAGCAGCCGGCGGAAGCGTCGCGTGATCACCTCGTGCATCGACGCGACGTCGTTCTGCCCGTCGACGCCGCGGATGACGAACTTGCGGTACTCCCCCTTGCGGGGCAGGCCGTCCTCGAAGACCACCATGGAGGCCACGACCTCGGTGCCCTGGAGGTTGGAGACGTCGTAGCACTCGATCCGCAGCGGGACGTCGTCGAGCTCGAGGGCCTGCTGGATCTCCTCCAGCGCCCGGTTGCGAGTGGTGAGGTCGCTGGCCCGCTTGGTCTTGTGCAGCGCCAGTGCCTGGGCGGCGTTGGTGGCCACCGTCTCGGCGAGGGTGCGCTTGTCGCCGCGCTGCGGCACCCGGATCCGCACCCGGCTCCCCCGCAGGTCGCCCAGCAGTTCCTCGAGGGTCTCGGCGTCCGGCGGGAGGGCGGGCACCAGCACCTCGCGCGGGATGGAGTCGGGGTCGCCGGCGTAGAGCTGGAGGAGGAAGTTCTCCACCAGGTCGGGGGTCTCGCCCTCGTCCATCCGGTCCGCGACCCACCCCCGCTGGCCACGGATGCGCCCACCGCGGACGTAGAAGACCTGCACCGCGACCTCGAGCGGGTCCTCGGCCAATGCGATCACGTCGGCGTCGGCGCCGTCGCCGAGGACCACGGCCTGCTTCTCCAGGGCGCGCTGCATCGCGCCGAGGTCGTCACGCAGCCGGGCGGCCTTCTCGAAGTCGAGGGCGTCGCTCGCGGCGTACATCTCCTTCTCGATGCGCCGGATGAAGGGCCGGGTCTGACCGCCCATGAAGTCGCAGAAGTCCTCCACGATCGCGCGGTGCTCCTCTGCGGACACGTTGCCCACACAGGGCGCCGAGCACTTGTCGATGTAGCCCAGCAGGCAGGGCCGGCCCACCTGCGCGGAGCGCTTGAAGACCCCGTTGGAGCACGAGCGCATCGGGAAGACCCGCAGCAGGATGTCGACGGTCTCGCGGATCGCCCAGGCATGGGAGTAGGGCCCGAAGTAGCGCGTGCCGCGGCGCTTGGCCCCCCGCCCGACCATGACCCGGGGGAACTCCTCGCCGACGGTCACCGCCAGCCAGGGGTAGGACTTGTCGTCGCGGTACTTGACGTTGAACCGGGGGTCGAACTCCTTGATCCAGGAGTACTCCAGCTGCAGCGCCTCGACCTCGGTGTTGACCACCGTCCACTCCACCGACGCCGCGGTCGTGACCATGGTGGCCGTGCGCTGGTGCAGGTTGGCGACGTCCTGGAAGTACGACGACAGCCGGGCCCGCAGGCTCTTGGCCTTCCCGACGTAGATGACCCGGCCCTGCGCGTCCCGGAACCGGTAGACCCCCGGCTTCGTGGGGATCGAGCCGGGCTCGGGACGATACGACAGTGGCCCTCGGGTGGTGCGGCGGGCGGGTCGGGAGGGCACCGGCCCAGCCTACGAGTGCGCGCCGACACCGGGCCGGGTGGTGCACCCGTGCCCGACGGCCGTGGGGTGGGGCGACAGGGGGCCGGGAGAGCCGGTCAGGCGCGGGAGATGTCGGTGCCCTGGATCCGCAGCTGGACGGCGCCGAGCGGCGACTGGGCCGGACCCGCCGTCGGGGCACCGGACGCCAGGTCGAAGACCGAGCCGTGGCACGGGCAGACGATGCCCTCCTCGGTGACCCGGTCGACCGGGCACCCCTGGTGGGGGCAGGTGATGGAGAAGCCGAGGAACTCGCCGTCGCTGGGCTGCGTCACGACCAGGCCCTCGTCGGGGAAGACCGCGCCGCCGCCCACGGGGACGTCGGCGGTCGAGGCGAAGGAGGACGCGGCCTCGGCGGTCTCGCCCTCGGCAGGCGCCTGGGGCGTCGCCGGGGTCTGGGTGGTCGCGGCCTGCGGGTCCACGGCGTTCTCCTCGCCGCCGCAAGCGGCCAGGAGCGGCACGCCGATGCCGACGCCCGCCACCCCGGTCAGGGCGTGGCGGCGCGAGAGCCGGGTGCCCGCGACGGGCTGGGTGGGCTGGTCCGTGGCCTGGGTGCGCTCGCTCATCGTGGTCCTCTCGGGGGATGGTGCGGCGAGCCTAGCCAGCCGACCCACACCCGAACGGGCCTCGCCGCTACCCCGCAGCCCGCTTGCCCGCCGACTTCTTCGCAGCCGTCTTCTTCGCTGTCGTCCTGGCGGCAGGAGCCTTCCTCGCCGTCGCCTTCGTCGTCGCGGTCCGCTTCTCGGCGGCCCGCTCGTTGGCGGTGCGCTGGGCCGCCTGCCGGCGGGTCGCGCGTACGGCGGCGGGTGCCGACTCGGCCGGCAGCGGTGCCTCGGGCTGCTCGGCCTCGCGTCCCTCCAGCAGCGGCGCCAGGAACCGGCCCGTGTGGCTCTCGGGGTGGGCGGCGACCTGCTCGGGGGTGCCCTCGGCCACGACGGTGCCGCCGCGCGAGCCGCCCTCCGGTCCCATGTCGACCAGCCAGTCCGCGGTCTTGATGACGTCGAGGTTGTGCTCGATCACCAAGACCGTGTTGCCCTGGTCGACCAGGCGCCCGAGCACCAGCAGCAGCTTGCGGATGTCCTCGAAGTGCAGGCCGGTGGTCGGCTCGTCGAGGACGTAGACGGTGCGTCCGGTGGAGCGCTTCTGCAGCTCGGCCGACAGCTTGACCCGCTGGGCCTCGCCACCGGACAGCGTGGTGGCGGGCTGGCCGAGCCGGACGTACCCCAGGCCCACCTCGACGAGGGTCTTCAGGTGACGCGCGATCGCGGGGACGGCGGCGAAGAACTCCACCGCCTCCTCGATCGGCATGTCGAGGACCTCGGCGATCGTCTTGCCCTTGTAGTGCACCTCGAGCGTCTCGCGGTTGTAGCGGGCGCCGTGGCAGACCTCGCACGGGACGTAGACGTCCGGGAGGAAGTTCATCTCGATCTTGATCGTGCCGTCGCCCGCGCACGCCTCGCAGCGCCCGCCCTTGACGTTGAACGAGAAGCGCCCCTGGAGGTAGCCGCGCATCTTCGCCTCCGGCGTGGCCGCGAAGAGCTTCCGGACGTGGTCGAAGACGCCGGTGTACGTCGCGGGGTTGGACCGCGGGGTGCGACCGATCGGCGACTGGTCGACGTGGATGACCTTGTCGACGTGCTCGAGGCCGGTGATCGCGCGGTGCCGCCCCGGGAGGGTGCGGGCGTTGTAGAGCTGCTTGGCCAGCGAGGTGTAGAGGATGTCGTTGACCAACGTCGACTTGCCGGAGCCGGAGACGCCCGTGACGGCGACGAAGAGCCCCAGCGGGAAGGTCACGTCGACGTCGCGCAGGTTGTGCTCGCGCGCACCCAGGACCGTGAGCTCGCGCCCGACGGTGCGCGGACGGCGCACGGCGGGCACGGGGATCTCCCGGCGACCGGAGAGGTACTGCCCGGTGACGGAGTCGGGGTGGGCGAGCAGCTCGGGGACGGTGCCGCTGTGGACGACCTGGCCCCCGTGCTCACCGGCCCCGGGGCCGATGTCGACGATCCAGTCGGCGACCTTGATGGTGTCCTCGTCGTGCTCGACGACGATGAGGGTGTTGCCGAGGTCCTTGAGTCGCACGAGGGTCTCGATCAACCGGTGGTTGTCGCGCTGGTGCAGCCCGATCGAGGGCTCGTCGAGGACGTAGAGGACGCCGACCAGGCCGGCACCGATCTGCGTGGCCAGCCGGATGCGCTGCGCCTCGCCGCCGGACAGCGAGCCGGAGGCGCGGTCGAGGGAGAGGTAGTCCAGGCCCACGTCGAGCAGGAAGCGCAGCCGCTCGTGGATCTCCTTGAGCACCTGCTCGCCGATCTGGCGCTCGCGGGCGGTCATCTCGAGGTCGGCGAGGAAGGACGCCGACTCGTTGATCGGCAGGCGGCAGACGTCGGCGATGCCCTTGCGCTCGCCCGAGGACGACTGGAGCGTCACCGACTGCGAGACCGCTTTGAGGCGCGAGCCCTGGCAGGTCGGGCACGGAACCTCGCGCATGAACGACTCGAAGCGCTCGCGGCTGGTGTCCGACTCGGCTTCGCGGTGCCGGCGCTCGACGTAGGCGCGCACGCCCTCGAAGTCGGCGAAGTAGGCGCGCTCGCGCCCGTAGCGGTTACGCGTGACGACGTGCACGCGGCTGCCGTGGCCGTCGAGGATCGAGCGCTGCGCCTTGACCGAGAGGTCCTCCCACGGCGTGTTGAGGTCGAAGCCGACCTCGTCCCCGAGCGCGCCGAGCAGGCGCAGGAAGTAGTCCGACACGTGCGCGTGCGACCACGGCTGGATGGCGCCCTCGCCGAGGGTGGCGGAGGGGTTGGGGACCACCAGCTCGGGGTCGACCTCCATCCGGGTGCCGAGGCCGGTGCAGGCCGGGCACGCGCCGAACGGGGAGTTGAAGGAGAACGAGCGGGGCTCCAGCTCGTCGACGTCGATGGTGTGCTCGTTGGGACAGGCCATCTTCTCGCTGAACCGCATCTCGCGGTGCTCGTCGTCCTCCGGGAGGTCGACGAAGTCGAGGACGACCAGACCCCCGGAGAGGCCGAGCGCGGTCTCGACGGAGTCCGTGAGCCGACGCTTGGCCGACTCCTTGACCGCGAGCCGGTCGACGACGACCTCGATGGTGTGCTTGAGCTTCTTGTCTAGCGAGGGCGGCTTGTCGAGGGAGTGGGTCTCGCCGTCGACGCGCACGCGGGAGAAGCCCTGGGTCTGGAGCTGGCCGAAGAGCTCGACGTACTCCCCCTTGCGGCCGCGGATGACGGGCGCGAGGACCTGGAAGCGTCGCCCCTCCTCCAGCGTCAGGACCCGGTCGACGATCTGCTGGGGGGTCTGCCGCTCGATCGGTGCGCCGCACGTCGGGCAGTGCGGGCGACCGGCGCGCGCGTACAGCAGGCGGAGGTAGTCGTAGACCTCGGTGATCGTGCCCACGGTCGAGCGCGGGTTGCGCGAGGTGGACTTCTGGTCGATCGAGACCGCGGGCGAGAGGCCCTCGATGAAGTCGACGTCGGGCTTGTCCATCTGGCCGAGGAACTGCCGGGCGTACGCCGAGAGCGACTCGACGTAGCGCCGCTGTCCCTCGGCGAAGATCGTGTCGAAGGCCAGCGAGGACTTGCCGCTGCCCGAGAGGCCCGTGAAGACGATCAGGGAGTCGCGCGGCAGGTCGATCGAGACGTCCTTGAGGTTGTGCTCGCGCGCGCCACGGATGATCAGCTGGTCGGCCACAGGGAGGTCTCCTCGGGTCGGGCCCGGTCGGTCGCGCCCGAGGTCCCGGCCCCGTCGGAGCCGCTCGAACACGTGTTCGTCATCGTACGTCGGGCCCCGGCACGTTCGCCGGTCGAGGCCCGTCGGGCACCATCTCACGCAGCGCCGACAGTGACCGGAACACCCGCGCGGAGCCTCGCGTTCCCTCCGGTCGCCCTGCAGGATGTGAGCGTGCACACGACTCCCGGACGCGGCGACCAGATAAGCGACGACTCCTACGACGGCGACGTGACCCCCGGTGGACCCCCGCAGGTGCGCGACCTCGGCTGCCTCCGGCTGACCAAGCTCGCGGTGGACCCCCAGATGAGCAACAACTGCTACCTGCTGCGCTGCACCGAGACCGGTGAGCAGCTCCTGGTCGACGCGGCCAGCGAGGCGCCCGCGCTGCTCGAGCTCCTCGGCGACGGGGGCCTGGCCACCGTCGTCACCACCCACCAGCACTGGGACCACCACCGCGCGCTCGCGGAGGTGGTCGCGGCCACCGGCGCGAGCGTCCTCGTGGGCGAGCCGGACGCCGACGCCGTCACCGAGCAGACGGGGGTGGCCGTGGACCGTCGTCTCGCCCACGGGGACGCCGTCACCGTGGGCAGCTGCGAGCTGGAGGTGCTGGCGATCGCGGGGCACACGCCGGGCTCGGTGGCACTCGTGCACCGCACGGCCGACGGCGGCACCCACCTGTTCACCGGCGACTCGCTCTTCCCCGGCGGCGTCGGCGCGACCTTCGGGGACGCCGACGCCTTCGCCCAGCTCATCGACGAGGTCGAGGAGAAGATCTTCGGCACGCTGCCCGACGACACGTGGTTCTACCCCGGTCATGGCGGTGACTCCACGCTGGGCGAGCAGCGCCCGCACCTGGCGGAGTGGCGCGAGCGCGGCTGGTGAGCCGCGCCCGCGCGAAGCGGGTCAGGAGCAGGTCACAGGGGGTCAGGAGTAGGTCGCGCGGACCGTGTCGGTGACCGGCACGGACTGGCAGCCGAGCCGGATGCCGTCGGCGATGTCCTCGTCGTCGAGGACGTCGTTGTGCAGCATCTTGACCTCGCCCTCCAGCAGCCGCACGGCGCAGGCCGAGCACTCCCCTTCGCGGCACGAGTAGGGCGCCTTGACGCCCCTGGCCTCGAGGTGCTCGAGCATCGTGGTGCCGGGCTGCCAGTCGTCGAAGACGTGGGTCTCGCCGTCGAGCTCGACCTCGAGTCGCACCGGGGCCTGCGGCCCGTCCGGTACGCCGTCCGCCGGCTCGACCCCGCCCTCGGTGTCGGACTCGGCTGCGGCGACCTCTGCTGCGGCAGCCGCTACCTCGGCCACGTCGCCGAAGGGGTTGCCGCCCAGGGAGACGAACTTCTCCTGGTGCCGGCGCTCGCGGGGGAACTCCAGCTCGCGCAGCGCCGTGGTCACCAGCTTCATGAACGGCGCCGGTCCGCACACGAAGGCGTCCCAGGTGGTGTAGGCCGACGCGAACGCGCGCAGCTGCTCACCGGTCGGCAGCCCCTGGACCGACTCCAGCCAGTGGACGACCTGGAGCCGGTCGGGGTGCTCAGCGGCCAGCCTGGTCAGCTCGGAGGCGAAGATGACCGACCGCTCGTCGCGGTTGGCGTAGAACACCACGATCCGGCCCGAGCCCTGGTCGAGCGCGGTGCGGGTGATGGACATGATCGGCGTGACGCCGGAGCCGCCCGCGAAGAGCAGCAGGTCGGCGTCCAGCGAGGCCGGGGTGAAGATGCCGCTCGGCGGCAGCACCCGCATCGTCGACCCGACGTCGAGGTGGTCGCAGACCCAGTTGGAGGCGTAGCCGTCGACGGTGCGCTTGACGGTGACCGTGAGCGGCCCCCCGTCGTGCGGCGAGGACGACAGCGAGTAGCAGCGCGCCGCCAGGCCGTCGCGGTCGCTGGGCACGGCGAGGGTGAGGAACTGGCCCGGCTTGTAGCGGAAGGCGTCCTGCGCACCCTCGGGCACGGCGAAGGAGATGGAGCGGGCGTCGGCCGTCTCGTCCGTGACGGCGACGACCTCCAGCACATACGACGGGTCACTCGAGGTCTGGCTCACGGTGGTTCAGTATCCGTCCTCTGCTCCGATGGTCAGCCGCCCGTCCCGCACCGCGGCCTCGATGCTCGCCGACATCCGGGGGCAGGCGTGGTGCAGCAGCCGTCCGTCGGGGCTCTCGGCGCGACGGCGTACGAGGTCGGGGCAGGCGGCCGCGGCCTGGCTGCTCCACTGCACCGAGGTGTGGTGCTCGCTGTTCTTCTTCACCCCGACCGCGGCCAGGCAGTCCAGGCACTCGACCCGGGTGAGCCTGGCCTGGGTGTAGCGCCGCTGGTCCTCGAGGGTCTCGGGGTCGGTGGGGACGAAGGACGCCACCTCAGGTCCCCGACATGAGGGCCGGGTCGGCACCCTCCGCCTCGGACGCGGACGCAGCCTCGGCGGCGGCGTCCTCCTCGGCCTTGCGGGCCAGGTTGGCCGCGACCTCGTCCTGCCAGAACTCGTTGGCCTTGTCGGTGTCGACCTCGAACTCGAAGCGGTCGGTCATGTCCGGGGTGATGTCGGCGACGTCGACGTAGAACTGCTCGTACCACCGGCGCAGCTGGTAGACCGGGCCGTCCTCCTCGCACAGGAGCGGGTTCTGGACCGGCACCTTGTTCTTCCAGATGTGGACGTCCTGCAGGAAGCCCTGGCCGAACATGTCGGCGTACTTCTGGCCGATGAAGGCGGCGGTCTCGTCGTCCATGCCCTCGGGCTTCTCCACGATGATGCCGTACTGCAGCGTGAAGGAGTCCGGGCCGGTGGCGATGTGGGTGTTGATGAGCACGACCTCGGTCTTGAAGCCCTTGTAGTCGGTCCAGAGCCAGTTGATCATGTAGCTCGGGCCGTAGTAGGTCGCCTCGGACTTGAGGAAGAAGTCCTCCGAGCCGTAGCCGCCGCTGACGTCGGGGCGGCCCTTGGACTCCATGAACTGGGTGGCCTGCTGGCCCTCGAAGACGTTGCGGAAGCTGGTCGGGAAAGCCAGGTGCACGTAGTAGAAGTGCGCCATGTCGACGACGTTGTCGATCAGCTCGCGGCAGTTGGAGCCCTCGATCTGCTCGGTCTCCCAGACCCAGTCGGTGTACTTCCCGCTGGTCAGGCCCGGCAGCTCCGGTGGCAGCAGCGACTCGTCGGGGGCCGAGCCCTCGGGGTCGAACCAGATGAAGAGCTGCTGGTTGCGGATCGCGGTCGCGTAGCGCTGGGTGCGGGCGCGCAGCGGGACCCGGCGGGCGTAGGGGATCTGCTTGCACTTGCCGTCGCCGCCCCACCGCCAGTCGTGGAAGGGGCAGGCGATCTCGTCGCCCTTGACCTGGCCCTGGGTCAGGTCCCCACCCATGTGGCGGCAGTAGCCGTCCAGGACGTTGAGCCCGCCGGTGCTGTCCTGCCAGACGACGAGCTTGCCGCCGAAGGCGGGCACGGAGTGCGGCTTGCCGTCGGTGAAGCGTCGCTCCAGCCCGAGGCAGTGCCAGCCCCGCGCGTAGCGGTCGGGCGCGATGCCCTGGTCGAGGTGGCGGGTGCCGGTGGGGGTGGCCGTGCCGGTCATGTGGACCTCCCGGGTCTGGGGACGGTGGACCAAAACGAGAACAGGTTATAGTTTTTGACGAGGCGTGACCAGCGACACCCGGACCTGCGCCCCCTGCGACTCATCCTCCCCCGTTCCGCCCCGATGGGAGCACCACATGCACCTCGCCCTCGAACCCGCCCAGATCGCCCTGCGCGAGGAGCTGCGGGAGTACTTCGGCAACCTGGTCACGCCCGAGATCCGCGCGGGCCTCTCGTCCGCGACCGGGGAGTTCGGCGAGGAGGGCGTCTACAAGGCCGTCATCCGTCAGCTCGGAACCGACGGCTGGCTGGGCATCGGCTGGCCGGAGGAGTACGGCGGCCAGGCGCGCTCGATGGTCGACCAGCTCATCTTCACCGACGTCGCGGCCGACTTCGGCGTGCCGATCCCCTACCTGACGCTCAACACGGTGGGGCCGACGATCATGCGCTACGGGACCGAGGAGCAGAAGGAGTACTTCCTCCCCAAGATCCTCGCCGGCGAGCTCCACTTCTCCATCGGCTACTCCGAGCCCGGCTCGGGCACCGACCTCGCCTCGCTGCGGACCAGGGCGGTCCGCGAGGGCGACGAGTGGGTCATCAACGGCCAGAAGATGTGGACCTCGCTCATCCAGTACGCCGACTGGATCTGGCTGGCCTGCCGCACCGACGCCGACCTGCCCCGCCACAAGGGCCTGTCGATGATCCTGGTCCCCAAGGACTCCCCCGGCTTCTCCTTCACCCCGGTCCACACCGTCGCCGGCGTGCACACCAGCGCCACCTACTACGAGGACGTCCGGGTGCCCGTGGGCAACCTGGTCGGCGAGCTCAACGGCGGCTGGTCGCTCATGACCGACCAGCTCAACGCCGAGCGGGTGGCCCTCACCTCCTCCGCGCCGCTCACGCAGTCGCTGAAGCTCGTGCGCGAGTGGGCCCAGCAGACCAAGAACCCCGACGGCCACCGGGTCATCGACGCCGAGTGGGTGCAGATCGCGCTCGGCCGCGCGCACGCACGGGTCGAGATGCTCACCCTGCTGAACTGGAAGCTGGCCTCCGACGCCGACCGCGGCATCGCGCTGTCCCCGGCCGAGGCCTCGGCCACCAAGATCTACGGCTCCGAGCTGGCGACGGACGTCTACCGCTCGCTCATGGAGATCGTCGGCCCCCACTCCGGCCTCACCGCCGACTCCGAGGGCGCCGTGCTCGCCGGACGCCTCGAGCGCTTCCACCGCTCCTCGCTCGTCATGACCTTCGGCGGCGGCACCAACGAGATCCAGCGCGACATCATCGGCTACGTCGGTCTCGGCCTGCCTGCCGCGAAGCGCTGACCCCCGCCTCCCCTCTGCCTCCAGGACGGACCGACATGGACTTCTCCTTCACCCCCGAGCAGGACGACGCCGCTGCGCTGGCCGCCCAGATCCTCGACGCCCGCGTGACCAACGACCGGCAGAAGGCCGTCGAGGCCACCGGCTCCCGCTTCGACCCCGACCTCTGGGCCGCCCTCGGCGAGGCCGGCCTGCTCTCCCTCGCGGTCCCGGAGTCGTACGGCGGCGCCGGGCTCGGCCTCATCGAGCTGTGCCGGGTGCTGGACGAGGCGGGCCGCCGGGTCGCGCCGGTCCCGCTCGCGACCCACGGGGCTGCGGCCCTGCTCCTGGCCGAGGCCGGCTCCGCCGAGCTCAACGAGCGGTGGCTCCCCGGCGCGGCGAGCGGCGAGTCGGTCCTCACCGTGGCCCTGGCCGAGGAGCGCACGCACCTGCCGACGCTCCCGGTCGTCTCGGCCACCTCGACCGACGCGGGCTGGGTGCTGTCCGGCAGCAAGTCGCTGGTCCGCGCGGGCGACCGCGCCGCGGCGTACCTCGTCAGCGCGACCACGCCCGAGGGCGTCGGGGTGTTCCTGGTCGAGGCCGGTGCCGCCGGCGCCAGCACCACCCCGGGCCGCACGAGCGACGGCGACACCGTCGTGCGCCTCGACCTGCTGCGCACGCCGGGCACCCCGGTCGGCGCGCTGGACGGCAGCACCGCGAACCGCCTGGGCGACCTGGTCACGGTCACCACCGCCGCGGAGCTGCTCGGGATCACCGAGGGTGCGCTGCGGCTGACCGCGCAGTACGCCAAGACCCGCGAGCAGTTCGGTCGCCCGATCGGCACCTTCCAGGCGGTCTCCCAGCGACTGGCCGACGGCTACATCGACGTGCTCGGCCAGCGGCTGACCCTGTGGTCGGCCGCCTGGCGGCTCGCCGAGGGCCTGCCCGCCGACACCGAGGTCGCGATCGCGAAGCTGTGGGCCGCGGACGCCGCCCACCGGCTGGCCCACACCACCGTGCACGTGCACGGTGGTGTCGGCATCGACCTCGACGGCGAGGCGCACCGCTACTTCACGACCGCCAAGCGGCTGGAGTTCGCCTTCGGTGGCGCCACCGAGCAGGCCCTCTCGATCGGCCGCGTGCTCGCGGCCGAGCCGGCCTGACCCACCGCACCCCCCGGTGGTCGAGCAGCGAGCGCAGCGAGCGGGCGTCGAGACCCTCCGGGACCTGCTGCTCGCCCGCCGCGACGACCCGCGCCCGGGACTGCTGTTCGAGGACGAGCAGCTGACCTGGGCCGAGGTCGTCGCCGAGGGGTGTGACCGCGCCGCCGCGCTGCGCAGCGTGCTGGACCCCGACCGGCCGCCGCACGTGGGCGTGCTCCTCGAGAACACCCCGGACTTCCTGCTGACCCTCGGCGCGGCCGCCCTCGGCGGCCTCGTGGTCGTCGGGCTCAACCCGACCCGCCGCGGTGAGGCGCTGGCGGGCGACGTGCGCCGCACGGACTGCCAGGTCGTGCTCACCGACGCCGCGCACGTGGACCTGCTGGCCAACCTCGACCACGGCCACGACGAGGCCGCGGCCGCGGCCGTGCTGCCCCTGGACTCACCGGACTGGGGCGGGCTGCTGGACGCCCACCGAGGCGCTCCCGTGCCGGAGACCGACGTCGACGCCGACACGCTGGTGATGCTGATCTTCACCTCGGGCACCTCGGGCGACCCCAAGGCCGTCCGGGTGACCCAGGCCAAGATCGCCGGCCCCGGCACCATGCTGGCCGAGCGGTTCGGCCTGGGCCCCGGCGACGTCGCCTACCTCTCGATGCCGCTCTTCCACTCCAACGCCGTCATGGCCGGCTGGGGACCGGCGCTCGCCGGGGGCGCGACCGTCGCGCTGGCCCGGCGGTTCAGCGCGAGCGGCTTCCTGCCCGACGTGCGTCGGTTCGGGGCGACGTACGCCAACTACGTCGGCAAGCCGCTCACCTACGTCCTCGGCACGCCGGAGCAACCCGACGACGCCGACAACCCGCTCCGGCTGGTCTTCGGCAACGAGGCCAACGAGCGCGCGATCGCGGAGTTCGGCCGCCGCTTCGGCTGCACCGTCGTGGACTCCTACTCCTCCACCGAGAACGCCGTGGTCGTGCAGCGGCGCCCCGACATGCCGGCCGGCGCGCTGGGGTGGCCGCTGCCGGGCGTGGCGGTGCTGCACGAGGACGGGTCCCCGGTCGCCGACGCGGTCTTCGACGACGACGGTCGGCTACTGAACGCGGACGAGGCGGTCGGGCAGCTGGTCAACACGACCGGCGGCGGGGCGTTCGCCGGCTACTACGACGACCCCGAGGCCGAGGCCGAGCGGATGCGCGGCGGGATGTACTGGTCCGGCGACCTCGCCTACCGCGACCCCGACGGGTGGGTCTACTTCGCCGGTCGCACGGCCGACTGGCTGCGGGTCGACGGCGAGAACCTCGCCGCGGCGCCGCTGGAGCGGATCTGGCTGCGGCACCCGGCCGTCGAGCAGGCGGCGGTGTACGCCGTCGCCGACCCCGGCCCGCTGGGCGTCGGCGACCAGGTGGTGGCCGCGCTCGTGACCTCCCGGCCGCTGTCCGCCGACGAGGTGGGCTCCTACCTCGACGCCCAGGGCGACCTGCCCACCAAGGGCCGGCCGCGGTGGGTGCGGCTCCTGGCCGACCTCGACGAGCTCCCCCGGACCGCGACCACGAAGGTGCTCAAGCGCGACCTCGCCGCCCAGGGCCCCGTGGCCGGCCGCGGGCGGCTGCTGGAGCGGGACGAGCGCGGCACGACGTACGCCGAGGTGCGCGGGGGTGCTTGACCGGGTGTGACGTGGGACATACGTTGACGCGCGTCAACTAGAACGTGTTCCAGTCACCACCAGGAGGCCCGATGGCCGAGAACGTGCAGCAGCTGCTCCGGGAGAGGCTCGAGGACGACGGCACCGCCGTCGTCAGCGGGGACCGGTCCTGGACCTGGCGCGAGCACCTCGCGGAGGCCTCCGCCGAGGCCGCGGCCGTCCTCGCGGGCGTCGACCGGGAGCGCCCGGTCCACGTGGGCACGCTGCTCGGCAACTCCCCCGCGATGCTGCGGGCGATGGCCGCGGCCGGCCTGGGGGGCTACGTCCTGTGCGGCATCAACACCACCCGCCGCGGCGAGGGTCTGGCCGCCGACGTGCGCCGCGCCGAGTGCCAGCTGCTGCTCACCGACGCCGAGCACCTGCCGCTGCTGGAGGGCGTGGACCTCGGTGGGGTGCGGGTCGTGGACGTGGAGTCGGCCGCCTGGGCCGAGGAGCTGGGCGCCGCCGACGACCTGGTGCCTCTGCGCGAGGTCGAGGCCATGGACACCTTCATGATGATCTTCACCTCCGGGACCTCGGGTGACCCGAAGGCCGTCCAGGTGGCGCACCTGATGGTGCTCTTCTCCGGGCTGAACCTGGTCGACCGCTTCACCATCACCCCCGACGACGTCTGCTACCTCTCGATGCCGCTCTTCCACTCCAACGCGGTGGTGGCGGGCTGGGCCGTCGCCGTCGCCTCGGGCGCGACGATGGTGCCGACGAAGTTCTCCGCGTCGCGCTTCCTCGACGACGTGCGCCGCCACGGCGTGACCTACATGAACTACGTCGGCAAGCCGCTGGCCTACGTGCTCGCCACGCCCGAGCGCGGTGACGACGCCGACAACACGCTGCGGGTGGCGTTCGGCAACGAGGCCAGCGACCGCGACATCGCGGAGTTCTCCCGGCGCTTCGGCTGCGAGGTGATGGACGGCTTCGGCTCCACCGAGCTGGCGATCATCATCCTGCGCGAGCCCGGCACCCCGCCGGGCTCGATCGGCAAGGGCATGGACGGCGTGGCGGTCTACGACGCCGACACCGTCACCGAGTGCCCGCCGGCCCGCTTCGACGAGCACGGCGCGCTGCTCAACGCCGACGAGGCGGTCGGGGAGCTGGTCAACACGACCGGCGGCGGCTACTTCCAGGGCTACTACAACGACCCCGACGCCAACGCCGACCGGATGCGGCACGGGATGTACTGGTCAGGCGACCTGGCGTACAAGGACGCCGAGGGGTGGATCTACCTCGCCGGGCGCACCGCGGACTGGATGCGGGTGGACGGGGAGAACCTCGCCGCCGGCCCGGTCGAGCGGATCCTCCAGCGGCTCCCGCAGCTCAACCGGGTGGCGGTGTACGCCGTGCGCGACCAGCACGTGGGCGACCAGGTGATGGCGGCGATCGTGCTCAACGAGGGCGAGGAGCTCACCCCGGCACAGCTGGAGACGTTCCTGGCCGAGCAGCCCGACCTCTCCCCCAAGGCCTGGCCGCGTTACGTGCGGATCGACACCGACCTGCCGGCGACGGCCACCAACAAGGTGCTCAAGCGCGAGCTGATCGCCCAGGGCGCCACGGCCGGGGACGGCGTGCTGTGGACGCGTCAGGAGCGGGGGACGGCGTACTCCTGAGCCGACGTCGGAGCGTCACGCCATCGTCCGGGTGCCGCGTGCTCGTCCAGCGGCCCACCCTCAGCGGGACCGACCGGCCGTGGCGGTGACCGCGTCCCAGATCGCGCCGCTGCGGTCGTGCGAGCCGAGGCCTCGGCCCACGTAGGCCGCGCCGTAACCCTCGTCGACGACGGCCCAGGCGGCGCAGCCCCCCGCCCCACCCATTCCGATCTCGCGCTGCACCCGACCGTTCGGCAGCTCCTCCTCGTCCAGCTGGTGACCGAGGGACCACGTCACCGGACGGTCGAGCACGCGATCGTGACCGCTGGCCGCGGGCTCCAGGTACGCCGTCCACAGCTCGTGCCCCAGCGCCCCGGCGACGTGTCCGTCGGGGCGCAGCAGGTCGTCGTGGAACGCGGCCAGCGCGAGCGCGGTCGCGTGCAGGCCGATGGCGGGGAAGCTGGTGCGGCGCCACCGGGTGCTGTTGAGCACGGCAGGATCGAGCAGGCCCCTCGGTCGTCCCAGCGCTGGTCCCCACCGCGGGTCCTCCAGGTACGCCGACGGCCAGCTCGCAGGGTCGAGCACCGTCACCTCGGCCACTCGTGGCAGGGCCGTCTCAGGCACGACCAGGTGCAGGTCCCAGCCGGCACCCGCGGCGACCCGGGCGAAGCGGTCGGCCAGCGACCCGGCTCCCGCGCGCCGCACGACCTCGTCGAGCAGGTGACCGTAGGTCAGGGCGTGCTCGGCCACTTCCACACCCGGTGCGTGTGCCGGCTCGGCTCCCGCCAGCAGGGCGACGAGGGTGTCGCGGTCGTCGAAGGCCACGTCCACGGCCTCCGGTGGGAAGGAGGGCAGCCCGGCCGCGTGCGAGAGCAGGTGCCGCACCGTCGTGCCCGACTTGCCGTGCGCGGCGTAGTCCGGCCACACCTCGGCGACCGGCAGGTCCAGCTCGAGGTACCCGTCGGCGACCGCGCTCAGCGTCGCGCAGGCGGCGACGGGCTTGGCGACCGAGTAGGTCATCACCAGGGTGTCGCAGGTGAAGGGTGCGCCGTCGGCGCCGCGGGTGCCGGCGGCGTGGTCGACCTCGACCTCACCGCCGCGCACCACGGCCACCGCCCCGCCGGGCTCCTGGCCGCGGGCCACCAGGTCGTCGAGCACCTCGTCCGGTCGCACGGAGCCATGCTGCCCCAGACCACGAGCTCAGCGCAGGAGCCGGGCGACCCCGTTGGTGAGCTTGACGGTGTAGAAGCCGGTGTTGACGTCGGAGTACCACACCTGGCCGCGCCGCCTGTCCCAGGCGGGCGCGGACATGGCGTAGCCGCCCGCGAGCGTCGGCAGCGCCAGCCGCTCCCCCGGCACCAGCGGCTGGTTGAAGTAGGCCACCTCGCGCGGGTTGCGGACGTCGCGGATGTCGAAGAGCCGCAGCCCCGACAGGATCATCGAGCAGCCGGCGATCTTGGGCGCCCTGCGGGTGGGCAGCGAGCAGTAGTGCCCGGCGTAGCCCTGGGCGGGGAACAGTGCCCCCGGGTCAAGCAGCTGCGGGCCGTCGCGGACCTCGTCTTCATGCACCTCCAGGGCGATCTCCGAGACCACGCGCGGCCGGCGCGGGTCGTCGACGTCGATGATGCGGGCGATGCCGACCGGTGAGCGCGGGAAGGCCGCCAGGCCCGTGAGCTCGAAGAAGTCGATGAACTCGTCGATCTCGAAAACGTAGTCGCGCCCGCCGCGGCGGAAGGGCTCGGCCACCTGCGGGATGGAGGCGTCGTCCCAGGCGAGGGTCGAGATCACCTGCGGCTCGGCGTCCGGCAGCCGCTCGTGGACGTCGGAGACGTCGAGCACGGCCAGACCGGCCCCGGACAACAGCGTGGGGCCCGGGGTGCCGAGGTTGGCGGCGTACAGCGTCCGGTCGTCGGAGGAGAGGCGCAGCCCGTGGTAGTAGACGCCCGGCCGCACGAACAGCGTCTCGGGGTCCGCGGGGTCGGTCAGGTCGACGCCGACCAGGGTCTGCACCGCGCTGCTGGTGTAGAACGTCCGACCGTCCTTCGACCAGCCGCTCTCGTGCCCCAGCACGCCCGACGGCGTCGAGGAGAGCAGCCGTGGCGCCCGGCAGTCCCGGCTGATGTCGTAGACGTCGAGGATGCCCGGGTACGTCGCCGCGGTGCCGAGCACCCCGGCGAGCAGTCCTCGGCGCTTGTTGACCAGCAGCGACTCGTGGGGGCTGATCATCGCGGGCGAGGTCAGGCGGGTCGTCTCGACCGGTCGGCTCGGCCGGGTCATGTCGAGCACGACCGTTCCCTGGCCGTCCACCAGGTTGTCGAGGGCGTCGCGGGGGAACAGCAGCGTGTTGTCGTAGTAGGCGCAGGTGCGGCCGGTCCGGTCGGTGTAGCGCAGTACCTTGAAGCCACCGGTCGTGCCGTGCCGCGCCAGCTCGCGGGTGTTGCAGGTGTAGCCCTCGCCCGCGCGACCCGACACGTAGTCGGCGAGCGGCACCCGGCCCTGGATGTCGGTCTCCGGGCGGGACCCGGGGCCGCAGTCGGCGACGGGGACAGCTGCGCGGGGCGCGTCGGTCACCGACGAGCCACCGACCGAGCCCCCGAGGCCGACGGCCGCGCCGCCCACCACCACCAGGGCTGCCGTCGCCACGAGGAGCCGCCGGACGGGTCCGGCTGTCGCGTGCGTCACACCCAGGACACTAGGTGTGACGTCGCGTCGAGGACACCCTCCGACCGCGGGCCTCGCAGCAGAGGTCCGGGCAGCAGAGGTCCGGGCAGCAGAGGCACCCCGGGCGTCAGCCGTTGACCTTGTTGAGGGCCGCCACGGCCTCCTCGAACTCGGACACCAGGCTGGCCATCACGTCGGCGACGGGGCGCACCTCGTTCATCCGGCCGACGATCTGGCCGACCGGCATGGAGATGACGTCGGGGTCGTTGCTGGCGACGATCCGGTTGTGCGCCTCGGCGACGAGCAGGTTCTGCAGCGGCATCGGCAGCGGAGCGGGAGCGCCCTCCTCGGCCCAGGCCTCGGTCCACTTGGTCTTGAGCAGGCGCGCGGGCTTGCCGGTGTAGACCCGCGTGCGCACGGTGTCGGCGGAGGTCGCCCGGGTGAAGGCGGTCTCCCAGGCCTCGTGGTTGTTGGAGAGGTTGCGGTACTCCTCGGTGCCGAGCCAGATCGAGCCCATCCACACGCCCTGGGAGCCGAGCGCGATGGAGGCGGCGATCTGCCGGCCCGAGCCGATGCCGCCGGCACCGAGCACGGGGACGTCGGGGCCTACGGCGTCGACGATGTCGGGCGTCAGGACCATCGAGGCGATCTCACCGGTATGGCCGCCGGCCTCGTAGCCCTGGGCGATGATGATGTCGACGCCGTTGGCGACGTGGCTCAGCGCGTGCTTCGGGGCGCCGGCCAGCGCGCCGACCTTCACGCCGGCGGCGTGGCACTGCTCGATGACGTCGACCGGCGGGGAGCCGAGCGCGTTGGCCATGAAGACCGGGCGGTGGGTCAGCGCGACGTCGACGTGCGAGCGCGCCATCGAGTGCAGCCACCCCAGGACGCCCTCGCGGCCCTCGCCCTCCGGCAGCGGCGGGACGCCGAGCTTGAGCAGCGTCTCGTCGACGAACTTCTTGTGCTCCTCGGGGATGTAGGCCGAGAGGTCGGTCGAGGTGCCCTCGGTGGGGATCTTCATCGGCATGACGACGTCCACGCCGTACGGCTTGCCGTCGGTGTTCTCGTCCATCCAGGTGAGGGTCTGGTCGAGCTCCTCGGTGCTGTTGAACCGGACGCAGCCGAGGACGCCGAGGCCGCCTGCGCGCGAGACGGCGGCGGCGACGTGCTCGGAGGGCGTGAAGGCCATGATCGGGTAGTCGATGCCGAACTGGTCGCAGATCTGGGTGCGCATGTCAGGTGACTCCTGGCAGGTGGTGGGGGGAAGGCGGGACGGGCTCAGCCGGCGGGCGCGGCCTCGGCCTGGGAAGCGAGCGCCATCTCCTTGGCCGCGGGGTACTGCGCCTTGCCGGTGGCGTTGCGGGGGATCGTGTCGACGACCGTGAGCGAGCGGGGCAGCTTGTAGCCCGACAAGTGGGCGCGGAGGTACTCCCGCAGCTCCTCGAGCTCGAGGGACGCGCCGTCGCGGAGCTGGACCACGGCCGCGACCGCCTGGCCGTAGGTGGCGTCCGGGATGCCGACGACGAGGGTGTCGTAGACGGCCGGGTGGCCCTTGATCGCCATCTCGACCTCCTCGGGGTAGACCTTCTCGCCGCCGGTGTTGACGCAGTTGGAGCCGCGGCCCAGCAGCGTCACGCGCCCGTCGGTCTCGATCCGCGCGAAGTCGCCGGGCACCGAGTAGCGCTCGCCGTCGACCTCGATGAAGGTCGCCGCGGACTTCACCGGGTCCTTGTAGTAGCCGACCGGGACGTTGCCGCCGCAGGCCAGGCGACCGATCCTGCCGACCTCGGTCATCGGGATCGGGCGGTTGTCCTCGTCGAGCACGACCGAGGCGGGTCCCAGGCCGACGACGGGGCCGTCGGTGGAGATGGCGTTCTTGTCCTGCATGCCCATGCCGGAGAAGCCGGTCTCGGTGGCACCGATGGAGTCGGTGAAGATCGCGTTGGTGAACTCGTCCATCCAGCGCTTCTTCACCGGCGGGGAGAAGATCGCCGCCGAGCTGGAGATGGCGAAGAGGCTGCTGGCGTCGTACGGCGTGCCGGTGGCCTTCTTGCGCTCGAACTCCTCGATGAGCGGGCGCGCCATCGCGTCGCCGGTCATGAAGATGAGCTGGACCTTGTCCTGCTCGATGATCTCCCAGGTGCGCTGGGGGTCGAACTTCGGCTCGAGCACCGTGAGGTGGCCGGCGAAGAGGTGCATGAGCAGACCGGCCTGCGCGCCGCCGTGCATGAGCGGGCTGAGCGGGAAGGTCGTCATCCGGGGGTCGGTGGCCTGCTTGGACTGGTCGAACTCCTCCAGCGGCTCCCCGGTGTAGAAGTCGATGCCGCCGCCGAGCACGCGCCAGAAGTCCTCGTGGCGCCACATGACGCCCTTGGGGAAGCCGGTGGTGCCGCCGGTGTAGATGATGTGGATGTCGTCGGCGCTGCGCTCGGCGAAGTCGCGCTCGGCGCTCTGGCCGGCGACCGCGTCGGCGTACAGCACGCCGCCGAAGGACGAGACGTCCGAGGCGTCGTCGGGGTCGATCGCGTCGGGGATGACCACGAAGGTCGTCAGCTTGGCGTGGTTCGGCGCGACCTTGGCCACCAGGTCGGCGTAGGAGCGCTCCATCACCACGGCCACGACGTCGGCGTTGTCGAAGAGGTAGTTGAGCTCGCCCTCGACGTAGCGGTAGTTGACGTTGATGGTCACCGCGCGGATCTTGACCGTCGCCAGGACCGCCACGACGTGCTCGATGGAGTTCTTGGCGTAGATGGCGACGTGGTCGCCGGGGCCGACGCCCTGGCTCTGCAGGTAGTGCGCCAGGCGGTTGGAGTCCGCCTCCAGGTCGGCGTAGGTGGCCACCCGGTCCCCCACCTTCAGGGCGGGGTTCTGCGGGGCGGCGTCGACGGCGTGCTCGAAGAGGTCTGCGATGTTCAGGGCCACGGCCCGAGACTAGAACACGTTCTCGTTTGTGGCTAGCATCACGGCCCATGAGCGACTGCCTGGTGGAGCAGGACGGCCACGTCCTGATCGTCACGATGAACCGTCCCGAGCGCCGCAACGCGCTGTCGAGCGAGATGCTGCGGATCATGGAGGACGCCTGGGACCGGGTGAACACCGACGACTCCATCCGCGTGTGCATCCTCACCGGCGCCGGCGGCTACTTCTGCGCCGGGATGGACCTGAAGACCGCGGACGAGAAGCCGCCCTCGGAGAGCTTCGAGTCCGGCGAGTTCGACCCCTCGGTCATCAAGGGCCTGCTCAAGGGCTTCCGCCTCACCAAGCCGCTCATCGCGGCCGTCGAGGGCCCTGCCATCGCCGGTGGCACCGAGATCCTGCAGGGCACCGACATCCGGGTGGCGGGCGAGTCGGCGAAGTTCGGCGTCGCCGAGGCGCGCTGGTCGCTCTACCCGATGGGCGGCTCCGCGGTGCGGCTCCCCCGCCAGATCCCCTACACCGTCGCCGCCGAGCTGCTGCTGACCGGACGCACCCTGCTCGCCCCCGAGGCCAAGGAGCTGGGCCTGATCGGGCACGTCGTCCCCGACGGCACCGCGCTCGAGAAGGCGCGCGAGATCGCCGACATGATCGCCGCCAACGGCCCGCTCGCGGTCCAGGCGATCCTCAAGACGATGCGCGACTCCGAGGGCAAGCACGAGGAAGACTGCTGGGCCGACGACGCCAAGGTGGGCGCCGCGGTCTTCTCCTCCGACGACGCCAAGGAGGGCCCGCGGGCGTTCCTGGAGAAGCGCAAGCCCGAGTTCCAGGGCCGCTGACCCGGGGGTCTCCTCTCGTCGCCGGTCGGCCAGACTGGCGCCGTGGACCTTTCGGACCTGGTCGGCGCACTGCCGCTGCTCTTCCCGCTGGCTTTCCTCGTCCTCGCGGGCGGGGCCGTCTGGTGGACCCTGGAGCAGGCCCGCAAGCGCCGCGAGGCGTTCGCGGCGTACGCCGCCTCGCGCGGGTGGACCTACGTCCGCGAGGACCCCGCGTTGGTCCACCGGTTCACGGGCGCGCCGTTCGGGCGCGGCTTCGGCCGGCGCGCCCAGAACGTGCTGCTCGGCCAGCACGACGGCAGGGCCACGGTCGCCTTCGACTACCAGTACTCCCAGCGCACGGGCTCCGGGAAGAACCGGCGCACCTCGACCTACCACTTCTCGGTGGTGGCCACGCACCTCGGCGTTGCGCTGCCCGAGCTGTCCGTGACCCCGGAGAACGTCGTCAGCCGCTTCTTCGGGCGCGTCTTCAACAGCGACGTGCAGCTGGACTCCGAGCAGTTCAACCGCGCCTTCACGGTCGGGGCGCCGGACCGGAAGTTCGCCTACGACGTGCTGCACCCGCAGATGATCGAGATGCTGCTGACCCGCCCGGACCTGGCCTGGCGCACCGAGGGCGACTCGCTGGTGATGATCAGCTCGGGCAAGCACTCGCCCGCCCTCGTCGAGGACCGGCTCGCCGCCATGGACGGAATCGCGGACCGGATCCCCGAGTTCGTCTGGCGTCAGCTGCGGGGCCAGGGATGAGCGGCGGAGCGGGCGTGCTGCTCCTGGTGGGCGGCGGTCTCCTGCTCGTGCTCGGCCTCGCGGTCGTCGTGATGTACAACCGCTTCATCCGGCAGGTGGCGCTGGTCGAGCAGTCCTGGAGCGGCATCGACGTCGAGCTCACCCGCCGCCACGAGCTGATCCCGAACCTGGTCGAGGCCGTGCGCGGCTACGCCGCTCACGAGCGGGAGCTGCTGGACGTGCTGGTGCGCGCTCGGGAGGACGCCACGGCCCATGCCGGCGACCGTCCCGCCGCACGCGGCTCCTACGAGGACCGGGTCGGCTCGGCGCTCGGCCGGGTGCTCGCCCGGGCCGAGGCCTACCCCGACCTGCGGGCCAGCGAGGTGTTCCTCGCGCTGCAGGGCGACCTCGCGCTCACCGAGGACCGGATCGCCGCGGCACGGCGCTTCTACAACGGCAACGTGGCCGCGTTGAACACCCGGGTCCGCACCGTGCCGTCCAACCTCGTGGCGGCCGCCTTCGGGTTCCGCGAGCGCGACTTCTTCGAGCTGCGCGACCCCGCCCACCGGGCCGCCCCGAGCACCGGGCTGGGCTGACTGGGTGTGTCCCTATTGCGGCACGCTCCTGGCGCGCGAACACTCGACTGTCCAACTCGAAGACGTTCCCAGGTCGCCGTTCAGCGCGCGAGGGCGTCACGCCAAGCCGTGGCGGTTTCAGGGTCGTAGTAGCGGCTGAACCCGCAGCCCCATGCGATGGGAGATTCGAGCGGGGAACCGCCCCACCTGGCCTCACCGCTCACGAGTAGCCGTGAACCGACGCCGTAGGCGTACCCCGCATCAGACGGGTCCGTGGGGCCCGTGGTCGGGGGTTGTGCGTCAACCGTGACCGTGTCGCCCCGGCCACCGGAGAACCACTCCCGAACCTCAAAGGTGACTCCAGGTAGTCCCAGGTCCGCCTCGTCTCCGCGGTCGGAAACCGAATCGCCTACTGCCACCACCACTCCATCGAACGCGAACGCGCGCCCCGTGACGGCTTTCGGGTCGTATGACTCAACACACCGGGCAGCCCCTCCATCGGGGAGCGGTCCGCGACGATCCGCTGTGGGATTCTGCGATCCGTCTCGACTAGAGCCGTCGAGGACGCGAATCTCACCTTCCTGGCTAGCTGCCCCGGTGTCGCTGGCGGTCCCCTCGCCGGCACAAGCGCTCACGACGGCTATGAGCCCAAGGCAGGCTGCAGTCAAGGCGACGCGTCTCATCACTAGCCATCCCATCTGCGTGGTTCCTGGTCGTCAGTAGGACGCTACGCCCGGTTGAACGGTTCCCTCGGTCAAGCTGCGAGCGCGACCGGGCGTCGGCGGCCGGGCCCACCGGACAGATGGCGCAGCGTGGTGGCGATACAGGCGACCTGGAGCCAGCCGGTCGCCGAGGTGGTGGTGTTCTCGAATGACTTCGCCAGCCGGCGAGAGCGGCCGAGGCGGCCGTGGGCGACCTCTACGCGCCAAGCGTGTCGGATGGGGCGGAAGACCGGTTGCTTGTCGTCCCATCCGACCCGGCGGACCTCGAGGTCGTGGTCGCGGCCGATGCTGCGGGCCGCAGCGGTCGTGACCCCGCGGTCCACCAGCACCAGCTCGAGCCGGCCGGTGACGCCTTGCTGGGTCAGGTGCTCCAGCATCGGCTCGCTGGCCCGATTCTCGTGGGTGGAGGCGGGCACGACAAGGGCGCCGACCGGGAGGCCGGTCACGTCGACGGCGATGACGCGCTTGGCGCCCTTGGTGCGCCCGTAGGGGCCGCCCCGGTCGTGGAAGGTGAGCCCGCCATTCGACGCGCCACGCGCCAGGTGGGTGTCAATGACGACCATCGAGGGCACCTCATCGGCCCGCCCATCCGCTTGCCGCGCGGCCGCATGCAGCACCGTCAGGGCCTGCGCCCACGTGCCGTTGCGTGACCAGCGCCGGAACTGAGACCAGACTCGAGTCCACGGCCCGAACGACGCCGGAAGGTAGCGCCACTGGCAGCCTGTCTGGGCGATGTAGAGCATCGCGTCTACCACGGTTCGCAGGTCACCAGCGTGCTTGCGGCCGCGCTTGCCCGGCGCGTTGAACACCGGCTCCAGCAGGTTCCACTGGTCGTCGGTCAGGTCACTGGGGTACGGCATGCCTCGCACAGTGCCCACGGAAACCGCTCCTGCAATAGGGACACACCTAGTGAGACCCGCCCACCGTCGTACGCCCAGTCGGCGCATGGTTCCGGAACGTGGCGCCGGCTCGGCGACGAGGGGTCAGCCGACGGAGCGGTCGCCGGTCCAGAACTGGGCGCGCAGGGCCTTCTTGTCGGGCTTGCCGAGACCGGTGAGCGGGAGCGCGTCGGTCGCGATGACCTGCTTCGGGGCCTGCACCGAGCCCTTGCGCTCCTTGACCATCTCCTGGATCTCGTGGACGACCTGGTCGGTGAGCTCGTGGCCCTCGCGCAGCACGACGATCGCGGTGACCGCCTCGCCGAACTTCTCGTGCGGGGTGCCGATCACGCCGACCTGGGCGATCGCGGGGTGCTCGGCGACGACGTCCTCGACCTCGCGCGGGAAGACGTTGAAGCCGCCCGTGACGATCATGTCCTTGGTGCGGTCGACGATGTACCAGAAGCCGTCCTCGTCCTCGCGGGCCACGTCGCCGGTGTGCATCCAGCCGTCGCGGAAGGTCTCGGCGGTGACCTCCGGGAGCTTCCAGTAGCCGCCGGAGAGCAGCGGGCCGGCGACGCAGATCTCGCCGGGCTCGCCCACCGCGACCGGGTTGCCGTCCTCACCGAGCAGCGCGGTGCGGACCATCGCCGCGGGGCGGCCGCAGGAGGACAGCCGCGCGTCGTTGCCGCTGGCCACGGCCTCGGCGTGGTCGCTCTTGGAGAGGTAGGTGATGACCATCGGGGCCTCGGACTGGCCGTAGTACTGCGCGAAGATCGGCCCGAAGCGCTCGATCGCCTCCTTGAGCCGGACCGGGTTGATCGCCGAGGCGCCGTAGTAGACGGTCTCGAGCGAGGACAGGTCGCGCGTGCGGCTGTCGGGGTGGTCCATGAGCGCGTAGAGCATCGAGGGCACCAGCATGGTGGCCGTGATCTTCTGCTCCTCGATGGTGCGCAGCACCTCGGCAGGGTCGAACTTCGTGAGCACGAACAGCTCGCCGCCCTTGATGACGGTCGGGGTGAAGAAGGCGGCGCCCGCGTGCGAGAGCGGCGTGCACATGAGGAAGCGCGGGTTCTCCGGCCACTCCCACTCCGAGAGCTGCACGGCGCTCATCGTCGAGAACGACTGCGAGAGGCCGATGACGCCCTTGGGCTTGCCGGTGGTGCCGCCGGTGTAGGTGATCGACGTGATGTGGTCCGGCGGGAGCAGCACCGCCTCCAGCGGCCGCGGCTCGAACTGCGCGGCGGTGGCGACGAGGTCCTTGCCGACGTGCGCCAGGTTCTCGGGCACGGGGCCGATCGTGAGGACCTGCTTCAGACCCGGGCACTTCTCCAGCAGGCCGACGGCGCGCTCGGCGAAGACCGGGTCGACGACCAGCACGGTGATCTCGGCGTCGTTGATGACGTAGGCGTGGTCGTCGAGCGAGCCGAGCGGGTGCAGCGACGTGCGCCGGTAGCCCTGGGTCTGGCCCGCGCCGAGGATGAACAGCACCTCGGGCCGGTTCAGCGCGAGCAGGGCGCCTGCGGTGCCGCGGCCGGCGTCGAGGGACTCGAAGGCCTGGACGTACTGGCTGATCCGGTCGGCCGTCTCGCCGCCGGTCAGGACCGTGTCGCCGAGGTGCATCACCGGCCTCGTGCGGTGCCGCTTTAGGGCGGCGACCATGAGGTGGCCGTTGTGGGTGCCGGTGCGCAGGGTGTCGGTGGCCGGGGTGTCGGTCGCGGTCATGGCCGTGAGACTAGAACGTGTTCCAGTTCGGGTCCAGCACCCTGCGCGCCGGCGGACGCGCGCAGCCTGCTCAGGCGAGCAGGTCCGCCACCCGGCGTACCTCGTCGGGGGTGTGGAGGCTGACCAGCAGGGTCGTGACGCCGGTGTCCTCCCACTCCGCGACCTTGTCCTTGACCTCGTCCGGCGTCCCGATGATGTGCAGGTCCTCGACCAGCTCGTCGGGGATGAGCGCGGTGGCCTCATCCTTCTTGCCGGCGAGGTAGAGCTCCTGCACCTTGACGGCGACCTCCTCGTAGCCCATCCGGATGAAGACCTGGTTGTGGAAGTTCATCTCCGCCGCACCCATGCCGCCCATGTAGAGCGCGGCGAAGGGCTTCATCGCGTCCAGCGCCCGCCGCTTGGCGTCGGCGTCCGGGACGATCTCGAGGTGGCAGGTGGCCGCGATCTCGAAGTCGTCGCGGGTACGCCGGGCGCCGGGCCGCGCGAAGCCCTCGTCGAGCCAGGGGCGGTACATCCCTGCCGACTTGGGCGTGTAGAAGATCGGGATCCAGCCGTCGGCGATCTCGGCGGTCTGGGCGACGTTCTTGGGTCCCTCGGCGCCGAGCCAGATCGGCACGTCGGCGCGCAGCGGGTGCGTGATCGGCTTCAGCGGCTTGCCCAGGCCGAGCGACCCGGGACCGGTGTAGGGCAACGGGTAGTGCGGGCCGGGGTTGGTGACCGGGCCCTCACGGCGCAGCACCTGGCGGATGATGTCGACGACCTCGCGGGTGCGGGCCAGCGGCTTGGCGAACGGCTCGCCGTACCAGCCTTCGACGACCTGGGGCCCGCTCACGCCCATGCCGAGGACCAGCCTGCCGCCGGAGAGGTGGTCGAGGGTGAGGGCGTGCATCGCGATCGACGTCGGGGTCCGTCCGGACATCTGCACGATCGAGGTGCCGAGCCGCACGTTGCTCGTCTCGCGACCCCACCACGCGAGCGGGGTGAAGGCATCGGAGCCCCAGGCCTCGGCGGTGAAGATCGCGTCGAAGCCGGACTCGTCGGCCGCCTGCACGAGGTCGCCGTGGTGCGTCGGCATCTGCGCCTGCCAGTAGCCCAGCTGAAGTCCCAGTTTCATGGTGGACACCCTGCCAGAACGGTTGCCTTCGTCATAGAACACGTTCTAGTTTCATCCCATGTCCCGCACCCTGTCGGCACCGGTGACGGTCGCCTTCGACTACACCCGATCCACCGGACCCGTCCTCGGACGCTTCCTGACCGGCCTGCGCGACGGCGTCGTCGTGGCCGGACGGACCTCCGACGGGCAGGTCGTCGTGCCGCCGCCGGAGTACGACCCGGTGACCCACGCCGCGCTGGAGGACTTCGTCGAGGTCTCCTCCGAGGGGACCGTGACGTCGTGGACCTGGGTGCCGGAGCCGGTCAAGCACCAGCCCTTCGACCGTCCCTTCGCCTTCGCGCTGGTCACCCTGGACGGGGCGACCCGGCCGCTGCTGCACGCGCTGGACGTCGCCTCCCCCGACGAGGTCTCGACCGGCATGCGGGTGCGGATCCGCTGGGCCGAGGAGCGGGTCGGCGCGATCACCGACATCGCGTGCTTCGAGCCCAGTGACTCCCCTGCACCCGACCCGGCCGCGCCCCTGGTGGCGCCCGCCGGGGCGGTGGACCCCGTCACGGGGATCGTCGTGCCGGTCAGCCTCGACTACACCTACGCCGCCAGCCCGGAGGAGTCCGCCTTCTACCGAGGCCTGGCCGAGGGCCGGATCCTGGGCCAGCGCTGCCCGACCTGCGGCAAGGTCTACGTGCCGCCCCGGGCTGCCTGCCCCTCCGACGGCACCCCGACCGCCGAGGAGGTCGAGCTCTCCCAGACCGGGACCGTCACCACCTTCTGCATCGTCAACGTGCCGTTCCTCGGGCAGCGGATCACCCCGCCGTACGTCTCGGCGTACGTGCTGCTGGACGGCGCGGACATCGCCTTCCTGCACCTGATCCTCGACTGCCCCGCCGACGAGGTGCGGATGGGCATGCGGGTCAAGGCGGTCTGGAAGCCCCGCGAGGAGTGGGGCACCACGATCGAGAACATCAGCCACTTCGCGCCGACGGGTGACCCGGACGCGGACTTCGACACCTACAAGCACCACCTCTGAGACGGGGAGAGAACTGATGAGAGACGTCGCCGTCGTCGGGTTCGCCCAGCGACAGATGCCCGAGTTCGACGGGTCCCCCACCTGCGTGGAGCTGCTGGTCCCGCTGTTCGAGGAGTGCTACGAGCAGACCGGGTGGACCCGGCACGACGTGGGCTTCTGGTGCTCCGGCTCCTCCGACTACCTCGCCGGCCGCTCCTTCTCCTTCGTGCAGGCCGTGGACGCGATCGGGGTCATCCCGCCGGTCAACGAGTCGCACGTCGAGATGGACCTGGCCTGGGCGATGTACGAGGCCTGGGTCAAGATCCAGACCGGCGAGGTGGACACCGCCCTGGTCTACGCCTTCGGCAAGTCCTCGGCCGGCGTCCTGCGCCGCACCCTGGCCCTGCAGCTCGAGCCCTACACGATGACCCCGCTGTGGCCCGACACCGTGTCGCTGGCGGGCCTCCAGGCCCGCGCCGGCATGGACGCCGGCCTCTGGGACGAGCGCGCCATGGCCGAGGTCGTCGACCGGTCGCTGCGCGACGCCGAGGCCAACGAGTACGCCGTGCGCAAGGGCGGCTCCTCGGTCGAGGAGCTGCTGGCCCGGCCGATGTACGCCGACCCGCTGCGCAAGCACGACTGCGCGCCGGTCACCGATGGCGCCGCCGCCCTCGTGCTGGCCGCCGGCGACAAGGCCCGCGAGGTGCGCGAGCGCCCCGCGTGGCTCACCGGCGCCTCGACGTACGTCGACGCCATGACGATGTCGCGCGACCTCACCGTCTCCGAGTCGGCCCGCCGCTGCGCCGCAGCGCTCGACCTCGGCGGTGTCGACACCGCCGAGCTGCACGCGCCCTTCAGCCACCAGGAGCTCGTGCTGCGGCGCGAGGCCGGGCTCGGCGAGGACGTGCGGATCAACCCGTCGGGCGGCGCGCTCGCGAGCAACCCGATGTTCTCCGCCGGCGGCATCCGGGTCGGCGAGGCCGCCCGCCGGATCTGGGCCGGCGAGTCCGACAAGGCGCTCGCGCACGCGACCAGCGGGCCGGCGCTGCAGCAGAACTTCATGTGCACCCTGGAAGGGACGATCTGATGGCCAAGCAGCCTGCCGCGGTGGTCGGCGTCGGCCAGACCCACCACCGCGCCCAGCGTGCGGACGTCTCGATGGCCGGCCTGTGCCGCGAGGCGATCGACCGGGCACTTGCGGACGCCGGGATGACCCTCGACGACATCGACGCGATCGTCGTCGGCAAGGCCCCGGACCTGTTCGAGGGCGTGATGATGCCCGAGCTGTTCCTCGCCGAGTCGCTCGGCGCGGCCGGCAAGCCGCTGCTGCGCGTGCACACCGCCGGCTCCGTGGGCGGCTCGACGGCGATCGTCGCGGCCTCCCTCGTGCAGTCGGGCGTGCACAAGCGCGTGCTGACCGTGGCCTACGAGAAGCAGTCGGAGTCCAACGCGATGTGGGCACTCTCGGTGCCGGTGCCGTTCAACATGCCGGTCCACGCCGGTGCGGGCGGCTACTTCGCGCCCCACGTGCGCTCCTACATCCGCCGCTCCGGCGCCCCCACCCACGTGGGCGCCATCGTGGCGGCCAAGGACCGCACGAACGCGCTGAAGAACCCCTACGCCCACCTGCGCGAGGCCAAGACCGTCGAGCAGGTGCTGGCCTCCCAGATGCTGTGGGACCCCATCCGGTACGACGAGACGTGCCCCTCCTCCGACGGCGCCTGCGCCCTGGTGATCGTGGACCAGGACACCGCCGCCTCCTCGCCGAACCCGGCGTGGATCCACGGCACCGTCATGCGCTCGGAGGCCACCACCGCGGCCGAGCGCGACCAGGTCAACCCGCAGGCATCGCGCGACGCGGCCGCGGCGCTGTTCAAGCAGGCCGGCATCACCTCGCCGATCGACGAGATCGACGCGGCCGAGATCTACGTCCCGTTCTCGTGGTTCGAGCCGATGTGGCTGGAGTCGCTCGGCTTCGCCGAGGAGGGCGGGGGCTGGAAGCTGACCGAGTCCGGCGCCACGGCGATGGACGGTCGGATCCCGGTCAACTGCTCGGGCGGCGTGATGTCGTCCAACCCCATCGGCGCCTCCGGCATGCTCCGCTTCGGCGAGGCTGCGCTCCAGGTGCGCGGGGCGGCCGGGGAGCACCAGGTCGACGGCGCGCGCAAGGCGCTGGGCCACGCGTACGGCGGTGGCTCGCAGTTCTTCGCGATGTGGGTCGTCGGCGCCGACAAGCCGACCAGTTAGGCCGCACCAGCGATCGATAGGGTCGGCGTCATGATCGAGCTCAGGACGCCGACCCAGATCGAGCAGATGCGACCCGCGGGCCGCTTCGTCGCCTCGGTGATCTCCGCCCTGGCCGAGAAGGCCGCGCCCGGGGTCAACCTGCTCGAGCTGGACGCCCTGGCCCACGACATGATCCGGGCCGCCGGCGCGGAGTCCTGCTACATCGACTACCACCCCTCGTTCGGGGCCTCGCCGTTCGGCAAGGTGCTGTGCACCTCGGTCAACGACGCGGTGCTGCACGGCCTCCCCCACGACTACGTGCTCGCCGACGGCGACCTGCTCTCCGTCGACTTCGCCGCGTCCGTGGACGGCTGGGTGTCCGACTCCGCTCTCTCCGTGGTCGTCGGCACCCCGCGCGAGGAGGACCTCCGACTCATCGAGGTCACCGGTCGCGCCTTGGAGGCCGGCATCGAGGCGGCCCGTCCGGGCAACAAGATCGGCGACATCTCGGCCGCCATCGCCGGGGTCGCGCGCGCCGCCGGCCTGTCGATCAACACCCAGTTCGGGGGGCACGGCGTGGGCCGGACCATGCACGGCGATCCGCACATCCCCAACGACGGGCGCGCCGGGCGCGGCTTCAAGCTGCAGCCGGGCCTGGTCATCGCCATCGAGCCGTGGTTCCTGCACACCACCGACGAGATCTACACCGACCCCGACGGCTGGACGCTCCGCAGCGCCGACGGCTCACGCGGTTCGCACTCCGAGCACACGGTCGCGATCACGGAGGACGGCCCCATCGTCCTCACCGACCGCTCGTTCCTCGGCGTCGACTGATCGCGTCGGTCATGGCATCCGGAGTCTGGATGCCATGACCCTCACGCCGTTCGACCGGCGCGCGGCGGCGATACGGCGTCCGGATGCCATGTTCCAGAGCC
>NZ_JASBRN010000064.1 GCF_030149505.1 Nocardioides sp.
CACCAAGATCCGACTCCGCACCCGCATGGCCTTCGGCTTCAAAGACCCCGACGCCCTCATCGCGCTGCTCATGCTCACCCTCGGCGGACACCGACCCACACTCCCAGGCCGAACATGACCCACACATCAGTCACAAGAGCCGGAGTCGCTGCGATTTCGGCCGGGCTCTCAGCGCGACCTTGCCCCGTCGACGCCGCGGGAGCGGCTCACGGCCAACGTGGCGGTGCTGGAGCTGCTGGCACAGCTCGAGGAGGAGAACCGGCTTCCCTCCGGCCAGGAGCAGGGTGTGTTGGCGCGCTGGTCGGGCTGGGGGTCGCTGCCGGACGTCTTCGACGACACGGCGCAGCACAGCGAGGCCGCGACGCGGGCTCGTGAACTGCTGCAGGGCCGCGCTCGCGCGGCGGCGGCACGTACGACGCTGAGCGCGCACTACACCGATGCTGCGCTGGTGAAGGCGCTGTGGTCGGCACTCGGTGAAGCCGGGTTCGACCAGGCTGCCGGCGGTCGCGTTCTGGAGCCGGGCTGTGGGTCGGGAACCTTCATCGGATTCGCGCCCGATCATGTCCACGACGTTGTCGGCGTCGAGCTGGATCCGACCACCGCGCGAGTGGCCTCGCTGCTGTACCCGGCCGCGGACATCCGATCCGAGTCGTTCGCCGAGACCCGGCTGCCGGAGGGGAAGCGCGACCTGGTGATCGGCAACGTTCCCTTCGCCGACGTCGTGCCCCACGACTCCACGTACAACCGGCTCGGGCTGAGCCTGCACAACTACTTCATCTACAAGAGCCTGCACCTGGTGCGCCCCGGCGGTGTGGTCGCCGTGCTGACCTCTCGTTGGACGATGGACGCGGCGAGCCCGGCTGCCCGGGACGCCTTCGCCGACATGGCGGACCTGGTCGCGGCGCTGCGGCTGCCGAATCAGACCCACCATCAGGCCGCCGGCACCGACGTCATCACCGATCTGCTGATCTTCCGCCGCCGAGCCGAGGACGAGGAGCCGGTCGACCTCACGCCGGGCTGGCGCAACCTGGAGAGGCTGCCTTCGTTCCGGGCCGGCGCTGGCCTGGAGGATGCCGAGGTCAACCTCAACTCGCTGTTCGTGCAGCAACCGGCGCGGGTGCTCGGTCGCCTCACGTCACGCTCGGGCCGGTTCGGGCCCGAAGTCGCGGTCAGCCCGCCGTTGACCAGCGACGGCCAGAGCCTCGCTGAACGGGTCGCCACGGATCTCGGGCGCCAGCTGGCCTTCGACCTGTCCAACTACGCCGATGTCCGACCGCTGTTCACCCCTGCCGCGACCGCATCCCGGCCGACCAGCCACCCGACGACCACGCCGGCGACCAACCCCACACCGACGGCGGCGTCGAAAACCCCGGTCCCGGGGCCGCGTCGCGGTGCCGCGGAGGAGCCGCTGGTGCTGCCCGAGGCGGTGGTTCTGGCCGAGGGGCACATCAGCATGGGCGAGGACGGGGGCTGGCTGCATGTACGCGACGGCGTCCCGGAGCCGTTGGAGGTACCGAAGTCGCAGGCCAACGAGTTGCGGATGCTCACCGCGCTGCGTGACACGGTCGTCACGCTGTTGGAGGCCGAGGCAACCACTCCCCTGCCCGGCGACCTGCCGAGGGCCGCGAGCTTGCCGAAGGGGCCGGGAATGGCCGGCGAGCAGCGGATGACCGCGCTGCGGGAGCGGCTGAACCGGCAGTACGACGCCTACGTCACGCGGTACGGGCCGATCAACCGGGTCACCAGCCGCAACACCGGCCGGATCGACCCGAAGACCGGTGAGCCGGTACTCGCGCAGGTGCGGCCGCGCCAGGGCGGGTTCCGCGGCGACCCCCACTCCCCCGCCGTGTTCGCCCTCGAGCACTACGACTCCGCGACCGGCACCGCGCGCAAGGCCGACATCTTCACCGAGCGCGTCGTCGCTCCCCGGGTTCTGCGCACCCACGCGGATTCCCCGGCCGACGCGGTTTCGCTGTGTCTAGACACCTACGGCGAACTGCGCACCGGCGAGATCGCCCGGCTGCTCGGCGTCGACCACGCCGCGGCCGAGACGGAGCTGGAGGCGTTCGCGTTCGTCGACCCCGACACCGTCAAGCGAAGCGAGGAGGGATGGACGGCCAACTGGGTGCCCCGCGCGGAGTTCCTCTCCGGGAACGTCCGCGCGCGGCTGGCGCGCGTCGGAGAGGTCCTCGAGCAACTCATCGAGGGCACCACCGCGACCAGCGACGAGTCGGCCCAACCGATGGTGCGCCGGCTCCAGGCGGCCGAGACCGCACTGGCCGAGGTGCTGCCCGAGGACCTGGGGCCGACCGAGATCGTCGCCCAGCTCGGCGTGCCGTGGGTGCCGGCCAAGATGGTGGAGCAGTTCCTGCGCGAGACCCTCGATGACCGAACCGTGGAGGTGGAGCACCCCGGCGGGTCGGTGTGGTCGGTGCGCGGCAACCGCCACTCGGTGGCTGCCCGGAACACCTGGGGCACCGAGCGGGCCAGCGCGATCGACATCGTCCAAGCCTGCCTGGAGCAGCGACAGATCCGGGTCACGGACGAGACCCCGGACGGACGGCGGATCCCGAACGAGACCGCCACGTTCGCCGCGCAGGAGAAGGCCGAGGAGCTGCAGGAGCGGTTCGCGACCTGGCTGTGGGAGGACCCGGAGCGGTGTCAGCAGCTGGTGCGCACTTACAACGACAAGCTGAACGCGATCGTGCTGCGCTCCTACGACGTCGACGCGGACAAGCACTACCCGGGCATGGCCCGGGTCCATGAGGGCCGCCCGCTGCGGCTGCGGCCGCATCAGCACGCCGCGGTGGCGCGGATGGTGGCTCAACCGTCGGTGCTGCTGGCCCACGAGGTCGGCGCAGGAAAGACTCTCGCCGCGGTGACAGGTGTCTCGGAGCTGCGACGATTGGGCCTGGTCAGGAAGCCGGCCGTGGTGGTGCCCAACCACATGCTGGAGCAGTTCTCCCGGGAGTGGCTTCAGGCCTACCCGCAGGCCCGGATCCTGACGTGTGGCACCGAGGACCTGGTCAAGGACAAGCGGCGGCTGTTCGTGGCCCGGGCCGCGACCGGTGAGTGGGACGCGGTCATCATGTCTCGCTCGGCGTTCGAGAAGATCCCGGTCTCCAGGGACACTGAGGAGGCCTATCTCGACGAGCAGCTGACCCAGTTGCGCATGTGGCTGGCCGCCTCGAAGTCCGAGCGCGGCCTGTCGGTGAAGCGACTGGAGGGCACGCTCGCGCGCGCCGAGGAGCGGTTGAAGAAGTTGCGCGACGTCGAGCGTGACCCGGCGATCACCTTCGAGGCCACCGGGATCGACTACCTGTGCGTGGATGAGGCGCACGGCTACAAGAACCTTCGCCTGGCCTCCAACATCCCCGGTGTCGCTGTGGAGGGGTCGAACCGGGCCACCGACCTCGATCTGAAGATGTCGTACCTGCGGGGCCGCCACGGTCGCCGGGTGGCCACGTTCATGACGGCGACTCCGATCGCCAACAGCGTCGCCGAGGCGTACACGATGCTGCGCTATCTGGCCCCCGCGGACCTGGAGGCCGCGGGAATCAGCGACTTCGACACCTGGGCGGCCACGTTCGGGCAGGTCGTCACCGACCTCGAGCTCTCCCCGTCGGGGACGGGGTTCCGGATGAAGGCGCGGTTCGCGAAGTTCAACAACGTCCCGGAGCTGCTGCGGCTGTGGCACCAGGTCGCCGACGTCAAGACCGCCGAGGACCTCAACCTGCCCACCCCCGATCTGGAGGGCGGAGCACCCGAGACGATCGTGGTCCCACCGAGTCAGGAGCTGGTCGACTTCATGGCCCTGCTCGCGCAGCGGGCCGACGCCGTGTCCTCGCGGCAGGTGGATCCGAGCGAGGACAACATGCTCAAGATCAGCGGCCACGGCCGGGCCGCCGCACTGGACCTGCGGCTCGTCGATCACCAGATCGACGGTCTGGCCGCATTCTTGGACCGGGAGCCCTCGAAGGTCGACGCGGTCGCCGAACGAGTCGCGGGGATTTACCACGACCATGCCGACGTCGTCTTCGGCAACGACCCTGAGCCCGGCGCGCTGCAGCTGGTGTTCTGCGACCTCGGCACCCCGACGGGAGCCGGCTGGAACGCCTATGAGGAGTTGAAGGCCCAGTTGGTCTCACGCGGCGTCCCGGCACCGAAGGTGCGGTTCATGCACGAGGCCAACAACGACCGTGCGAAGGCACGGCTGTTCGAGCAGGCGCGCACCGGGCATATCGCGGTGCTGATCGGGTCGACGGAGAAGATGGGTGTCGGCACCAACGTCCAGCGCCGCGCGGTGGCGTTGCACCACGTCGACTGCCCGTGGCGACCCGCCGACCTGGCCCAGCGGGACGGCCGGATCATGCGACAGGGCAACCTGAACGACTCCGTCCGGGTGTACCGGTACGTCACCGAGTCGAGCTTCGACACCTACCTGTGGCAGACGGTGGAGCGGAAGGCGAAGTTCATCAACCAGCTCATGCGCGGCCGACTGGACGTGCGCGAGATCGAGGACATCGGCGACTCGGCTCTCTCCTACGCCGAGGTGAAGGCGCTGGCCTCAGGCGATCCCCGGATCATGGAGCTGGCAAAGGCAGAGACCGACGCGACCAAGCTCGAGCGCCTCGAGCGGGCCTGGGCGTCCGCCCAGCGCAGCCTCGCAGCGACGATCCGGGAGGCCGGGCCGCGGCTGGAGCGGCTGGCGACCGACCGCCAGCAACTGCTGGCGGCGATTCCGCTGCGACGCGACACCGACGGCGACGCATTCTGGATGCGGATCAACGGCACGGCCTTCAGCAAGCGGGCAGACGCCGCCCCAGCGTTGCAGCGAGCCTTGCTCGCGGTGCAGCCATACCAGCGCGACCCGCACCCGCTGTGCGACCTCGCCGGCCTCCATCTGCAGGTGTCGGCGGATTCGTGGATGGGCCAACCTCGGTACGTCGTCTCGCTCGTCGAAGTGCCCCGGGTACACCTGCTCGTCGAGGCCGGCGACGTGCGACAACCGAGCCCGGGCCTGGTGACCCGCGTCGAGAACCTCCCCCGCCGCCTGGAGCGGGTGCTCGACGACGTCGACATGGAGACCAGCAAGATCGAACGGGAGGCCGAGCGGGCCCGCGCCGGCCTCGTCGACGCCTTCCCACGCGCCGGCGAGCTTGCCGAGGTGCGCGCGAAACGCGACCGGCTCTCGGCCGAGCTCGCCGCCGACAGCGCCGAGAACGCCGCCGCCGACCACCCCGGCCCAGCCTCCTCCCCACCTAACGGATCCCAGCCGGAGGCCTCGACACTCCCCCAGCCCAGTGGGCAGGTTCAGGCGGGTCGGCCCGCGATCGTGCCGCCCTCCCCGCCAGCCCGGCCGCGACCGGAGGACTCGCCGCTGTCCCCGAGCTCGTCGGGGTGGTCGCGGTGAGAGCACCCCAAGGTCCGGTTGCGATCCACAGGCTGCCGATCGCGGCTGTTCTCCCCCGGCTCGGGCGCGTCGGATGCGGCTCTCTGGGCGGCTCTGCTCCACTAGGTAGCGGGGTCGAGCCTGCTACCGACCTCACTCGAAAGGACCAACTCCGATGACTGTTCCCGCCACCGGCCGCACCGGAGACGTCTACGACGCGACCCCGGACTTCGTGTATGCGGTGTCGTTGCTCGCCGCGCTCGAGGACGCGACCGGCCAGGAGGGGCACGCCCTGGTGTTGCCGTTCCTGGGCATGGCGCGCGCCGAGCTCACCGACTTCGGTCAGCGACGGCCCGCCGGCTACGTGCCCGTGCAGGTCGGTGATCTGCGATCGGGGCTGGCGGACCTCGAGCAGCGTCTCACCGACCTGCTGGCGGACTCTCAGGTGCTTCAGCACTCGCTGCGGCTCGACTCTGCTCGTCGGCTGCTGCGCCGCGGCGTCGCCGCCGTGGCTTGACCGGCCCTGAGTTCTCGCATCGGGCAGGTCTGGCTGTGTCCGATCCGGCCCTTCGCCGGTTGCTTCTCAGGGCATGACGACCCCGTTGCCGGCTGATGCAACCTGGACCGACTACGTCGACGCCCACGGCGGACCCGAGGCGCCGGGTTGGTGGGTCATCCTGCGCTGGTACGCAGACTCGGAGCATCCGCGCCCCGAGGTCGTCGGCCCCTATGCCACGCACCAGCAGGCAGTAACGGCCATGCAGGACTCGGTTCTCATCGACGGGTTCGCCGAGGACACCAACCGCGAGGAGTGGCTCGACGACGTCTACGTGGACCCGATCCCCGCGTCGATCGCCCGCATGTGTGCCGACTACGGACCGCGAGTGACGCTGATCGATCCCGGCGACCCGAACCACTTCGGCGGCGGCCACGCCCCTAAGCCATCTGCGGACTGTGCTCGAACCGGGCTGATGCAGGCCCGCGCGCTGCGAGAACCCGACCGGGACAAGAGCAACCCTCCCACCGCGCATGCCGCGCATCAGGGGAACCGCTCCCCCGGAACGCCGGGCCTGTAGCCAACTTCTCCACAACCATCTCCCGCCGCGGTGTCCGATCTGGCTCCGCGGCGGTTGCTTCTCCGGGCATGGCAACGACTTGTCGCCGGCGACCGGCGGGTGAACCGCGATGACGGTCACCACCTACGGCGAGCACTCCGAGAACGCCGCTCAGGAGCTCAACGCTCTGATCCGCGACGACGTGCTTCCCTCCGATGAGCAGGCCGTCGACCAGCTGCTGCATTGTCGAGAAGCGGTTGTCGACGCGCTGCGGCAACGGCTCTACGACCTCGGCCAGGACAGCTGGTACCCGCCGCCGGACCATCTGCCGGCTAGGACCCCGAAGCCGACGCTGGCCGGGCTGGACGACAAGCTCGCGAGCCTGGTGGACAACATCGCATTCGCCCTGCCCGCGCTCCCCCTAGAGGAGCGGCGCGCCCAGGCGGACTACCTGACCCCTGCCTCAGCTGACCGCACGGTGGAGTCGTGGCGGACCGCGGCCATCGAGCTGCTGTCGGCCTCGCACGCGCTGTCCACAGCCGAGACTCAGCCTTGGCGCACCGACCCGGGTGCCGGCTGGTGGGTGATGCGCGATGTCGCGGTCGCGCTGGAGGCGGTCCTGGTCCTCGACTCGCGACTGGAGGAGGTCGGATTGCTGGCGCAGCATCATCGGCCGGAGTTCTCGATGGGGCTGGATGAGAAGCGCATGGTGCTCTCCCAAGCCGCGCGGGTAGCGACCTGGCACGCCACGAGCGCGAGCCCCGAGGACGCAACCCCGCGACTGCGGCAGCCGGCTGGGTCGACCGTCGTTGAGCCGGTGGCACTGGTCTCCACGCCCTCCGACCTCGCGGCGGCTCAGCAGCGCCTGGCCGGGTTCCTGCGCCCGATGCTGGCCAGCGACAGCTTCTACGCAGGCGAGCCGGAGATCTCTGCCGACTCCGCCCGGCAGGTCACCGCCAGCCAGCTGTACTTGTGCCGCGCGTTCGCGGCGGCGGCCAGCCAGTCACCGAAGACGGCCACGCTGGCGGCGTTCTTCAACGAGCGTGCCGAGGTTCTGGAGTCGCTTCAGCCTCAGATCAGCCACCTGGCTGACGTCAGGGCCGACCAGGAGCCCAACATGCGCCGCTTCTGGCAGCAGAGCGAGCTCACGACCGCGGTGGCCCGGATGGAGGACCACGGCGTGGCCCTCGCGCTGCAGCCCACCCAGATGGTCGAGCTGGCCCAGGCGACCCACGAGGTGACCCACAACCTGGGCAAGGCGCTGCGTCGCGAACTGCTCCGCGGCACCACCAACCTGGTCGACGCCCACCCACGCCACCGCGACGGTCCGGTCCGGGTGGGGCGCCGCTCCCGGCTTGAGGCCACGCTCACCGACCTGGTGAACATGCCCGCGCCCAGTGAGCCAATAGCGAGGTTCAGCAACCCGCTCCAGCGGGCCGCCCTGCAACAGACGCTCAACCTGACGCCCACGGCGTCCTCCCGGACGCCGATGCCGTTCCCCGCCGCGCGCAGCACCACCTACGGCGCTCCGGCGTTCTGACAACTCCACAGCTTGCCTGCCCCGTCACCGCTGTGTCGGTGGGCCGGGGCACATCCCACCGACAGACAAGGAGCGCCGAGATGAGCGAGCATCCGACCGGTTCGTCGGCCAATGCCGCCCGGTCCCCTGCCCAGGAATCGCCGTGGGTTGATGATCCCGGCTACCCGCATCGGATCGAGAACCACGTCAAGGTCTACCTCCACCTCGAGGAATCCTCGACGCGCCCCGTGGTCGCGGCCCCAGACAGTGCACCCGCTGGCACCCGTGTCTACCGCCGCGACGGCGCGGGCCGAGCGCAGTACGGCACGGTGACCGGCTGGACCACCGATGGAACCTGTGTCTTCCTGTCGTTCGACCAGGGCGGCACCTACTCCGGTCCCATGTTCCGATCCGTCTATGTCTCCGAGACTGAGGACGGGCGCGCCGGGTCCGGCGCTCTCAGATGGGCCGTTTCGAGCGCGGCCGTCGACGGGTATCCCCTCGACGGCGTCGAGGACGGCCACTACTGCGACTACGAAGGGCATCCCCCGGGCGCACGGCCCGACTGGGACCGCCAGCACCGCGAAGCCGCGGACATGCCCCTGCCCACAGCGGGAGAGCTGCTGCCCCTGCTCGCCGCCGCCCTGGGACGCAAGATCGACGGGCCCACAGTCGACCAGCTCCGCGCAGCATCGGACCTGATCGCTGAACATGCCCAGTGGCGGGCGCAACGAGTCGCGTTCTCCGCTGGGGAGGCCGACGGCGACTTCCCTGCCTCCGCGGGCTGGCACGACAGCGACGACGCGGGGTCTGACCTCGCCGACCGCGCCATCGCGCTCCTCGCAGAGGTGACCGGCCAGAGGAGCCACGCAAGTCAGCCGGCTGCTCCAGCCACGACATCGAGCGTCCCGCTGATGCGTTCGGCGCTCAACGCTGCGCCGAACGCATCATCGCCGCAGCCGAGCCAGGACTCGTTGCCGACGTCCCAGCCGCCCTCGGGGCCGACGCGCTGAGCCGCGGCCGCGGGTAACCCAACGCCGTAAGGAGTTCTGATGACCGACGACGAGTCCCGCTTCACCGACCCTGTCTCAGCCGTCGACAACGTGCGTCGCGTCGCCCGGGAGACCGCGGCAGCGTCGGGGTATCGCGCCGCCGCGGCCGCGCTGATGGACGTGCGGCGCGAGTACCGGATCATGCCCTTGAAGCGACGCGAGGCGTCGCCGGACCGGCTCGCGACTTGGGACGCGGTGCGGCGCGAGACCGGTTCGCTGGTTCCCATGGCGACGGGCGGCACCCACGACCACGCCTCTTTCGACGAGCGGACCGCAACTCCTGGTGACCAGCGCCTCCCCGAGCAGCCGGGCTGGGCGCCGGACCCCTCGGTCGCTCTGCAGGCCGCTGCTCTGCGGCAGCCCACTGCTGGACCCTCGCGGCCGCCGGTCACCTCGCCGAACGCCGCGGCCGACCGGGCCCACGGCCGATGAGTCGCTCCCCCGTCTGATGACTGCGCTCGCGCTTTTCCGGTTCGACAACAGGTTGCGTCGACGAGCTGAGGACGCCGACGAGCAGGTCCATCTGACACCCCGGTACGTGCTGGACCCCGTTCGCGTCGTGTTGGGCGGCCGGATCGAGCTCGACCCGTGCACCACGCCGGAGAATCCGGTGGGCGCCGACAGGTTTCATGCGCTCCCCGAGGACGGCGCTGCGCGGCCGTGGTCAGCGGCCAGCATCTTCTGCAACCCACCGTACGGCGAAGCGCGGGTGCGCTGGGTTCGCCGCTGCGCCGAGGCCGGCGCCACCGGTGCTCGGGTGGTGTTACTGATCCCCGCCCACACCGACACCCGGATCTGGCACGAGGCCATGGCGACGGCGTCCTCGCTGCTGTTCATCAAGGGCCGCGTCAAATTCGGCATCCCCCGGTCCAACGGCCGGCAGGTCGCGGCCTCGCACCCTTCGGCGCTAGTGGGTTGGAACGTCGATCTCCGCCTGGCCGACGAGCTAGGCACCGCGGTGCCGCTGGTCAACCCGGAGGCTGACCAGGGCGTTAATAGAAAGCATCCTTGCGATTGTCGGTTATTCTAGGAGGGATGCTTTCGGTATGAAGGGGATGTGGCGGAGATGAAGCGACCGAGTCCAGCGAAGGTGGGTCTGGCGGCCGAGCGGATCGGCTCGCATGTTGTGACCTGGCGGCGTCTGCTTGGCCTTACTGCCGAGCAGGTTGCTCAGCGGGCTGGCGTCTCTGCCCCGACCCTCCGCAAGCTCGAGCACGGTGATCCCTCGGTGACGCTGGAGACCTACCTCAACGTGCTGCGCGCGCTTGGCCGGCTCGAGGATACGGTGACGGCTCTCGACCCATACGAGACCGAGCTCGGCCGCGCCCGGGCTGACCAAGTGCTGCCGAAGCGGGTGCGGCGCTGATGGACTCCCAGCTGGAGGTCGACCTGGACGTGGGCGGGCAGGCCGTGCACGTCGGAACCGCTCATTTCACCCGCCGGGGGCGAGCGGTCACAACCACCTTCACCTACTCCCCCGGCTACCTCGCGCGGCGGGATGCCTACGCCATCGACCCGGCGCTCCCCCTCGACGCGGGCCGTGGTCACACCACGGGCCTGCCGGGAGCCTTCGCCGACAGTGCCCCTGATCGTTGGGGTCGCAGGCTGATCGAGAAGGCCTGGCCGGGACCCGCATCGATCAGCGAGGTCGACTACCTGGTGGGCGTATCCGACCACTCCCGGCAGGGCGCCCTGCGCTACCGCCGTCCCGACAGCCCTGCCTACGTCGCCGACGGACACGAGATCCCCCGCCTGGTCGATCTCGGTCGGCTGCTGCATGCCTCGGACCAGCTGGCGGCCGCGGGGCGGCACCATGACACCGATGAGATGCACGCCGTGCGGGAGCTCCTCGACGTCGGCGGCACCACGCTTGGCGGCGCGCGCCCGAAGGCGTCGGTGATCGATGCCGACGGATCCCTGTCGATCGCGAAGTTCCCACATCCCGGCGACGAGTGGGACGTCATGGCGTGGGAGAAGACCGCGTTGGACCTCGCGGAGCGAGCTGGTCTCCAGGTGCCCAGCCGCCACCTGACCAAGGTTGACGGCCGCAGTGTGCTGATCCTGCGTCGCTTCGACCGTGACGGCACGGCTCGTCGCGGCTATGCCAGCGCCATGACGCTGACCGGTCTCACCGATGGCGGCTCGGCGGATTACCTCGATCTCGCTGCGGCGATCGCGGACCATTCGACCCGACCCGACGCTGACCTGGCTGGCGTGTGGCGCCGGATGGCAGTGTTCTCGGCGATTCACAACATCGACGACCACTTCCGCAACCACGGGTTTCTCCACTCCCCCGGTGGCTGGGAGCTCGCGCCGGCGTTCGACGTCAACCCGAACCCGGATCCGAACAAGTCCCGTGTCACCTCGATCGGCGGCGCCACGTCGAGCGGCGAGGAACGAGATGCGCTTCTCGAGGTCGCTCCCTACTTCGGCCTGACGGCCGACCAAGGCGTCGAAGTCTTGGCCGAAGTCACCGCCGCCGCGGCCTCCTGGCGGGCCGTGGCGTCCAGCAACGGCATCCCCGAGCACGAGCAACGACTGTTCAACGACGTCCTCCCCTCCCCGCCCACACGTGGATCCGCCGGCCACTCTCGTCGATCCCCGACTCTCCAAGCCACGTCGCTGCATCTTCCAAAGACACCAGGCGAGAACGAAACGCGTCCGCCTGGGACTCCTCCCCCAGCCTCGGGCCGATTTGGCTTCTGAACTTCGAATCTCTGGCGTGTAGTTCCGACAGGGGTCGACCCACGTCAAACATCGCCCCAGAAGCCCTAGAACGGCCCTCTGGAGGCCTTCGGGGCCGCCGCCGGGCACAACCACGCCTCGCGAGGACAGTCGACGAGAGGCGCTGGTCGGTGAAGCGGCGGCACTTCCTGACAATGCCGCAGTGACGTACCGCGCTGCGCTAGCGCGGCGTGGTGCCGCATCGCACTACCGCAGGTCAATACCGCAACACACTACCGCCGAGCCGTATCGCGTTACGTCATCGCACGTCGATGCCGGGCTCCACGACCGCGTTCGGTGTCGCGGGCAAGCAATGCGTCGCGGCACTGCGCCCCACCACCGTGCCGCGTTACCGCTCGGTCCTGGTGTGTTCACTACTGCCGCGCGCTCCTGCGCCGCGCTGGTGCGGAGCGGTGGTGGCCGACGGTGCCGCACTGCAGTCATTGCCTGCGGTGCTGCAACCGCTGCCGCGTCGCACTACCGCACGGCGCTACCGCGTGTCGCTACCGCCACGCGATAGTGCGTTGCGGCATCATCGGAGGAGCCCAGGATCGGAAACACACCCAGGAGGCGTCTTCCCCATGGCCTTGACCCAGGATGTGCTCAGCCGAGTCATCACCTTTGCTAACGGCAAGGGCGGCGTCGGCAAGACCACAACCTCCACGAACTTCGCCGGCCTGTGCTCTGCCGCCGGCTGGCGCACCTTGTTCATCGAGTTTGATCCGCAGGGCGACGCCGGCGACGACCTCGGCTACAAGCGCAGCGAGGAGAACGACCAGGGCGCGCACATGCTGGAGGTCCTCGACGCTCACAAGCCACTCCAGCCAGTGATCCGCGACGTGCGGCCGAACCTTGACGTCATCCCGATGGGTCGGGAAGCGCTCAAGCACATCGTGGAGATCGTCGAAGGCAAGGAGCGTCGGGGGACCGAGTTCCGGCTGATGCTGGCCGAAGCGCTCGCGCCCATCGCCAAGGACTACGACCTGATCGTCATCGACACTCCGCCGGCCACCGGGACCTCGCCGGCGATCCTGCAGCTCGTGCTCGGCGCCTCGCGGTGGGTGATCATTCCGACGAAGAGCGACAGGTCGAGCATCGGAAACGTTCGCGAACTGGCCGCCGAGATGGAGGCGGTGCGCCACGCCAACCCCCACATCGAGGTGCTCGGCGTCGTTCCGTTTGACTTCGATCGGCAGGCGACCCGCATCCTGCGCAACGCCGTGGAGGACATCGAGGCCGTGCTGGACGGTGCCGCGTCGCTGTTCACGGATGAGGCCGGCGAGGTCATCACCATTCGTCACTCCAGCGCAGCGATCGACGCGCGCACCGCGGGCAAATTGGTGCATGAGCTCGCAGAGATCGCAACGGAGGAAGAGGCCGGCGAGCCCTGGTGGAAGGCTCTTCAGGAGGGGCGTAGGCCGGAGCGCATCCCGGGGAGTGTGGGAGCGCTCGCCGATGACCACCTGCTGTTGACCAACGCGATCATCACCCGGATCGGCCGATTCGAGGAGTCGATGGATCAGGAGGTCAGCGCGTGAACCGCCGTGAGCCGATGGCACCGATCCAGGGACTGAAGAAGCCGACGCTGCCTCCGCCCACGCCGCGACCCCGGACTCTCGCCTCGGTGCCGTCTCCGACGCCGGACCCCGCGGAGCCGCTGGCCGAGGAGAGCGCCACCGCCGAGGAGGGCACGGCTGCGGGCACGCCGGCCCAGCGTTCCGAGCAGCCGGAGAACATCGAGGGGCAGAAGGCACCAAGGCCCAGGAGGTCCCGCGCGGAGAAGACCTCGACATCGGCGCGAAGCTCCGGCGCCAGCGCGAGCGCGGACACCATGAAGCCGGTGTCGGTCTCGGTGCCGTTCACGCTGGCCGAGGCCTGGCGCGACCGCGCCAAGAAGGATCGGGCATCGCAGGTCGACGTGCTGCTCGACGCGATCGTGGCTCATCAAGGCGAGTTGGATGAGCTCGTCGCAGCATCGACGGAGAAGCCGACGATGAGTGATGGGTTGTTCGACCGCGGCCCGGGCACAAAAGGGGAGCGGTACGTCGGTGTCTCGCTGCGGATCAAGGCTCGAAACCTTGACGTGATCGACCGGCTCGCCGAGAAGCACGGTCCGGTGAAGCGGTCGCCGTTCGTGGCGGCGGTCCTCACGGCGTACCTGGCCTGAACCGAAGATTCCGACGAGGGGGAGTGTTTGGTGGCGACTCGAGTCGAACCGGCTGTTCGCGGAGTCCACGTGCGGCGACCGTTGGGAAGGCCCTGTCCGGCATGCGGGTCAACCAGCACCTGGGCTGAGATCCGACGCGAGGGCGATCGCAGCGGTTCGGGACAGGTAGGGGAGTGGCCGTACGCCGTGTGCCAGGCATGTGGGCATGCCGAGCGGGGCCGCCGAACCGACCCCTTGAAGCCGCCGGCGCCAACAAGCGCAGGGCGGCCGGCACGATCGCCGGAGGCATCGCCGCCCGATGAGGCCACAGCCGCGCCCGCGGACCTCGGCGGCCACAGGCCCAGGCCGCCCCGCCCGAAGGCATCTGACGAACGGGTCGAGGAGTTGCTCGCGGCCGCGGGCTACAACCGGGCGATCACGCCGGCGGTCCTCGAGAACCATCGTCGGTTCGCGACGCATGCCGGAAAGCCCGGCCTTCCCCGGTGGAAGGCAGCGGTCGCACTGCTCAACGGCGCGATGGGGGCCGATGAGGTCCCGCACGTGCGGGAGATCTACGCCGAGGAGAAGCGGCGCAGGGAAAAGCAGAAGGCCCGCGCTGCGCAGCGTCGCAGGCAGGCCGGAGAGCTGGCCGACGTACACGCCGAGGCGGCCCGGGAGCACGTCGCGAGGGTCTGGGCTGAAACGGGGGAGGGGCCGACCTGGCGTGAGCTGGCCGACGCGCTCGGCGTCCACGGACCGCTGGCGTCGGCGACGATCGAGACCCTGCACCGCCGCGGCGCGCTCTCCTCGACCAAGGAGCCTCGCTCACTGCGGGTGACACCGGACTGGACGCCGCCACCGGCGTAGGTCCCCAACACCAGCCGCATAGATCCGTATAGTTCCGGGCAAGTTATACGGACCTATACCTGAGGTGGCGACGATGGAGCCGAGCCCATACGCGCCCGGGTCGCTGCCGGAATACCTGGCTGGCCGCGGCCGCGAGCGGGACCTGATCCGCAACAAGGTCTCCCGGCTGAGCATGCTTGGCCGATCCGGAGGGCCACTGCTGGCGTTTCACGCCCCGCGGGGTCTGGGGAAGACGTCGTTGCTGCGGATGGCCCAGCGGGACGCGATCGCTGATGGGTTCCTCACTGCTTGGGTCACCGGCCGTGATGATCGACCGATGTCACCTGACCTGGCGCAGGCGCTCAGCGTCGCGGTCAAGGAACGATCCTTCGGAGAGCGGTCGAAGGCTCTGTTGCACCGACTTGACCAGATCCAGGTCGAGTTCGGGATCCCGGGTATGAAAGTCGGCGCAACCCTGTCTGCCGACGACGACAAGGTGCCACCCGGCGCGGCGATACTCGAGGAGCTCCTGGAGGACGCGGGCAGGTTCGCTCGCAACCATGAGGCCAAGGGGCTCGTCGTCTTCGTCGACGAGTTCCAGGAAGCCCAGCTGGGGGACCGGAAGAGCCTGCTGATCGGGCTCCAGCACTTCGACGGAGCTCCCGACGCGACACCTGTCGCGATCATCGCCGCGGGGCTGCCCTCGCTGCCACCCGCGGTGACCGAGGCCGCGACTTTCGGTGAGCGGTCCCGGTTCGTCGAGCTGGGATTGTTGAGCGACGTTGCCGTGGCCGAGGCGATCCGGGTGCCGGCCGAACACCACCAGGTCGCCTGGTCCGACGAAGCGATCATGGCGGCGATCGAGTTGGCGGCCGGCTATCCGCACAAGGTCCAGTTGATCGGTGATGCGACGTGGGAGGTGGCACGGCCCACGCCGGGGAGCACGATCACGATCGGCCATGTCCGGCGCGCTGAGGAGGAGATCGAGGACCGCATGAGGGGTCTGTTCCGCACGCGTCTGGACCGTGCCACCCCGGAGCAGCGACGGTTCCTGGCCGCCATGGCCGCGCTGGGGGACGGCCCGGTGGAGAGGGCGAGGATCGCTGCGGAGCTCGGTGTGTCAACCACAGCGGTGAGTCGTCCACGTCAGCAGCTCATCGACCGCGGCTACATCGAGGCCGCCGGCCACGGGCGGCTTCGCTTCACCATCCCCGGTTTCGCGGCGTATGTCCGCGACAACGGGTGACTCGCCGACACTTCGGATATCTGCCCGGCGCGTGTTGACACCGCGGCCCGGTGACAGAAGTGGCGTGACTGTAACGCCCGAGCCGCACCGAAGACGCGCATCCTGTTTGGCTAGCCGGCCGCCTGCCGTGGGTCCTGCTCGAGGAGGTTGCCTTGCCGTTCCAGGAAGGCGGCGTCGCGCGCGGCGGCACCGTCCGGAAGCAGCGCCGCCTGCTCGACGTCGGGTCTGGTGGGTCGCGGGTCGACGCCGGGGGTGCCGAATCGTTGGGTGGTTAGGCCATAGCGCATGCGGTGGCGATCCCACGCGGCGACCGAGGCTCCGCGTTCGGCGGGGGATAGGTCCTTGAACCGCTGCTTGCGTTCGAGGCTGCGAGTGACGAGCTCGTCCGCCGGGACGGTGCGCAGCCAGGTCTGGTAGGTCTCGAGCTCGTCGATGCCGGCCCGGATGCGTCGTTCCGCGAGACGGGCCTTGAGCGCGGTTTGGTCGGTGATGGACATCTGGTCGAACTCGAGCCGCTTCGTCGCGGCGCGATCGGCGCGTGCGGCGGGAGAGAGGTTGTCCCACCACGCCTTCTCCCGAGCCTTGGCGGCCTTGATCGCCCGTGCCCGGCCCGCACTCCAGCTCGAAGTGGTGCCGGCGCGGTAGGCAGCTCGTTCAGCCTCGATCGTCTCCAGCTGACGGGCGTACGCTGCGGACGCGTCCTGCTCGACCTGGACTGAACGGGGCCTGGTGGCCGCTTTCCACCGCCCGTGTTCGTCGACGCGCACCATCCCTGCCCTGCTCAGCGCGACCAGTGCAGCCTTGGCGGTGGATCTCTGTGACTTCGAGGGCTCATCGGTGGGTGCCTCCACCAGTCCGGCCCTCACAACCAGGTCACCCAGGTCCATCGCGGTGGTGGCGGTCAGGAGCGTGCGCCAGAGGCTGTGGCTCGCCCTTGGTAGGAGGAGCCAGAGCCCGCGGGCGGCCGGGGGTGGGTCAAGAACAGGTGGGGGGATTTGCCGTCCCTCCCTGCTCGGAGCGGCGTTGATTTCGAACTCGTAGCTTGTGGAGTCCCGCTCGACGAGGGAGAGGCAGTCGGTGTGGAGGGTTCCGATCCGGCCATTGAGGCGGGCCAGGGCCGCGCGGATGGTCTTGCGGTCGCCCAGGCCGCAGTCGAGCTGCAGATCCCGCTCAGGGCAGGGGACGCGGAGGGTCCCTGCGCGCAGCGCCCGGTCCAGCAGCTGATGGCCCACCAGCAGCAGCGTTGCCCGCTGTCTGGCGGGCACGGTCCACATGAGGCGTTCGAGGTCCTGGCGGGCGGCCGCGACCGCGTCGACGACATTGGCCGGGGGAGTCGCGACCGGTCGAGGCTTGGTGTCCGTGGTGGTGGTGAACGTTTCGGCAGTCCGGACGGACTCGTTCCACACGTAGGCGATCCACCACGAGTAGCCCTGGTGCTTGGCCTTGGTCATCGCAGTCGGGTGCGACTCACGGATGATCCGCCACGCGGTCTCGGGGTTGCCGATCGCCCACACCAGTTCGCGGGTGCATGCCGCCTCGACCAGGGACCGGTCGACCGCGACCGCATGCCGGGTCTTGGTCGAGCCGGCCGCCCACGACCCTGGCGGGACCTCGCCGGTCAGCAGGTATTGCCGCCACTCGGCGCGCAGTTGGCGCTTCCACCGCTGCAGCGCCAGCGGGATCACCAATCGCGAACCGGTGTCCGGGGCGGCGTTCTGATCGTTCTTTGGCTTGATCTTGACGCGGGGACGCAGCGGGGAGGGTGCCGGCCGACCCGGAAGGACCCGCTTCAGTCCACGCAATGCCTCGCGGAGATCTCCCTTGGGGCTGGTGACCGCGCCGTGGCGGTGTGGGGAGGAGAGGGGGCGTACGGCGTCGCGAAGGTCGAGCTCGTGGCGGGGAACCTTCACGTCGACCGCCAGGGCGATCAGGAAGTCGCTGACCTCGGCCGCCAACCCGGCCCGCGCAGCCGCCGGGGCGTAGTGGAAGTCGGGGTGCGCGAAGAAGAGGTGCCAGCGGCCCTTCGCGCCGCCCGAGGGACGTTCCAGCACCCAGCAGTCCCGCCGGCGCAGCCAGTCGGTGATCTCGGCGGCGAGGAAGTCGCCAAGCGGGCCGGGCACGTCGACGTCGACGACGCCGGCGCCGTCGCGGAGGTGGCCGACCAAGGCGGCGACGCGGCCGCGGCCGACCAGCTCGAGCCCGTCAACCAGTGAGGGGACCACGGCGCGGGGGACAGCCTGGTTGCCGGCGTCGATCGCGAGCCACTGGGACGCGTCGGGGTTGAACAGGTGCTCATCCAGCGCCAGCAGGGCCGGAGAGACACGCCGACCTGCATCAAGGTGTGCGGCATCGCCACGCGACGCCGGTACAGTTACCGGCAACAACTGAGTTCCCTCCTTTCGGAGTCCCCCGGTCACCAGCGCCAACTGGTTCCCGGTCTCACCAAGACGGTCAGGTCCCGCGCCAACGGGGCCTTTCGTCATTTCTGGGCCTACGGGCCGTCTCGGACGCTGCCGGCCTCGACCACCGCCTTCCGTACTCGCAGGGGCAGGAAGCTCATCGACCGGGCGCTACGCACCTGGACCGCGGCCTGGAGTCGAAGGTCGTCACCTCGATGCGCAGAGGAGTGCTGAGCCGTGCGCGCGGCGACACGCCAGCGCGGGAATGAGTTCCGCGGCACGTGGGCCTGCTCTACAGTGGGCAGCACAACACCTCCTCGTGAGGATCAGACTTTGCGAATCCGGGCGGCAACCCGGTGAAGCTTTCGACTAGGCCCCGCGGCAACGGGGCCGTTGTCGTTTTCAGGGCACTGCCCTGACCCGATCAACCGGTCATCCGCAGCTGCTCTCCGGCCTCAGCCGCCTGCTGCCAGGCGCGGATGGCCTTCTTCTTGACGCGGGGCTGGAAGGGGACTCCGAAGCGGTCGCACAGGATCTTGGCGACGAAGTCGCCAAGGCTGTTGCCGCGACGCTCGGCCTCGGAGATAAGGATGTCGGCGGCCGCGCGGGGAATCATCGCGCGGTACTTCACGCGCCCATCAGCAACCGGCAGGGGATCGGGATGGTCATTGACCTCGCCGATCGGCACCTCGGCCGTGACGTTGAAGTGGTCCGAGACGGCCCAGCCGATGTAGTCGCCGATGTAGCAGCCGAGCTTGGTGGCTTCTGCCTTCACGAACTCCGCTGCTTCGGGCGGCATGCTCGTGAAGATCGTGTGCCGATCGCCCTTCGCTTTGCGTCCCATGCGAGATATCCAACCGTGGTCTGAGCGGTTCACCCCGCAACCTCGCGTGGACGGCGTGTTGCAAATTTCGCGAAATTTGAGGGCGCCGGCAGAGCTAGAGCGAAGGTGAATCGCCGGGCTTGGCCTGGGCATCCAGTCACAACCACTACAGCAACAGCAGTCCCACCAGATCGGACAGCACTTCCCGAGAAGATCCAGCCTCATCCGCAAGCGGCTCCTCTAGCGGCCCTTGGCGCGTGCGGGAGTGGGGCGACCGGTGACGTAGTCGATCCAGATCTTGCCGACCTCTTCAGCGCGCTCGATATTCGTGCTCCAGAGAACCGCCCGCCCACGCCCGCCAGGTCGGCGCTCGTCGGGAGGCACGTCGGCGACGACGAGTTCAAGGTCTTCGAGGATCGCGAGGTGTTTGCGAACCTGGCTGACGACGGTGCCGGTAGCTTCGGCTAGCTCGCGCACGCCAAGTGGGCGTTCAGCCAGTTGCCGGAGGATCTCGGTGCGGACGCTGTGCCCGATCGCGTCAATGATGACCTTCACCTCCGTCGGCATGTCGGGCGGTGCGGGCAGCGACGGCATGGAGCGCATTGTGCCCGACACTCCCATTCTGAAAGGGTCGTGTTACACGTCTGTTTGTGTGATGATGACCGTACCTCACAGTTCGGCTCGGTTGTGGGACCCACGGGAACCAGCGGAACGTCGGACTTGACGAGAGGACGGAGAATGGTGGCCTCCGGCTCGGGCCGGAGGCGGAAAGGGCGCTTGTCTTGGGAATGCGTCAGCTGTTGATGGCACCGGGGGTGGCGGCACCCGCGGTGCCTACTGATGTGTTGAGCATGGGCGGCGTGGCGTCGAGGCGCGGCGGTTGCCGACCGCAGTGCCCGTCACGTGGCTCAGGCTGTCAATCGCCTCTGAGGGTGCGCTCTGCGGCCTCATCGACGCCGGCCCGCGCGGCATGGGTCGCAGATTGTTTCCGGGCCGGTGTCCGATCTCGCGTCTCGACGGTTGCCTTCTGTGGTGAGAGGGCAAACCAGCAGAGAAGAGACACCGTGGACCTGGCTATCGAGCGGACCGACGTAATGGGCCGCTCACCCGACCGTCTTGTCATCAGGGCGGCCTACCCTCGGGCTGGCAGACAGTCGCATACTCGGGAGGTTTGGTGCTGATGCGCCGTTTTCATCGCAACACCGTCGCGGCCGTGGCGGCCGCCGTGCTCATGCTCGGCGCAGCAGCATGCGGGGGAGAGGACGACCCGAAGGGCGGCGACGGGAACAGCCCGTCACCGACCACCAGCACCGCGCCCACGGAGGACGCCTCGGAGGCGTCGGACGAGTGGAAGAGCAAGTACACCAAGGCCCAGCTGACGTCCTACGAGGACGCCTTGGCCCGATGGAACGAGTACGAGCAGCGCTCGGCGCCGCTCTGGGCGCGGGGTAAGGCCACCGAGGCCGCGGCCAAGCTGTTCAAGAGCTACTTCCCCTCACCGTTCTGGCAGAGCCAGTACCGCCGCCTCGCCTCCTACGAGCAGGTTGACGTGAAGATCGAAGGGACGCCAGGCATCTACTGGTCCAAGGCCAAGAGCATCAGCGACAACGGCCTCAGCGTCGAAATCCAACAGTGCGTGGACAACACCCAGATCAAGGTCACCCAGCGGGGCAAGCCAGCCAAGCCGGTCCGCGCTCAACAGAAGCCAAACCTAAGGATCATCAGCCTCTCGAAGCCGGAGGGGCACGACTGGCTCATCTACGGCATCAAGGACGCATCAAGCGGGAAGCCGAAGCCATGCGAGCCCTGAGAGCAGTCGTCCTGATGTGCGGACTCGTGTTGAGCAGTCTGCTCGTACCGAGTGGCGCCGCACATGCTGACGGCGGCGCGCCCAGCTGTCCCGCCGGTGAAACGCCGCAGCAGATTCCCGGTGGCTGGATCTGTGTCGTCGTGGTGAATCCGGGCACGCCCGGCGGCTCAGATAACGGGGGCAATACCGGCGGGTCCGGGTCGACCGGCGGCACTCCGGCGGTGTGTAACGACATCTACACCGGCGAGGAGGTGCCGTGCACGGACCCGAACGCTGGCGCGTGGTTCCCGGGCGCGATGAACGGGGCAGGCTGCAACGCCTTCATGCTTTCTCCTCAGCCGCCGGCCGGAGACCCGATGTGGGAGGGCCATGATCCTTCCGAGGGCTCGGTGTGGGGATGCGACACCGACTTCGCCAACAACGGCAACACGTTCTTTGTCCCGAATGGGGAGGGCCCGACGGTCGTCGACCCGGCGGTGTTGGCTCAACGGGCGCTGGGGCGAATGAAGTTGGTGTCGGCCGACGCCCAGATCGCTCCGGGGCCGGACTTCCACACCTACATCAACATCGATAACTGGCTGTGGCTGCCGGCCGGACAGTGGGAAACGCTGAGCCTGTCGGTGGCTGCTGGGCCGACGCGAGTGACGGTCACCGCGGCTCCGACGCGGGTGGACTGGAACATGGGCAACGGCGAGACGAAGCAGTGCACCGACGCGGGTCGGGAGTGGAAGAAGGGCATGGGTGACGCTGCGACGACCACGTGCAGTTACGCCTACACGTCGCTGAAGGACCCGGCCGGAGACAAGCACACCGTGTCCGCGCAACTCGTCTACTCCGTCACCTGGACCTGCTCCGGCACTTGCCTGACGCCCTCGGGTGACCTCGGCGAAATCACGGCCCCCGCGGGCGACACGACAACTATTGAGGTGCGGCAGCGCCAGACGGTGGTGACCCATTGAGCACGACGACCAGTCCCCAGCGCACCAACAACGGCCAGTACGGCCTCGACCTCCGCTCCACGCTCGGCCAGGTAGGCCAGAAGGCACCGCGGCGTCTGGGGTCCTGGGCGGCCGCAATCCTCTTCGTCGTCCTAGTCGTGATCGGCCTGCTGGCACTGTTCCAGGCCCAAGGTGACAGGGTCGAAGTCCTCGAGGTCACCAAGCCAGTTCCGGCGGGCCAGGTGATCAAGGCCGGCGACGTCCACGCAATCCAAGTTGCCGGCGTGCCCGGAGCCATCAAGGCCTCCGACGTCGACACCGTGGTTGGGCAGCGGGCCGCCTCCGGCCTGGTCGAGGGTCAGATCCTCACTCCTGAGGCGGTGACCGGCGACCCGCTCCCGGGCGACGGCGAGCGGCTAGTCGCCCTCCAGCTTCCGCCGGGTCGGGTGCCGGGCGGTCTCGCTGCCGGGGATGTAGTGAACGTTCTCGCCGTGCCACAGGAGGGCGCCGCGGCCTCCACGAACCAGCTGCAGGAGCCGCAGGTGCTGGCCGAGGGTGCGCGGGTGCAGTCCGTGGGCAGCACCGCCGAGGGCAACAAGGTCGTGACCGTGCTCGTCAAGGACGCAGTGTCCGATCCGGTCGCCGCATACTCCGCCGCCGGCCAGGTGACGATCGTCCAGGCGCCGCTTGCGGCGGCCGAGGAGTGAGCCCGGATGCTGTTCGCTGTTTGCGCTGACCGAGGCGCTCCGGGATCTTCCACGGTGGCCCGCGTCCTGGCGTCCGCGCGTGGCCTGCCTGCTGTAGTGGTCGGCGCCGACGCCTACGGCGACGACATGGCGTTAAGGGTGCTCCCTGATGGAAAGCACCCGATGCCGGAGACGCCGACCGTGCTCGGGATCGGGGCGGGGAAGTCAGCCGAGCGGCCACAACCCACCGGGCCAATAGGTCTCGCTGAGCAGGGCTCGAGGCCGAGGTACGAGGACCTGTGGCGCGAAGGTTCGCACGAGCTTTCGCCGTTCGTTCGGGTAGTGCCGGGATTCCAGACTGCCGAACAGGGTGCCTCTGCGTCGTGGCAGGTGCTGGCCGCTGCGCTCGAGGCGCAGAACGGTGCGGTGTTCGCCGATCTGGGTCGAATTCACACCGGCTCCCCGTCCATGCCGATCGCGGCTGCGGCCGACGCAATCATTCCCGTCTGCCGGGGCGACCAGATCTCGGTGCAGACGATGGTCGCCCGCCTGGAGCTACTGGTGTCCGCGATCGCCGAGCGCAACCGTCGCCCACCCGTCGTGGTGCCGGTCGTGATCGCGGACCGCAGGCACGGCGACGCGATCGCCCAAGCGGTCGCGAAGATCCTCAGCGACTCAGCCGTCGCAGCGGCGGTACGTGGCGTGGCGTGGCTGGCCTGGGACCCGGCCGGCGTGGCCGACCTGGACAACGGTCGCGACCCGTGGGAGAAGCCGCTACGAAAGTCCGCGTTGATGCGGTCGGCCCGCAAGGCGATGTGGCACCTGGGCCTTGCAACTGGGCTGGATCACGAAGAGCCGAACGTCAAGCCCGCTGGGGGCAAGGGCAAGCGGGCGCGGACAACTGCCTCGCCGGGTGAGCAGCTGCGTACCAACCACGCCGCCGAGCTCCCGCAGGCGGCAGCGCCGGCTCCGCCGCTCCAGCCAGGGTGGCCTCGTCAGGTTGCAAGCGGTGAGTCGAGCCCGTCGCATGTGTCGTCGATCGAGGAGAGCCACCGATGACGGACCGGAATCGAGGGGCTGACCACACCCTGTTGCGGCGCCTGCAGGTGCAGGTCGGCGACCGGTTGGAGAAGGCCGTCACAGACCGCGCCAGAGCTGGCCAACCTGCCATGTCGGGCGAGGACGAGGAAGCGTTCAAGGCCGAGCTCGCCCACCAGGTGGTGGCCGAGTACGCCCGCGACCTGGCCGAGAAGGGTCAGGGCAGCATGCGGTGGGAAGACACCCAAGACCTGATCAACGCTCTGAAGAGCTTGCTTTACGGGGCCGGTTCCCTCGATTCTCTGCTCCGCGACCAGCGGATCGAAGAGATCGTCATGAACGGCTGGAACACGGTCTTCTGCTACTACACCGATGGCACCAAGGCGAAGGTCGCACCGGTGTATGCCTCGAACGAGGAGATGATCGAGGCCATCCAGACCCTCGCCGCTCACGAGGGGCTGTCCGGGCGGGCGTTCGACAGCGCCAATACGCACGTGAATTTCCGTGTCACCTACGCCATCGACACCCCCGACGGCCCGCAGCCGGGCACGGCGCGCTTTCAGGCCGTCATGAGTGTGAGTACCGTCCCCACGGTCACGATCCGGCTGCATCCACAGCAGCGGCTCTTCCGGCTCAAGGACCTGGTCGCCAACGGCACCATGGATCAGCAGCTCGCGGATTTTCTGGCCGCGGCGGTGCGAGCGAAGAAGAACCTCATCATTGGCGGCGAGACCGCGGCCGGGAAGACCGTTCTGCTGCGTGCGTGCGCCGCCGAGATCGGCCCGGACGAGCGGCTGATCACCATCGAACGTGCCCTCGAGCTCGGTCTGGAGGACGACGAGGACGCGCACCCCGACATCGTGGTGATGGAAGAGCGGCTGCCCAACGCGGAGGGCGAGGGTGCGGTCCCGATGCGGGATCTGCTGATGATCTCCAAGCGCATGCGTCCTGACCGGGTGATCGTCGGCGAGGTCCTCGGTCCGGAGATCCTCGTGATGTTGAACGCGATGATGCAGGGCAACGACGGCAGCCTGAGCACGATCCACTCGAACTCCTCGGAGGGGATCGTCGAGAACATCGTCTCCTACGCCATTCAGGCCCCGGAGCGGCTACCGCGCGAGGGTGCGATCAGCATGATCGCCAACGGCCTGGACTTCATGATCTTCATGAAGCGCTACCGCGGCGACGGAGAACAGCGCCGCGTCGTTCACTCTGTACGGGAGGTCGTCGGCTACGACGACGACGGGCTGAAGAGCAACGAGATCTTCAAGCCGGGTCCCGACGGCATGGCTATGCGCGACGTCGAGGTGGGGATCCGGTGCATCGACGACCTCCGCGAAGCGGGCTACCGCGACGTCAACGACCCGGGGCGGTGGGCGTGACATGGTCGTCGTCCTCGGTCTACTACTCGCGCTCGGGCTGCTGGGCATTCTTCGGCTGGCCAGGGGGCTAACGCTCATCCCTGCTGGGTTGCTGCAGCTGCCACGCCGGCGCTCTAGCCGTGCTCTGAGTTCGAAGGAGAAGCGGACCATCATCACGGGCGTCGTGGTCGGTGCCGTGATCCTGATGGCCACTCGGAACCTAGTGTTCGCCGTTATCGCCGGTTCCGCGGTGGTGCTGTGGCCGATGATTGCTGGCGGCGGCAAGGCCGAACGTGCGGCGTTGACCAAGCTGGAGGCACTGGCGCAGTGGACCGAATCGCTGCGCGATCTGGCGCAGAAGGACTCCGGCCTGGAGTCGGTGATCCCGAAGACCGTTGACGGCGCCTCCGACGTGCTAGTCGCCCCACTGCGACGGATGTCGCGGAGCCTGAGTGTGCGGGTGCCGCTGCCGGAAGCCCTCAGCCGGTTCGCCGACGATGTGGATGACGCCAAGGCCGACCAGGTGGTCGCCGCGCTCGCGCTGGCGGCACGCCAACGGCAAGGGCGCCTCTCGCGCGTCCTCTCGGCGCAGTCGAAGTCGTTGCGTGAGGAGCTCGAGATCCGAACCAAGGTGATGCGCGAGCGCAACAGCATCCGCCGTGAAGCGGCACAGGTGGCCGGCCTCAGCGCTGTGCTGATCTTGGCCGCATCACTGTTCGCCCCTCCGTCGCTACCCCACGGTGAGACCGGCGCGGCTGCGCAGCTTCTCCCGCTCGCGCTGGCGGGCGCGTACCTGTTCGTGTTCAGCCGCGTCAAGAAGCTCGCTGAGCCGGAGCAGGAGCCGCGATTCCTGTCCAGCTCCGCCGAGGTGCTCGACGCGGCCTCGTATCAGCCCAAGGTGGTGAAGACACTGTGACCGCGGTCGTCGTTCTTGGAGCACTCCTCGGGCTTGCGCTGCTTCAGCTGCGCTGGCTCGCGTTCCCACCGGCCCCCGACCTGATCGGAGAGATCGAGGACTGGCGCCGTGGCCGCGAAAGGGCCACGCAGCGTGCCGCCGGTGGGCCGGCCCCCGTCTCCCCGATCGGCCGGTTGACGCGATGGGTGGTCGAGACGGTCGATCACTACCGTCCCGAGTGGCTCACCAGCCTCGCCCCAGACCTGGCCATCACCCAACGCGAGCTACACAGCTGGCTGGCGCGAGTAGTCGGCCTGGCGCTGACCTTCGGCCTGGGACCGACGGTCTTGATGCTTGGGCGCAGGCTCGGCGGCAACGACGTCGCGCTCCAATGGGGCCCGATCATTGGGCTCTTCCTCGGCTCGGCCGCGGTGGTGCTGTCCGTGAGGGATCTACGGACCGAGGCAGCCAAGGTGCGAGGCCAGTTCGTTTGGGGCCTTTCGATCTATCTGGACCTCGTGGCGATGAGCATGGAGGCAGGCAAGGGTCACGCAGAGGCGCTGCCCGCCGCGGCCAAGATGGGTGCCGATCGTGTGGGCGAGGGCCGCGGGCTTCTCTCTGACACGCGAGTGTTCGGCGAGATCCGCTCGGCCATCCAGCGTGCCCCCGAGAAGGCGATCACGGCGTGGGAGGCTCTCGGCCGACTTGGTGAGCGGTACGGGATCCGCGAGCTGGTCAGTCTGCGCTCCAGCATCGAGCTCGCCAACGACGAAGGCTCGCGGGTGAAGGCCTCACTCATTGCCCGCGCCGAGACGATGCGATCTGCCCGGCTGGCGGGGGCTCTGGAGCGCGCCAACAACGCAACCGAGTCGATGCGGCAGCTGACGATGGTCGCCGCCATCCTCGCCGGGATCTACATTGCCGCGCCCTACATCTTGTCCCTCCGCGCCGCTGCGGGAGTGCCCGGCTGAGCTCGGGCCTCTAGGGGCGCCAGCCCGTCAAGACATCCTCACTCGGAAAGGAGGAACCGACATGGTTCAGATGATCAAGATGGTGATGCTCACGCTGTTCATGCGGCTGCAGGCGCGGCCGAAGGACGAGCGGGGAGAGGCCGTGCCGTGGCTCATCGTCCTCGGCGCAGGTATCGGCATCGCCTACTTCGCTGGCGACGCGGTCTGGGACTTCGCCAGGTCACTGGTCGGCAACCTCGGCGGCCAGTAGTCCTGTCGAGCCGACGAGTCGGACCCGAGGCTCATGCCGTGAGTGCACACGCGAACGACCACGCTTCGTCGAGGAGGTGAACCCGTTGGAGAACCAGTCGACTGTAGGGCGCTGGAGCCTGCTTCGACTTCGCACAGGCCGGCGTCAACGGCGGCGCCGCGATGAGCGCGGCACCAGCGGAGTCGTGTTCTTGATGATGGCGACGTCGATGTTCCTGCTGTTCACCATCCTGGTCCAGTACGGCATCAATCTGTACGCCGCCCGGGTTGCCGAGGCAGCCGCCCGTGAGGGTGCCCAAGCGGCTGCCCACTGGGACGGCACTTCGGGAGATGGCTCGTCCACGGCCAAGGAGTACGTCACGCAGGACGGCTCACCAGCCGTGCGTGGCTCGACGGTCAGCGCGTCTCGCTCGGGGACGGAGGCCCGAGTCACGGTCACAGTTCAGGTCGCGAGCGTGCTGCCTTGGATGGACGATCCGATTACCTCAACAGCGACCGCCCCGGTCGAGAGGTGGACGCAGTGAGCGTCAATGGCACGCGCGACGTGCGCTGCCGGCGGGCTCGGCTTGCCGAGCGTCGGCGGCGGGACGAGCGAGGGTCGGCTGCGGTGGAGACGCTCCTCATGGCCTCGGCCGCGCTGGGACTGGTGCTGGTCGTGGTAGCGGCGGGCCGATACGTCGATGGGTCAGCTCAAGCCAACGATGCGGCCTACGCAGCTGCCCGGGCGGCATCGCTGGAGCCAACCTCCGCCGGCGGTATGGAGGCCGGCCGACAGGCTGCTGAGACGGCCCTCGCAGAGCGTGGGAAGAGCTGTCTGAACCTCTCAGTCTCTTTCGCGGGCAGTGACTTCGCCCCAGGTGGTCAGGTGATCGCTCGCGTGTCCTGCACCGTCAGCCTCGTCGACACCGGCGCACTCGGCCGCCAGCTGGGCCTACAGCCCAATCGGGTCTTCACCGAGCAGGCGGTCGTTCCGATCGAGACCTATCGCAGCGGGAGCAACCAGTGAAGCGCGCTGGTCGCGCGGTGCAGGTTCGTCTCCGGACTGTGCTCCGACGTACGGCACACCGACGTGAATGCCGGCGAGACGAGCGCGGCGCGGCAGCCGCCTGGACGCTGATCTTGGCGTCGACCGCGTTCGTTGCGCTCCTCGGCTTGGTCGGCGGCGGGGGAGAGCTGATCAACGACAAGGTCGAGGCCAAGCGCGCCGCTGAGCAAGCCGCGCGAGCGGGAGCCGACGAGCTCTCGGCGTCGGCAGTGCGATCCGGCAGCGACAAGGTCGATGTGGGTGCAGCGATCGCCCGCGCCAAGACGGTTCTTCGTCAATCCGGATGGTCGGGCACGGTGCGTGTCAACGGCAGCGAAGTCATCGTCACGGCAACTGACACCCGTGAGCCCGAGTTCCTACGGCTGCTTGGCGTGGGCGCGGTCCAGATCCACGAAACCGGATCGGCCGACGCGATCTCCACCCCGAGCGGCTGAGCAAGAAAGAGGTCCCAACATGTTCAGCAGGTTCCTGCGAGGCCTCGGCGCCCTCTTGGTGCTGGTTGCGCTCCTGGTCGGCGCGCCCCTGGCATTGATCGCCTGGATCGGGAACCCCTGGCCGCCGGGCGGCTGGTCCGAGGTGCAGCTGCTCACCACCCGCACGCTGTACGGGGCGCTGGCCGTGATCGGTTGGGCAGCGTGGGCTCAGATGACCGCTTGCATCCTGGTAGAGGCAGTCTCGGCCATCAAGTCGATACGCGAGCGGGGTCTCATCGCCACGGTCAACCACGGCCCCGACACGGAGCAGGTGAAGTTCGCGGCAAGCGGGCAGCAGCGATTCGCCAGGCTCCTGATCACCTGGGTCGCCGCCCTCGGCATCGGGGCCGGCACCGTGGCCTCGGCCTCCGCGGCAACCCCTGGTGCTCACGTCTCCGACTATCAGGGAAGTCACGCCGCGACCTCCCAGACCCAGCCCACGCGGGAGGACGCCGGGCAGCGGCCGGCCGTCACGACGTCCGAGCCCACTACGTTGTGGAAGCTCGCCGAGACCCACCTCGGCGCAGGCAGCCAGTGGCGCCAACTACTTGATACCAATCGCGGAATCACCTTGGCCGATGGCACCACCTTGGCCAATGGCACACAGACCATCCCGTCCGGCAGCACGATCCGGCTCCCCGCCAGCGCCGTCGCGCACACCGGCCCACAGAAGCAGGCGCCGGCCGACGACTACACCGTCCGCCCCGGCGACAACCTCACTGACATCGCACGCAGCCACGGCCACGGGGACGACTGGACGCCGCTGTACGAGGCGAACAAGGAGGTCATCGGGGACGACCCGGACCTGATCTACCCCGGCCAGGTGCTTGTCATCCCAAGCAGCACCGGGAGCGTGGAGGACCGGACCGGCCCCGGAGCCGATGAGCGTGCACCTCACGTTCGTGAAGGCACCCCAGACGAGGCCCCCGGGGGCGACACCGTCGGGCAACAGGCCGAGGACGCAGAGAGCGCCCCTGGCGGCATGGGTGCCACTCGCCAAGGAGACCGGGAGCATCCACCAGTCGTGCCGGCCGGCCCCGCCACAGCCGAGCATGGGACGAACACTTCCCTGCAGAACCCGTCTGCCGCGGTGGCTGCCCAAGCCGTTGACGTCGAGGATGGCGGTATCAGCGCCCTCAGGGCCCTGCTCGCAACCGCCGCCTGTCTGTCGGCCGGCGCGCTCGGTCTGCTGGCCTTCAACCGGCGGCGTCAGTTCCGAACCCGTCGGATCGGCCGCACGATCGCGGCGACACCGGCCGAACTGGCCGACGTTGAGCAGGCAATCGTCGAGCACGGCAGCGAGGCTCAGAAGGATGTTGAGTTCCTCGACAGGGCACTGCGCCATGTCGCCGCCTCTTGCAAGATCGCTCGCAGCCAGCTGCCCCAACTCGGCGCTGCCGTGCTTGGTGAGGACGACCTGACGCTTCTGTTCACTAGCCCCGCCGTCTCAGAGGCCCCCGAGGGATGGACCGCCTCCGACGACGCGCGGGCGTGGATTCTGCCGCGCGACACCTACCTGGAGGAAGACCTGGAGGCCCAGCCGGCGCCCTACCCCGCGCTGGTGAGCATCGGCCAAGGCGAGGCTGGCCACACGTGGCACCTCGATCTGGAGACCATCGGCCTGTGCGGGATCGGGGGAGATCCAGAGCAGGTTGCCGGCCTGGCCCGCTTCTGGGTCGCCGAGCTCGCCGTCAACGAGTGGGCCGAGGGCTGCGAGGTCCTGCTGGCCGGCCAGTTTGGAACGGAGATGGTCCGGCTGAACCCCGCCCGGCTGCGTCACGTCGACCGCAGCGAGGCGCTGGCCCGTGCAGCGGCCGTGACTGGCGAGATTGACCAGGTCGAGGAGAACCTCGACGCAGACGTCCTCTCCCGTCGCCGCGACGGGTTGGTGTTGGACAGCACCAACCCGGTGGTGGTCGTGGTGGACTCCAGGCCAAGCGGAGACCTGGCCGACGACCTCGAGAGCCGCGACCGTTCGCGGGTGGTTGTTGTGCACGGCGACGAGGAGGCCCCGGCGGTCGAGTTGCGAAGCGACGGCACTGCCTACCTGCCGTTGTGGGGGATCAGCGTGAAGGCGTTCTCGATGACGCCCGAGCAGGTTGAGCCTGTAGCGGAGGTGCTGGCCGCGACTCGCAACCTCGAGGACGAGCCAATGCCGAACATGAGCTCCGACGAGGGGCCGCTGGGCAAGTACGCCCGGGCCGACGGGTCGCTGCGTGATGAGTACACGAAGCCTCGGTCCACCGAGGGCAATGACCCCTCATCGCTCCTGCCCGACGCCGACGAGGTGTATCTGGCCACCGCCGCGACCACGGCAGAGGACCTGGCGGTGGCGGCGCCGAGTCTTCCGGAGGATGTCCGGGCAGAGATCGAAGCTCTCGACCCGACCCTGACCGAGGACCTTGCCGACTGGTTTGACGAGACCTCTCCCCGGCCCAAGGTGCGGCTGCTCGGGCCGGTCGACGTCAGAGTGCACGGTGGAGGCGATCCGGCCTCGTTGAGCAACCTCGCCGGCACGATCTCCTTCATCGCCTACCTCGCCTGCCAGGACCGCGGTGTGACCGCTGAGAGAGTCGCGGAGGCCTTCGGTTGGAAGACCACCCGTACGGTTCAGAACCGGGCGACCGATGCCCGCTTCCTGCTGGGAAGCCGACCTGACGGTGGCGACTGGCTGCCGGAGGCGGGAGCGACCGAGAGCGCCCGAAGGGGCACGCCTACGTACGAGCTCGTCGGCGGCGCAGGCGGTGTGCTGGTCGACTTCGACCTGTTCCGCCGCCTTCACTTCCGAGCCCGGAAGCGGGGTGACGCGGGCTGTGAAGAGGACCTGGTGACCGCGCTGTCGCTGGTCGACGGCGCGCCGTTCGAGGCCTCGACCGACCGCCGCTTCCCGTGGCTGTTCAAGGGCCAGCGGCACGATGACATCATGAGCTCGGCGATCCAGAAGGTGGCCCACGTCCTTGCGACCCGGGCTGTCACCGAGGGCCGAACGGACCTTGTCCGGCTGGCATGCGAGGCGGCCCGCAAGGCGAACCCATACAGCGACGTAGCGTGGCTGGATCTGGCCGCAGCCGCAGAGGCCGAGTCGGGTCGTGCGGCTGCCGACGAGCTGGTGCGCGAAAACGTGGTGGACCGGTTCGACGAGGATCTCCCGCCGCGTACCGAGACGGTCCTAGACCAACGGGACTGGGCTGCTGGATAGCCCCATCGAGCTCCTTATCGGACGGCGTTTCGGCCCCGTCTCACCGGTTCGGTGAGACGGGGCCGGGTCTATTTCGGGGTCGTCGCGAGGCCCGTCGCCAAACTTTTTCGACTTTCTTCCGGAGTCAGTTGGTGAGCGACCGCACCCACTCTGACCTGCGGTTTTGTGCTTGGTGAGCGGGTTTGGTGAGCGGACGCCAAGCCGCTCAGGCGACTGGTGAGCGAGTTTGGTGAGCGGGGTGGTGAGGGGTCGGTTCTGCAGTAGGCGCGTCCTGATCGCCTGTCTCGGAGGACCGCCATGTCGGCCAGTCACCCCACCCACGGTGTCACCGTCGGTGCCGCATCCCACAGCCCGGTCTCGCGGCCGTCCTCGAGCGAAGGGCAGCACCAGCGACGCCGAGCCCAAAGCGGCCTGGCCACCTCGGTCATCGGCAGCCTGGAGCGGTCCGGGAAATGGGCCGAGTGGCAGCAGGCCGAACCCCGCCTCGCCGGGTTCGCCAGCCTCGAGGAGGCTCGGGAGGCATGGCGCCGCCGCGACGAGCGCTGCTACCAGGTGGTGGCCGGCCTGACCGCTCTCGGGTCCCGTCGCGGCGCCGACGATGACGACGCCGCCCTCGCGGTCGCGGTGTTGCTCGAGGACGGTGTGAACCGGGTGGCCATGACTCTGAGCGACCTGTGCGAGATCGACGACGTGAACGCAACGGTGTGGGAGGAGGTCAAGGGTGCCGAGCCGCAGCTGGGCTCCCACGCGGCCACCTACCTGCTGCGGAGGACCCGGCAGCGCCTCAGCCGCCCTGCAGCCGGCATGGTCTCTCGCGTCGCGACGACGTCGCTGGAGGGTGGCCGCGTCACCGAGAACGCTCAGGGCAGCTCGACGAACGACACTTGGGTGCACAACGCCGGAGATCGGGACGCGCTCATCGCCGCGCCCGAGGTCGAGGACCCGGTCGAGGACTTGACCGACCTGCTCATCTGGGCGCGCAAAGTCGGCGTTGTCGCCACCGAGGAGATCGATCTGCTCGTGGAGCTGCTCGCCGCTGAGAACGACGGCATGGCTCGCGAGGAGGCCCAGCGGGTCGTCGGCGAGCGCCACGGCGTCGCGATGCGGACGATTCGCCGTCGCCGCGACCGAACCACCGCCCGCCTCCGAGACGCCGCCCCGAAGTACCTGGCCGCCATCGCCTGACCACGCCGGTCAGCCTTATCGAAGAACTTTCCCGCGCCCTGTCCGATCCGGACAGGGCGCGGTTGCTTCTCCGAACATGAGCGAGCAGGCACACAGCGCATTCACCATCTCCGAGCCGACCCCCGAGGTCGTCGCGCAGCTGCTGGACGTGGTGGCCACCCACAGCGTCGACCACGCTCTGAGCGATATCGAGCAGATGATCGCCCGCCTGCGCGCCGACGCCGAGGAGGCGGCCGAGGCACGTGAGGTGCTCCGCAACACACCCGCCGATGTGCTGCGCGAAGCGCTGCGCCTTCGGGCCGCCAGGATCGAGACCGCACGATGAGCACCAGCACCACGACGCGGTACTCCACCCGGGAGCTCCAGGCCGCGGCCGCCGCGCTCGCGTCCGGCCAGTTCTCCACCGCCACGCGGCCCCAAGTGACGACCGGGGCGGTCGAAGACCACGACCAGCAGCCGACCGGCGAGGTCAGCGCCCCCAGCGTCAACGGCGACAGCGAACGTGCCCAGCGTGTCGAAGGCAAGGCGAGCACCCCGGGCGCCGGGACCGTATCGACAGTGCCCGGCCCGCTCGTGCGGGTTCGAGCAGCCAACGCCGGTGCAGGCGCCTCGACGATCGCGCTCGCCCTGGCCGATGTCGCCGACGCCGCCGGTGTGCGCACCCGGGTGCTTGATGCGGCCGCGCCCGCCTGGTCAGGGCTGCTGGGTGCCACAGTCACCGAACTCGGCGCCGCCGAAGGATGGCGCCGCGGCCGCCGCGGCGACGGCGTGATCATCGACCGCGTCGAGGACCCGGTTCGGATCCCCGGAGAGGTGCCCAGCCCACGGCCCGTGGACGGCGTCGACCTGACGGTTCTAGACGCCGGCTGGTCGATGCGGGAGCTCGGCACCGCCGGTGTGGATTCCTGGGTCGCCACGGCCCCCGCGGGTGTCGAGGTCCTGGTGACCCGACCGCATGGACTCGCGCTGAGCCAGACCGAGGCGGCGCTGGCCGACCTCGAGGACCAGCTCGCCGCAGACGGGGTCGTGATCGTCGTCGTGGGGGCGAGCCGCTGGAGCGACCGCGAGTTCGCACCGGCCGGCCGGCTGCTGCGCACCGCGCGAGAGCAAGAGGCCGTCCTGTTCGCCCCGCTGCTGCCCGCCAAGGCCCTGCCGGGCCTAGGCCCCGACCCGCTGCCCAAGCAGCTCACCAGCCCCTCCCAGCGCCTGCTGGAGCGGATCACCACCATCACCGGACCGCTGACGGCGAACCGGACCTGAGAGGAAGAAGGAGAGAAATGATCATCGAGACCATCTCCGAGGTCGCCACCCAGCTCGCGGCCGCCGGAAACATCAAGGCCGAAGGCGTCGGCAACGTGTGCGCTCAGGCCCCGACAGGGGTGAAGCCGTACGTCAACGACATCCTCGGCTGGGTCAAGTACGGCGTGATCGCCATCATCATCGGCGCCGGCTTCGCCTCGTCGGGGGCGCTGATCGTCGGGAAGTTCGGCCAGATGGGCAGGGCCGCGCAGATCGGCGCGTCGGGCCTGTTCTGGACGGTGATCGGCGCGATCGCGTTCGTCTGCATCTACGCAATCCTCAACGGCATCGTCGGGAACGGCTGCTGACATGTTCGACCGGACCCGCCACGTCTACCAGTCGAAGCTGGTCGACCCCGACACCGAGTGGACCCGCCGCCGACTTCAGATCCTGCTGGGATCCGTGGTTGTCGTGGTGCTCGCCATGGCGGCCGGCGGCCTGTGGTCGGTGGTCAGCATGCTCAGCGGCTCCTCGGCTGGCGGCGCCACCGGGTCCGATTCGGCGCAGTCTGACCAGGACCAGCTCGCCGCCAAGCAACTGCCTGAAGCTCCCTTGGAGGCCGCACAGCCGGGAAGTCTGTCGTCGGGCGAGACCGGCACGATCGAGATCCCGGCACCCATGGAGGTTGGAGAGGTCGGTGTCGCCACCGGTTTCCCGCACACCCCGGAAGGGGCACTGGCTCAGCTGGCCGCCATCGACACGACCGCGCTGACCTCCGCGTCGGTTCGGGTTGCCCAAGAGGTCATCACAGCGTGGGCCGCGCCCGGCGGTCCGACGGCGGAGAGCTGGTCGGGGGTGCAGGGCTTGGCCGCACTCTTGGAGTCGGCCGGAATGTCCTCGGAGGCGCAGAACACGATCACGATCGGCGCAGAGCCGAAGATGGGGTTCATCAAGGGCACGGTCGGTGATGACTTCGTCATCCCGTGCATCGACTTCATCATCACCGCCACCACGTCGGCGGGGCCGCCGCAGCAGGTCGCGGCCGCCGACTGCCAGCGCATGGTGTGGCAGGACGGCCGGTGGGTGATCGGGGAAGGGGAGGAGCCGGCGCCGGCACCGTCGCTGTGGCCCGGTTCGCAAGCATCCTTCGACGCCGGTTACCAGTGGCTGGAGGTGCCGCAGTCATGAGCGCCGACACGATTGCGGGCATCGTCCCGATGGTCGACCTCAACCCGCTGCACTGGCTGGGGGACCAGGCCAAGGAGGGCCTGGCCGACGGGTTCACGTCGATGATGATGGCGATCTGGTCGGGCGCCCTGTGGCTACTCGAGACCGCCTTCGGTCTCATCGACAACTTCACCCCCAACGTGGCAGACCCCGACCTGGCCAAGCTGTACTCGGTCACCTTGTGGATCGCGCTGGTGATCGCACTGGTGATGGCGTTCGGCCAGATCGGCCTCGCGGTCATCAGGCAGGACGGTCGCGGGTTCGGCACCCTGGCGGCGGGCGTCGTCCAGTACGGCGTCGTCCTGTCCTGCTGGGTCACCGTGAGCGCGGGGTTCATCGCCGCCGCCTCCGGACTCACCAAGGGCATCCTGAACACCCTGCTCGACGTCGACAGCTTCTCCGGCTACGCAGCCGGAGACGGATTCGTCGACCACGTCTCGGGCACCACCCAGGCAGCCACGCTCGGCATCTGTGCGCTGTTCATCCTGATCCCGGCCGCCTTCGGCCACATGGTGATCATGATGGTGCGCTCGGCGGCGCTACTCATCCTGGTGGCCACCATGCCCATGGCGGCCGCAGGAGCACTGTCGGAGGGCACCAAGTCGTGGATGTGGAAGTCCGTCCGCTGGTTCCTGGCCTGCGTGCTGATGGAGCCGCTGCTGGCGCTCGTGGTCGGGATGGGCACCCAGTTCGCCTGGGCCGGCATGCCCGACGGTGAGGAGCAGGGGCTCGGGAACAACCCACTGCACTTCGCGTCGACGTCGGAAAACATCGGCATGTCCGTGGTGGGCTCGATCATCATGCTGGTGGCCTGCTTCATGCCGCTGGTGCTGTTCCGGCTGCTGGCCTTCGTCGATCCCGGCACCGCCTCGGGGGCGTCGTTCCGCTCGACGATGGACGCCAACGGTGGCGCCGCCGGGCTGTTGAAGGGCAAGGGCGCCGGCGCCCAGGCCACCGGCTCGGGTGCTGCGAGCGAAACCGCGTCGGACGGTCGCACCAGCTCCGAGAACGGTGCTGAGGCTGAAACCGCGAACCGGTTCCAGTCCTCGGGGTTCAAGAAGTTTGGCGGCAAGGTCGGCGGGATGGTCGGCGGCGCGATGGAGAAGACGGGCAAGGTCGCCCAGGCCGGTGCCTCGATGAGTGTCGACGTGCTCGGCCAGTCCGGCATCGGCAACCAGGGCTACTACCCGACCGATCACACCCCGAAGCAGAAGCGACAGGGGCAGCCGGGGCAGAAGCTCCGGCCGCTCAACGACACCAACGGCGACGGCGTCGCCAACGACCTTCCCCCCGAGGCTCAGGTCGCAGTTGAGGACGGAGCGTTTATCGCATGAGCGTCTACGGAGCATCAGCAACCCGCGACCGACAGGCCTGGCTGTTCGGCCTCACCGGCCCGCAGTTCTTCATGGTGCTAGCCGCCGGGTTCCCGACCTGGATGGCGATCGCCATCGGGCAATGGCTCGCGCTGGTGGGCCTCGTCCCCATGTGGGGCCTAGTTGCCCTGCTGATCTGCCTGCCGATCCGGGGCCACTCGGCCTTCCAATGGATCGGCGTGCTGTTCCGCCACCTGGCCGGGGCAGCGTTCGGTTGGTCCCGATTCCAGTCCAAGGCTGCTGCCGGCGACCTCGACCTGGGCGACGCCGACGACGAGGAGGACGACGGTGACGCGGGCGAGGCAGACCTGCCCGGCATCCTGGCGAGCATCCAGATCCACGACGGCCCGCCCATGACCGGGCAGACCGCGCGGCCGGCGATCATTCAGAACCATGCGACCCGCACCTGGGCGGCCACTGCGCGGGTCGTGCACCCCGGCATCGGGATGAGCGACGACGCCGACCGGTTCCGCATGGGCGCAGGCCTCACCGAGATGATGGAGGCTGCGACCGCCGGTAACCAGATCGACCTGATCGTGGTGCAGGTGCGCACCATCCCCGACGACGGCACCGAGCGCGACGAGTGGGTGCGGCACAACGCCCGCCCCGACGAGCCCGAGGTGTCGGCCCGGGTCAACGCCCAGCTGGAGGCGATGACCGCCGGCGCAGCGGTCCGGCGCGAAGCGTTCGTGACCGTGGTGGTTCGTGAGGACGTCATCAACAAGGACGCCAAGCGCGCCGGCCGCGGCGTAATGGGTCGGGCGCGCATCCTGTACTCGGTCCTGGCCGAGGTCGAGGCGCGGCTGACCGGCTCAATCGGATGCACGCGCGTGAACTGGCTGGACAGCTCCGAGCTCGCCGTGGCGATCCGTACCGGATTCGAGCCAGGCGATGCGCCCGCGCTCGCGGACGCGGCGATCCACCACCGCGAGGACCCCTCGATCGCGGCCGGCGTGCCGCTTGGGGCGGCCGGCCCGACCAACGCGTCGACCGCCCTGCGGTCCTACCGGCATGGCGAATGGGAGTCGATCTCCTCCACGATCCTGTTGCCACGCAAAGGTGCCCGGATGGGTGCGCTGGCGCGCGTGCTGGTGCCCTCCCAGCCGGGCGAGCGTCGCGCGCTCACCGTGTTCTACCGGCCGGTCTCGCAACAGGCCGCCGACCGGGCTACCGGCCGGGCGCAGATGTCCGCCGTGATGGCCGGCACGATCCGCACGAAGGTCGGCAAGGTCGAGCGGGCTAAGGACCGTCAGTCGGTCGGCAGCCTGCACGAGCGAGACGAGAAGCTCGAGATGGGCCGCTCGCTGGTCAAGGTGTCCTCCGCAGTCTCGGTCACTGTTCCGGCCGGCTGGAACGTGCAGGACTTCGGCCGTCGACTCGACGCCTCGATCCGCATCAGTGGATTCACCCCGCTCCCCCTCGACGGGGCACACGACGCGGCGTTCGCCGTGTCCGCCATCCCGCTGGGGGTGGGCCTGCCGAAGAAGCGCCGCTAACCCGAGAGCACGCAGACCGGCAAGGCCCGCAAAACTGCCCGGTCGTCAGATGTCCGATCTGGCGGCCGGGCGGTTGCTTCTCCGGGCATGGGAGCACCCGCCTGGAAGGGAAGCCTGTGATGTCCACACGACCGAGGGCCCGAACGCCCAAGAACCGACGGAGGACGCTGTCCGCGTACGCCGGGCAGGTTCTCGCCCCTCTCACGTGCCACCAGGCGCGAGCGAGCTCGCCCGGCGCCACGGGGGAGTGGTGAGCGTGGCGGCGACCAAGAGCCCCGCTCGAGGTGGCGGAAAGACCTCCCGGCCGGCGGCGCGGACGATCGACGACCTGCTGTCGGACTTCGGGACCACGATGCCGCGCAAGGCGGCACCGGTCGAGGAGCCGCCGGCGGAGAAGCTGTTCCCGGGCTCGGTCAAACCCAACGGCGTCCGCCGCATGGGGCACGGGTGGGCCGCGACGATGCCGCCACTGGCCGGCTACCAGATGACCTCGGAGGAGACCCCGGTCCTGTGGCCGCTGATCTCCGGCGACGGGCTTCCGCCGTGGGGTGCGGAGATGGGCTACGACGTTCTCTCGGGCGGCAAGTTCTACTGCGACCCAATGGGCTGGGTCCTCGACGACTCAATCCCGGTGACCAACCCGAACATCTTCATCTTCGGCAAGCCGGGCCGCGGGAAGTCGGCCACCGTGAAGGCGTTCATGCTCCGGATGATCCGCTACGGCTACCGGTCCCTGGTGCTCGGCGACGTCAAGGACGAGTACGAGGACCTGGCCAGGTTCCTCGGAGTGGAGCCGTTCCGCATCGGCCCGGGCCTCGCCGGACGGATCAACCCGCTCGACCTCGGCCCACTCGGGGTGGACTGGGAGAAGCAGACACGCGAAGAGCAGCACCGGCGCGCCAACGTGATCTTCAACCGCTGGCTGTTCCTGATCCGCGGCCTGATCGGCTCCCAAGGGGTGACCTTCACCCCGACCGAGGAGCGGGTCATCAACAAGGTGCTACGGCACATGACGGGCTGGTCGGTGGGTGCCTCCCGACTCACGCCGGTCACGATCCCGCAGGTGTGGGCGGCACTGGACACGCCCAGCGACGATCTCGTGTCGGACTGTCGCTACTCCTCCCGGCAAGACTTCTTCGACGGCACCCGGCCGCTGCGAGACGCCCTCGGCGCCCTGTGCGAAGGATCGCTGCAGGGCATGTTCGACACCGAGTCGACCTTCCACCCCGACTGGCGGGCACCGATCCAGACCCTGTCCCTGCGGTCGCTGCACGAGACCGGCAACAAGGTCGCCGTGGGCATCGCGCTGATGTGCCTCAACTCCTGGGGGCAGGGCATGCGGGAGACCGCATCGGCGGGCGACCGGCGCATCGTGCTCCGCGACGAGGCGTGGCTGCAGACGCGGCTCTCGCTGGATGCGGTGATGGCGCTGGACGCCAACCTGAGGCTCTCCCGCACTGAGGGCGACATCCAGCTGGTGACCTACCACAAGCCCTCCGACCCGCTCTCGGCCGGCGACCAAGGCAGCCAAGCCGCCCAGATCGCCAAGGACCTCCTCAACCTCTCCGACGTCCGGATCCTGATGGGCCAGGACGAGTCGGTCGCTGACGAGCTCGGCCGCCTGATGGGTCTCTCGGAGATGCAGCAGAGCGTCATCACCAACTGGGCGATGCAGGAGAAGGGCCGCGCCCTATGGATGGTGGGCGACCAGCGATACAAGGTCCAGACCCTGCTGACCCCTCTGGAGAAGCGGCTGACCTACACCAACGACGCGATCGACCCGGCGGCGTGAATGTTCCCCAGATTTCCGACCGTCTTGCGGCGAACTTGCCCGTGCTCGGCTGCGATCTGAGGAGGCCGTCGTCGTGAAGAAGGGCATCCTGCTCGGCCTGCCGCTGGTGATGATCGCTCCCCTGATGCTGCTGGTGCTGGGCATGGGGAGCGCGAACATCGAGGCGGTCCGCGCGGCGTGCGCCACCACAGCCAACGCGGGTGCGGGCGGGTCCTTCGGGATCGGCACCCTCAACTGGCGCGGCGCCTCGCACTACACGAGGAACCCCCACCCCGGCGAGCGCCCCTATCGCGAACGGGTGCCGAACATGGTCACCAAAATCGGCGCCTCCGCGACCTCGATCATCGGGTTTCAGGAGTTCGAGCCGCCGCAGGCACAGGCCTTCCTCAACGCCACCAACGGCGCCTGGGCGATCGTGAAGGGCAAGAACGGCGGCGGCCAGCCGTCGACCGCGAACGCGATCGCGTACCAGCCGTCCGTGTGGAAGCTCGATGAGGTCCGCTACGTCTCGATCCGGTACGGCGGCCCGGTGATCCAGATCCCGCTGGCCCGGTTCACCTCGAGCGGGGGCCTCGGTTCGGTCTGGGTGCTCAACACCCACAACCCCGCCGGCGCCGTCGGTGGCACCAACGCGATGCGCGATGCCGCGGTCCGTGCCGAGGCCCAGGCCCTCCAGCGGTTGCAGGCCGACGAGCCGAGCACGCCCCTCTTCCTGACCGGCGACATGAACGACAAGACCCGGTTCAAGCGCTTGTTCTTGTCGCTGGCATCGGGCTGGTCGGCCGCCAACCAGAACGACAACCAGATCGACTGGATCATGGGCAGCCCCGGCGTCACGTTCTCCGGGACTGTCGTCGACCGGAGCACCAACGACGGGGCGCACGAGTACACCGACCACCCGTTCGTGCACACCACCGTGCAGCTGGCCGGGCCGACCCCCGGCGCGCCCGGTGGCAGCGCCCCCGGGCTGGGCGTGATGCCCACGGGCATCACCGCGACCCCGGGTGGCCCGGTGAACGGGCAGGTGCTGGTCGCGAACGCGAACATCAAGCTGCGCTCGGGGGCGACCCCGGGCATCCGTGCCCTCGCCGCGCCGTCGCCCGACTTCATCACCCTCAACGAGGTCGAGGACGTGCCGCTGTCGCAGATGAGGGCAGCTGCGCCCGGCTACGACGCCTACCGCGAGAAGCAGCCGGCGGACAGCGACGACGCAGGCCAAGCCATGGGGAGCGCGATCATGTGGCGATCCGACACCTGGAGCCTGCTCGACGGCGGTCGCGTCAAGATCGTCGACGACGACCACACCGTCTTCAAGGGTCAGAACAAGCTCTGGGACCGGTTCGCCACCTGGGGCATCTTCCGGCGATCCGACGGCGCGGTCGTGTCGGTCATCGCGACGCACCACATGACCAACGCCTACCGGTTCCCCCGCCAGTGGGGAAACCCGCCGATGAGCCGCGTCGAGCAGTACGGACTCGGCATGGACTACCTGATCGACCTGGTCGGCGTCCTCGCCCCGTACGGTCCGGTGCTTCTGGGTGGCGACATGAACTCCCACCCCAGCGACGGCCCCAACGCGGCCGCGCCCCGGATGGCAGCGGCCGGCTACCGCTACACCAAGGACTCCGGCGTCATCTACAACTTCTACGCCGCCCCCGTGAAGGTCGCCAGGACCTGGGAGATCAGCAAGGCCGCCGTGCACTCCGACCACCCTGCGCTGTTCACCCGCATGGACATGAACGGCGCCGGCCCGGGCGGGAACGGACCCGCGGGCACAGTGCCCGGTGGCAGCAGCCCGGCAGGCTGCCCGCCATGCCCGACCTTCGGGAACCTCGGCACGGTGCTGCTGCAGAACGTCTCCGCTCCCGGGAACATCGATGCCGCCAAGGTCGCAGCCGCGGCCGCCTACCAGGCAGGGTTCCGCGGCGAGGACCTCGTCACCGCGGTGGCCATCGCCCGCGTCGAGTCGACGTGGGACCCGAGGGCGACCAACGGGAGCCACTTCGGGCTGTGGCAGATCTCCGCGCAGCACAAGGGCAAGGTGCCCGGCTGGAACACCCAGGCCGACATCTTCGACCCCCTCCTCAACGCCAAGTACGCCTTCGCGCTGTACTACGCGCGCCCCGGGTCCGGTGAGGCCAAGTTCGCCGACTGGATCCCCTTCGAGAAGACCGACTACCGCCAGTTCCTCGACGTCGCCCGACAAGCCGTCGCCGCCACCGCCGGCGGCGCCACGAACGTCGCCGACACCGGCTGCACCGCCTCACCGATCCAGGTCGCCGGAGAGCTATCGGCCGCACTCTCGGCCCGCGTCGACGCCATGATGAAGACCTCCACCGGTCTGTGCAGCTTGTCGTGGACCCGCGGCGCACCGTGCACCTACAAGAACCAGTGCCCCAAGGTCGTCGACGCGGTCTACGGCGGTCCCGGCGTCGGACGGGGCTACGGCAACGGCGAGGACGTCGCCCAAGGGATCATCAACGCCGGACTGGCCCAGGCCCACGGAACCGGGCTCGACCCACTCCCGCCCGTAGGCGCCGTGGTCTCCTACAACCGCGGCGACGGCGTCGGCCACGTGGCGATCTACGTCGGCGGCGGCAAGATCTTCGGCAACGACTACGGCTGCGCCGCGAACGGGGTCTACGGCTGCGTGGGGTTCGCCGACGTCCACACCCCGAGCGGCTCGGTCACCTGGGCCCTGCCCAAGCATGCGTTCGACCTCGGCGGCATGCCGGCTGCGGCCGCGTAAGCGGGACGAATCAGAGGCAGCCCTGCAGGATTCCGCAAATCGGATGCGCGCGTGGTGTCCGATCCACGCCGCGCGGAGTTGCCTTTCCAAACATGGACGTACGCATCGGCACCACAGTGGACGGCCGGGCCGCCGGGTTCGACACCACCAACGCCCGGCCCCTGCTGCTGGTCGGCGACAGCGGCCGCGGCAAGACCACCATCGCGCGCTACCTCACCCGGTGGTGGTTGGCGAACACCTCGCGCCACGTGCACGTGTACGCCCAGGCACCCAGCGAGTGGGCCGACTTGCGCTGCGACCCCGCGCGCCCCGACCAGCTGGAGCAGCCAGTCGCTGTCGACTGCCGACCCCGAGCCTGTCTGGTCGTAGTCGACGACATCGACCTGGTCGACGACGATCGACTCGCCCTGCTTCCGCTCGGCGCGGCTCGCACGATCTTGACCTCGCATGGCGGCAACGGGCTCACCGGCCGGCCGCTGCTCAACGACGACACGACCTGTCTGGGCTTGATCCGCCCCGACCACGCAGACCCCGCCGAAGCCGCGGTCCTCGACGGGCAGGGCCGCCTGGACTGGCCGAACGGGACCGTCGCGGTGATCCCCGATCAGCGGGGACCGATGGACTTCCCGTGCCACCGGTGGCAGGCGCCCGCAGGGACGTGGACGGCGGCGGCACGATGAGCATGGAGCGTTCCCGCCAGGCCCGATTCACCAACACTGCCCCCACCCAGGGGGAGTTCACGGTGGCCTTCCTCCTTGCCGGGATCTTCTTCCTCCTGCTCACCCCGCTGGTCGTGCAGGCCCTCGTCGCCTGGATGACAGCGGGCGTCTTCGCCCTGCCGAACGGGCACCTCCTGCAGGCATACGGAGGCCTGCTGCGCGGCCACTACGGCGTGGGTCTGACCGGCCAGGTCGCCGGCGCCCTACCCCCGGACCCGGCGATGTGGACGCTCACCGTCTTTGGCGAGGTCCTCGTGATCGGTTCCGCTGTCGTGGTCGGCATGTGGATGAAGGACCTGACCGGCGCCGGACCCCGGCACGGCCTGGCAACTCCGACCCAGGCCGCGGAGGCGCTCGGGATTCCGCGGCTGCGCAAGAGCGCCGCGGTGATCCGCCCCGACCTCTACGCGCGCTCCGGGCGCCGGACGCGTGCCGACAGCAAGTAGCCGCCACCCAGCCATTAGCCCAACACCGGCAGCGGAAGGAAGCACCATGACAGCCCTCAAGCACGTGAACCCGCACGAGGTGGGCTGGCGCCTCGGCCAGGCAGGCCGCAGCGGACCCGAACTGTGGGTGCCCTTCGACCGCACGACCTGCGTGATCGGCCCCCAAGGCTCCGGCAAGACCCTCGATCTGCTGGTGCCGGCACTGCTGGACGCGCCTGGTGGCGCGCTGGTGACGTTGACCAAGCCCGAAGACCTGTTCCTCACCCTGGAGGCCCGCCAGCGCGATGGACGACCGGTCGCGGTCCTGGACCCGTTCAACCTCGCCCCCGGTGCCCCGGAGCTGGTGTGGGACCCGATCGCGGGGTGCGAGGAGTCGATGCTCGCCGAGCGGAGAGCTAAGGCGTTCGCCGCCGGAACGATCAAGGGCGCCACCGCGCAGTCGTCCGATCAGGCAGCTCGGTTCTACGCCGGGGAGTGCGCGAAGGTGCTGCAGGCCTACTTCCACGCCGCAGCGATCGCCGGCATCGGCCTGGAGGAGGTGCTGATGTGGGTCTCCAGCCCCCGCGAGTACCCCCAGGCAGAGGAGATCCTGCGCACCCATCCCGCCGCAGAACCCCTGTGGGACGGCCTGCTGCGCGGCGCCCTGTACGGCGACGAGCGGACCGCCGGCAACACAATCACCACCGTCCAGCAGGCGATGGCGCTGTTCTTCCAGCGCTCGATCCGCGAACGCTGCGTCCCCTCCACGGCCCGGCCCGCCACTGACCTCGAGGCACTGATCAAGGCAGGCGGCACCATCTATCTGCTGGGCCGCGACGACCCCTACGCCAGTGCCTCACCGCTGATGACCGCAGTCACCGAGCAGATCCTGGACACGGCCAAGCGGCTGGGGGAGACCTCCCCACACGGCCGGCTATGCCCGCCGTTCCTCGCTTGCCTCGACGAGCTGCCCTCGACCGCCCCGATCCCCACCCTGTCGACCCGGATGGCCAACGAGCGGGCCCTCGGGCTCTCCTTCATCCTCGCCGCCCAGACCTGGCGGCAGTTCGTGGTCTGCTACGGCGAGGACGAGGCGCGCACCATCTACGGGCTCTCCAACAACCTGGTGGTCTTCGGTGGCGGCAAGGACATCCGCTTCTATCAGGAGCTCTCTGACCTGATCGGATCGACCAGCCACACCGAGACCCGGTACTCCGCCCGTGGCCACGAGCTGTTCGGCGTCATGGACCGCTCCTACGACCAGCGCCGCGTGCCGATCCTCGAACCCGCCGAGCTGCGCCGCATCGAGCAGCGCAAGGCCCTGGTGCTGGCTGAGATGTACGACCCGATCATCGCGAACCTTCACCGCTGCATCGACGGCAAGCGCGGCAAGCAGTTGCTGGCCGCACAGAAGCGAGTCCGGCGAGTAGCCCGCGGCGACGACGAGGCCGAACCCACGTCCCCTGTCGCGCCTACGGCAGCGACCGAGCCTGTGTCCCGGACCCGGCAGCGCCTCGGGATGCCGAAGTAGGGGAGAGCAGCCGATGACAACGATGCACCCCTCAGAGGTCGCCTCCCGCGCCGCGGCGAGCGGTGCCGCAGCCCCGAACGGAAACGGAATGATGCCGTTGGTCGGGCTGATGGTGCGCCCGTTCCCCGAGCCGGGTCCCACGATCCGCACGGCGATGGAACAACTGCAGCAGGCCACGGTAGAGCCTCCGGCAGACGAGGAGGAGTTGCGCGAGCTCGCGCAGATGCCGCGGCCGTGGGACCCGGCCACGTGCACAGGGCTGATGCGCTCCGAACTGTGGGCGTGGCTGGACCTAGTCGCGATGTGGGTCAACGAGCAACACCTGTGGAACGTGACCCGGCCCGGCATCCCCGAGTGCTGGCCCGCGCACCCCCACCTGGTGCACGACCTCGCGGTCCTCGCCTGCAGCCGCTACTACACCAGCTTCGCCGTCACCCCGGCTGCGTTGGAGGACTGGCATCGCTACGCGCTTCCGGGATTCCTCGAGCGGCTCCGCGACCGGCTCGGCGACGGCTGCCAGCCCGGTAAGCACCAGCCCCGGCCCCGACGCGAGCGCGACGAGAGCCACGCCTCGACACGGGTCCGCCGCGGCCGCAGACAGCGCTACCGCGACGACGTCGAGCGGGCCGGGGAGCTGGCAGCCGCCGCCAGCGAACCCGACGACCCGAAGCCCGAACACGACGACCTTCACGAAAGGTGGTAATGACCATGGCTAAGCCCGACACCAGCCGTCGGCTTCGGCTCGTCGACGAGCAAGACCAGCCCGACGATCTCGTCGAGACACCCGGCGGGGAGCTCACCGCCAAGCAGGCAGCGGCGTTCGCCGCGCTCGTCGCGAACGCGAACCAGGCCGCCGTCGAGCGCACCCTCGATCAGATGAACGCAGAGCAACTGCGGTCGCTTGCGATCGCGCTGGCCACCCAGGTCAACGCCGCCGAAACCGCAACCGGCGAGGTCGCCGACGTCGGCCCCGACGGCATCTGTGCGATCGCGATCGCCACCGCTGCCCAGTCCTTCGGCACCACCCGCGACGCCGTGCTCAGCGCCGACCGCCATCGGGCTGTGACCGACGCCCGCGCCGTCGCGATGACGGCGGCACGCCGCGGCGGACTGACCCTCCCGGCGATCGCCGCCTACTTCGGCAAGGACCACACCAGCGTCATGTACGCCCAGAACAAGGTGGCGAACAACCCGCGTCTCAACGCGGTCTGCGCCCGCATCGTCGACCAGCTCGACGAGCACTACACGGAGCCGACCAGCGTCCCCGCCGAGGTCCCCGACGACGCGCACGGCCGCAGCACCACCTTGCAGCTGGCCGCCCTCGACCAGGCCCGCAGCGACGCGGCCCGTCGCCACCGCGACGAAGACGGCCAGCGGCACACGGTCTCGACTGCACCTGCCCGGTGAAGGGTGGGGTCAGGATGTTGAACCGGGACCAGCAGAACCTGCTCGGCACCCTGGGTGCCGCCATGGCCGCCGATGCTCTGCTGGATCGTCTCCGCGAGCACGGCACGCTGGAGGGTGGCCGGTCGGCGCCGCAGGACGGCTGCTGGATCAGCTACAACCGCAAAGCGGTCTGGCTCGAAGACCACTCCCAGTTCTCCGAGGCCTTACGCGGGGCCGGTGACGCCGGCGCTGCCGACACCGCACAGGCGTGGCGACGTATCAGGCCGAAGGTCGTGCTGAAGGTGACCTGGGCCGAGGCCGCAGCGTACGGCGCGGCCCTGCCGCAGGCGTTGCGCGAGGAGTTAGACACGCTACGGCGCACCGAACGCGACGAGAACCGCAGCTGGAGCGAATTCAGTGACGCTCGCGGGGGCTGGCCATGGCGCCGGCGTTTCGAGTCCGACGAGGAACACCAGGTGGCCCAAGCCGAGTGGGATGAGGCGTACGGAAACCATCTCGTCGCGCTGCGGGAGGTGTGGGACCGCCAGAAGGCCGCGATCGCGCGTGCGCTCCCGCTCACAGTCGACGACGAGCCCACCGACCTGCTCGAGCTTCTCGACCAACAGGCACCGGCGCCGCCCCCCTCGGCTCCGGCCGCACCGTCGACTACGGCCGCCGCGTTGCAGGAGGCGGCGTTGCGCCCTGCCGCCAGCGGGCCGGTTGCGGCTGCCGATCACGGCCTCTTCACGCTGCCAGCCAGCAACCATGGGTTCGCCCGCTGAGCCGCGGACAGCCGCGACGTCGGGCGGCTCTACTACGGTGACGTGCAGGCTGGCCGGAGCCAGCGGGAGTGACGATGCGAGGCCAGGCTGTGCAGCTCGCGGGCGACGAGGTGCTGGATGCAGTCGGGTTCACGCTCTCGCTGATTGTCGCGGTCGGGTTCGTCGCCTTGGTGTGGTGGCTCGGCAAGATCACGAGGCTGTGGTGGCTGCTCGGCGTTCTTCGGGAGCGGTGGCAATCAGGGCTCCCCGGTGCCGGGCCCTGTGAGTGGCCAGGCTGTCCGGCCGACGCGCTGAGGTACGGACGCTACTGCGCCGAGCACGAGTACCAAGAGCGCGTCCGGTACGAGGAGTCTCGACGCTGGTCCTGACCCCAATACACAGGCCTCAGAAGTGTCGGTGCCGGCGGTTAGGTTGCGCTCATGCAGCTCACGGCGGATGAAATCGACCGGTTCTGGTCGTACGTCGTGAAGGGCCCTGGCGAGGCAGACTGCTGGATCTGGACCGGCGCCATAGGCGACGACGGGTACGGCCGCTTCTGGGTCCAATCCCGGTTGCAAGTTCGTCCGCGTGTGTTGCGGCCGCATCGGGTGGCGTGGGCGTTGGCCGAAGGGCAGTCGATCGACCTTCCACCGGTGGTCGAGCACGTCGTGTGCGACAACCCGGTCTGTGTGCGGGCCGACGGCACACTCCTGGATCACTTGGAGGGCTCTACCCAAGCCGCGAACCTGTCGCGGATCGCTCAGCATGGGCGCAGCGGCGCCCGCGGCTACCGGGGCCGGATGCTCGGCCGAGAGGCGATGTATCGGCGGTCGCTGGCACTGCGTGCCGCTGTCGCGGACGGCTGGGACGACGAACGAATCGCGCGTGCCCTCGCCTCGGTCGACGAGGCACAGATGGCTTTGTTCTGACCTGGACCTGCCGGTAGATCGTCGAGGGCGCCGTGGTTCGGCGCCCTCCTCGTTCAATGTTGCCCTACTTCTTCTTCGGCGGGGTGGCGCGGTTGCTGGGCAAGGTTCGAGTACCGCGCGCACGGCTGCCGACCTGAGGCTGTGCTCCGCCATGGCCGGCTGTGTCCCCAAGCGACTTGGGCAGCCTTGAGTCCGGGTCCAAGCCGAGCGCCTTCTTGTACGCGGCGTCTGCGGCCGCCTGCTTCTCTGCAAGCTTCACCAGGCGCGAGTTCGACCTCGTCGACGACGCTGCCCTCGCGGCCTTCTTGACTCGTCTCTTGCTCGCCACGGTCCGAGGGTAGATCGGCGCGTCCGCTTTGCCAGCAGAACGCCGGACCCCGGCCGTGTGCGGGCCAGCCTGCCCCGGTAACGCTGCGATCTGTCGGCACGGTCAGAGAGGATGAGATCTGTGGCAAGTTCGGGTTCGTACCAGTACCTCTATGAGCGTCTTGGCGACAAGCGCTTCCAGCAGTTGTGCGCAGCGCTAGTGCTTGACCGGTACCCGAACGTGTCGGTGTTTCCCGTCGGCGAGAAGGACGGTGGCCGGGACATGGTCTCGGGGACCGGCGAGAACAGGACAATCCTCCAGGTCAAGTGGTCCGGCAACCGGGCCAAGAAGTCGGCCTCGTGGTTGAAGTCGGCAGTGAACGGCGAGGCCGCGAACATCAAGCGCCTCGTGGCTGAGGGCTGCAAGCAGTACGTGCTGATGACGAACGTCGAAGGCAGCGCGGCTCCAGGGAGCGGTACACGGGACCAGATCGAGAAGGTTCTTGACGATTTGGGCAAGCAGTACGGCATCCCCATGTCGTGCGTGTGGGCGGCGGACCTGGACGCCTGGGTCACGAACTCGCCCTGGGAGATCAGGGCGACCTACTTGGAGATGCTGGCCGGCTCCGACCTCCTGCTCGCTCTGCTCGACGCCAAGTCGCTAGAAGAGCGCGAGAGGCGGGAACGCGACATCCTCGTCACTTTCGTCGCCACCCACTGGGACCGTGACAAGAGGGTGAAGTTCCGTCAGGTCGACCTCGCTTCCGACCTACTCACCGATCTGTTCGTCGACGTCACAGCGCACAGGGCCCGCAGTCCGCGGAACACGACTCTGCCCAACATCGATATCGGCGGGCTGGCTCATCACCTCCTGGATCCAGCGGCACCGCCCCTTGCGCTAATCGAGGGAGTGCCGGGACAGGGCAAGTCGACGATCGCTCAATACGTGTGCCAAGTGCACCGGGCCGGCTTCATCGGGCGCCACCAGCTCGCCGACCGCAAGGAGTCGCTGCCAGCCGATGAGGCGGCGGAGCTCCGGGTCGCCATCCGTATCGACCTTGCCGACTATGCCGAGTGGATCGGTGGCCATGATCCCTACGCGAGCACCGACAGCGCGAAGAAGACAAGGCAGCGCACCAAGATCGGCCTGGAGCGGTTTCTGGTTGCTCACTTCGAGCACGCGGCACCCGGACACGAGATCGGCGTAGACGACGTCCGCGCGATCCTGGACAGGTTCCCCACACAGGTCTTCCTCGACGGGCTCGATGAGGTCGCATCCGCGAACCTGCGCGAAACGGTGGTCCGCGAGATCGACGAGTTCACGACCAGGTGGGCTCAGGCACGCCCGGGGAACATGCGGATCGTCGTCACCACGCGTCCGAACGCATCCGGCCTGGCCGAACCTGCCCCGGACATCTTCGAACGACTGGTACTCCAGCCGCTCAGCGAGGCCACGAAGAAGAGGTACCTGCGCCGGTGGGCCGCCGCCCAGCACATCGAGGGGTCGGACCGGCGCACCCTGGAGCGAGTCTTCGGCGAACGTACGGCCGCCCCGCATGTCGCGCAGCTGGCCGCGAACCCCATGCAGCTGACGATCCTGCTCCACCTGATCCGGACCAAGGGCGAGTCCCTCCCCACCGCCCGCACAAGCCTCTACCGGTCATACATGGACCTGTTCCTGGAGCGAGAATCGACGAAGTCGAAGACGGTCCTGGACAACCGGCCAGACCTGGAGGAAGCCACGTCATTCATCGGCTGGCTGATGCAGGCACTCACCGAGGTCGACGCCTCGTCCACCCGGCTACCCGCGCAGCGGATCGTCCGTGAGATCAGGATGTACCTCGCCGGTGTCGAAAAGACCAACTCACCGGTCCAGGATCTGTTCGACGCGATGCGGGACCGGGTGTGGGTCCTGACCAGCAAGCAGTCCGGCACCTACGAGTTCGACGTGCAGTCGATCCGCGAGTTCTTCGCGGCGCGATTCCTTTACGAGTTCGCCGAGGGTGACGAGCACGGCTACGAGCCCGAGGCCGCGCTCGTCGAGCTGCTTCCGCGCGCGTACTGGGCGAACACGGCCCGGTTCCTGGGCGGTCACTTTCAGCGCCGCGAGGTTCCGAGCCTCGCCGAGGCGATCGAGGAGCGCTTCAACGACCTCACAGGGGCGCGGCAGCTGCGGACGACCGTGTGGAGCCTGTTGTGCGACGGGATCTTCAAGGAGCGGACAGCAAGCCAGCGGCGCGTGGCCGAGTTGTTCGCCGATGACCTGTCTGTTCGTTTCCTCGCCCCTGAAGTCAGCGAAGGCGGCAGCCTGCCGGAGCTCCCCGCTGACTTCGGAGGTCGTGACCTCGCGGGCCGCCTTCGCGAGACGATCACGGGGGATGTCGGCTCCCCGTTAACCAGAGCTCGGGCGACGGTCGCAGCCGCGGTCGGAGACCCTGGCGACTTCAACATCTGGTGGTCATCCGAGGTGGGCAAGTCGGTCGGCACGGACCGGGAGGCCCAGTGGCTCGCGGTCGGTCGCCCGCTGGCTTCCGGACAAGGCCTTCCGCGGACCACAATCGAGGCTCTGAGGCTGGACTCGGCCTCGGCTGCCCGCGGCGCGCTCGAGTCCGGCGTCTCGCCGGCCAACGGGACACCACAGGCCCAACGACTGCTGGCGTGGACCCTGGACGGCCACTGCTCTGATGTGGCACCGAAGGGCACGAGCGAGGCCGCGGACCTGCTGCGCGTCGTGGCACCCCATGTGCTGTTGGCCATGGCCAGCGACCAGTCAGCGGCCGGGCGGCTCAATCTGGGCGGGCATCACGTCCCCGGAGTGAGCCAGAGCCAGCGGACTGCGGCGCTGAAGCGGCTCGCAGAGCGTCACCCTGTGCGTCAGGCTGAGGTGAGACACCACTTCTGAGTTCCTTCCCTCTGCACGGGGCGGAGAAGCGAGACACCTGATGACCATGACGTTGGCCGATACGACGGCGTTCGATGATGGGGTGGTGACCCCGAGAGCTGACC
>NZ_JASBRN010000084.1 GCF_030149505.1 Nocardioides sp.
ACGAGCGACCTGCGCGATCGGCTTGTTGGTCTCTTCGACGATCCGGACAGCTCCCTCACGGAACTCCCGGTCGTACTTCTTCCGCTTCTCTGGCATCTCGATCCTCATTGTCGATGCCTCTACGGTCCGGGGGGAACCTCACGTCCGTCCGGAGAGATCCGCCGGCTCGGCGGGGTCGAGCCTCCACGCGAGGAGGAGCGTGTCGGCGAGGAGCAGGATCTTGTCCTCCGGCGGAAGCGGGGTGCGCTCCAACTGCTCCCCCAGCCGCTCGAGGAGCAGCGTCCCGGTCACGGGGTCGTGGGCGTGCAGCCGGACGTACCCGCGGCCCTCCGCCGCCGCCAGCACCTCCGGCACCTGGCGTTCGCCTGCCTGGTCCGGCGTGGGCACCTTGAGCACCCGCTGCTCCCCGGCCGTGGTGGTCACGCCGACGACGTACGAGGCCGAGCCGCCCGGCAGCCCGCGGCCCAGCGTCAGGTCCCAGCGCGCAGCGAGCTCGTCGAGCACGCGGGGCAGGTCCGCGACCCAGGCGCGACCGGCCTCGCCCAGGCGCTCGACCCGGCCGCGGGTCAGCGGCTGCAGCCGCGGTCCGCCGTCGCCGGCGCGGGGACTCACGCGTCGGCGTCGCGCTGGTGGCCCGGCGACCCGGGGAGGGAGTCGACGTCCTCACCACCGGCGAGGTCGCAGCACTCCACGAGCAGGACGTCGGCGGAGGCGAGCAGGTCGCGCGCACCCCGGTCTCCGCGGGCGACGTCCCGAACGCCCGCCCAGTGGTCACGACCGATCAGCACGGGGTGGCCCGGCTCCCCGTCGTACGACGCCCGCGCGAGCGCTTCCCCACGCCCGGTCTCCGCGGCCGCGACGACCCGCGCCACGACGGCCGGCACGAGGTCGGGCAGGTCCACGAGGGTGACGACGACCTGCTCCACGCTGGCGGCGTCCAGGGCGGCCAGCCCTGCCCGCAGTGAGGCCCCCATCCCCTCGGCCCAGTCCTCGGCGAGGACGGCGCGCACGCCGGGCGGGAGCAGGTCGGCCGCCTCGGGCGCGGCACCGAGCACCACGACCACCGGGTCGCACCCGCCCTCGCGCAGCACTGCGACAGCCCGCTGCAGCCAGGACCCGCGCTCGTCGTGCACCAGCGCCTTGGGCCGTCCCATCCGGGAGCCGGCCCCGGCGGCGAGCAGCAGTCCGGCGGGCACGACCCCGATCATGCCGGGTCGAGGTGCGGGTCGGCGTGCAGCAACGCGTCACACCGCATCCTGGGGCCTCCACCCGGACCTCGACGCTGCCTGGAGAGCGCCCGCTGGCATCGCGCCGCGGCTGCGGGCACCTGGCGACCTCGGGGACGAGGCACCGAGGGCTGTGGACGAGCACCAGCCGATGCCGGTGGAGCCTCCTAGGCTCGCCCGGTCGGGAGGAGCCGGGATGAGCAGGAAGAGCCAGTCGCGCAGAGCGGCGAGGAGCAAGGACCGTGCCCGCCAGCGGGCACGCGACCAGCACGCAGCACGAGGACGGCCAGGTGCGGAGGACGCACCACCCTCCTCGCCGGTGGACCCGAGAGGCCCGACTCCCCCCTCGCCTCCGCGTGCCCAGGGGCCCCCGTCACCCTTCGGTGACCCTGCTTCCGCCACGCGGTCGCGCCACACGCCTTCGCCACCGGACCCGGAGCACGAGGCACTGCTGCTGTGGACCCGGATCCTCCAGGACTCGAGCACGCACGGTCGGGCGACGCCTCGCCCGCAGCACGTGGCCGGTCTGCAGGCGCTACCGGCCGCGCCGGTCGAGCGGACCGCCGAGCTCCTGGTCGCCGACCAGGTGGAGGCGCTGGTGCGCCATGGGTGGCAACCCGCCGAGATCCACCGGGTGGCGCGGCGTCTGCACACCGTCACGGGGCGACTCGTCGCGGTCCACCTGCGCCACCACCTCGACGACCACCTCCGCAGGCACGGTGAGGATCTGGTCGATCCGAGGTGGCGCGACCAGGTGGACGGCCTCGGCGAGGCGTCTCCAGGCCCGCGGTGGTACGCCGCGTGGCGCGAGCGGTGCCGCCTGGATCCCGGCACGGCCTATCACCGCACGGGGGAGCTGCTGGTCCGGCTCGGCGCTCTGCCGGCACTGCACGCACTCCTCCGGCCTCCCGGGGACGTGACCTCGTCGCACGTGGTGGCGAGTGCCTCCGACCCGGTGCTGCAGAAGGTGCGCGGTCTGCTGGCCAAGGCCGAGTCGACCGAGTTCGAGGCGGAGGCGGCAGCCCTCACTGCCAAGGCCCAGGAGCTGATGACCCGCCACGCGATCGACCGCGCCGCGCTCCACGTCGGGCAGACGGTCGGTCGACCCAGCATCATCCGAGTCGCCATCGAGGCGCCGTACGTCGACCCGAAGTCCCTCCTGCTCCAGCTGGTCGCCGCCCAGACTCGCTGCAGGACCGTGTTCCTGAGCGGCCTCGACATGAGCGAGGTCATCGGCTTCCCCGCCGACCTCGACGCCGTGGAGGTGCTCTTCACCTCGCTCCTGGTCCAGGCCCAGCGGGCACTGGCCGAGGCCGGGAGCGCCGGCGGCGCGTACGCCCGCACGCGTTCCTCGAGCTTCCGCGCCACGTTCCTGCGCTCCTACGCGATCCGGATCGGCGAACGGCTCGCGGAGACCAACGCGCACGTGATGGCGGGCAGCCGCGCCGACTCGGCACGCTACCTGCCGGTGCTGCGTTCCCAGGAGGAGGCGATCGAGGAGCACGTCGCGCGCGAGTACGGCACCTTGTCCAGCGGACCGCTGCGCGGAGGCTACGACCACGCCGGGGCCACGAGGGGCCGATGGGCTGCGGACCAGGCCCAGCTGAACGGCGGCCACCTCGACCCGGGGTCGCCAGCCTCCTCGTAGGCGGCGGATGTCATCGCGGGGCCGTCCGATGTCGGCCAGGAACGCCAGGAGGCCCCGGCCGCTCGCGCGACCGGGGCCTCCCGGGTGGTGCTGTGGAACAGGTGGACTCAGAAGTCCATGCCGCCCATGCCGCCGTCGCCGCCGGGCATCGGGGCAGCCTTCTCGGGCTTGTCCGCGACGACCGCCTCGGTGGTGAGGAAGAGCGCCGCGATGGAGGCGGCGTTCTGCAGCGCGCTGCGGGTCACCTTGGCGGGGTCGATGATGCCGGACTTCAGCATGTCGACGTACTCGCCGGTGGCCGCGTTGAGGCCGTGGCCCGGGGTCAGGTTGCGCACCTTCTCCGCCACGACGCCGCCCTCGAGGCCGGCGTTGATCGCGATCTGCTTGAGCGGGGCCTCGGTGGCCAGGCGCACGATGTTGGCACCGGTGGCCTCGTCACCCTCGAGCTCGAGCTTGTCGAAGGCGCCCGCGGCGGCCTGGATGAGGGCCACGCCGCCACCGGCGACGATGCCCTCCTCGACGGCAGCCTTGGCGTTGCGCACGGCGTCCTCGATGCGGTGCTTGCGCTCCTTGAGCTCGACCTCCGTGGCCGCGCCGACCTTGATGACGGCCACGCCGCCGGCCAGCTTGGCGAGGCGCTCCTGGAGCTTCTCGCGGTCGTAGTCGGAGTCCGACTTCTCGATCTCGGCGCGGATCTGGTTGACCCGGCCCTCGATCTGCTGCGCGTCGCCGGCACCCTCGACGATGGTGGTCTCGTCCTTGGTGATGACGACCTTGCGGGCCTGGCCGAGCAGCTCGAGCCCGGTGTTCTCCAGCTTGAGGCCGACCTCCTCGGAGATGACCTGGCCGCCGGTGAGGATCGCGATGTCCTGCAGCATGGCCTTGCGGCGGTCACCGAAGCCCGGGGCCTTGACGGCGACGGACTTGAAGGTGCCACGGATCTTGTTGACGACCAGGGTCGACAGCGCCTCGCCGTCGGTGTCCTCGGCGATGATCAGCAGCGGCTTGCCCGACTGCATGACCTTCTCGAGGATCGGCAGCAGGTCCTTGACGTTGGAGACCTTCTGGTTGGCGATGAGGATGTAGGGGTCCTCGAGGACGGCCTCCATGCGCTCCATGTCGGTCGCGAAGTACGCCGAGATGTAGCCCTTGTCGAAGCGCATGCCCTCGGTGAGCTCGAGGTCGATGCCGAAGGTGTTCGACTCCTCGACCGTGATCACGCCCTCCTTGCCGACCTTGTCCATCGCCTCGGCGATGGCGTCACCGACGGTGGTGTCGCCACCGGCGGAGATGGTCGCGGTGGCCGCGATCTGCTCACGGGTCTCGATGTCGGTCGCCATCCCGAGGAGCTTCTCGGAGACGGCGGCCACGGCGGCCTCGATGCCGCGCTTGAGCCCCATCGGGTTCGCGCCGGCGGCCACGTTGCGCAGGCCCTCACGGACCATCGCCTGGGCCAGCACGGTGGCGGTGGTGGTGCCGTCGCCCGCGACGTCGTCGGTCTTCTTGGCGACCTCCTTGACGAGCTCGGCGCCGATCTTCTCGTAGGGGTCCTCGAGCTCGATCTCCTTGGCGATGGACACACCGTCGTTGGTGATCGTGGGGGCGCCCCACTTCTTCTCCAGCACGACGTTGCGGCCCTTGGGACCGAGGGTCACCTTGACGGCGTCGGCGAGGGTGTTCATGCCCCGCTCGAGGCCGCGACGGGCCTCCTCGTCGAATGCAATCAGCTTCGGCATAACTCCTGCGATCTCCTCGCAACATAAGAGTTGTGGAGGTCCGGTCAGTCGCCCGCGACGGACGGCCGCGCCACCGACGGACCCTTCCCGCCGATGGGGTGCGACCTCGACTCCCCGGACCGGGGTGTCTTGGCACTCTCATGAGGAGAGTGCCACCGTCATGTTTAGCACTCGCACCCAGCGAGTGCAAACGGCTCCTGGCTGCTCAGCGCCCCTCGAGCACGCCGGCGACCGTGACGGCGAAGTGCCCGGCGTTGGCGGGGTGCACGTCCAGGTAGAGCCCGGGCTCGATCAGCTCCAGCTCGCTGACCGCGAGCGTGCCGTCGGCCAGCCGCATCAGGTCGACCCGGGCGTAGGGCAGCTCCCGCCCCAGCCGACGTACGACGGCCTCGACCGCCGCGAGGGAGACCTCGACCGCCTCGGCGCGCAGCTCGACCGGGCGCGAGCGTCCCCCGAAGTGCTCGTGCACCCGCACCTCGCCGGTGGCCGGCACCTTGTCCACCTGGCTGGTCGGGCGGCCCCCGAGCACGAAGACCGACGTCTCCCCCTCGGTCCGCACCGACTCGACCACCGGCTGCACGACCCACGGCCCGGCCGTGAGGTGCTCCAGGCGCGGGTCGCTGAGGGAGTCCGCGAGCACCACACCGACCCCGCCCGCCCCGGTGCGCGGCTTGACCAGCACGGTCCCGAGCTCCTCGATCGCCGTCCGCAGCGTCGGCACCAGGTCGCGGTCCTCGAGCAGCCGGGTCGGCACGACCGGCACCGCCGGATGACCGTCCGCGAGCTCGAGCAGGTAGGACTTGTCGGCGTTCCAGGCGAAGACCTCGGCGCCGTTGAGCAGCGGCACCTGCGCCTCGACCGACCGGGCCCAGCCCAGGAACTCCGGCAGCCGCCGGTGGTAGTCCCACGTCGAGCGCACCGCCACGAGGTCGGCGGCCGCCCAGTCCACGGCCGGGTCGTCCCAGACCACCCACCTCGCACCGACGCCCCGCTCCGCCAGCGCGGCCGGCAGCAGGTGGCCGGCCTCCTCGCCGTCGGGCAGCAGCGCGCAGGTGACCAGCAGCACGGTGGGCATGCGCGCCACCCTAGGAGGGGGCGCCGGCCGGGACGGAGGTCCCGTCGACCTGAGCACGTCGACTCACGCAGCAACAGGCCCGACGGCGTCATGCTGTCCCCATGAGCACCATTCCTCCTGCGCGCCTGGAGTGGCTCGGCGAGCAGGTCCGGCTGTGGCAGGGCGACGGGACCATCGACGCGCGGCAGGCCGAGACGATCCTCGGGCGGTACGCCGCCTCGACCCGCCGGCTCCCCCTGGTGCGCCTGCTGACCGCGGTCGGCGGCCTCTTCGTGGGGGTCGGCGTCATCTGGCTGGTCGCGGCGAACATCGAGTCGCTCTCCCCCACCGTCCGCGTCGCCGCGGTGGCCGTGGTGTGGCTGGCCGCGCTCGTGGGCGCGGAGGTGCTCGCAGACCGCAACGCCGCCCCGCCCCTGGTCGGCGCGGTCCGCCTGCTCGCGGCGCTGCTCATCGGCGCCCTGGTCTTCCAGGCCGCGCAGACGCTGCAGGTGCCGGCGTACGAGCCGCTGCTGCTGGCGTGCTGGGCGGTCGCCGCGCTCGTGCACGCGTACGCCGTGGAGGCACTGCTCCCGCTGCTGGTCGCCGTCTCGACCGGCACGGTCTACGTGTTGTGGGCGAGCCTGGAGACCGCCTGGTCCGGGCTGGCCTTCGTGGTCTCGCTGGGCGGTTACGGCCTGGCGGCGCTGGCCGTCGCCGCGCTGCACGCCCGGTGGTTGCCGACCTTCGCGACCGCCTGGCGCGAGGTCGGCGCCCTGCTGGTGCTGGTCGCCGTGACCGTGGGCGCCTTCCCGCCGGTCGTGGCCGAGGACTGGGAACCCGGCACCGGCACCTGGGTGCTCCTCGCGGCGGCGGGGCTGCTGGGTGCCACGGGTCTGGTGCGCGGCACGGCCCTGGACCGGGCCGAGCTGGGCGTCGGCGCCGCGACGCTCGCCGGAGCGGCCGGGCTGGTGCTGTGGGAGGCCGGGGCCGACGGCACGGCGGACCTCAGCGGTGCCGACGTCACCCACGCCGTCCTGGGCATCACGCTGTGCGCCGGGGCCGCGATCGCCCTGGCCGTCGACGGGACGCTGCGCCCCAGCGGCCGCCTGACCGTCCTGGCCACGGCCGCGCTCGTGGTCGTGACGACGCTGCAGGCCTTCACCGTCTTCGCGCCGGTCCTCGAGGGTGCGTGGCTGTTCCTGGTGCTGGGGGTGGTGCTGGTCGGCACGGGCCTGGCCGTCGACCGTGGCCGGCGCCGCCTGGCAGAGGCTCTCTGAGGAAGGTGGGGACCACCATGATCAAGCGCACCCGTACCCGCATCGCCCTCGTGGCGGCGGTCCAGCTCGTGCTCGTCGGGGTCGCCGTCGCCCCGCGGCTCTCGGCGTACGCCACCGGGGAGGAGTACCTCCTGCAGGTCGCCGGGCTGGACCCGATCGACCCGTTCCGCGGCGCCTACACCCAGCTGGACTACCCCGACCTGCAGCTGGAGACCCGCCGCACGGTCGAGGGCGAGGTCTTCCTGCCGCTCGAGCAGCAGGACGACGGCACCTGGCGCTCCACCGCGGTGGTGACCGAGCGCCCCGACGAAGGGCCCTACCTCGCGTGCGAGGGCGGTTGGCGCCTCTCCTGCGGGATCGAGTCGTGGTTCACCTCCGACGACGAGGCCCGGCGGCTCGAAGGAGCGCTGGCCGCGGGCACCGGGACCGCCACGGTGAAGATCGACTCCCGGGGGCACGCCGTGCTGGTCGACCTCGACGCTGGATGAGCGCCGGCGCCACTCAGGTCGGCCCGGAGCTCGTCGGGCAGGAGCTGGGGGCCGGGCCCGTCGGCCGGTGAGGTCGTGCCCGGCCGTCAGCCCTGGGCGGTGAGCGCGCGCAGCCGACGCAGGAACCAGGCGAAGGTCTGGTCGAGCACGGGGCGCCCGAGCCGCACGCTCCAGCGCTGGGCGCCGGTCGGCCACATGGCCAGCGTCCAGGTCAGCCGGCACCCGGTCGCCGTGGGCTCCACCTCGTAGAGCTCGCCGAAGGCCTCTTGACCGGGGGCGTTGGTGGCGGTGAAGCAGAACGCCATCGCCCGCGGCGGGTCCCACAGGAGGAACTCCTCCTCACCGACGATGCCGCCGCGCATGTGGACGGTGCGGGTGGTCCCGACACCGATGTCGCCCCGGTCGGCCCCCGGGCTGGTCCACTCCACCCGGGTGATGGCCTTGGCCCACCGCGGCCAGGCGGAGGCGTCGGCCAGGACCTCGAACAGCCGCTCCGGGCTGGTGGTGAGGTCGACGCTGTTGGTGAAGCGCACCGGGGCGGTGCGGATCTCCTCGACCGTGACGCTGCGACAGGGGGTGAGCTCCTTCGACAGCCCCGGCACGGCTCAGCCGCCCGCGACCGCGGGGATGACCGAGACCTTGGCGCCGGCCGGGGTCGGGGTCGCGAGGTCGTCGAGGAAGCGCACGTCCTCGTCGCCGACGTAGACGTTGACGAAGCGGCGCAGGGCCCCGTTGTCGTCGAGGATCCGCGCCTTGATGCCGGGGTAGGAGGCGTCGAGGTCGTCGAGCACCTCGGCCAGGGTCGCGCCGGCGGCGCTCACCTCGGACTCACCACCGGTGTAGGTGCGCAGGATGGTGGGGACGCGGACGGAGACGCTCACGGCGACGGTGCTCCTGGGTCGGGCTGGGACGGGTCAGACGATGCCGGCGTCGGTGAACGCGGCGTACGTCGGCTTGATGGTCGCGGCGGCACCGACGTGGTCGGCGACCGCATCGAGGGTCTTCAGCCCCATGCCGGTGTTGATGACGACGGTCTCGAGCGAGGTGTCGAGCTGGCCGGTCTCGACGAGCTTCTTCAGCACGCCGACCGTGGTGCCGCCGGCGGTCTCGGTGAAGATCCCCTCGGTGCGGGCGAGCAGCAGGATGCCCTCGCGCACCTCCTCGTCGGTGATGTCCTCGACCGCGCCGCCGGTCTGGCGGCAGATGTCGAGGACGTAGATGCCGTCGGCGGGGTTGCCGATGGCCAGCGACTTGGCAATGGTGTCGGGCTTGACCGGGCGGATCGCGTCGACCCCGGCCTTGTAGGCGGCCGACACCGGCGAGCAACCGGTGGCCTGGGCACCGAAGATCTTGACCGGCTTGTCCTCGACCAGGCCGAGCTCGACCAGCTCGCGGAAGGCCTTGTGCACCTTGGTGAGCTGGGAGCCGGAGGCGACGGGGATGACGACCTGGTCGGGCAGGCGCCAGCCGAGCTGCTCGGCGATCTCGTAGCCGAGGGTCTTGGAGCCCTCGGCGTAGAACGGGCGGACGTTGACGTTGACGAACGCCCAGCCCTCCTCCTCGCCGGCGATCTCGGAGGCCAGCTTGTTGACGTCGTCGTAGTTGCCGTCGACGGCGACGAGGGAGTCGGTGTAGACCGCGGAGTTGACCTGCTTGGGCTTCTCGAGGTTGCTCGGGATGAAGACCACCGTCTTGATGCCGGCGCGCGCGCCCGCGGCGGCCACGGCGTTCGCGAGGTTGCCGGTCGAGGGGCAGGCGAAGACCTTGGCCTTCATCTCCACCGCCGCGCTGAGCGCGCAGGCCACCACGCGGTCCTTGAAGGAGTTCGTGGGGTTGGTGGAGTCGTCCTTGACCCACAGGCGCTCGATGCCGAGCTGCTTGCCGAGGTTGTGGGCCTGCAGCAGGCGGGTGAACCCGGGCTCGGTGTTGGGGCTCTGCTCGATGTCCTCGGGCACCGGCAGCAGCGCCTTGTAGCGCCAGATGTTGCGCGGGCCAGCCTCGATCTCCTCGCGGGTGATCGCGGGGAAGACGTAGGAGACCTCGAGCGGGCCGAAGCACTCCGGACACGCGTAGTGCGGGCCGAGCTCGACCTCGTGGCCGCACTCACGGCACGAGAGGCAGCGGGCGTTGCCGAAGGCGCCCTCGCGCAGCAGCGTGCCGGTGGCCGCCTCGGACACGGTCGGGTCGATGGTCGCAGTGCTCACTGAGTCCTCCTCCTCATCTTCCCCGGTCGCGTCTCTCGCGCCGGGCCGGAATTAGCACCGTTTCCACGAACCGCATCCGACCGGGCTGGTCGGGGGCGGAGGCTCGTGGCGGTTGCCGGGACTTCGTCGGGCCGTTCCCTCAGTCCCTCTCGATGAGCTGATCAGAACTGTACGGGCGGGCCCTCGGGACCGACGAACCGCTAGTCCGGGATGTGGACTCCCTGTCCACGATGCGGGACGAGGATGTGCGACTCAGGCGCAGGGCTCGCCGCAGAAGAGGCGGACAGGGGCGCTCGTCACACCGTCGACGCGCAGCCGGGCCGTGCCGGAGTCGGTGAGGATCGCGAAGTAGCGGTCGATGACGCCGCGACCGTTCTCGTCGACCTCCACCCGGCGGCAGAACTGCGCCCCGATCGCCGGGTCCTGGCACCAGGGCTGCGCCCCGACGGGGAGCACCTCCGCGCGCGGGGTCGTCCCGGGGGTCAGCCCCGCCACCCGCACGGCGTAGTAGGTGCAGGGGAAGACGGTCCCGTCGATCGTGCGCGTGCACGGGCGCTGCTCGCGGACCAGGGCGACGGTCGGCGGCTGCGAGCGTCCGCACCGTCGTACGCCGTCGACGGCGGAGCCGGCCACGCGCACCTGCACGCAGGCGCGCTCGGCGCCGCGCGTCGTCCTCACGTCGAGAGCCCCTGGCTGGACCGAGCGCCAGCCCGCGCCGGTGTCGACCTCGAGCGGCACGTCCTCGACCGGCTCGCCGTCGACCTCGACGGCGACCTCGAAGCGCACCGAGCGGTACGCCGGCTCGGCGGCGACCACGGGGCGCGCACCGGCGGGCGGGCTGCCCGCCTCGGCACTGGCGGTGGCGGTGGGGCTGCTGCTGCCGCTCGCGTCGGGGCCCGCGAGCGGCTCGTCGTCCTGGCCCCCGGCCAGGCCGAGCGCGGCGAGGCCGCCGACCAGCACCAGGGCCAGGACGGCCACGGCGACCAGGAGGACGCTGCGGCGGCCACCACGCTCGGGGCCGTCGTCCGCGCCGGGGGCGACGGACGGGGACCCGGGGGCGAGCGGCGGCGCGGTCGGCGGTGCGGTGGTGCGCGGGCTGTCGGCGGAAGCGCCCGAGCGGATCACCGTGCCGTGGTCGGCGAGGTCGCCGGACGGGCTCTCGGCGGGCCCGGGCTGCGCCGCAGGAGCGGGAGGAGCGGGAGGAGCGGCGGCGGGAGCAGGGGTCGCAGGGCGCACGGGGCCGGGGACCATCCGGGTCGCACCGCCCCCGTCGGTGCCGGTGCCGGTGCCGGTCGGGACTCCGCCTGCGCCCGTCCCACCCGGAGGGCCCGGGGCGGCCGGGACCGGACCGAGCCTGCCGGCGTCGAGGTCGCGCAGGATCGAGGCGACCTCCTCCCCCATCTCCTGCACGGAGGCGAAGCGACGGCCGGGGTCCTTGTCCATCGCGCGCTGCAGCAGCGCGTCGATCCGCTCGTCCAGCGGCGTACCCGTGCCGAGCTGGGGGACGGCGTCCTGCACGTGGGAGGTGATGACCTGGAAGTCGGTGCCGGAGTAGGGGGCGTTGCCGGTGAGCGCGGCCCACAGCACGCAGCCGAGGCTGTAGAGGTCGCCGCGCTCGTCGGCGTCCGCGCCGAGGTGCCGCTCGGGCGCCATGTACGCCGGGCTGCCGACGATCCCGCCGGTGCGGGTCAGACCGGTGCCGTCGGCGGAGCCGTCGACGGCGATGCCGAAGTCGCAGAGGTAGGCCAGCAGCCGCCCCGAGCGCTCCCAGAGCAGCACGTTGGCCGGCTTGACGTCGCGGTGCACCACGCCGACGTCGTGGGCGTCGCCGAGCGCCTCGCAGAGCTGGGCGGCGACGCTGAGGGCCTCGCGCCGGTCGAGGGCGCCGCGCAGGGCCAGCCGGTTGCGCAGGTCACCGTCGGGGAAGAGCTCGGTGGTGAGGTAGACGGTGTCCTCGACCTGGCCGTACTCGTGGATGTGCACGATGTGCCGCGAGCGCACCCGGGCCAGCAGCGCGGCCTCGCGGGCGAACCGCTCCCGGTAGGCGTCGCGGTCGACCAGGGCGGGCGAGACGACCTTGAGCGCGATCCGGCGGTCCAGCGTGGTGTCGAGGGCCTCGAAGACCGTGCCCATGCCGCCCTCACCGAGCCGGCGCAGGACGCGGTAGCGCCCCGCGTACACCTCGCCGATCGTGGGGACCACGCCGCTGCCCACCCCTCCTCGAGCTCTGCCGGAGCGGACCACCCGCACCGGCGGAGGACTACCCCGTCCTCGACCGGGCCACGCCACCCCGGTGTGGTGGACCAGAACGCCGGCGCGGCAAGGTTAAGCCAGGTGGTCGCGAGGGTAGGAAGCCGCGCGACACCGCGCGCGGGCAGACGCGCACGGGGAGCGGGACGAGGAGCGGCACGTGAAGACTTCGGCACGGAGCACCGGGCGGGTGGCGACGGCGACGGCCGCGCTGTCGACCGCACTGGTGACAGGACTGGCATCGGTGCTGGCGGTGGGCCTCACCGTCGGCACGGCACCGAGCGCGTCGGCGGCGACCACGGTTGCCGTGGACGGCAACCGCTTCGGCGCGGCCGGGCTGGACGAGGTCCGCCTGGACTGCAACGCCCCGGAGGTCGCCACGACCGGCCGCGCCACGCTGCGCCACGTCATCGGCAACGGCACCCCGCTCGGCCTGCGGGCCGCTCGCTACGAGCGCACCGATGCCACCGGGGGCGTCGGTCCGGTCGCCGAGGTCGACGACCCCACGACGATCACGTCCTTGCGCATCCAGCTCCGCCCGACGTCGGTGCCCTACTCCGTGGCCGGCGTGGTGCGCTACCGCCCCGACGACACCGACACGACGTGGTGGGGCGTCACGACCTTCGCCCCCGACTACGACACCGCGTGGCACACCGTCGAGGCAGCACAGCGCGCCTTCGAGTGGACCGAGGTGGGTCCCGACGGCCGCGAGGTCTCCTCCGCCGGCGTGCAGACGCTCTCCTCCTTCTTCGCCACGCGCACCGCGCCCGGCAGCCACGAGGTCGGCTTCCTCCTGGGCTGCAGCGGCGGGGAGGCCCTCTTCGACGGCCTCGCCGTGACCGACGCCTCCGGTGAGCGGGTCTTCGACTTCGAGGGCGGCTCGACCTCGGCCGACCTCAGCCTGTCGACCAAGACCGCCCGCTACGGGAGCCGCGTCAAGGCGCGCACCACGGTCCGCACCCAGCAGTCCGGCGAGCAGCTGGTCATCCTGGAGCGTCGGGCGTTCGACGGCACGGTCAGCCAGGTCAAGGGCGAGTTCGTCGACCAGGGCAAGGACGTCATCCGGTTCAAGGCGAAGGCCGGCGGCTCCTACCGGCTCCGGGTCCCCGACAGCGACGACAACGACGGCAGCACCTCGGCGTGGAAGCGGCTGCGGGTGCCCTCGAAGGTCACGGCGTCCCCCTCGACCCGCTCGGTCCAGAAGGGCCGCACCTTCAAGGTGTCGGGCAGCATCGCCCCGTCGGCCAGCGGCACGGTGACCGTGTGGCGCAAGGCTGGCGGCCGCTGGGTCAAGGCCGCCTCGAGCCGGTGGTCGGGCGGGCGGTTCGCCCTCAAGGTGAAGGCCACCACCACCGGGTCGCAGGTCTACCGCGTCCGCACCCCCAAGACCGACCGCAACGACCCCGGCACCTCCGGCACGTTCGGCGTCTTCGTCAGCGCCCCGCCCTCCGGCGGCGGTGGCGGCGGAGGCACCGGTGGTGGAGACGGCGGCGGTGGCGGCGGCGGCGGCGGTGGCGGTGGCGGTGGCGAGGAGCCGCCCGAGGGCCCGCAGCGCCCCACGGCCTGAGCCCGGCCGCCCACCGACCTCCAGCGGCTCCAGCACGACACGGCCCGTCCCCGCACGTCGGGGGCGGGCCGTCGTACGTCGTGGGGCGCACGTGGGTGGCCAAGCGGTCAGGACCTCGCGGTAGACCTGCCCGCTCGCGGCTTCGGAGCAGGAGGCGCGAGGTGGTTGCAGAGTCAGGTGCGTGCGGCCCGGGCGTCCTCGGTGAGCCGACCGAGCAGCCCGAGCACCCCGTCGGGCCCGGGCACGACCAGGTCGGCGAGCTCCTGGAGCGCGGACTCCTCCGGCGAGGCCGAGCAGACGCGCAGCGTCGCGATGCCCTCCGCGGCCAGCTCGCCGAGCGCCTCGAAGGCCTGGAGGTCCCCGAGGTCGTCCCCGGCGAAGAGGAAGCCCCCGGCCTGGAGCTCCTCGGCGAGGGTCCTGACGGCGACGCCCTTGTGCATCCCCGGCGAGCGCACCTCGACCACGTTGCGGCCGGGCTCGACGACGAGGTCGTGCCGCTCGGCCAGCGCGGTCAGGGCGGGCAGGAGCGCGGTGAAGGCCTCCTCCGGCTCCGGCAGCCGGCGGGTGTGGACCGCGACCGCGAGCCCCTTGTCCTCGACGTACGCCGCGGACGCGCCGCGCTCGCGCAGGAGCCGTGGCAGCTCGCGCTCGAAGGTGGCCAGCCCGCGCGGCGGGCGCGGCGAGAGGATCCGACGGCGGCCCGAGGACCAGCGCTCGTTGCCGTACTGACCGAAGACGTGCAGCTCGCTGCCGGCCTCGGCCATCGCCGTGCCGACCTCCTCCAGACCCCCGAGGTCGAGCACCTGGCGGGCGGGGCGGCCGGTGATCACCGCGACGGCGCGCACCTCGCGGGACAGCGCGACGAGCACGTCGCGCGCTGCCGGGTGGATGTGCGCCCGCTCGGGGTCGTCGACGATTGGCGACAGGGTCCCGTCGAAGTCCAGCCCGACGACGGTCGCGGCGGCGGGGCGGACGAGGGCGGCGTACCGCTGCTCACCCTCCGGCGAGGTCACGTCCATGGGGAGGAGTCCATCACGGCCCGACCCTCCCGTCCGGGTGGTGGCCGCCGGCCGCGAGCGGTGGGGTCAGTCCAGCTCGCCGGTGAGGATCAGCGTGAGCCGGTCCATCCGCATGGGGGCGACGGCCGCGGCGGTGCGCTCCACGCCCAGGTCGAGGGCGAGCATCTTCGCGGCCTGCTCGAGGCGGGGCGGGAAGTAGACGGTGGTGCTGGGGATCGTGCCGTACCAGTTGTCGGTGCCGACGACCTGCCAGCCGGCGCCGGTGGCGCGGGTGGCGACGCGGGAGGCCAGGCCGGTGACGGGAGAGTTGTTGTAGACCTCCACGATCACCTCGCCCCGCTCGACGGCCGGCTCGGGCGCCTGGGTCTTCTTCGGCTTCGGCTTCGACGTCTCGGTGGGCGTGGCCGACGGGGTCGCGGCGTCGCGGGCGGCCGGGGTGATCTCGCGCTCGGTCGGCTCCCCGCCCCGGGTGGCGACGAAGGCGATGGCGGCCATCGCCACCGCGATGACCGAGAGCATCACCAGCGGGGAGGGCAGGACCACGCCCCGCTGGTCGCGTGCGCGGCGGGAGGCCACGGCCTCAGACCTCGAAGCCGAGACGGCGGGCGGAGCGCTGGCGCTGGCGGGCAGCGCGCAGCCGGCGCAGCCGGCGGACCAGCAGCGGGTCGGCCTCGAGCGCCTCGGGCCGGTCGATGAGCGCGTTGAGGACCTGGTAGTAGCGCGTCGAGCTCATGTCGAACTTCTCGCGGACCGCGGTCTCCTTGGCGCCGGCGTACTTCCACCACTGGCGCTCGAACTCCAGGATGTCGCGGTCGCGCTCCGACAGCGCGTCGGAGCCGGCGGGCGTCTCGAGGCTGGGTGCGTGGGCCTGTGGCTCCATGGCGACTTCTCCGCAGGTGGGGTTGGGGTGGTCTCCCCGTACTGTAGAGCACGGAATCACACCTGTGTGATTAGACCGCCGCACGCGCCGGAGCCGGTCCGGACCGCCATTAGGGTGCTGGCGTGCCGACGCCCCGCGAGACCCCCGCGCCGACCCGGTCCGTCGACGCCACGGAGGCGGTGCGCTGGGGCTTCCTGGCCACCGGCAAGATCGCCCGCTCGGTGGCGGCCGACCTGGCCCTGGTCCCCACCTCCCGGCTAGTCGCCGTCGGCGCCCGTCGCCAGGAGTCCGCCGACGCGTTCGTCGCCGAGCACGCCCCGGGCGCCCGCGCCCACGGCTCGTACGCCGACCTGGTGACCGACCCCGACGTCGAGGTCGTCTACGTCGCCTCGCCCCACGCCCTGCACCTCGAGCACGCCCGGATGGCGATCGAGGCCGGCAAGCACGTGCTGTGCGAGAAGCCGCTGACGCTCGACCTCCCCACGGCCACCGAGATGGTCCGGCTGGCCCGCGAGCACGACGTCTTCCTCATGGAGGCGATGTGGACCGCGTGCCACCCGGTCGTCCGCGAGGTCCGCCGCCGCCTGCTGGCCGGCGATCTCGGGACCCCGCGCCAGCTGCGCGCCGAGCTCGGCTTCGTCGTCGCGGCCGACCCCGACGACCGGCTGCTCGACCCCGCGCTCGGCGCCGGCGCCCTGCTCGACATGGGCATCTACCCCCTCACCCTCGCCCACCTCCTCCTCGGCGAGCCCGAGCAGCTGGTCGCCACCGCGGCCCTCTCCAAGCGCGGCGTCGACCTCGACGTCGCCATCGCCGGCCGCTACCCGGGCGGTGCCCTGGCCACCCTCTCGGCCTCGATGACCTCCTGGTCCGACCGCTCCGCCGCCCTCGCCACCGACCGCGGCCGCCTGGAGCTCCACGGCCAGTTCCACCACCCGGAGCGGGCCGTCTTCCGCCCCTTCCGCGCCGGTTCCACCAACGACGCCAGCGGCTACGACGAGCCGTTCGAGATCCACGGGGCCGAGCCCGTCATCGGCCGCGGCTACGCCCACGAGGTCGCCGAGGTCGACCGCTGCGTCCGCGCCGGCCTGCGCGAGAGCCCCCTGGTCCCGCACGCCCAGACCCTGGCCGTCATGGCCCAGCTCGACGACGTACGCCGCCAGGTCGGCGTGACCTACGCCAGGACCTGATCGGCCGCCGTCGAACCGGCGCCGACTCACGCTCGAACCAGCGCCGACTCACCCTCGAATCAGCGCCGAGTCACCGTCGAACCGGCGCCGAGTCAGCGACCGACCGACCCGGGAGGTGGGGCGCGCGGCGTGGCGGTCGGACGAGGCGCCCCCGGAGGAGCGTGGATGGGCCTGGCCCCCTTCTCGTGAGGGACGAACGAGAAGGGTGGTTGCGACGAAGGGGGCGCCTCCGGCCGACCGCGGCACCGCTCACCCACCCACCCGCCAGCACCCA
>NZ_JASBRN010000085.1 GCF_030149505.1 Nocardioides sp.
GGTCAGCTCTCGGGGTCACCACCCCATCATCGAACGCCGTCGTATCGGCCAACGTCATGGTCATCAGGTGTCTCGCTTCTCCGCCCCGTGCAGAGGGAAGGAACTCAGAAGTGGTGTCTCACCTCAGCCTGACGCACAGGGGTCAGGCGCGCACCCGCAGCCGCGCGGGGACGCGGACCTGTTGGGTGAGGATCTGGCGAAGGTCGGCCTGGACCAAGTTCTGGTCTTCGAGCGTGACGGCGAGGGCGTAGGCCTGTTCTTGGTAGGACGGCTCGTTGCGCGCCCAGGTCTGTGCCTTGTGTGTCACGACGAGGTAGAAGGTTTCCTCGTCGTCGATGAAGGTGCGGGTGCGTGTCCAGCGGCGCATGTGCAGGGTGCTGTTGGTGAAGGAGTTGCTTCCCGGCTGCAGGTCCAGCCGCCGGCTGTCGTTGATCAGGTCGGTCGGGTCGTCGGGGTCTTGTTTCTGCAGCATGTCGACCAGCTGGTCCGGGTCGATGTTGCGGTAGACGTCGACCTTCATAGCTGCGGCGAGGTACTCCCGCCGTTGGCGCCGGACTGGGGGGTCGAATGCCAGGGCGATGGTGATCGCCCTGGAACCTCCGCTTCCACGCCGAAAAATCTCGGGGATTGGAATCGGGTGGATCTGGACGGTGTCGACGGGGAGCGCGCCGTCGTAGGTCATCGTCACTCGGGTAGCGCCACTGTTGAGAGCGCGATCGCCATCGGGGCGGCCAAGCCCGTAGACGCGCGCGCGTCGGTGGTGTTCGGTGATGGACGCTGCAGGCCCGGGTGGGGCGGCACTGGTGGCGAGCAGGGCTCGGATCAGGTTCGCGCTTGCATCGGGGTAGGCATGGGCAATGTCGGCGGCGACGCGGGCGACGGCTGGTGAGGCGAAACTGGTGCCGTTCACGGCCGCGAACAGACGTCCGTCGCCGAGTCTGGTGGAGGTGGTGATGAGGCTTGCCCCAGGGTCATTGTGCACCGCTCCGCCGGAGTCGTTGACGACCGTGTTGCCGCCGTAGTGGGTCATGTCGGGCTTGTTGGTGCGCTTCAGAGCAGTCCCGAGCCCGGGACCGGTCCGGGTGAATGGTGAGGCTTCATCGGTGGCCGCGGCGGCCTGCCAGCCAATGCGGTTGGGCATCTCGGCTGGCGCCTCGCTCAGGGCAAGGGACCCGACTGTGACAGCGAGCGCGGCGGGGCCGGGCTCGCTGAGCCGATGGTCGGCGGTGAAGAAGTATTCCGGCTTGTCGTCCACGATGTGGTGGCCGCTAGGGGTGCGGGCGTGCAGGTCGATGCCCGCGTTCCCGCTCGGCACCACTACGACGATGTCGAGCTCGCGAATGAGGTCGTCGATGGCCTCGGTGAGTGCGCCGAGATGGAGATCGTTGTACGGCTCGGCGTAGCCGACGGAGAGGTTGAATATTCTGACCCCGAAGCGTTCGTGCAGGTGGCGGATGCCAGCACTGACCAGCTCGTGCGGGGGAGCGTAGGTCGCGAACCGTGGGGCGCCCGCGTCGCGGTTGGGGTCGGGTTCGAGGATGCGAACGACGCGCACCGCGCCCACCGCGGTGAGCGGGCTCAGGTCTCGCAGCTCGTTGTGAAGGTCCGGGTAGAGCACCCGCCCGACCACCTCGGTCCCGTGGCTCCCACGTTGCTGCCATTGGTAGCCGTCCGGTGCGAGGGAATCATCGGACAGGATCAGGCCGTCTAGAAGCGGATGGCCAGACTCTGGCGAGTCGTCGAGAACGCCAACCACGACACTCTCGCGGCGAGTGTGTGACAGGTCGACCGGCCCGATGTCGCGCCACTCGCGGAAGTCCAGGAACGGGACCGGAGGAGTCCGTACGATTTCGACGACGCTGGTGTTGAGCAGGTCGGCGAGGCCGTCCGCGCTGACGGCAACCCGCAGGTAGGTCCGGCGGGCGGTAACCGATCGCAGGAGAAGGCGGCCGTCGCTGCGGGCCAGCACCCCCTCGACGGTCCGCGTGCGAGCCTGGGCCTGATCGAAACTGCCGGAAGGCCAAATGGTGACGTCCAACGTGCGGACGCCGTCGTAGCCGCCGACCAGGTCCTCGAGCCCCGGACCCATCCGGTCTTCGGGCCCGTAGGGTTCAAAGTCATCGATAAGGTTGAAGAAGCTCCGCAGCTCGCCCGTGCGCACATACCGCTGGATCGCGGCATCGAGCTGGGTGCCCTGGTCCTCGGCGAGGACGAAGTAGGTGTAGTCCACAGTCTCTCCGAGGACCTGCAGGCCGCGGCCTTCAAACGCAGAGTCCTCCGGACGCGAGCGTGCCTTGATCTTGAACACCAGTGCCGGGTCGACGCCTTGGTCGAGGCGCCGTGGCGCGCGCACCGTGACGGCCAGCTGATCACGCAGATGGCTGCCGTGCGGGCCGCGCTGCCGGTTGGGCGCCCCGCCCCCGGCTCCGCCCGCGCGACGCGACGGTACGGGCCGAGGATCCGGCAGAAGGAGATGCTCAGGCATGGACGCCTACCAAGGGCGTCCGGTAACGCCGGGGAGCGCGGACCTCATGTCGTCGTCCGCCACTGAGGGTGAACCGCGCAGCAGTGCGTGCCGGCGAGCATCCAGCACCAACTTCTCCGCAGCCGCATGTGGCAGCCCCTTCAGCGCGCTCGCGTAGGTGTCGATCGCGATGCCCGAGTGGGGGACACGCTTGAGCCGCAGCCGGAGCAGCTGTCGGATCTGATGCACCGTCGGCGTAGCGAACGTCAGCACTTCGTCGAAGCGGCGCCACAGCGCCTCGTCCAGCAAGCCGGGGTGATTGGTCGCCGACAGCAGAAGGCTCGGACCACGGTAGTTGTCGGTCATCTGGAGGAACGCGGTGACGACGCGCTTCATCTCTCCGTGCTCGGATGCGTCGTCGCGGGATCGTCCGAGCGAGTCGAACTCGTCGAACAGAACCACGAAGGGCGCCTGGCTGGCGTACTCGAGGATTCGACGGAGGTTGCTAGCTGTCTCACCCAGGTAGGAGGACACCACCGCGTCCAACCGGACGAGCAGGAAAGGCCGCCCGAGCTCTGCCGCCACAGCCTCGGCCGCCGACGTCTTGCCGCAGCCAGGCGGGCCCTGAAGCAGGAGACGCTGCCTCCGTGGAATGCCCGCCGAATCCAGCGCCGACCACTGGCGTACCTCCTCGATCATCGTGTCCAACACAGTCATCAGCCGCTTGTCCAAGACCAGGTCGTCGAGCAGCCGCTCGGGTTCCCGCACCTCTCCGAGATCCCACTCGCCCTCCCGGTCCTTCGGCGGCGCAGGCACCACGATGGTCGCACCGACGTCCACCTGCGGCGTCCCGCCCACCAGTAGCTTGTGGAGGTCGCGCGCCAGCGCGTTGTGATGCTTGGCCTGCTCCTCTTCGATGATCTCCATCGCGGCACGACGAAAGGCCAGCTCGTCTCGGGTTTGGAACGCCCTAAAGATCTCTTTGAGCTGCCTGCCTGCCATGGGGCTCATGCTAGGGGGCGCGACCGGAAGCCGCTGGACGTTGGGACCTTCGGACAGCCGACGTGGAGCGCATCGTGATGTCGCTTGCCGGGTCAGTTGGCACGGATGAGGGCTACTTCGAGAGCGGCCTGGGCGCGAAGCGAGCGCCCGCCGTGCGGTCCCGTGACAGGGCAGTTGGCGAGAGCTCGTCGGATGTCCAGCCCTGGCGGCTCGCGGACGCCGCACCTGATGTTCGCTCCGCGTGCCTCGCCACCCGCACGGCACCATTCGCCAACTCGACTGACAATCCGGCCAAGAACTCGGTCACCGGACGTACGACGACGAGTTCTCTCATCCATTTCGACTCGCCGGATTCAACTGGCAGGCACGGGAGCTGAGGAGGAGGGAGTAGCTCGGGAGTGACCGCCCGGATCGCGGCAGATCCGGACGTTGCCTAAAGCGCCGCGGACGGTAGTCGGGTAAGGCGGTCCTAGTGGGTGGCGCCCAGTTCGACCAT
>NZ_JASBRN010000086.1 GCF_030149505.1 Nocardioides sp.
GGATCGGGATCTCCGGCGTTCCCGGGGTCGGCAAGTCGACGTTCATCGAGCAGCTCGGGACCCGCCTCACCGCGCAGGGACACCGGGTCGGCGTGCTGGCGGTCGACCCCTCCAGCGTCCGCACCGGTGGGTCGGTGCTGGGGGACAAGACGCGGATGTCCCGGCTCGCCGCGGACGCCGACGCCTACATCCGGGCCTCGCCGGCCGCGGGCACGCTCGGCGGGGTGGCGCGCGCCACGACGCAGGCGATGGCCGTGCTGGAGGCGGCCGGCTACGACGTGGTGCTCGTCGAGACCGTCGGGGTCGGGCAGTCGGAGATCACGGTGGCCGGCATGGTCGACAGCTTCGTCTTCCTGACCCTGGCCCGAACCGGTGACCAGCTGCAGGGCATCAAGAAGGGCATCCTCGAGATCGCCGACGTCATCGCCGTCAACAAGGCCGACGGCGACCGGGCGCAGGAGGCCCGCGCGGCCGCCCGCGACCTCGCCGGTGCGCTGCGCCTGGTGCGTGGCAAGGGGGAGTGGGCACCGCCCGTCGTGACGTGCTCCGGCCTGCACGACCTCGACGTCGACGACGTCTGGGCCCGGGTCCTGGCCCACCGCGAGCACCTCGGCGCCGAGGGGCTGGCCACGAAGCGGGCCGAGCAGCAGCTGGAGTTCACCTGGGCGATGGTCCGCGACGAGCTCGACCAGCGGCTGCGCACCTCGCCGGGCGTGCGTGCGGTGCGCGAGGAGGTCAGCGCCCAGGTGCTCGCCGGCGAGCTCCCGGCGACCGTGGCCGCCGACCGCCTCCTCGCGGCGTACGACGGCGACTGAGGCGTCCGGCCCGGCTGACCCACCCGGTCGCGCCCGGCGTGCCCACTACCCTGGGCGGGACATGACCTCCGCCGCCCTGACCCCCTCCGACCTGGTCGCCCAGGCCGTGGCGTCGCACGAGCACGAGCTGGTTGCGCTGCGGCGCGACCTGCACGCCCACCCCGAGCTGTCGTGGGAGGAGTCGCGCACCACCGAGGAGGTGGCCCGCCGGCTGCTGGCCGCGGGCTGGCGGATCGAGCGGCTCCCGCGCAGCGGGCTGGTCGCCGAGATCGGCACCCACGGGCGCACCGTCGGCCTGCGTGCGGACCTGGACGCGCTGCCCGTGGAGGAGCTGTCGGAGGACCCGTGGCGCTCCACGGTCCCCGGGGTCGCGCACGCCTGCGGCCACGACGTGCACACCACCGCCCTGGTCGGCGCCGCCCACGCGCTGGCCCGCCTGCACGCGTGCGGCGAGCTCGGTGGCCGGGTCCGGCTGTTCTTCCAGCCGGCCGAGGAGGTGATGCCCGGCGGGGCGGTGCACCTCATGGGCCTGGGCCTGCTGGACGACGTCGAGCGGGTTTTCGCCCTGCACTGCGACCCCGGCGTGGACGTCGGCCAGGTCGGCCTGCGGCTGGGACCCCTCACCAGCGCCGCCGACCGGCTGGAGGTCCGGCTGGAGGGCTCGGGCGGCCACACCTCGCGTCCGCACCTGACCGGCGACCTCACCTTCGCCCTGGCCAAGGTCACCACCGAGCTGCCCGCGATCCTCTCGCGCCGCCTGGACCCGCGCTCGGGCGTCTCGGTGGTGTGGGGGCACATCCAGGCAGGCTCGGCGCCCAACGTCATCCCCGACCGGGGCTTCCTCTCGGGCACGGTCAGGATCCTCGACGCGGTCGCCTGGGCCGACTGCGAGAAGCTCGTGCGGGAGCTGGTCCCCGAGATCGTCCGGCCCTACGGCATCACCGCGCACCTGGACTACCAGCGCGGCGTCCCCCCCGTGGTCAACGAGTCGCTCTCCAACCGGATCCTCGCCGAGGCGGTCACCGAGGTGCTGGGTCCCGACGGCCAGGTCGTGGCCCCGCAGAGCCTGGGCGGTGAGGACTTCGGGTGGTACCTCGACCAGGTGCCGGGCGCGATGATGCGCCTCGGCACCCGCACGCCCGGCGGGCCGACGTACGACCTGCACCAGGGCAACCTGCACGTCGACGAGCGGGCGATCGTCATCGGTGCCCGGCTGATGGCCGAGGCCGCCTGGCGGGCGCTGCGCGCCTGACCCGCGCCGGGCTCCCACCTGGGGCAGGTGACGGACGCATAACAACCGGGACTATTTCGGCCCGGGCCCCCACCGCCCTGCCCGTGCGGCCCTAGGGTGACGCCGTGTGCCCCGCGCCACGGGGTGCAGACGATCTCACCAGGAGGCCTGCCGTGAGGAAGACGGCTCGATTTGCAGCGGTGGCCATGGCCGCCGCCCTCACCCTGTCCGCGTGCGGTTCCGACGACGGCGCCGACGAGGGCACCGACAACGGGGACGCCCCCGCCGCCACCAGCGACGTCAAGGTCGGCATGGCCTACGACGTGGGTGGCCGCGGCGACCAGTCCTTCAACGACTCCGCCGCCGCCGGTCTCGACCAGGCGGTCGAGGAGTTCGGCATGGAGGCCCAGGAGTCCGAGGCCGAGGACGGTGAGGCCGAGTCCGCCCGCGAGGAGCGCCTGCGCACCTTCGCCGACGCCGGCTACAACCCCATCATCGCTGTGGGCTTCGCCTACGCCGCCTCGATCGCGAAGGTCTCCGAGGAGTACCCGGACGTCAACTTCGCCATCATCGACGACTCCAGCGTCGAGGCCGACAACGTCGCCAGCCTGGTCTTCGCCGAGGAGCAGGGCTCGTTCCTGGTCGGCGCGGCCGCCGCGCTCAAGACCGAGACCGACCAGATCGGCTTCGTCGGCGGTGTCGAGACCCCGCTCATCCAGAAGTTCGAGGCCGGTTACGTCGCCGGTGCCGAGGCCGTCAACCCCGACATCGAGGTCGACGTCACGTACCTGACGCAGGTCCCGGACTTCTCCGGCTTCGCCGACCCGGCCAAGGGCAAGACCGCCGCCCAGGGCATGTTCGACAACGGCGCCGACATCGTCTACCACGCCGCCGGTGGTTCCGGTGGTGGTGTCTTCGAGGCCGCCTCCGAGTCGGGCAACTTCGCGATCGGTGTCGACTCCGACCAGTACAACACCGCCGACCCGTCGGTGCAGGACGTCATCCTGACCTCGATGCTCAAGAACGTGAACGTCGCGGTCTACGAGTACCTCTCCGACGTCGAGGCCGGCGACATCCCCTCGGGCGTCACCACCTACGACCTCGAGGTCGACGGTGTCGGCTACTCCACGAGCGGCGGCTTCGTCGACGACATCGTGGACCAGCTCGACGAGTTCAAGCAGCAGATCATCGACGGCGAGATCACGGTGCCCACCGCCCCGTGACCCCTCGCCGGTGACGCAGCGTCACCACGCACGGTCCGCAGGCCACGTCCGCTCGCAGCGGGCGTGGCCTGCGGCTTCCCGCCCCGACAGGAGCGTCGGATAGCGTGCTCGTCGGCGCGGAGAGGGTCCGCGCCACTCACTCGTCCTCGGGGACCGGAAGGGGCTCTCGTGCCAGACGTCGCACCTGCGGTGCGCCTGCGGGGGATCGGCAAACGGTTCCCGGGCGTCATCGCGAACGACGACATCAACATCGACGTCGCTCGCGGGACGATCCACGCGATCGTCGGCGAGAACGGCGCCGGCAAGTCGACGCTGATGAAGATCCTGTACGGCGTCCAGGCGCCCGACTCGGGCACCATCGAGATCGCCGGGGAGCAGGTCTCGCTGTCCTCGCCCGCCGACGCTATCCGCCACGGCGTCGGGATGGTCTTCCAGCACTTCCAGCTGGCCGACAACTTCACCGTCCTGGAGAACGTCGTCCTGGGCGCGGAGAAGCTGCACGGCATCGGCGCGGCAGCCCGTGCCGAGATCACGCGCATCTCCGACGCCTACGGCCTGGGCATCGAGCCCGACCGCCTCGTCGAGGACCTCGGTGTCGGGGCCCGGCAGCGCGTGGAGATCCTCAAGGTGCTCTACCGCGGCGCCAAGGTCGTCATCCTCGACGAGCCCACCGCCGTGCTCGTCCCGCAGGAGGTCGACGAGCTCTTCGGCAACCTGCGCGAGCTCAAGGCCGAGGGCCTCTCGGTCATCTTCATCTCCCACAAGCTCGACGAGGTGCTCTCGGTCGCCGACGAGATCACCGTCATCCGCCGCGGTACGACGGTTGCGACCGTCGACCCGGCCGGGGTCACCTCGCGGCAGCTCGCGGAGCTCATGGTGGGCTCGGAGCTGCCCAGCCCCTCCACGGAGTCCTCGACCGTCACCGACCGGGTGACCCTGCACGTCGCCGACCTGTCGCTGCCCGGCCCCGAGGGTCCCGGGCAGGGCCGGCCGCTGCTGGACGCGATCTCCTTCGACATCCACGCGGGCGAGGTCCTGGGCATCGCCGGCGTCGAGGGCAACGGCCAGGCCGAGCTCGTCGAGGCGATCATGGGCATGCGCCCGGGTGCCACCGGCAGCATCAGGCTGGGCGGCGTCGACCTGGACCAGCTCTCCACCCGCCGCCGGCGCGAGGCCGGCATCGGCTACATCCCCGAGGACCGGCACCGCCACGGGCTCCTGCTCGACGCGCCCCTGTGGGAGAACCGCGTCCTGGGCCACCAGACCCGCAAGCCCTGGGCCCGCCTCGGGCTGATCGATCGCAAGGCCGCCCGGGCCGACACCGAGCGGATCGTCGCCGACTACGACGTGCGCACCCCCGGTGTCGACACGCTCGCCCGTGCCCTGTCCGGCGGCAACCAGCAGAAGCTGATCGTGGGCCGCGAGATGAGCGGCGAGCCGATCCTGCTGATCGCCGCCCACCCCACCCGGGGTGTCGACGTGGGCGCCCAGGCCGCGATCTGGGGCCACATCAAGCAGGCCCGCCGCGAGGGTCTCGCGGTGCTCCTGATCTCCGCCGACCTCGACGAGCTGATCGGCCTGTCCGACCGGATCGAGGTCATCCTGCGCGGGCGGATGGTCGGCTCGTTCGACCCCTCGCACGTGACGCCCGAGCAGCTCGGCTCGGCCATGACCGGTGCGGGAGGTGCCGCGTGAAGGGTCCACGTCTGGTGAAGCTGGGCCTGGGGCTGGCCGCCCCGGTGCTCGCGCTGCTGCTCGCCTTCCTCATCACCAGCCTCGTGCTGGTCGTGGCCGGGGACCCGGTCGGGGAGGTCTGGTCGACGATCCTCGGGGTGCCCGAGGAGCGCAACATCGCCAACATCCTCAACAACGCCACCGTGCTCTACCTCTCCGGCCTGGCCGTGGCGGTGGGCTTCCGGATGAACCTGTTCAACATCGGCGTCGACGGCCAGTACCGCGTCGCGGCCTTCGTGGCCGCCGTCGTCGCAGGTGAGGCGTGGCTGCCGGGTGCCGCCAACACCGTCCTGGCGATCCTGGCCGCGATGCTGGCCGGCGCCGCCTGGGCCGGCATCGCGGGCGTCCTGCGCGCCCGCCGTGGCGTCAGCGAGGTCATCTCCACGATCATGCTGAACTTCATCGCCACCGGTCTCGTGGCCTACTTCCTGCGCCGGGTCGCGGTGCGCGAGGAGGGCAGCAACGACATCGGCACCAAGGAGATCCCCGAGGGCTCGCGGATCCCGGGCTTCAGCATCGGTGACGGCCCGACCGAGGTCTACGGCTTCATCTTCCTGGCCGCCCTGGCAGGCTTCGTCTACTGGTTCGTGCTCAACCGCACCCGCTTCGGCTTCGACCTGCGCGCCACCGGCCGCTCGACCACCGCCGCGGTGGCCAGCGGCATCTCGGTGACGAAGATGACCGTCGTCGCGATGCTGATCTCCGGCGCGGTCGCCGGCCTCGTCGGCCTGCCGCTGCTGTTCGGCGACTCCTACAGCTACGGCTCGACCTTCCAGTCCGGCCTCGGGTTCGCGGGCATCGCCATCGCCCTGCTGGGCCGCAACCACCCGATCGGCATCGCCATCGGCGCCCTGCTCTTCGCCTACCTCGACGAGCAGTCCAACCCGCTGCAGATCCTCGTGGGCGTCTCACCGGACATCGTGGCCATCACCCAGGGCGTCATCGTCCTCACGGTGGTCATCTCCTACGAGGTGGTGCGCCGCTACGGCGTGCGCCTCGAGCAGCACGCCGTGGCCCGCGCCCTCGAGGCAGACCGACAGGAGGCCCGCGCATGAGCGTCGCGACCCACCCCACGCCCCCCGCGCCCGGGACCGCCCGCAAGCGTCGGCTGCCCCGCCTGTGGTGGCTGGCTGCCGCGGTGCTGGTCATGCTCGCCGTCTCGACCCTGCGGGTCGTGACCGGCGCCGACGACATCGCCTCGTCCGGCACCGTCCGCGCCACGCTGATCGCGCTCGTCCCGATCATGCTCGCCGGTCTCGGCGGCCTGTGGTCCGAGCGAGCAGGCGTGGTCAACATCGGCCTCGAGGGGATGATGGTCCTCGGCACCTTCGGTGCGGGCTACTTCGCCTACCACTACGGCGCCTGGGCCGGTGTCGCCGGCGCCCTGCTGCTCGGCATGATCGGCGGCCTCATCCACGCCACCGCCACCGTCGTCTTCGGCGTCGACCACATCATCTCCGGCGTCGCGATCAACATCATCGCCGTCGGTGCGGTGCAGTACCTCGCCTCGCTGACCTTCGTGGGCCTGCCCGGCGGCGGTGCGACCCAGTCCCCGAAGCTGCCCAACGTCGGCTCGATCACGATCGGCCCGCTCAGCGACGCCCTCGGTGAGGTCGAGGAGCAGGACATCTTCTTCGTCTCCGAGGTCGCCGCGGTGGCCCGGGCCCTGGTCAGCAACCTGTCCTGGCTCGTGGTGATCGCCTTCCTGCTGCTCTTCGTCACCTACTGGGTGCTGTGGCGCACCTCGTTCGGCCTGCGCCTGCGCTCGACCGGCGAGAGCCCCTCCGCCGCGGAGTCCCTGGGTGTGGCGGTGCTGCGCTACAAGTTCATCGCGGTGCTCATCTCCGGCGCCCTGGCCGGCCTCGCCGGCGGCTTCCTGGCGATGGTGGCCTCGTCGAACTACCGCGACGGCCAGACCGGCGGCCGCGGCTACATCGGCCTCGCCGCGATGATCTTCGGCAACTGGCGCCCGGGCGGCCTGCTGGCCGGCTCCGGTCTCTTCGGCTACACCCAGACCCTGGGCCTGCGCCAGGGAGGCACCTCGGTGCACGCCCTGCTGCTGGCGGTCGCGGTGCTCGCGATCGGCCTGGCCGGCTACCAGCTCTACCGCAAGCAGGTCCCGCTGGCCGTCGGCATCCTCGTGGCCGCTGCCGCGCTCATCGCGGTCTACGCCGCGATCGACGTCGTGCCCGGCGACTTCGTCAACATCACGCCGTACGTCGTGACGCTGCTGGTCCTGGCCTTCGCCTCGCAACGACTACGCATGCCCGCGGCCGACGGACAGGTCTACCGCAAGGGGAGTGCCGGGTGAGCCCGGTCGCGACCGACGACACCTTCGACTGGGACGCCCTCACCGCCCACGCCGTCGAGGCGTCGCGACGCGCCTACGCGCCGTACTCCTCCTTCGCCGTCGGTGCGGCCGCGATCGTCGACGACGGGCGCCTGGTCACCGGCTGCAACGTCGAGAACGCGGCGTACGGCGTGGCGCTGTGCGCCGAGTGCGGGCTGGTCAGCCGGCTGCACATCGAGGGTGGCGGGCGGCTCACGCACTTCGTGTGCGTGGGCGGCAAGGTCGGCACCGACCCGGTCGTCGTGATGCCCTGCGGGCGCTGTCGCCAGCTGCTCTGGGAGAACGGCGGGGCGGACATGGAGATCATGACCGTGTCGGGTCTGCGACGGATGAGCGAGGTGCTGCCGGATGCCTTCGGCCCCGACGACCTCGCTTGACCTGACCGACCCGGCCGTCGTCGCCGACCCCTACCCGTTCTTCGCGCGCGAGCGCGCCGAGCACGCGGTGGCCTGGCACGAGCAGTCCGGGTCGTTCCTGACCTTCAGCCACGCCGCGGTCTCGGCCGTGCAGCGCGACCGGCGCCTGGGTCGGCTGTGGACCGACCGGGAGCCGGCGCAGCGCCTGGAGCCGTTCAACCTGTTGCACCGCAACCAGATGATGGAGAACGAGCCGCCGGAGCACACCCGGCTGCGGCGTCCCGTGGCCTCGGCCTTCAGTCGCGGGCACGTGGAGCGGTTGCGGCCGCGGGTGCGCGAGCTCGCCTCCGGGCTCCTCGCGGAGGTCTCCGGCTCGGAGGGCTTCGACGTCGTCGCGGCCTACGCCGAGCCGCTGCCCGTCCTGGTCATCGCCGAGCTGCTGGGCGTGCCGGCCAGCCACGCCGGGGACCTGCGCGACTGGTCGCAGGCGATCGTGCGGATGTACGAGCCGCGCCCCTCCGAGGCCGTCGTCGACGCCGCCGTGCGCGCGTCGGAGGACTTCGCGGCGCTGGTGCGCGACCTGGTCGCCGTGCGCCGTCGCACACCTGCCGAGGACCTGGTGACCGACCTGGCGGCGACCGAGCTCTCCGACGACGAGGTCGTGGCCGCGGTCGTGCTGCTGCTCAACGCCGGCCACGAGGCGTCGGTCAACGTCTTCGGCAACGGCCTGGTCGCGATGCTGCGCCGCGGGTTGCGCCCGGGGCCGGACGTGCCGGCGTGCGTGGAGGAGATGCTGCGCTTCGACTCCGCCCTCCAGCTCTTCGAGCGCACCGCCACCGAGCCGGTCGAGCTCCCCGGCGGGGTGCTGGTCGAGCCGGGCCAGAAGGTCAGCGCGCTGCTGGGCGCCGCCAACCGCGACCCCGCGGTCTTCGAGCGGCCCGACGACTTCGTGGTGGACCGCTCGCCCAACCCGCACCTGGCCTTCGGTGTCGGGGTGCACTTCTGCCTGGGTGCGCCGCTGGCCCGGATGGAGCTGGCGGAGTCGGTGGCGCTGCTGTGGGAGCGGTTCCCCGGGCTGGCGCTGGCGGCGGAGCCGGAGAGCCGCGGCACGTTCGTGCTGTGGGGGCACCACCGGGTGCCGGTGAAGGACCAGCCACACGGTGAGAGGGAGTCATGAGCACGCACGACGCGGTCGAGGTCATCACCACCAAGCGCGACGGCAGGAGCCTCAGCGACAGCCAGATCGACTGGGTGGTCGACGCCTACACCCGTGGTGACGTCGCCGACGAGCAGATGTCCTCGCTGGCGATGGCGATCCTGCTCAACGGCATGGAGCAGCGCGAGATCGCCCGCTGGACGGCCGCGATGATCGCCTCGGGGGAGCGGATGGACTTCTCCGGGCTCTCGCGGCCCACCGCCGACAAGCACTCGACCGGGGGCGTCGGGGACAAGATCACCCTGCCGCTGGCGCCGCTGGTCGCCGCCTGCGGGGTCGCGGTGCCGCAGCTCTCGGGCCGGGGCCTGGGCCACACCGGCGGCACCTTGGACAAGCTCGAGGCGATCCCCGGCTGGCGGGCGGCGCTGTCCAACGAGGAGATGATGCGCCAGCTCGAGGACGTCGGCGCGGTCATCTGCGCCGCCGGCGACGGGCTGGCCCCGGCTGACAAGAAGCTCTACGCGCTGCGCGACGTCACCGGCACCGTCGAGGCGATCCCGCTCATCGCCTCCTCGATCATGAGCAAGAAGATCGCCGAGGGCACCGGTGCCCTGGTGCTCGACGTCAAGGTCGGCACCGGCGCCTTCATGAAGGACCTCGACCGCGCCCGTGAGCTCGCGCGCACGATGGTCGCGCTGGGCACCGACGCCGGCGTGCGCACCACCGCCCTGCTCACCGACATGTCCACCCCGCTCGGCCTCACCGCCGGCAACGCCATCGAGGTGGCCGAGTCGGTCGAGGTGCTGGCCGGTGGGGGCCCTGCCGACGTCGTCGAGCTCACCGTCGCCCTGGCCCGCGAGATGCTCGCCGGTGCCGGGGTCGACGACGTGGACCCCGCCGACAGGCTCGCCGACGGCTCGGCGATGGACGCCTGGAAGGCGATGATCCGCGCGCAGGGCGGCGACCCCGACGCGGCGCTGCCGGAGGCCGAGGAGTCCCACGTCGTCGCCGCACCGACCACCGGCGTGCTGACCCGGCTCGACGCGATGGCCGTCGGCATGGCCGCCTGGCGACTCGGCGCGGGCCGTGCCCGCAAGGAGGACCCCGTGCAGGCCGGCGCCGGCGTCGTGTGGCACGCCCGCCCCGGGGACGAGGTCACCGAGGGACAGCCGCTCTTCACCCTGCTCACCGACGAGCCCGCGCGCTTCGAGCGGGCGCTGGCCAGCCTCGAGGACGGGTACGACGTCGAGCCGGCCGGCACGGCGTACGAGCCGTCCCCGATCGTGCTCGAGCGGATCGACTGAGCCGCTGAGCCGCTGAGCCGCTGAGCGGCCGGGCCGGTCTCAGGCGTCGAGCAGCAGGACGACCGTCTCGGCGACGCAGGCCGGCTTGGCCTCGTCCTCGATCTCGATCGTGTAGCGCAGCGTCATCTGCTTGCCCGCGGGGATGTCGACGACCTCGCCGATGCCGACGTGGGCGCGGATGCGCTTGCCGACCCGGACGGGGTTCGGGAAGCGCACCTTGTTGATGCCGTAGTTGAGCTTCGCCCCCGGGGTGGCCAGGTCGAAGACCTTGCTGCCCAGCCACGGGACGAGCGAGAGCGTGAGGTAGCCGTGCGCGATCGTGCCGCCGAAGGGACCTGCGGCCGCCTTCTCGGCGTCCACGTGGATCCACTGGTGGTCGTCGGTGGCGTCGGCGAAGGTGTCGACCCGCTCCTGGGTGATCTCGACCCACTCCGAGACGCCGATGTCCTCGCCGGCTGCGGCAGCGACCTCGTCGAGGCTGGTGAACACGCGCATCTGGGGCTCTCCTGTCGTGGGGGTGGGGTGTGCCGGGTGGTTGGATGACGCCATGAGCGCCACGCCGGAGCAACCTACCGCCCTCTCCCGAGACCAGGTCCGGGCGGCGCCCAAGGTGTTGCTCCACGACCACCTGGACGGCGGCCTGCGGCCCGCGACGATCCTGGAGCTGGCCGCTGACTGTGGGCACGAGCTCCCGGCCGGCGACGCGGACTCGCTGGCGACGTGGTTCGCCGAGTCGGCCGACTCCGGCTCGCTGGAGCGCTACCTCGAGACCTTCTCCCACACCGTCGCGGTGATGCAGACCCGCGAGGCGCTGGTGCGGGTGGCGCGTGAGTGCGTCGAGGACCTCGCCGCCGACGGCGTGGTGTACGCCGAGGTCCGCTACGCGCCCGAGCAGCACGTCGAGCAGGGGCTCTCCCTCGACGAGGTCGTCGCCGCGGTCGCCGAGGGCTTCGCCCAGGGGCAGGAGGCCGCGGGCGGGCGGATCGTCGTGCGCCAGCTGCTCACCGCGATGCGGCACCAGGCGCGGTCGATGGAGATCGCCGAGCTCGTGGTGGCCTGGCGCGACCGCGGGGTGGTCGGCTTCGACATCGCCGGCGCGGAGGCGGGCTACCCCCCGACCCGGCACCTGGACGCCTTCGAGTACCTCCAGCGCGAGAACTCGCACTTCACCATCCACGCCGGCGAGGGCTTCGGGCTGCCGTCGATCTGGCAGGCGATCCAGTGGTGCGGCGCCGACCGGCTGGGCCACGGCGTGCGGATCGTGGACGACATCACCGTCCACGACGACGGCTCCGTCGAGCTGGGCCGGCTGGCGGCGTACGTCCGGGACAAGCGGATCCCGCTGGAGATGTGCCCGGCCTCCAACGTGCAGACCGGCGCGGCCACCTCGATCGCCGAGCACCCCATCGGGCTGCTGAAGCAGCTGCGCTTCCGGATCACCGTCAACACCGACAACCGGTTGATGAGCCGTACCTCGATGACCGACGAGATGTGGTCGCTGGTGCAGGCCTTCGGCTACGCCGCGCACGACCTGCGGTGGTTCACCGTCAACGCCATGAAGTCGGCCTTCCTGCCCTTCGACGAGCGGCTCGCGCTGATCGACGAGGTCATCAAGCCCGGGTACGCGGCGCTGGGAGGCTGACGTGGTCCTGAGCATCCTCATGCTCGGCGCCGCCGGCCTCGCGCTCGTGGTGTCGGTCCTGCTGGCGCTGCGGGGCGCCCGCGAGCGGCGGATCGCCACCCAGTTCGCCGAGCACGCGGTCGCCGGCACCGCCGAGGTCCTCGAGGCCCGCCCCAAGGACGTCGCCGTCGCGGGCGAGCCGGCCACGATCTACTTCCACCTCGTGCGGCTCGAGCTGCCCGACGGCACCACGACGACCGCGGAGACCATGGCCGGCACCGAGCCGCCCGTGCCGCGGGTGGGGGAGCGGGTCGCCGTGCGCTACGACCCCGGGCACCCGGACCGGGTCGTGCTCGCCGACGTCGACCACACCAGTGGCGCCGGGGCCACGGAGCTGGGGCTGTCCCGGGTGATGTTGGGTCTCGCGGTCTCGCTGCCGGTCGCGTGGGCGCTCATCGTGGCGATCACCGAGTACGCCGTCTAGCGCGGGAGGAGCGCCCACCAGGCGCGGTGCCAGCGCCCGAAGGGCAGCCGGTCCTCGGTGTGCTGCTCGCGGTCGACGGTGACCAGTCCGCCCCGGGCCGGGTCGTAGACCACCCACGCCTCCGGGGCGGCGGCCACGACGAGCACGACGTGGCGGGGCAGCAGCCGGTTGCCGACGTAGACCGCGACCGGGCCGCGCGCGGCTGCGGAGAGGACCCGGTCGAACGACGGGCGGGTGACGAGCCGGTGGTGGCCCGGCAGGTGGCGCAGCAGCGCCCACGGGGGCGTGCCGAGCGCCCGAGGCCACCAGCCCACGACGTCGCGGTGGGTCGTGAGGACCTCGTCGGCAAACCGGGGCAGCACGCGCTCGGCGTACACCTCGTCGACGAGCATTCGGGCGACCACGAGCGAGGCGGCACCGCAGGAGAGCTGGTCCGGCTGGCGCAGCCGGCCCCAGGGGAGTCCGTCGGGCGCGATCACCTCAGTGCTTCGGAGCCGAGGCCCTCCACGGCTGCCACGACCTCGTCGGGGGAGGCAGGGGTGCAGCCCTTGGCCACGGCGTCGGCGACCACGCCGCGCTGGGCCCGGGCCAGGCCCAGGCCCCGGGTGAGCAGGACCAGCGGCGGCTTGCGGCGCTCCCTGAGGTCGCGGACCAGCCGCAGCACGAACGTCGTCGCGGCCGAGCGGCGCACGCAGTACGCCGCGGCGAGCAGCCCGGCCTCGCGGGCGGGGCCGACGACGTCGGGGGCGAAGATCCCCTCGGCGACGAAGAGGGGGCTCCCCTCCAGGTCGAGGGTCCTGGCACCGCACCGGCCGTTGGCCGAGATCTCGTAGACCGGGACCTCGGCGCGCCCCTCGCGGCACAGCACGCCCATCGTGGCGAGGGCGTCCCCGGGCAGCCACGAGTCCGGGTGGTCCCAGTCGGTCATGCCGGCGTTGGCGCCGTGCTCGATGCGGGGGAGCGTCGGGTCGTCGCCGTCCTTGTAGAAGTCGTCCAGCCGCAGCACCGGGAGGCCGAGCCGTGCGGCGAGGCGGGACTTGCCGGACCCCGAGGGGCCGGCCAGGACGATCACCCGCGCGCGCACCGGGACATCCTAGAAAGGCCGCGCCAACAGGGTTGGACCGGGCACGACCGAGAATGCATCCGCGCATGCCGCCCGCCGCTCCGCTCGACCAGCGCCTGGCCGCCCAGCGCGGACCGCGCAGCGCCGCCTGGTTCGCCGACCTGGCGCCGACCACGGGCCGCGACCCCGCCTCCGGCCCGGAGCTGGAGGTGGACGTGACCGGCTGGCCGACCCGGGTGACCCGGCTGGACGCGGTGCCCGCCCAGCTGCGCGACGCCGCGGGCCTGCTCTCTGCGCTGCGCCGCGCGACGGGGGCCGCCGCGCTGGGGCACCTCCTGGCGGTGGCCGCGACGGGGGACCCCGAGCCGGACGCGGCACAGCTGCTCGACGACCACCAGCGGGTCCTGCTGGGCCACTGGAGCAGCCAGCTGCGCAACCTGGTCGACCTGTTCGCCGACATCGTGGGCGAGACCGCCGAGCTCGGCGACATCGGCAACTGGTTCACCGGCGGCGCCGGCGTCGTCGTGCAGATCATCGCCACGGCCGGCTCCTCCGCCGCGGCCATCCTCGACGAGGCCGTGCAGTACTGGCTCGACCTCAACGTGGGGCTGGCCGGCGACTGGAGCAGTGTCCACGCCAAGCTCGGGGACCGCGGGTTCGTCGGGGAGGTCTGGCCCGACGTGCTGTCGATCGACCTGCCGAACATCAACCAGCCCTGGCAGCCGGCCTAGTCGCCCTCAGGCTCCCCGGGGAAGACCAGCACGTACGCCGCCGCGGGGGCGTCCCGCGTCACGACCGTCGTCGCGAGGGGGGCGGTGCCGTCGAGGGTGACGTCGGGCTCGCCGGCGGTGGCCTCGAGGCGGACCAGGCGCCAGGGCGCGCCGTCGGCCCACCCCTGCTCCGGCAGCCAGGGCCAGGTCTCGAGCGTGGCCCGGCAGGTGCCGGTCGGCACGGGCGGGTCGAGCACGTCGGCGCAGGGCGCGAAGGTGCGGTCCGTCGGGGCGTCGAGCCCCGGGCGGGGCGCGTCGGTGGTCAGCACCTCGCCGTCGTACTCCACCTCGAGGGCGAGGTCGTCGAGGTCGTCGAGGACGCTCTCCTCGAGCGAGGTCCAGACGAAGCCGCGCTCGAGGTCGAGGCCGTCGACGTCCAGGCGCGTGCGGGTGCCACCCGCCACGAGGTGCAGGCTGCTCGCCACGGTGGGGGCGAGCACCAGGCGGGCGGCCGCGAGGGGGAGTCCCTCCCCGACCGAGAGGCTCCAGGAGACCGCGGCCAGCGTCCCCTCGTCCACGGCGACGTCCTGGTCGTCGGCGGTGTCACGTGCGGGGACCTCGCTGCCCTCGACGGGGACGACGGAGACGCGCAGCAGGCCCTCGGGCAGTTGGAGCTCGGTGCGCCACCCGTCGCGGGTCGCGGGGGAGCCCGGGGCGGGCTGCAGGTCGGCGGCGCGCACGGCGGTGCCGGGGGAGAGGTCCTCGCCGAGGGCGGAGCACGACGTGCCCAGCGCGAGGACCAGGCCGAGGACCAGGCAGGGCAGGAGCGCGGGGGGCCGTCGTCTCACACCCGCGCTCCTTCCCCTCCGTCGTGGTGGCTCACACCCCCATGGGGTGCCAGACCGTCTTGATCTCCAGGAAGGCCGTCATCGGCTCCAGCCCCGGGTCGAGGGTCCAGTCCGGCTCGGCGGCCGGAGCGCGTCGTACCCGCTTGAGGTTGTCGGCGGCCGCGACCTCCAGCTCGGCGGCAAGGGCGGTGTCGCCGGCAGCCCCGGTCAGGTCGATCGCGTTGACGTCCATGTGCGAGGCCAGCCACGGTGCGACGGTGGCCGCGCTGCCGGTGAGGATGTTGATCACGCCGCCGGGCACGTCGCTGGTAGCGAGGACCTCGGCCAGGTTCACCGCCGGCAGCGGGCGCTCGTAGGAGGAGACCAGCACCGCGGTGTTGCCGCTGACCACGACGGGCGCCAGCACCGAGACCAGGCCGAGCAGCGAGGAACGCTGCGGGGCGAGCACGGCCACGACGCCGGTCGGCTCGGGGGTCGAGAGGTTGAAGAAGGGGCCGGCCACGGGGTTGGCGTTGCCGACCACCTGGGCCAGCTTGTCGGCCCACCCGGCGTACCAGACCAGGCGGTCGACCGCGGCGTCGACGACGCCCTCGGCCTTGCTGCCCGACAGGCCCTCGGACTGCTGGACGGCCTGCACGAACTGCGGGCGGCGGTCCTCCATGACCTCGGCGACGCGGTAGAGCACCTGCGCCCGGTTGTAGGCGGTGCGGCCCGACCAGCTTGGGAAGGCCTTGCGGGCGGCGACGACGGCGTCGCGGGCGTCCTTGCGCGAGGCGAGGGCGGCGTTGGCCACGAAGGCTCCCTTGTGGTCGTTCACGACGTAGGAGTAGCCGGACTCCGAGCGCGGGAAGGCGCCGCCGATGAAGAGCTTGTAGGTCTTGCGGACGTCGATCCTGTCCTTGCTCATGCCTGACCACCCTTCAGGTACGCCGCCAGCCCGTGCCGGCCGCCCTCGCGGCCGTAGCCGGACTCCTTGTAGCCGCCGAACGGGCTGGTGGGGTCGAACTTGTTGAACGTGTTGGCCCACACGACCCCGGCGCGGAGCTGGCCCGCCACCTCGAGGATGCGGGAGCCCTTCTCGGTCCAGATGCCGGCCGAGAGCCCGTACGGCGTGTTGTTGGCCTTCTCCACCGCCTCCGAGGGCGTGCGGAAGGTCAGCACCGACAGGACCGGGCCGAAGATCTCCTCGCGGGCGATCCGGTGCGCCTGGGAGACCCCGGTGAACAGGGTCGGGGCGAACCAGTAGCCGCTGGTGGGCAGCTCGCACGGGGCCGACCAGCGCTCGGCGCCCTCGGCCTCGCCGATGTCGGAGAGCTCGCGGATGCGGGCCAGCTGGCCGGCGGAGTTGATGGCGCCGACGTCGGTGTTCTTGTCCAGCGGGTCGCCGACCCGCAGGGTGCCCATCCGGCGCTTGAGCCGCTCGAGCACCTCCTCGGCCACCGACTCCTGGACCAGCAGGCGCGAGCCCGCGCAGCAGACGTGGCCCTGGTTGAAGAAGATGCCGTTGACGATGCCCTCGACCGCCTGGTCCATGGGGGCGTCGTCGAAGACGATGTTGGCGGCCTTGCCACCGAGCTCCAGGGTGACGCGCTTGTCGGTGCCGGCGACGGCGCGGGCGATCGCCTTGCCGACCTCGGTGGAGCCGGTGAAGGCGACCTTGTCCACGCCGGGGTGCTCGACGATCGCGCGGCCGGTCTCGCCGGCGCCGGTGAGGATGTTGACGACACCGGGCGGCAGGTCGGCCTGCTGGCAGATCTCGGCGAAGAGCAGGGCGGTCAGCGGGGTGGTCTCGGCCGGCTTGAGCACCACGGTGTTGCCGCAGGCCAGGGCGGGGGCGACCTTCCACGCCAGCATGAGCAGCGGGAAGTTCCACGGGATGACCTGGCCGGCCACGCCGATCGGGGTCGTTCCGTAGCCGGAGTGCTCCAGCTTGTCGGCCCAGCCGGCGTAGTAGAAGAAGTGTGCGGCGACGGTCGGGACGTCGACGTCGCGCGACTCCTTGATCGGCTTGCCGTTGTCGATCGACTCCAGGACGGCGAGCTCGCGGCTGCGCTCCTGGATGATCCGGGCGATCCGGTAGAGGTACTTGGCCCGCTCGCGGCCCGGCATCGGGCCCCAGACCTTGTCGTAGGCCTTGCGGGCGGCCTTGACGGCGCGGTCGACGTCGGCGGCGTCGGCCTCGGCGACCTCGGCCAGCACCTCCTCGGTGGCCGGGTTGACCGTCTTGAAGGAGGCGCCGCCACCGGGGGTGAACTCACCGTTCACGAAGAGCCCGTAGGACTCCTTGATGTCGACGACGGCGCGCGACTCCGGCGCGGGGGCGTACTCGAAGATGCTCATGCCTGTTCCTCCCGGGCTCAGTCGAGCGTCACGTAGTCGGGGCCGCTGTAGCGGCCGGTGCGCATCTTGGTGCGCTGCATCAGCAGGTCGTTGAGGAGCGTGGAGGCCCCGAAGCGGAACCAGTCGGGGTCCAGCCAGTCCGGGCCGGCGACCTCGTTGACCATCACGAGGTACTTGATCGCGTCCTTGGTGGTGCGGATGCCGCCGGCGGGCTTGACGCCGACCATCTGCCCGGTGGCCTCGCGCCAGTCGCGGACCGCCTCGAGCATGATCATCGTGACCGGCAGGGTGGCGGCCGGCTGCACCTTGCCGGTGGAGGTCTTGATGAAGTGCGCGCCGGCCATCATGGCCAGCCAGCTCGCGCGGCGGACGTTGTCGTAGGTCTGCAGCTCGCCGGTCTCGAAGATCACCTTGAGGTGGGCCGAGCGCTCGCCCTGCGTGCACGCCTCGCGCACCGCGACGATCTCCTCGAAGACCTGGAGGTAGCGGCCGGAGAGGAACGCCCCCCGGTCGATGACCATGTCGATCTCGTCGGCGCCGGCCTCGACGGCGTCGGCGGTGTCGGCGAGCTTGATGTCGAGCGCGGCGCGGCCCGAGGGGAAGGCGGTGGCGACGGCCGCGATGTTGACGCCGGAGTCGCGCCGTCCTCCATCGGTCAGGGTCTCCTTGGCCACCCCGACCAGGTCGGGGTAGACGCAGACCGCTGCGGTGGCGGGGCAGGTCGGGTCGGTCGGGTCCGGGCGCATGGCCTTGCTGGCCAGCGCGCGCACCTTGCCGGGGGTGTCCTGGCCCTCGAGGGTCGTCAGGTCGACCATCCGGATGGCCAGGTCGAGCGCCTGGGCCTTCGCGGTGGTCTTGATCGAGCGGGTGCCGAGAGCGGCGGCGCGGGCCTCGGCCCCGACCTGGTCGACGCCCGGCAGGCCGTGGAGGAAGCGGCGCAGCGCAGCATCGGACCGGGTGGCGTCCGAGAGGTCCCAGCCGACTCCCTGGGTGGAGATCGTGGGCATTGGGTCAGCATAGGGTTGCCGGCGCCCTGCGCCCCAACCTCCGCGGGCGGCCCCCGATCCCTCCCGACCACGCACAGGAGAGCCCGATGGACCACGACCAGCACGAGCGGGTGGAGTTCGCCCCCACGAGCGGTCGGCTCACCGCGGTCGTCACGGCCGTCCTGGGCGTGGCCGCCATCGTGCTCGCACTGCTGGTGCCCGAGGGCTACCCGCCTGCCGTGGGCACCGGAGGGGTGCTGGCGATCGTCCTGGCCTGGGCCGCGGCCCTGCGCCCGCGCGTGTGGCTCGAGGGGCCGTGGCTGGTGCTGCGCGGGATGTTCTCCTCCGTGCACCTCCCGCTCGCCGCGGTGCAGTCGCTCGTGGTCCAGCAGGTGCTGGTGGCCACGGTCGCGGACAAGCGCTACGCCAACCCCGCGGTCGGCCGGACCCGCTTCCGGGCCATGCGCCGTGCGCGGACCACCCGCGACCTGACGATGACGGCCGTGCCGGGTGAGGGCTGGCAGCCCGACCAGGGTGCCGACTACGCCGACTTCGTGGAGGAGCGGATCCAGGAGGCGGTCCGCGCCGCGCGGGCCGCCGAGGGGCGAGCCGGGAAGCGAGGCGCTGCGGACGAGGCCGCGCCCGCCGTCGTACGACGCGAGCCCGCGTGGGTGCCGATCGCCCTGGTCCCCGCCGCGACCCTGCTCTTCGTCGCCAGCATCTGGTTCTGAGGTGGAACCGCACCAGCTGCCCTGGTCGCCGCTGGACCCTGCTGCGCTGCCGGACCTGCTCGCTGGTGTCGGGGCGCCGTGGTGGCTGGCCGGCGGGTGGTCGATCGACGCCTTCGTGGGTCGGGTCACGCGGGTCCACGAGGACACCGACGTGCTGGTGCTGCGGCGGGACCAGGCGGCCTTCCGCTCCGCCCTCGCCTCGTGGGACGTCCACACGGCGGACCCGCCCGGCACGCTGCGCCCGTGGCCTGTGGGGGAGACCCTCCCAGTCGGGGTCCACGACGTCTGGTGCCGGCCGACGCCGTCGTCGCCGTGGTCGCTGCAGCTGATGATCGACCACACCGACGGCGAGGACTGGGTCTACCGCCGTGACGCCCGTCTGCGCCGTCCGGTGTCGTCGCTGGCCGGTCCGGCCTCGGACCCCGCGCGGCAGGTGCTCGCGCCGGAGGTCCAGCTGTTGCAGAAGAGCAAGGGTCGTCGCCCGAAGGACGAGGCCGACTTCGCGGCCGCCGCGCCCCTGCTGTCCCCCGAGGCCAGGTCGTGGCTGCGCGGCGCGCTCGACATCGTCTCACCCGGTCACGACTGGGCGGCCGCCTTGTGACCGCGGAGCCCGAGGTCCCGCTGGCCGTCCGAGAACTGCGGGCCGGTCTGCGACGGTTGGGTTGGGTCACCGACCTCTGGGTCGGTGGGTCGCTTGCCACAGGGGATCACCGGGCCGGGGTCAGCGACCTCGACCTCGTGGCGCTGTCGGACGGGCCGGTGTCCGGGGCCAGAAGGGCGGCGGTCGCCGAGGTGCATCGGTCTCTCGATGCCGGCCCGGCCTCGGGAGCCCAGTTGGGTTGCGTGTACGTCCCCGCTGAGGACCTGCTCGGCCTCGCGGCTAGGCATGCGACCTGGACACACTGCCGCCTCGTGGACCGGCCGCTGTCCGCGATCGGGCGGGCCGAGCTGGTCCGGCACGGCTTCGCGGTGCTGGGGCGGTCGCCGGCCGATGTGCTGCCAGGCATGACTGACGACGACGTGCGCCGCGCGGCGAGGTCCGAGCTGACCGGCTACTGGACGCTGGCCGTGCGGCGGCCGTGGTGGTGGCTGGACCCGTCGTTGGTCGACCTGGGCCTGCTGACCATGGCGCGGGCGCGGTACACCTGGCGGACCGGTCAGCTGCTGACCAAGACCGCCGCGGTCGACCTCGTCGGAGCGCCAGCCCCTCTGGTCGCCGACCTCCGGGCACGACGGGACGGTGAGCAAGTGCGCTCGCCTCGTGTGAGCTCGGCCTGGGCGGCGTGGTCCGACGCGCGTCGCACGACGCGCGCCGCGCAGGAGTGGCGGCTGCCGTGATGTTCGCCGCGACCAGACCCCCGGAGTCGCCGCGAGCGCGTCAGGTGCAGGTCTCGCTGCCCACGCCCGGCGGAGTCGGGGCGGTGCGCGGTCGGATCGCGCGGTGTCGACGACGCTCGCCTGCTCGACCTGCCGCTGCCTCGTGGCTCGCTCCGCTCGAACCTCGACGAGCGAAACGGCAGGTGGGCGTGCTGGTAGCCCGGCCACGGGGTGGTGGTCGGGCTGCGAGCTATCTCAGCGTGTGGGGCTCAGAGTGGGCTGGTGCCGTCGGGGTGGACGAGGTAGTGCTGGCCGTGGGGGCTGGTCCAGAGCCAATGGCCTGGGCTGAGTCCCTTGACTGCCCAGGGTCTGCCGGCTGGTGAGTGGTGGGTCTTGGCGCGGTGGTCGTGTCGGCACAGGGGCGCGAGGTTCGCTGTCGACGTCTGGCCTGGTGGGCCGCCGCGGTCGGGTGGGAGGTACTCGATGGTGTGGTCGAGGTCGGCGGACTCGGCGGGCCTGGTGCAGTGGGGGAAGGAGCAGGTGTCTCGGGTCAGTCGCACTCGGGTGGCGATGCGGTCGGGGATCTCGTAGGAGGACACCGCGACGGTTTCGTGGAGGTCGATGACGGGCTTCACGATCACCTGGGTGCCGGGGACCCCGCACCACTCCCTGATGGCGTCGGCGGTGAGGAGCTGGCGGTGGTTCTCGACTCTTGCGAGGTTGAGGCCTAGCGTCCCGGTGACGGGGTCGACCTGGGGTGCGCCGGTCAATGCGGCGTCGCTGAGGTGGACGGTGAGGACCACGGTGCGCCGCGGAATCGTGCGGGTGCCGGGGGAGGTCCGCGTGTCGGTTGCGGGGTCTCGACGACGCTCGCTGGCGCTCGCTGCTCGACCATCCTGCATCTCCCGACCGTCCTGGGCGGCTCGATCGTCCTGCGTCGCTCGATCATCCTGGTTCGCGTCACCGTCTGTTCCGGGGAGGAGTTCTTGGCCGCGGGCGAGGTAGCCGAGGGCTTTGGCGCGGCGGACGGCGAGGGTGTCGGTGGAGCCGTCGAGGTGGAGCTGGTGGGCGATCTGTCGGATGGCCTGCTCGAGGTCCTCGGCGTCGGCGCGGTCGAGGAGTCCGTCGGCGGTGACGGCGGAGGCGGTGCCGACGCTGGTGGCGGGTGTGGCGAGGTCGAGGTCGAAGTAGAGGTTCGACCGGGTGTCGCATTCCTGCACTTCGGTGGATTCGGGGTCGAAGCGGGCTGAGGCTTCCAGGACGAGCCGTTCGACGACGGCGGGGCCGACTGTG
>NZ_JASBRN010000001.1 GCF_030149505.1 Nocardioides sp.
TGGTGGCGGGTGTGGCGAGGTCGAGGTCGAAGTAGAGGTTCGACCGGGTGTCGCATTCCTGCACTTCGGTGGATTCGGGGTCGAAGCGGGCTGAGGCTTCCAGGACGAGCCGTTCGACGACGGCGGGGCCGACTGTGTGGACGACGTGGGCGACCTGCGCATCCACGAACGCGGCCGCCTCGGCCGAGAGGCCGCGGGTGGCTTGAGCGAGGCGGCGTACCCGCCAGGCGGTGACCTGCCCGGCGAGGAGTCGCGCCCACACCTTGGGGAGGCGGTGCCTGGCTTCGACGACGTCGCCGACGAGGAGGCGCCCGGACTCCTTCGTCCTGCCGAGGGCGGTGGCGAGCTCGGTGACGGCGAAGTCGGAGACCTCGGGTGCACCGGCGCCGGCGAGGTCGAGCATGGTGTCGGCGCCGGGCATCCCGAACCGGGCCGTCCACGCGGACTCCGCGGCGTCGTAGGCGTCGTCGTCGGGGTGGGAGTAGGTGCCGTACAGGTCCGGCATCAACGCACCGGTGGTGTGACGGTCGGCCCACTCGGCGACCCCGATCAGCAGCTCCCGGGCGGCGTCGTCCTCGCGCTGCTTGGCGGCGCGGATCGCGTCGAGGAGGGGGCTGCTGGACATGGTGAAAGTATAGTCGAACACACGTTCGATAGACAGTGTTTCCCCAGGTCAGGTCCACTTTTTCGCGACATTCTTGCCGTCCGATCGAAGCCCAGCCCGAGCGAGCACCCCAGGCAGGGGCGAGGCTGGAGCGGACCGCAACCAAGAAGCCCAAGCGGCGCCGAGGGCGACCACGCCTTCTCGAAATCCAGGACCTGCTGCGGCGCGAACCCGCTACGACCCACCAACGGCGACCCAGGGAGCAACCCTGGTAACAGCAGGGCGACCGGCGTACGCGGTCTCGACGACGGCTCGCTGGCGCTCGCCTGCTCGACCAGCAGAGGGACCTACAGCCCGGCAGCCCGCCGGATGTCCGCGCCGAGGGCGTCGAGGCGGGTGGCGGCGGAGATCCAGGCCGCCTCGACGGCGTCGACCTGGTCGGGGTTCTGCGACGCGGGCTCCACGGGGACGACGACCTCGAGGTAGCACTTGATCTTCGGCTCGGTGCCGCTGGGTCGGACGACGACGCGGGCGCCGGAGTCCAGGCGGAACCGCAGGCCGTCGGTGGGCGGGAGGGAGTCCGAGCCGAGCGCGAGGTCGTCGACCCCGAGCACGGACAGGCCGCCGAGCGAGGTGGGCGGTGAGGTGCGCAGCCGCTCCATGGCGCCGCTGATGAGCGAGAGGTCCGAGACCCGCACAGAGACCTGGTCGGTGGCGTGCAGGCCGTGCTCGCGAGCGAGGTCGTCGAGCAGGTCCAGCAGGGTGCGGCCCTCGGCCTTGAGGGAGGCGGCGAGCTCGCAGAGCAGCAGGAGCGCGGAGACGCCGTCCTTGTCCTTCACGTGCTCGGGGTCGCAGCAGTAGCCCAGGGCCTCCTCGTAGCCGAAGGCCAGCCCCTCGACCCGGCCGATCCACTTGAAGCCGGTGAGGGTCTCCTCGTAGGGCTGCCCCGCGGCGGCCGCGATCTTCGACAGCAGCGAGGACGACACGATGGTGGTGGCCAGGACTCCGGTGCGGCCCCGGCGCAGCAGGTGCGTGGCGAGCAGCGCGCCCACCTCGTCGCCGCGCAGCATCCGCCACCCCGTGGGCGTGGGCACGGCGGCGGCGCACCGGTCGGCGTCGGGGTCGTTGGCCACGACCAGGTCGGCGCCGCGCTCCTGGGCCAGCGCGAGCGCGAGGTCCATCGCCCCCGGCTCCTCGGGGTTGGGGAAGGCGACGGTGGAGAAGTCAGGGTCGGGCTCCTCCTGCTCGGGCACGACCTGCGCGGGCTCGAAGCCGGCGGTCTCCAGCACCTGCGCGACGGCGGTGCCGCCGACGCCGTGCAGCGGGGTGTAGACCACGTCGAGGTCGCGCGGACCGTCCTCGGCCAGCCCGGCCACCGTGTCGAGGTAGCGGTCCAGGAGGTCCTCGCCGAGCACCTTCCACCCGGTGCCGCGCGGGACCGAGGCGAGGTCCCCGACCTCGGCGATCCTGGCGGCGATCTCCGCGTCGGCGGGCGAGACGATCTGGCTGCCGTCCCCGAGGTAGACCTTGTAGCCGTTGTCCTGGGGCGGGTTGTGGCTGGCGGTGACCATGACGCCGGCCACGCAGCCGAGCTCGCGGACGGCGTAGGCCAGCACGGGCGTCGGCAGCGGGCGCGGCAGCAACCACACGTCGAGCCCGGCGCCGCTCATGACCGCGGCGGTGTCCTCGGCGAAGGTGTCGGAGAGGTGGCGGGCGTCGTACCCGACGACCACCGCCCCCCGGCTGGGGAGGTACGCCGCCAGCCCGGCCGCCGCGCGCAGCACGACGACCCGGTTCATCCGGTTCGGGCCGGCGCCGAGGGCCCCGCGCAGGCCCGCGGTACCGAACTCCAGCGTGCCGTCGAAGCGGTCGGCGAGGTCGGTGGGGTCGCCCCCGGCCTCGACGTCCCGGACGATCGCCTCGAGCTCCGCGCGCGTCGTGGCGTCGGGGTCGGCGGCTGCCCACGCCCGGGCGCGGTCGAGGAGGTCGGCGATCTCGGGCGAGGCGGCGGTGCTCATGGCGCGACGTTAGCGGCCGGGGGCTCCTGACCGTGCGTCAGTGCGGCGTGGGGTCCTCGGTAGGGCCGTCGGCGAGCTCGTCGAGCAGGCCACGGGTGAGCTCGAAGGCGACGCGCGCCTCGTGGACCACGGTCTCGACGTCGCGCGGGGAGGTCGGGAGCCGGTCGATGCGCGAGTGGTACCAGTCCTTGTACGCCTTCGGCTTCTCCGACAGCTCGAAGGCGAAGAAGGCCAGGCCCGGTCCGGTCGCGCCCAGGTGTCGCTGCACGGCCCGGCGCACGACCCGCCCGCCCGTGAGGTCGCCGAGGTAGCGGGTGTGGTGGTGAGCGACGTACCGCGCGCCGGAGGCGGTGGTGGCCTCGATCCGCGAGACGTACGCCGCGGCGGCGGGGGAGTCCACGGCCACGGGTGCGCCCGGTGCCCAGTGGGCGAGGTCGGCGTCGATGGCGGCGAGCCGGTCCAGCGCCGGGTCGTGGACCGCGGCGACCCATCGGTCCTCCCGCATCGCCCGGCCGACCGACTCGAGCGCGGCGTACACCGGTCGGAGTCGGCGCAGGTAGGCGGCGTACCCGCTCGCGTCGACCCCGCCACCGAGCAGGGCGACGAGGAAGGGGCTGCGCTCGGCCGCCTCGTGCTCGGCGCGGGTGCCCTCCTTGACCGCGACGGTCAGGCTCAAGGCAGGGGCGCGCGCAGCATGCCCGCGCACATCGAGACGAGGTTGCGCACGAAGGACTCGGTGTCCAGGGCCAGGCGCTGGGTCGAGCCGCGCTCCTCGGCCCGGGCCCGGTCGCCGATGGAGCGCAGGATGAAGGAGGTCAGCAGGGCCAGGCGCTCGGCGCGGACGTCGTCGGGCATCTGCGGCATCCGCGCGGAGATCAGCTCGTAGACCGGGACCCCGCCCGAGCGCTCCAGCGCCGCCTGCACGTCGGGGTCCTTGTCGTGCTGCTCGTCGGCGATCAGGTCGGCGACGATGACGAGGTAGCAGCGGCCGCTCCAGCCGGTCTCGGAGAGCTCGGTCGCGGGCCGCACCAGCGCCTCCAGGGCCGCGGCCAGGTCGTCGTCGGGTCGCCCCTGGGCGACCTCGAGCAGCCGGTGCTCGCGCTCGGACAGGAAGGCGGCGTGCTGCTCGAGCACGGCGGCCAGCAGGCCCTCGCGGGAGCCGAAGTGGTAGTGCACGGCGCCGCGGTTGCGCTGGCCGGCTTGGCGGGTGATGTCGAGCAGGGAGGCGTTCGTGACGCCGTGCTCGGCGAACGCGCGGGTCGCGGCGACCAGGAGCCGCTCGCGGGTCTCGGCGCCGCTGGCAGCCGTCCCGCCCGGACGGACGGGCTGGGTGGCGGGGGTCCGGTCCATCAGCGTGCCTCCTGGTGCTCCGTCAGATCCCCGGGACGACCCGGCTGAGCAGGTCCCCCATCCGGGACGCCGCCGCGCGGCCGGCCTCGAGGACCTCAGCGTGGTCGAGGGGCTGGTCGCTGATGCCGGCGGCCAGGTTGGTGACCAGGCTGATGCCCAGCACCTCCATGCCGGCCTCGCGGGCGGCGATCGCCTCGAGGGTGGTGCTCATGCCCACGAGGTGGCCGCCGAGGATGCCGGCCATCCGGACCTCCGCGGGGGTCTCGTAGTGAGGTCCGGGGAACTGGACGTAGACGCCCTCCTCCAGGGAGGGGTCCACGCTGCGGCACATCTCGCGCAGCCGGCTGGAGTAGAGGTCGGTGAGGTCGACGAAGCGCGCGCCCACGATGGGGGAGCGGCCCGTGAGGTTGAGGTGGTCGCTGATGAGCACCGGTGTGCCGGGCGTCCAGTGCGGCTTCAGCCCGCCGCAGCCGTTGGTGAGCACGATCGCGCGGCAGCCGGCCGCGGCGGCGGTGCGCACGCCGTGCACCACGGCCTCGACGCCCTTCCCCTCGTAGTAGTGGATGCGGGAGAGGAACACCAGCAGCTGGCGGTCCCCGGCGCGGACCGAGCGGATCTTCCCGCTGTGCCCGGCCACCGCGGCGGCGGAGAAGCCGGGCAGGTCCGTGGTGTCGATCTCGGCGGTCGCCTCGCCCAGCGCGTCGACGGCCGGAAGCCAGCCGGAACCCAGCACGAGGGCGACGTCGTGGCGCTCGACGCCGGTCAGGTCGGCCAGGCGCGCGGCGGCGTCCTCGGCACGGGAGTAGGGGGTCGGCTCCTCGTTCACGAGCCGGACCTTACGGCGTCACAGTCCGGTCGAGCGACAGGGCCGACGACGCAGCGCGGCGACGTAGTCGTCGGGCGCCGAGGCCGCCTCGGCGGCGTCGGCGAGCACGCCGAGGTACGACGCAGAGGGGATGCCCCCCTCGTAGGCGTCCAGGACGTAGGTCCAGGCCACCTGGCTGCCGGTCATCGTCGAGACCCGCACCTTGGTCTTGCGGTAGAGGCCGTTGTCGGCCGACTCCCACTCGTCGAGCAGCCGCTCGTCCTCGCGGGTGACGTCGTAGACCGCCACGAAGACCCGTTCGAAGGTGTCCTGCACGATCGTGGACAGCGCTCCGTCCCAGCCGTGCTCCTCACCGCCGAAGGTCAGTCGCCAGCCCTCCAGCCAGCCGGTGGTGCGCAGCGGGGAGTGCGGGCACCGCTCGCCCATCCGCGCGGGATCGAGGTTGGTCCCGTAGGCGGCGTACAGCGTCACAGGCCGAAGGTTAACCGTCCGCGGACCGGGACTAGGGTGGGACACGTGACGACGCACTTCGATGTCCTGGTCCTCGGCGCCGGCCCCGGCGGCTACGTCGCCGCCATCCGCGCGGCTCAGCTCGGCAAGTCGGTCGCCGTGGTGGAGGAGAAGTACTGGGGCGGTGTCTGCCTCAACGTCGGTTGCATCCCCTCCAAGGCGCTGCTCAAGAACGCCGAGCTGGCCCACGTGCTCACCCACGACAAGGCCAAGTACGGCATCGAGGGCGACGCCACGATGTCCTTCGGCCCGACCCACGCGCGCAGCCGCAAGGTCAGCGAGGGGATCGTCAAGGGCGTCCACTTCCTCATGAAGAAGAACAAGATCACCGAGATCGACGGCTGGGGCACCCTCACCGGTCCGACCTCGCTCGACGTGAAGGGCAAGGACGGCTCGACGACGTCCTACACCTGCGACGACCTGATCATCGCCACGGGCGCGAAGGTGCGGCTGCTGCCGGGCCTGGAGCTCTCGGAGAACGTCGTGACCTACGAGGAGCAGATCCTCGACGAGAACCTGCCGAGCTCGATCATCATCGGCGGCTCCGGCGCCATCGGCGTCGAGTTCGCCTACGTCATGAAGAACTTCGGCGTCGACGTGACGATCGTGGAGTTCCTGGACCGGATGGTCCCCACCGAGGACGCCGACGTGTCCAAGGAGCTGGCCAAGCACTACAAGAAGCTCGGCGTGAAGGTGATGACCTCCACCAAGGTCGAGAAGGTCGAGGACACCGGCTCGGGCGTCAAGGTCACCGTGAGCCCCGCGTCCGGCGGCGACTCCCAGGTGCTGGAGGCCGACAAGTTCCTCGCCGCCTTCGGCTTCGCCCCCCGCGTCGACGGCTACGGCCTCGAGGCCACCGGCGTGACCGTCTCCGACCGCGGCGCGATCGAGATCGACGACTACTGCCGCACCGGCGTCGACCACGTCTACGCCATCGGCGACGTCACCGGGAAGCTCATGCTCGCCCACGTCGCCGAGGCCATGGGGATCGTGGCCGCCGAGACCCTCGCCGGCGCCGAGACCATGCCCGTGGAGTACGACTTCGTCCCGCGCGCGACCTACTGCCAGCCGCAGATCGGCTCCTTCGGCTACTCCGAGGAGCAGGCCAAGGAGAAGGGGTACGACGTCAAGACCGCGACGTTCCCGTTCTCGGCCAACGGCAAGGCGCAGGGACTCGGCGAGGCCGTCGGTTTCGTGAAGGTGATCGCCGACGCCGAGCACAACGAGATCCTCGGTGCGGCCATGATCGGCCCCGACGTCACCGAGCAGCTCCCGGTGCTGACCCTGGCCCAGAAGTGGGACCTGACCGCCGACGAGGTCGCCCGCAACGTCTTCGCCCACCCGACCCTGTCGGAGGCCGTGAAGGAAGCCGTCCACGGCATCACCGGCCACATGATCAACTTTTGACGAGCAGCGACGAGCGACGAAGGAGCTCGACGCGTGGGCGAGTCAAGGTCGAGCAGCCGGCACGGCTGAGGGACGAAGCCGTGGTCCGGTGGGTCGAGACACCAGTCGCTAGCGAGGAGACAGTCCAATGACCGACCGCGTCGTCATCGTCGGCGGAGGCCCCGGCGGCTACGAGGCCGCCCACGTGGCCGCCCAGCTCGGGGCCGAGGTGACCATCGTCGACACCGACGGGCTCGGTGGCTCGGCGGTGCTCACCGACTGCGTGCCCAGCAAGACCCTCATCGCGACCGCCGAGGTCATGACCGAGGTCGCCGAGGCCGGCGAGCTCGGCATCACCATGCGCGACAAGGAGGGTGACGCCGCCTCCGGCATCACGGTCGACCTCGCGCGGGTCAACGCCCGGGTCAAGCAGCTGGCCGCCGACCAGTCCCGCGACATCGCCCGCCGCATCGACCGCGACGGCGTGCGGCTCGTGCACGGCCGCGGGCGGCTCGACGGTCCGGGGCGCGTGGTCGCCACCGGCGCCGACGGGGCGGAGACCGTGCTGGACGCCGATGCGGTGCTCGTCGCCACCGGCGCCGCCCCGCGGACCCTGCCCAGCGCCCAGCCCGACGGGGAACGGATCCTCACCTGGGAGCAGGTGTACGACCTCGACGAGCGGCCCGAGGAGCTGGTCGTGGTGGGCTCCGGCGTCACGGGCGCGGAGTTCGCCTCGGCGTACCAGGCCCTGGGCATCCCGGTCACGCTCGTGTCCTCCCGCGACCGGGTGCTGCCCGGTGAGGACGCGGACGCCTCCATGGTGCTCGAGGAGGTCTCCAAGCGCCGCGGCATGAACGTGCTGTCGAAGTCGCGGATGGAGTCGGTGACCCGCTCCGGCGACGTCGTCACCGTGGCGCTCACCGACGGCCGCGAGGTGCAGGCCTCGCACTGCATCCTGGCGCTGGGCTCGGTGCCCAACACCACCGACCTCGGTCTCGAGGAAGCGGGCGTGCTGCTCAAGGACGGCGGCTTCGTCTACGTCGACCGGGTCTCGCGCACCTCCGCGCGAGGGGTGTACGCCGCCGGCGACTGCACCGGCGTCCTCATGCTCGCCTCCGTGGCTGCCATGCAGGGCCGGATCGCGATGTGGCACCTGCTCGGCGACACCGTGCATCCGCTGGACCTGAAGAAGGTCTCCTCCAACGTCTTCACCGCCCCGGAGATCGCCACCGTCGGCTGCTCGCAAGAGGCGGTGGACGCGGGCGAGATGCAGGCCGAGGTCGTCATGCTCCCGCTGTCGGGCAACCCGCGCGCGAAGATGCAGGGCGTCCGCGACGGCTTCGTGAAGCTCTTCATCCGTCCCGGCACCGGCATCGTCGTCGGTGGCGTGGTCGTCGGCCCGCGCGCCTCCGAGCTGATCCACCCGGTCTCGATCGCGGTGGCCGAGTCGCTCACCGCCGACCAGTTGGCCCAGGCGTTCACGGTCTACCCCTCGATGAGCGGCTCGATCGCCGAGGCCGCACGGAGGCTGCACCGCATCTGAGCGGGGACCTATCCGGGTCGCGCCGACAGGTCAGTGCCGGGGGCGGCCGTCCGAGGGCGAGATCGAGCTGACGCCCTGGATCAGCGTGCTCAGCTCGGCCCGTGCGGCGCGGCCGAGGGGGCTGCCGCCCGCCCACTGGCGGAGCATGGCCGCCTCCGAGGTGGCCTCCTCGGCGGCGTACCAGGGCAGCCACCGGTCGCCCACGCGGACCTTGCGCGCCTCCGGTTCCTCGCCGCCCTCCAGCCGCAGCTGGTCGTTGCGGCACACGTCGATGCTGCGGGGCGTCCCGTGGGGCGGTGCCCACTGCACCTTCGCCACCGACGGGCCGTGCTGGGCGTTGAAGAAGCAGGGGCCGCGGCGCTCGGGGAGCGGTTCGCCGGAGGCGAGCGCGAGGACCGCGGCACGCTCCCAGCGGCCGTCCTCCAGCACGGCCTCCACCGCCTCGACCTCGGCGAGGGAGTCGGCCGGCTCCAGGGCCGCCTTGGCCCGGTCGTAGGCCTCGAGGGCGAAGCGGTGGTGCTCGCGGACGTCGTGGGTCGCGTCGGGCGCGAGCTCGAGCGCGGCGACCTGCTCCCCGAAGAGCGTCACGTCCTCGCGGACCAGGCGCTTGGCGGCGCGGAACGCCTCACGCTCCAACAGGTATGCCTCGCGGCGTTCTCGCCGCGCGCGCAGGGGGTTCCACATGCCCCGATCCTGTCACCTGTCTGCCAACTCGAAACCCGGCCGAGACCTCCTCGAAATCGATTGGCGCACGACCGCGTGCGCGAGGATCATCCGACCCGATGATCGCCGCCCTGCTCCGTGCCGCCCGCCCGCCCTCGCCGCTCGCCGGACGGCTCGCTCGCCAGTCGCTGCTCTTCGCGCTGGGCGATGGAGCGTTCCTCGCCGGGTCAGCGGTGTTCTTCACGGTCATCGTCGGTCTGGAGCCGGTCGAGGTCGGGCTCGGTCTCACGATCGCCGGCATTGCAGCGTTCGTGGCCGCCCTGCCGATGGGCAAGGTCGTCGACCGCTTCGGTCCGCGTCGGATGTGGGCGGTCTCCGCGGTCGGGCAGGCCTCGATGTTCGCGTTGTGGCCGTTCATCGACGACTTCACGGGGTACGTCGTCATGGCGGTCGCCATGGAGGTCGTGGGTGTTCTCGGGGGCGCCGCTCACGGCGCGTACACGATCGATGTCCTCCCTCCGGGCGAGCGGGTCCGGTCGCGCGCCTACATGTACTCCGCGCTCAACGCCGGCTTCACGATCGGTGCCGCGGTGGGCGCGCTTGCCCTCGCCATGCCGGGGGACCTGCTGCTCCAGGGACTGCCGTGGTTCACGGCGCTGGCCTTCTTGGTCAACGCGGCCGCGATCACCCGGTTGCCCGACGCCTCGCACGACTCCAAGACGCCCGAGGAGCGGAAGGTGAAGGTGCCGGGTCCGGGGCCGCTCCGCAACCCCGGCTGGCTGGCCACGACGTTCCTGGTCGGTGTGGCCTGGACCAACCAGGTGCTGCTGCACATGGTCATCCCGCTGTGGGTGATCAGCGAGACCGACGCCCCCCGTGAGCTGGTCGCCCTGCTGCTCGGGACCAACACGGTGATGTGCATCGTGCTGCCGATGGCGGCGGCCCGTGGTGTGTCCGACGTGCCGACGGCACTGAAGGCGATGAGGCTCTCCTCGGCGTTCTTCGTGCTCTCCTGCTTGATCACCATGGCGACCCACTCGACGGTCGGCTGGGTCACGATCCTGCTCATCTGGCTCGGGCACGTCACGTTGACCGGCGCCGAGCTCAAGCTCTCGGCCGCCAGCTGGACCTTCGAGGCCGAGCTCATGGACCCGCGTCAGCGTGGCAACTACCAGGGCGTGGCGGAGTTCAGCGGGACGTTCGGCCGCGTGTGGGCGCCGGCGGTCTACACCTTCCTCGCGATCACCTGGAGCTCCTACGGCTGGCTGGTGATCGCCGGGATCATCGTGCTCGCCACGGCCGCACTCCACCCCGTGGCTCTCTACGCACGGCGGTGGCTCGAGCAGCACGTCCCCGCCGAGGTGCTGGCCGACGCCCGCTCCTCCGCGCCCGAGGCCGAGGAGGCGATCGCAGTCGGCCCGCCGTCCCTCATCGACACCGAGGTGCCGGTGATGGACCCCCGCCCTTGACCGCCCCCTCAGGGCAGGGGCGGCACGGCTCAGAGGTCGGCCAGCAGCCGCTGCATCCGCACGACCTCGGCGGCCTGGCCGGCGTTGACGTCCTCGGCCAGCTCGAGGTCTTCAGCATCGACGACCCGCTCCTGGACGAGGCCAAGAAGGTGCGGATGGGCACGTTCAACGCCCAGTCGCAACCTTCCTACGACGGGTGATGTCATAGGGGGCATGGGAACTCGGACCCTCGCCCCTGCCCTGCTCCTGGCCCTCGGGCTGCTGCTGCCCGTCGCGCCCGCCTCCGCGGCCGACCCGCTGCGGCTCGAGGGCCGCGGCTTCGGCCACGGCATCGGGCTCTCGCAGCACGGCGCCCAACGTGCTGCCACGCAGGGGGTCGGCTGGCAACGGATCCTGCGCACCTACTACCCCGGGACCCGACTCGGGAGGGCGGGCGGGCAGGTGGCGGTCTGGATCTCCGGCGACGACGACGGTGACACCCGGGTGGAGGACCGTCCCGGGCTGCGCCTGGCCAAGGTCGGTACGGCGAGGAGCTGGTCGCTCGCGAAGCTGGACCCCCGGGCCGAGCAGTGGCGGGTCTCCGCCGACGGCCGCGGCCGCAGCGTGCTGGAGTCGCGCCGCGACGGGTCCTGGCGCCGGCAGCAGGTGTTCACCGGTGACGCCGAGTTCAGCGCCCCGGCCCCGATCACGCTGGTGACCCCCGAGGGCCGGACGGCCTACCGCGGGGTGCTCCGCTCGGCCGCGGCGTCCGCCGATGGGACCCGGCGCGACACCGTCAACCGGCTCTCGCTGGAGAACTACCTGCGCGGGGTCGTGCCCCAGGAGGTGCCGGCGCTCTGGGACCCCGACGCGGTCCGGGCACAGGCGGTCGCCGCCCGCACCTACGCCGCGTTCGAGCGCGCCGACCGGGCGGCGAGGCACTACCAGATCTGCGACACCTCGCAGTGCCAGGTCTACGGCGGTGCGAGCGCCGAGCACGAGGCGTCCGACGCCGCGATCCGGGCGACCCGCGGGCGTGCGGTGACCCGGGGCGGGGACCCGATCTTCGCCCAGTTCTCCGCGAGCAACGGCGGTTACAGCGTCCGTGGCTCCTTCGACTACCTCCCTGCACGCCGGGACTCGTGGGACCGCTACAAGTGGGAGCAGACCGTCTCGGTCGCCGACCTGGAGACCGCCTTCGACACCATCGGCGACTACGAGCGCGTCGAGGTGGTCGAGCGCGACGGCCGTGGCGCCTGGGGCGGCCGGGTCACGCGGGTCACCGTGGTCGGCAGCGAGGGCTCGAGCACCGTCAGCGGCGACACCTTCCGGATCCGCCTCGGGCTGCGCAGCACCCTCTTCCACGAGGTGTCCTGACCGGCTGGGACAGGCCTCCCAGAACTACAGATCTGTAGTTCTCCTGAGGCGATTGTTACCTCTTGTGACGCGTGGTGCCATAGGGACCATGTCCCCCCTCCGCGGTGCCGCGGGCCTGGCCGCGGTGCTCGCGCTGGGCCTCGGCGTGAGCCTGTCGTCGGCGCCCACCGTGGCCGCCGCGGGTGCCGACCGCGACCGCTGGGACGTCGCCGGGGAGCCGAGCATCCGCATCCTCGGGCGCGGCTTCGGACACGGCCGCGGCATGTCCCAGCACGGTGCGGAGGGAGCCGCGCGGGCCGGCCTGAGCGCCGAGGAGATCCTCGACTTCTACTACCCGCGCACCGACGACGGCCGCGCCGCCGGTCGGATCAGCGTGCTGATCAGCGCCGACACCACCGACGACCTCGTCGTCCGCGCCCGGCCCGGCCTGCGGGTGCGCGACCTGGCCAGTGGCACCGTGACCGCGCTGGAGGAGGAGGGCGCCGCCCTGTGGCGGGTCCGCCGCGACCACACCGGTCGCGACCGCGTCTCCTGGCTGCCCTCGGGCGCGGCCCAGGACGGCGGCTGGCGCAAGCACCTGGTGCTCCAGGGCGAGGGCGCTTTCGACGCCCGCAACGCCCCGGTCACCCTCGTGCTGCCCGGTGGCGCCGAGCGCAGCTACCGCGGTCGTCTCCACGCCGCGGCGCCCACCCCGGGCAGCCCCGCGCGCGACACCGTCAACCGGGTCCGGCTGGAGGACTACCTGCGCGGGGTCGTGCCGCTGGAGATGCCGGCGCTGTGGAGCCCGGCGGCCGTCCAGGCCCAGTCGGTCGCCGCCCGCACCTACGCGGCGTACGAGCGGGCGCACCCCCGCGCGCAGCACTACCAGGTCTGCGACACGACCTCCTGCCAGGTCTACGGCGGCGCCGATGCCGAGCACCCCGCCTCCGACGCGGCGATTCGCGCCACCAAGGGGCAGGCGCGCACCGTCGACGGCGAGCCCGCGTTCACCCAGTTCTCCGCGAGCAGCGGCGGCTGGACCTCGCAGGGCTCGGTCGACTACCTCGTCGCGCAGGAGGACCCCTACGACGGGTACGAGGGCAACACCGTCCACTCCTGGTCGGTCACCGTGACCGACGACCGGATCGAGTCGACCTGGCCGAAGGTCGGCGACCTGCGCTCGGTCGAGGTGCTCGCCCGCGACGGCAACGGACAGTGGGGCGGCCGGGTCCGCTCGCTGCGGCTGACCGGCTCCGGGGGCAGCGTCACGGTGACGGGCGACGCCTTCCGTTCCGGGCTGGGCCTGCGCTCCACCTGGGTCACGTTCCGGCAGCCCTGACTGCTGCGGCCGAGGGCGCTCTCAGGCCTGGGCGCGCGCCGTCTGCCAGAGCGCGACCACGGCGTACACGCTCGCGGCGAGGGCCAGGCCCCCGAGTCCCCCGACGACCACCAGCACGATCGCCAGGACGACGGTGACGAGCACGGCGAGGGTCCCCGCCCCCCCCAGGACCGACGCCGGGCACCAGCCCGCCCAGCAGGGCCGCGGTGAGGGCGCCCGCCGCGGCGTAGGCAGCGGTCCAGGTCCACAGCTCGGGTGCGAGGGGACGCGCCAGGAGCGCCAGGACGACCAGGGCGGCGAAGCCTGCACAGGTGAGCGCCGACAGGGTCCGCAGCCGTGAGCGGGAGGGTGCGGAGCTGGTCATCAGATGACGGCGCGCGGCCAGCCACCCGCTCCGAAGTCACTGGTCTCGTTGGCGACGTCGTCGAACGCGCTCCTGAGCTCGGCCAGCTCCTCCACGGGATCCTGCACGTCGAGCTCCTCTCGTCCCTCGTCGGTCACGCCGGGTCGGTCGGGCCCTACCCACGCGGCCGGCCCGGCAAACGAGCCGGGACCAGCACCTGCCGCAGCACCAGGCCCGTGACCAGCGCCCAGAACGCCGCGCCGATGCCGAGGACGGTGACGCCGGAGGCCGCCACGACCAGGCAGGCGGCGGCCGGCAGCCGCTCCTGCTCCTCGGCCAGCGCGTCGCCCAGCGAGGCGGCGAGGGTGCCGAGCAGGGCCAGGCCCGCGGCCGACTGCACGACGCCCTCGGGCGCAGCCGCCACCAGGGTCGTCAGCGCCCCGGCCGCGACGGCGAGCAGGAGGTAGGTGATCGAGGCCGCGACCGAGGCCTGCCAGCGGCGGGCCCGGTCGGCCCCGGCGGCCGGCCCGGCCATGAGGGCGGCGGTGATCGCGGCCAGGTTGACGGCGTGGCCGCCGAGCGGTGCCGCGAGCAGGGTGCCCAGGCCGGTCACGCCGAGCGACTCCCGCCAGGGCACGCGGTAGCCGAAGGTCGCCATCACGGCCACGCCCGGCACGTTCTGCGACGCCATCGTGACGACGTACAGCGGGAGGGCGATGCCGAGGGCGGCCGAGGCGCTCCACGCCGGCAGCGTGAGAGACAGCGTCGGCAGGAGGTCCTGCGCGGCCACCGTGTCGTCGGCCTCCACGACCACGACGACGAGCGCGACGGCCAGCGAGGCCGGCACGGCCCAGCGCGGCGCCGGCCGGACCAGCACCAGCCAGGCGAGGACGACGGGGCCGACGAGCAGCGGGGAGTCGGCCAGGGCCAGCACCGGCTGCACGCACAGCGGCAGCAGCACCCCGGCGAGCATCGCCCGCGCGAGCGGCACGGGGATGGCGGCGACGAGGTCGCCTAGGCGCGGCACCAGTCCGGTGAGCACCACCAGGACGCCGGTGAGCGCGAACGCGCCCACCGCGGCAGGCCACCCGCCCTGGACCGTCCCGGTCGTCACCAGGAGCGCGGCGCCCGGGGTCGACCAGGCCAGCGAGACCGGCGTGCGGTGGCGCAGCGCGAGCCACAGCATCCCGAGCGCCTGCGCGACGCAGAGCGCCACCAGGCCCGAGGCGGCCTGCGCCGGGGTCGCGCCCACGGCGACCAGGCCGGCCAGCACGACGACGAAGCTGCTGGAGAACCCCACGACCGCGGCGACCACCCCGGCCAGTGCGGCCTCGCTCGCCAGGCGTTCGCGGTTCAGGAGAGGACCACCACGAGGTCGCCACCGGCCACGGCCTGGGCGTCCCGGAGCGCCACGCGCGCGACCGTGCCGGCGCGCGGGGCGGTGATGGCCGCCTCCATCTTCATGGCCTCGATCGTGGCCAGGACCTGGCCGGCGCCCACCTGCTGGCCCTCGCGGACCAGGACGCTCACGACGCCCTGGAACGGTGCGGTGACGTGGCCGGGGCGCGCGCGCTCGGTCGACGTCAGCGGGGACATGGCTGCAGAACTTACCGACCGTCGAGCACGAACGCAGCCAGCAGCTCAGGGGTGGACCCGGCGGCCAGGTCCATGCCGGCGCCCTCCGGGACGTCGAGGACCGTCACGCGCTGCCGTCCGCCCGCGGTCGTCGCATCGAGGGTCACCAGGCCCTGCCGGCGCTGGAACCAGGTGTCGCGCACGGTCCAGCCGATGACGTGACCGACCCCGAGCACCTCGCGACGGCGTACGAGGCTCCCCGAGCGCGCGACCACGTGGCCCTCGACGAGCGCGTGGCCCAGCGAGCGGGACCGGTCGCGGGCCAGCGCCGCCGCGGGCAGGAGGAGCAGCGCGATCGGCACCAGCACCGGCGCCGGGACGTCGGCCAGCAGCACGGCCGCGGTCGCCACGACGAGCAGGACCAGCACGGGGGCCAGCGCGCGCAGCCACCGGCGTCGGGTCGCCACCGGCCCGTGCCCGCGCAGCGGGGCGTACGCCGGGGAGCGGGCCCCGATCACCTCGGCCGCCACGCCGGCGACCGTCGCGAGCGGCGCGGGCGGCACGAGGGTCAGCGTGCCCTTCTGCTCCCCGCCGAGCCCGGTCACGACCGCTCCCAGCTCCGCGGCCCCGGCCAGGCGCAGCCCGAGCGGCTCGCGCACGACGACGCCCGCCAGCCGGGCGTCCTCCACGGAGGTCTCCCGGGTGGTGAGCAGGCCGCGGACCAGCCGCCACTGCCGCGGGGTGCGGGTGAGCGTGAGATCCCAGTGCGTGACGAGGTAGCCCGCGACGGCGAGCACGGCGCTGGCGAGAGCGGCGGCGACGAGCCCCACGCCCAGCAGCACCAGCCACCCCCAGCCCTCGGGGGTCAGGTCGGGAAGCCGGTCCACGCGCCAGGCGGAGTCCGGGGCGACCTGCGTGGCGACGCCGAGCAGCGCCGCGGCAGCCAGCACGCCGGCACTGGTGAGGGGTGCGTAGCGCGCCCAGGAGGGGTCCAGGCGGAGCACCACGCGGTCCGGCTCCGGGGCAGGGGCATCCGCTGCCGTGCCCGGCTCCGTGCCCCCGGCGGCGAGTGGTGCACCCTCGGCGACCGCGTGGTCCAGCAGCGCCACCCGCAGGCGCTGGGCCTCGTCACGGCCGAGCGAGTCGAGGTCGAGGTCCTGGTCGGCGCCGGCACCCGTGCCGATCCGCACGGTCGACAGCCCCAGGATGCGGTGCACCGGCCCGGAGGTCAGGTCCACGGTCCGCACGCGGTCCAGCTGGGCGGTGCGCAGGGTGCGCTGCAGCAGGCCGCGCCGCAGCTCCACGCGGCCGTCGTGGATGCGGTAGCGGGTGGTGAGGTAGCGCGCGACGCCCAGGAGCACGGGGACCGCGACCGCCCCCAGCTCCCAGCCCAGCCCGCCGCCGCGAGCGGTGCCACCGGCGACGAAGGCCCCCACGAGCAGCGGGAGGAACCGGCGCAGCTCCTGCACCGGCTGCACCACGAGCATCCGTCGGTCGAGGCGGTGCCAGGTCGCGTCGTCGAGCGGCCCGCTCACGTGGCGTCCCCGGGGGCTGCATCCGCGCGGACGGTCAGCTCGGCCACGAGCGACTCCGCGGTCGCCTGGTCCAGGCCCGCGATCGCGATCGCGCCGGCCGCTGACGCGGTCGTGATCGTGACGTTGGCCAGCCCCAGGAGGCGTTCGAGCGGCCCCTGGTCCCAGTCGACGGTCTGGATCCGGCTGATCGGGGCCAGTCGGCGCTCGCGGGCCCACCACCCGGTCTGGGTGTACGCCGCGTGCTCGGTGACCTCCCAGCGGTGCACCCGGTAGCGCCAGACCGGCACGAGGCCGACCCGCCCCACGGCGTACGTCGCGAGGAGGGCGGGCATCCACCAGCGCAGGTCGTAGAGGTCCAGCACCAGCGAGGTGACGACCAGCGCGGTGGCCAGCCCCACCACCTCGGTGGCCGCGCCGAGCTGCCACATGAGCCGGGCGCGGGGGTCGACGCGGTGGGCGGGCCGGCGCAGCGTCGTCACGCCCTCGACCCTACGGGCACGCGCAGTGACCACTCGGGTCACGGCTTCGCAGGCTCAGCCGTGCCGCTCGCTCGACCACCGATCGACGAGTCCGCTGCCGCGTCCTCGTCAGTCCTTGAGCTCGCAGATGACCTGGCCGTTGGTGACGGTGGCGCCGACCTCGGCGGACAGGCCGGTCACGGTGCCGGCCTTGTGCGCCTTCAGCGGCTGCTCCATCTTCATCGCCTCGATGACAACCACGGTGTCGCCCTCGGCGACGCTCGCGCCCTCCTCGACGACGACCTTCACCACGGTGCCCTGCATCGGGGAGGTCACCGCGTCGCCGGAGGCGGCCGCACCGGCCTTCTTGCCACCGGCCCGCTTGGGCTTCTTGGCGCCACCCGCAGCGGCCGCACCGCCGCCGATGGAGGCCAGGCCCGCGGGGAGGACGACCTCGAGCCGCTTGCCGCCGACCTCGACGACGACCGACTGGCGCTCGCCGGCCTCCTCGGCCTCGGCCACGTCGCCGGAGTAGGGCTGGATCTGGTTGTCGAACTCGGTCTCGATCCACTGCGTGTAGACGGTGAACTCGCCCTCGCCGGTGGCGTTCGAGGAGCCGACGTACGCCGGGTCGCGGAGCACGGCCTCGTGGAAGGGGATGACCGTGGGCATGCCGTCGACGACGAACTCGCTCAGCGCGCGGCGCGAGCGCTCGATCGCCTGGGTGCGGTCGCGACCGGTGACGATGAGCTTGGCGATGAGGGAGTCGAAGGAGCCGGGGACGGTCTGGCCGTTCTCGTAGCCGCCGTCGACGCGGACGCCGGGGCCCTGTGGCGGGGTCCAGGCCGAGAGGGTGCCGGGGGCGGGCATGAAGTTGCGGCCGCCGTCCTCGGCGTTGATGCGGAACTCGATGGAGTGGCCGCGGATCTCCGGGTCGTCGTAGCCGAGCTCCTCGCCGGCGGCGATGCGGAACATCTCGCGCACCAGGTCGATGCCGGTGACCTCCTCGGAGACGCAGTGCTCCACCTGGAGGCGGGTGTTGACCTCGAGGAAGGAGATGGTGCCGTCCTGGGCGACGAGGAACTCGCACGTGCCGGCGCCGTAGTAGCCGGCCTCCTTGAGGATCCGCTTGGAGGACTCGTAGAGCTCGCTCAGCTGGGCGTCGGTGAGGAACGGCGCGGGGGCCTCCTCGACCAGCTTCTGGTTGCGGCGCTGGAGCGAGCAGTCACGGGTGGAGACCACCACGACGTTGCCGTGCTGGTCGGCCAGGCACTGGGTCTCGACGTGGCGCGGCTTGTCGAGGAACTTCTCGACCAGGCACTCGCCGCGACCGAAGGCGGTGACCGCCTCGCGCACCGCGGACTCGTAGGCGTCGGGGATCTCCTCGAGCGTGCGGGCGACCTTCAGGCCACGGCCGCCGCCGCCGAAGACCGCCTTGATGGCGACCGGCAGGCCGTTGGCCTTGGCGAACTCCACGACCTCGTCGGCGTCGGCGACGGGGTCCTTGGTGCCGGGGGCGAGCGGGGCGTTCGCGCGGTCGGCGATGTGCTTGGCCTTGGCCTTGTCGCCCAGCGCCTCGATGGCGGCCGGCGGGGGACCGATCCAGGTCAGCCCGGCGTCCATGACGGCCTGGGCGAAGTCGGCGTTCTCGGCGAGGAAGCCGTAGCCGGGGTGCACCGAGTCGGCACCGGACTTCTGCGCCACCGCGATGATCTTGGCGATGTCGAGGTAGGAGTCGGCCGGCGTCGCGCCGCCCAGGGAGTGGGCCTCGTCGGCCATCCGCACGAAGATCGCGTCCCGGTCGGGCTCGGCGTACACGGCCACCGATCCGATACCGGCGTCCTTGCAGGCCCGGATGACGCGGACCGCGATCTCACCGCGGTTGGCGATGAGGACCTTCTGCAGTGGCTTGATCTCCGGCACGCTGACTCCTGCCTGGCGGGGTGTGCGAGGGGCTGTGGGGCCGACGGGCGCCGGTCCGCGACGCAGGGTATCGCCAGCGGGGTACCCGGTCGGTCGGGGTACGCGCTGCGGACACCGGCACGTCCGTGGTCCAGACTCCGGACGCCCGCGCGTGACCCTGGCGCGCCGCGGGCGTTGAAGAGGACGTGAACGCGACCGAGCACCCGTGGTCCGAGGCATGGCAGGCACTGAGCCCGCTGCGCAGGACGGTCCTGCACTCGCGGGTCGTCGAGCGCGAGCCCGTCGCCGCGCTCGCCGACCGACTGGGGCGCTCGGAGGCCGAGACCGAGGCCCTCGTCCGCACCACGGTGCTCGCCTTCCGGCGCGAGGTCGTCCTCGGCCTCGGCACCGGGTACGACGCCGAGTGCGGCTCCCTGGTCCTGCGCCTGGCCGACAGCGCGGGCGAGCGGCTCGCCCGCCAGGAGCGGCGTGCACTCGCGGTCCACGGCGGGTCCTGCACGCCCTGCTCCTCCGCGGTGGTCGCCCTGCTCGAGCTCGACACCAGCCTGCGCGACGGCCTGCTGCACCTGGTCGGCACCGGCCTGCCCACGGCCGTGGTCCCCGCCCCGCGTGCCGGGGGCGCGAGCACCGCGGCTGCTGGGGGTCCCACAGGACGCAGGGGCCGGCTCCGGCTCGCGCTCCGCCAGGCTGGTTAACAACCGCTAACCACGGGGGTACGCTGGCCGCCATGACCAGCACCGCGTTCGAGCTCTCCCGCGAGCACGAGGAGTTCCGCCGCAGCGTCCGCGAGTTCGCGGAGGCCGAGATCGCCCCCCACGCCGCCCAGTGGGACAAGGACCACCACTTCCCCGTGGACGTGGTGCAGAAGATGGGGCAGCTCGGCCTCTTCGGACTGACCGCCCCCGAGGAGTTCGGCGGCGCGGGCGAGGACGGCGACTTCACCAGCCTCTGCGTGGCGATCGAGGAGATCGGGCGCGTCGACCAGTCGATGGGCATCACGCTGCAGGCCGGCGTCGGCCTGGGCATCAACCCGATCCTCACCTACGGCACCGAGGCCCAGAAGAAGGAGTGGCTCCCCGCGCTGGTCGCGGGGGAGCGGCTGGCCGGGTTCGGCCTGACCGAGCCCGGCGCCGGCTCCGACGCGGGCGCCACCCGCACCAAGGCCGTCCTCGACGGCGAGGAGTGGGTCGTCGACGGCGCCAAGCAGTTCATCACCAACTCCGGCTCCTCGATCACCAGCCTGGTCACGGTCACCGCGCGCACCGGCACCCGCGAGGACGGCCGCCCGGAGATCTCCGCGATCATGGTCCCGGCCGGCACGCCCGGGTTCACCGCGGAGAAGGCCTACGACAAGCTCGGCTGGCACGCCTCCGACACCCACCCGCTCTCCTTCGAGGGCGTCCGGGTGCCCGCAGACCACCTGCTCGGCGAGCGTGGCCGCGGCTACGCCCAGTTCCTGGCCACCCTCGACGACGGTCGCGTCGCGATCTCGGCGCTCTCGGTCGGCTGCATCCAGGCCTGCCTGGACATGTCGGTGGCCTACGCCGGCGAGCGCCAGACCTTCGGCGGCCCGATCGGCCGCAAGCAGGGCGTGGCCTTCCAGATCGCCGACCTCGAGGTGATGCTGCACGCCAGCCGGATGCTGACCTACCGCGCGGCCGCGATCAAGGACGCGATGGACCGCGACGGCTCGGCCTCCTACCAGGAGTTCAAGCAGGCCGCGGCGGTCGCCAAGCTCTACTCCACCGAGTCCGCGGTCACCGCGACCCGGATCGCCACCCAGGTCTTCGGCGGCTACGGCTTCATGGAGGAGTACCCCGTCGCCCGGTTCTACCGCGACGCCAAGGTGCTCGAGATCGGCGAGGGCACCTCGGAGGTCCAGCGGATGCTCATCGCGCGGGGCCTGGGGCTGCCGGTCGAGTAGCCCCGGCCGCTCAGGCGCTCAGGCGCGGTCGGCACGCGGGGCCCAGAGGTCGGTCCACTCGCGCCCCAGCTCGCGGACCAGCTCGCGCAGCACCGGGAGGCTGACCCCCACGACGTTGTGGTGGTCGCCCTCGATGCCGCGCACGAAGGCGCCCCCGAGCCCGTCGACGGTGAACGCGCCGGCGACGTGGAGCGGCTCGCCCGTCGCGACGTACGCCGCGATCTCGGCGTCGCTGGGCTCGGCGAAGTGCACCGTCGTGGAGGCCAGCGTCGAGAGCTCGTGCGCGTCGCCGGCGATGCGCAGGCAGTGCCCGGTGTGCAGGACCCCGGTGCGCCCGCGCATGGCCTCCCAGCGCGACACCGCCTCCTCGGCGGTGCCGGGCTTGCCGAGCGCCTGGCCGTCGAGCTCGAGCACGGAGTCGCAGCCCAGCACCAGCGCCCCGGCCGGGACCTCGGCCCGGTCGACCACCGCGCGGCACTTGAGCTCCGCCAGGCCCACCGCCAGCTCGGCCGGGGGCAGCCCGTCGAGCACCGACTCGTCGACGCCCGACACCACGACGAGCGGGTCGAGGCCGGCGTTGCGCAGCGTGGACAGGCGTGCGGGGGAGGCGGAGGCGAGGACGAAGGGCAGCACGCTCGGACCGTACCGGCATGATGAAGGGCATGCGGATCCTCCTGGCCCTGGTGGCGGTGCTGGCGCTTGCAGCTGGACTCGTCGCCGTCGCCGCGTCGCGCAACCTCGGCCCCTTCGACCGGCCCGCACCGGGTGGCAACATCTTCGCCGAGCGCGCGCTCTTCACCGACCCCGCCAACCGCACGCTGCAGGCAGCGGGGCGGATGGAGGCGGAGGGTCGCCCCGAGGACGCGGCGATCCTGCGGGAGATGGCCGCGGTGCCCTCCGGCATCTGGCTGACCCCGGAGGAGTACCCGCCCGGCCGCGCCGACCAGTACGTCGTCTCGGTCGTGCAGAAGTCCGAGGCCGCCGACGAGATCCCCGTGTTCGTCCTCTACGGCATCCCCGACCGCGACTGCTCGGGCGGGTTCTCCGCGGGTGGGCTGGAGGCGGACGACTACCGCCCGTGGGTGGAGGAGATCGCGGAGTCGGTGCTGGCCGTGCGCGCCGGTGACAACGTCGCCGTGGTGGTCGAGCCGGACGCCTTGGCCTCCTCGCTGGAGTGCGGCAACCGCGACGAGCGGGTCGGGCTGATCGCGGAGGCCGTGGACGTCCTGGCCTCGGCCGGCATCACGACCTACGTCGACGCCGGGCACTCCGACTGGGTGCCGGTCGACGAGATGGCCGCGATGCTCGAGGAGGTCGGGATCGACCGGGTCCGCGGCTTCAGCACCAACGTCTCCAACTACCAGACCGACGAGGCCGAGATGGCCTACGCCGAGCGCCTCGACCGGGCGCTGGGCGGTGGCACGCACTGGGTCATCGACCGCGGGCGCAACGGCAACGGGGCCACCGAGGAGTGGTGCAACCCGCCGGGACGCGCGCTGGGCCGGCTCCCCGGCTTCGTCGACGACGGCAGCGGACTGGACGCCTACCTGTGGGTCAAGCCGCCCGCGGAGTCCGACGGCACCTGCAACCTCGGGCCGCAGGCCGGCGAGGTCTACCTCGACCAGGCGCTCGCCATGGCTCGTGCTGCCGGTTGGTGAGCCCCGCTGCTGCTATAGGCTCCCGCGCATGGTGGGCGACTCCGACTGGACTGCGGTGATCATCGAGGACGATCCCGACGTCCGCGACCTGATCGACGTGGTGCTCACCCAGTCCGGCTTCCGCACGGTGCTCGCCGAGGACGGCTTCGAGGGCGTGGAGGCGGTGCGCGAGCACAACCCGCTCATCACCACCCTCGACGTCAACATGCCCGGCATGGACGGCTTCGCGGTGGCCAAGCGGCTGCGCGAGTTCAGCAACACCTACCTCATCTTCATCACCGCGCTCGCCGAGGAGATCGACGTGGTCACCGGCTTCGAGGCCGGGGCCGACGACTACCTCGTCAAGCCGTTCCGACCCCGGGAGCTGCGCGCGCGGGCCGACTCCATGCTGCGCCGTCCGCGCGAGCGGCTCGACGTGGGCAGCGGCCCCGAGTCGACCGCGCCCGCTGCCGCGCCCGTCGCCCCGGCCCAGGAGTCCTGGGCCGCGCGGGCGGCCCGCGAGCTGGTGGAGGAGGCCGGAGGCCCCCCGCCGCGCACCGGCGGCGCCCACGCCCGCGCGGTCCCCGACCACCTGCCGCCGAGCGCGGCGCCGGCCCAGCCCGCTGCGCCGGTGCAGCCCGTCCACCCGGCCCAGCCCGAGCCCGCGACGACGTACGCCGGTCCCACGGCCGTGCCCGGTCAGCCCGTCCCGCCGGTGCCCCCGAGCCCGGGCGGCCCGTCGGCCGACGGGTCGTGGGTCCGGTTCAACGGCCTCGCGCTCAACGCCGAGACCCGGCTGGTGACCGTCGGCGGTGCCGCGGTGGAGCTGACCCGCACCGAGTTCGACCTCCTGGCCTCGCTGCTCAGCACCGGTCGGCGGGTCCGCTCCAAGGCCGACCTGGTGCTCACGATGCGCGGGCAGCAGTACGTGACGTCGTACTTCGTCAACGAGGCCGACAAGCGCTCGGTCGAGGTGCACATCGCCAACCTGCGTCGCAAGATCGGCGACGACTCCACCAACCCGCGGTTCATCGAGACCGTGCGGGGCGTGGGCTACCGCCTGGCCGAGGCGCTCTAGCTCAGTTCGCGTTCACCGGGATGTCCGCGACCTCGGTCTTCTCGTCGGACTCGAAGATCGCGATCGGCACGGTCTGCTCCACCGTGCGCTCGATGAACCGCCCGCTGCCGGCGGCGGTCTCGATCCACACCGTCGCGGTGAACATCAGGTCGATGCCCCGGGTGTCGGGGTCGGTGCCCCGGATGGCCTGGTTGCGCAGCTCGAAGGCGCCCTTGGGCGAGGTGATGAGCATGCCGTACCGCGTGGAGAGCGGCTCGGGGTCGAAGGTGATCCGGCGGGCCTCCGCGTCGAGCTCGTAGGGCCGCTCCGTGCGGCCTCCTCCGCTGGTGATCGTCCGCGAGGTCACCTGGATCCTCTCCAGGTAGACCTTCCGCTTGGTGCGGAAGGGGTCGCGCAGCCCCTGGGCGAGGTCGTAGGCCTGGAAGGTGAAGGAGAAGAACTTCTTGCCGCGGGGGTACCACTCGTTGGTGCGCGGCGTCGACTTCGTGGGGTAGAGCGTGTAGACGAAGTCCACGTCCTTGGCGCCGTCGACCTCGATGTGGCTCTGGAACGTGCCGTCGCGGGTGAACTGCGAGTCGTAGACCCGCTCCAGGGGGCTGGCGTCGGTCTCGGCCGGGACCGGCTCGGACCCGCCGTCGAAGAGGCCGCAGCCGGTGAGGGTGAGCGCTCCGACGAGGGCGAGCGCGGTCGTCCGCGCGGCCACTCGGCCGCGCACGGTGCGGGACGTCATGCCTTGTACCCCCGGTAGCGCTTGCTGGCCTTAATGATCATCCACGCAGTCTGCAGCACCGTGAGCACGCCCAGGACGCGCCACCCGACGTAGAGGATGTCGGACTTCGCCGCGGCGTCGAGCGGACCGAGCTGCCAGCCCGCGAGCAGCAGCGCGTAGATGACCAGTGCGATGACGAAGGGGTAGATCCACGCGATGCCCTTGCCCCGCTCGGCCTTGGCCTGCGCGGCCCAGTTGTCGGTCTGCTGGCGGCTGAAGAACTTGTACCAGGCGCGGACGAAGTGGCCCATCCGCGTGAACATGTAGGCCTCGGCCGGGACCACGAGCAGCGCGAAGAGGTAGTCGCGCTTGTTGCGGAACTCCATGGAGTGCGCGACGCGGACGTTGAGCCACACCGCGGCCAGCGGCGGGATCAGCCACAGCGGGCTGAAGACGAACGCGTCGAACATCAGCGACCACGCCAGCAGCACCATGAACAGGAACCGCGTGGTCATGTTCTGGACCATCGACATGTGCTCGAACCAGCGCAGCCGCAGGTTCGGGTGGAAGGGCTGCCCGCGGGTGTCGCCGCGCTGGCCGGGCCACATCAGGTCGATCGCACCGAAGTTCCACTTCACCTGCTGGGCGTCGAGCGAGCGCAGCGTCGTCATGCCGCCGACGTGCGCCCGGGCCTGGGCGGAGATCTTGGTGAGGTAGCCGGCGGACTTGATCTGCAGCGAGAGCAGGGAGTCCTCCACCTCGGAGTCGCTGACCCACGGGGTGCGCTGGTGGCTGTCGCGCATCACGTCGCGCAGCGCCTGCGTGGAGAAGATCGAGAACTGCCCGCCGAGCACCGCCATGTTGCGGCCCTTGAGCAGGTTCTGCATGTTGAAGGCGGAGAACTGCGCACGCTGGCCGGCGATGAGGAACTTCTCCCACCAGCTGTCCAAGGCGCTGTCGTCGATCGAGTAGACCGCCGAGATACCGCCGATCCGGTCGTCGCTGGCGATCTCGTTGACGAGGTGCTCGATGGCGTCGGGCTCGGGCGTGGTGTCGCCGTCGACGCCGAGCAGGTAGTCCATGTGCTCGACCAGGGAGTAGCCGTAGTTGAGCGCCCCGACCTTCTTCTCGGGGTTCTTGCCGATGTCGTGCACGTAGATGACGGTGTGCTGCTCACCGCTGGGGGTCATCCGGGTGTGCGGGCCCGCGTAGTGGCTGGCGATCTCGACCGACTCGTCGGTGGTGTTGTTGACGACCAGGTGGATCACGTCCGGCAGCCGGGTCTGCTGCAGCAGGCTGTCCAGCACGCCCGCGATGGTCTCGGCCTCGTTGTAGGCCGGGATGATGCAGCCGACGGTCGGCCGGTAGGTCGGGATCGAGTCCAGGCCGTCGAGGAACTCCCCGGCGTACGCCTCGAGCCCGGGGTCGGGCCGCTGCACGTAGTCGGGGACCCGCGGCGCGGGCGGGGCCGGCGCCCAGGGGTCGGCCCCCGGGTGCTGGTCGAGCCTGGTGTCGTCGCTCACGTCATGCTCCTGTCGGCGGGTGCTCCGCGTGTGCGGGCACCTGTCGACCATCGTGGCGAACCGACCTCAAGACCTGTCGCCGTCCTGCCTCAAGATTGCCGCAAGTGTTGCTCAAGGGCAGGAGCGACGTCCAGGCTCAGTGCGGCAGCCCGCTGGCGCGCCAGGCGCCGCGACCGTGCGGCAGCGTGCGGCGCACCGCGCGGTGCGGGGCTGCCCACTGCGACCGCGGCCGCGGCGCCTCGGGCTGACCGCCGCCGAGCGCCGAGAGGACCGCGACGAGCGCGGCGACCTCCTCGGGCGTGGCACCGGGGCTCACCACCCGCAGCAGCGGGGTGCTCTCCTCGCTCACAGCGGGATGTTCCCGTGCTTCTTGGCCGGCAGGCTGGCCCGCTTGGTCTTGAGCAGCCGCAGCGCCCGGATGACCTCGACCCGGGTCTCGTGCGGCTGGATGACCGCGTCGATGTAACCCCGCTCGGCGGCGACGTAGGGGTTCGCCAGCGTCGTCTCGTACTCGTCGATCAGCTCGGCGCGCTTGGCCTCGACATCTCCACCGTCCTTCTCGACCTGAGCGAGGGTCTTGCGGTGGATGATGTTGGCCGCGCCCTGCGCGCCCATGACCGCGATCTGGGCGGTCGGCCAGGCGACGTTGATGTCGGCCCCGAGGTGCTTGGACCCCATCACGTCGTAGGCGCCGCCGTAGGCCTTGCGGGTGATGACGGTGACCAGCGGGACGGTGGCCTCGCAGTAGGCGTAGATCAGCTTCGCGCCGCGGCGGATGATGCCGTTCCACTCCTGGTCGGTGCCGGGCAGGAAGCCGGGCACGTCGACGAAGGTCAGCACCGGGATGTTGAAGGCGTCGCAGAACCGCACGAAGCGGGCGGCCTTCTCGCTGGCGTCGATGTCGAGGGTGCCGGCGAACTGCATCGGCTGGTTGGCCACGACGCCGACGGGCGAGCCCTCGACCCGGCCGTAGCCGATGATCAGGTTGGGCGCGAAGAGCTCCTGGACCTCGAGGAACTCGCCGTCGTCGAGGATCGAGGTGATCACGTCGTGCATGTCGTAGGGCTGGTTGGCCCCGTCGGGGATGAGGGTGTCGAGCGCTCGGTCCTCGTCGGTGATCTCGAGGATCGGGTCCTCGGGGTAGACGGGCAGCTCGTCGAGGTTGTTCTGCGGGAGGTAGGACAGCAGGGCCTTGACGTACTCGAACGCGTCCTCCTCGTCGGAGGCCATGTAGTGGGCGTTGCCCGACTTGGTGTTGTGGGTGCGCGCGCCGCCGAGGTCCTCCATCGAGACGTCCTCGCCGGTGACGGTCTTGATGACGTCGGGTCCGGTGATGAACATCGCCGAGGTCTGGTCGACCATCACCGTGAAGTCGGTGACGGCGGGGGAGTAGACGTGGCCGCCGGCGCAGTTGCCCATGATCATCGAGATCTGCGGGATGACGCCCGAGGCGTGCACGTTGCGGCGGAAGATCTCGCCGTAGAGGCCGAGGGAGACCACGCCCTCCTGGATCCGGGCGCCGGCACCCTCGTTGATGCCGATGATCGGGCTGCCGGTCCTGATGGCGAGGTCCATGACCTTGACGATCTTCTCGCCGTAGACCTCGCCGAGCGAGCCGCCGAAGACGGTGAAGTCCTGCGAGAACACGCACACCTGGCGACCGTCGACGGTGCCGTAGCCGGTGACGACGCCGTCACCGTAGGGGCGGGTCTTCTCCAGGCCGAACGCGGTCGAGCGGTGGCGGGCCAGCTCGTCGAGCTCGACGAAGGAGCCCTCGTCGAAGAGCATCTCGATCCGCTCGCGGGCGGTCTTGCGGCCCTTCGCGTGCTGCTTCTCGACGGCCTTGGCCGACCCGGCGTGCACCGCCTCGTCGAGGCGACGCTCCAGGTCGGCGAGCTTGCCGGCCGTGGTGTGGATGTCGATCTCGGGGGTCTCGTCCGGCGCTGCGCTCACGGGTGCGGCTCTCCTCTGGTCCGTCGGTACGTCGGTGCGTCAATCTAGTGCCCGTGACCGACCACCCGGGCGAGCGCCCACCTGTCGACAACCCCCTCGACCCCGCGAGGCTGGCGCCGCTGGGCGTGGAGGTGCTCCCCGCGACCCCGTCGACCAACGCCGTCGTGGCCGAGCGCGCCCTCGCCGGCGCGCCCGAGGGGCTGGTGGTCGTCACCGAGCACCAGACCGCCGGCCGCGGCCGGCTGGACCGTGCCTGGGAGACGCCCGCCGGCTCGGCGCTCACGTTCTCGGTCCTCCTCCGGCCGCAGGTCGCGCCGCACCGCTGGCCGTGGCTGCCGCTGCTCACGGGGTACGCCATCGCGAAGGCCCTGCGCGCGGCCGGGTACGACGCCACGCTGAAGTGGCCCAACGACGTGCTCGTGGGCGAGCGGAAGGTCGCGGGGATCCTGGTCGAGCGGGTCGAGGGGCCCTCCGGCCCTGCCGCGGTCGTGGGGATCGGGCTCAACGTCCTGCTCACCGAGCAGCAGCTCCCCGTCCCCACCGCGACATCGCTGCTCGTGGAGTCGGGTCCGGAGCGTCCGGTGCCCGACCGCACCGACCTGCTGGCCTCGCTCGTGCAGGGGCTGATGGAGGCCTACGACGCCTGGCAGGCCGGCGAGGAGGGCCCGGCGACGGCCCACCTGCGGGAGTCGTGGACCCGGGTCTGCTCCACCCTCGGGCGCGGCGTCGACGTGGCGATGCCCGACGGCAGCACCCTGTCGGGTCGCGCCACGGGGATCGACGAGCACGGACGGTTGGTCGTGGTCCCTGGCGGCGGTGGACCCGAGGTGGCGGTGGCGGCGGGCGACGTCGTGCACGTGCGCCCTGCCTGAGGGACCAGCGCCGCACGACCCGCGCCGGGAGGGGTCGATCAGTGCCATGATCGGGCCGTGCCGATCTCGCAGAAGCTCCTCAACGACGGTGAGCGGGTCGTGGTGTCCACGCGGACCCACCCGAAGGTCCTCATCGGACCGGTCCTGCTGCTCGTGCTGCTGCTGGCGCTCGGCACGTTCGTGGACGCCCGTACCGAGGACGGTGCGGGCGCGGTCGTGGCCTGGGTCGTGTGGGCCCTCGTCGCGGTCGGGGTCCTGCGCTTCTCGGTCTGGCCCTTCCTGGACTGGCTGACCTCGGTGTACGCCTTCACCGACCGGCGGCTCATCACGCGCACCGGGGTCATCACCCGCCGTGGCCACGACATCCCCCTGACCCGGATCAGCGACGTGGCGATCGAGCTGCACCTGCTCGACCGGGTGCTCGGCTGCGGGACGCTGGTCATCAGCGACGCCAGCACGCACGGCTCGGTGGCGCTGCCCGACATCCCGCGAGTGGCCGACGCCCAGCGCCGCCTGGGCGACCTGCTGCACGAGATCCACGGTCGGGGGGAGCGTCGTGACGAAGGGCTCTGAGCCCGAGCCCGCGAGCGGGCCTCCCATCGACCCCCAGCCCGGTGACCTCGAGCGGGCGATCCTCGGCGGGCTGCCCGAGCTGACCGCGCCGCAGATGGCCGAGGCCGCGGGCGTCACCCGCGACCAGGCCCGTCGGCTGTGGCGTGCCCTCGGCTTCCCGGAGTACCCCGACGACACCCCCGCCTTCCTCAGCGCCGACGCGGACGCGATCAGGCTGCTGCGCGGGGTGATGGACGAGGGGCTGCTGGACTTCGACCTGGCCGTCAACCTGACCCGGGCCCTGGGCCAGACGATGGCGCGCCTCGCCGACTGGGAGATCTCCTCGCTGGTGCAGCGGGTGGAGGAGATGACCGCTGACTCCGAGGGCGTGACCCGGGTCGAGACCGCCGTCCGGCTGGTCGAGCAGTTCTCCCGACCCTTCGAGGAGCTGCTGATCTACGCCTGGCGTCGGCACCTCGCGGCCGCGGCCGGCCGGATCGAGGCGCTCGCGAGCCAGGACGACGAGGACCTGCACGTCACCGAGCTGACCGTGGGCTTCGCCGACATCGTCGGGTTCACCGCCCTGTCCAACACCCTCACCGAGGACCGGATCGGCGACCTCGTCGAGCTGTTCGAGATGCGCTGCGCCGACGTCGTGGCCACCCAGCGCGGCCGGATCATCAAGAGCATCGGGGACTCGGTGCTCTTCGTGAACGACGACCCCGTCCGCGCCTACGACACCGCCGAGGGGATCATCAACGTCATCGGACGCGACCAGCGGATGCCCGACGTGCGCGTCGGCCTGGCCAGCGGCCCGGTCGTGATGCGGTTGGGCGACGTCTTCGGCCCGCCGGTGAACATGGCGGCCCGGCTCACCAACGTGGCCCGTCGCAACCGGATCATCATCGACGCCGCCACGGCGGGGCTGCTGCCCGCCGACCAGTTCGAGACCCGCCGCATGGCCGCGCGACCGGTCCGTGGGTTCGGGATCGTCGAGCCCCTCGCCGTACGCCGGCACTGAGGCACACCGGACCCGGGTGGTGGCCACAAGGTGTCGCCCGAACGGGCCAGGTCGGACCACCTCGTCCAAGACTGGCAGGAAGAGGTCACTGTCAGATCCCAGCAAGTCCTACCGGGTAGTCACTTGAAGTCTTTACCATCTACCCCGTGATCAAGGTCCAGGAAATCAGCATCGACCCCTCCACCCGTCGCGCGTGGCGGGCGGGTGAGGAGATCACGCTGTCGCGCAAGGAGTTCGACCTCGTGCACGCCCTGATCACCCGGGCCGGCGAGGTCGTCACCCGTGACGAGCTGATGCGCGAGGTGTGGCACACCTCGTTCTGGACCTCGTCCAAGACCATCGACGTCCACCTCGGCTGGGTGCGCCGCAAGCTCGGTGACGACTCGCGGCGCCCGCACCTGATCACCACGATCCGGGGCAAGGGCCTGCGCTTCGAGAAGTCCTCGCCCGCCGCCTGAGGGCTGAGCCCCCGACCCGCCCGCCCCCGCGGGACCCCTAGGCTTGCCGCGTGCCCGACTCGCCCGTGCTCGCCGTCGTCGGCGGAGGTCAGCTCGCCCGCATGATGGCCCAGCCGGCCATCGCCCTGGGACTGCCCCTGCGGCTGCTCGCCGAGGCCGAAGGCGTCTCGGCGGCCCAGGTGATCGTCGACCAGACCGTCGGTGACTACCGCGACCTCGACGTGCTGCGCCGGGCGACCGCCGGCGCCAGCGTGGTCACCTTCGACCACGAGCACGTCCCCACCGAGCACCTGCACGCCCTGGAGGCCGAGGGCCTGGCGGTGCGCCCGGGTCCCGAGGCCCTGGTCCACGCCCAGGACAAGGCGGTCATGCGCGAGCGGCTCTCGGCGCTTGGCCTGCCCTGCCCGCGCCACGCCGTGGTGGCCGATGTCGACGAGGTGGTCGCCTTCGGCTTCCCGTGCGTCCTCAAGACCACACGCGGCGGGTACGACGGCAAGGGGGTCTGGGTCGTGCGCGGGCCCGAGGACTGCACCGAGGCCTTCGAGGCCGCGGCTGCTTCCGGCGTGCGCATCCTGGCCGAGGAGCTCGTCGACTTCCGCCGCGAGCTCTCCGCGCTCGTGGCGCGCTCGCCGAGCGGCCAGGCGGCGGCGTACCCCGTCGTGGCCTCGACCCAGCTCGACGGCATCTGCCACGAGGTCGTCGCCCCCGCGCCCGACCTCGACGAGGAGCTGGCCGGGCAGGCCCAGGCGCTCGCGCTGCGGGTCGCCGGCGAGCTCGGCGTGACCGGCATCCTGGCCGTGGAGCTCTTCGAGACCACCGACGGCCGGATCCTGGTCAACGAGCTGGCCATGCGTCCGCACAACACCGGGCACTGGACCCAGGACGGCGCGGTCACCTCCCAGTTCGAGAACCACCTCCGCGCGGTGATGGACCTGCCGCTCGGCTCCCCGGCGCCCCGCGCCCGGTGGACGGTGATGGTCAACATCCTCGGTGGCCCCCACCCCGAGGTCGGCCGGCTCTACGACGGCTTCCCGCACGCCCTGGCGCGCGACCCGCACCTGCGCGTGCACCTCTACGGCAAGCAGATGCGCCCCGGCCGCAAGGTCGGCCACGTCAACGCCTACGGCGAGGACCTCGAGGACTGCCTGGAGCGCGCGCGGCACGCCGCCGCGTGGTTCCGCGGCGACCTCGGCGACGAGAGCGAGTGAACTGATGACAGTGCAGGTCGGCATCGTGATGGGGTCGGACTCCGACTGGCCCGTGATGCGTGCCGCGGCCGAGGCGTGCCGCGAGTTCGACGTCGAGGTGGAGGCCGACGTGGTCTCCGCGCACCGGATGCCGCACGAGATGCTCGCCTACGGCGAGCAGGCGGCCGAGCGCGGGCTGTCGGTGATCGTCGCCGGTGCCGGGGGAGCGGCACACCTGCCGGGCATGCTCGCCGCGGTCACCCCGCTGCCGGTCATCGGCGTGCCGGTGCCCCTGAAGTACCTCGACGGCATGGACTCCCTGCTCTCGATCGTCCAGATGCCGGCAGGCGTGCCGGTGGCCACGGTCGCGATCGGCAACGCGCGCAACGCCGGGCTGCTCGCCGTACGCATCCTGGCCGCCTCCGACCCGGACCTGCGCCGGCGGATGGTGGAGTTCCAGGCCTCGCTCAAGGACACCGCGCACGCCAAGGGCGAGGTCGTGCGGCGCGAGGCCGTGCCCGAGCGCCGGCTCGGGTTCTAGGCCCCGGGCAGCCTCGTCCCCGCCGTGTCCCCGCGCCTGGTCGGCATCGACGTCGCGCGCTGGTGCGCGCTGCTGGGGATGATGGCCACGCACCTGCTGGCCACGCGCACGGAGGCGGGCGATCCCACGTGGGTCGCCGAGGTCTTCTCCGGACGCGCCTCGGCCCTCTTCGCCGTCCTGGCCGGGGTCAGCCTCTCGCTCGCGACGGGTGGTCCGCGGCCGCTGGAGGGTGGGGAGCGCCTGGCCCGCTCCGCCGGGCTGCTGACCCGGTTCCTGCTCCTGGGCGCCGTGGGGCTGGTGCTGGGGGAGGTCGACTCCGGCCTCGCGGTCATCCTGGTCAACTACGCCGTCCTCCTGGCGCTCGGGCTGCTGGTCGTGGGCTGGTCGGCGGGTGCCCTCGCGCTGCTCGCCGCCGCCCTGGCGCTGGTCACGCCGGTGCTCCTGTGGTGGCTGCGGCCCGGGCTCCCGCCGCGCGGCTTCGACAGTCCGTCGGTCTCGCAGCTCGAGCAGCCCTCCCTGCTGGTCTCCGAGGTCCTGTTCACCGGCTACTACCCGGTCCTCGTGTGGACCGCCTACCTCGCGATCGGCATGGCCCTGGGCCGGGCGGACCTGCGCGGCATGCGCTCGCGCACCCTGGCGCTGGTCGGCTCGGCCGCGGCGGCCACGGCCGTCCTGGCCGAGGTCGTCTCCGACCGGCTCCTGGCCCGTGACGGGGTGGCCCGGGCACTGGACCGCGACCTCTACCGTTTCCTGGACCGGGACCAGGAGGCGACGCTGGTCGAGATCCGTCGCCAGATCGACGGCGGGATGTTCGGCCAGACGCCGGTCGACGGTGCGTGGCAGTGGTTGCTGGTCTCCGCGCCCCACTCCAGCACCACCCCGGACCTGCTCCGCACAGGTGGCAGCGCCGTCGCGGTGACCGTCGCCGCCCTGCTTCTGGTGCGCCTGCTCGGCCCGCGGACGACCCGTGCCCTGGCCGTGCTGACCGGCGCGGGGGCGGCGACCTTCACCTTCTACACGCTGCACGTCCTCATGACCTCCGACCTGCTCCCACCCGGCCCGGACGACCGCGGCACAGCGGTCCAGTACGCCGTGGTCGTGCTGCTCGGCGCCGCGCTGGCGCTGGTGGGGCGTCGCGGGCCTGCGGAGGCAGCCATGGCGGCGGCCGCGCGACTGGTCGAACGGGCGGTGCGGCCCCGGCGCCGTACCGCGGCGCGGTCCCGGGTCTAGACAGCTGCCGGAGCCGGCGCATGGGCCGGGGACCGTCGGGTACGGGGCCACGGAGCAGGGCCCGTCGACCTGCCCCCCACGTGGGCGGGTCCTGCTGCACCACCACCGGGCGGGGCCGGTGCCGCCCCCCACACGGCGCCGGCCCCGCCCCCCGGAGGGGTGGGTAGGCCGTGCGTGTCGCGGGGTAACACCCTTGGCATGACGACCAAGCTGAAGTACACGACCCCTGGCCTGGACGAGAAGGACGCCGTGCGCGTCGTCGAGCTGCTCCAGGACCGGCTCTACGCCGCGAACGACCTGCACCTGACCCTGAAGCACGTGCACTGGAACGTCGTCGGCCCGCACTTCATCTCCGTCCACGAGATGATCGACCCGCACGTGGAGGAGGTCCGCGGCTTCGCCGACGACCTCGCCGAGCGGATCGCCACCCTCGGCGGCTCCCCGGTCGGCACCCCGGGTGCCCTCGTGGAGCACCGCAGCTGGACGGAGTACAGCCTGGGCCGGGCCACGACCCAGGAGCACCTCGGCGCGCTGGACCTCGTCTACCAGGGCGTCATCACGAGCTACCGCGAGGCGATCAAGGAGCTCGACGACCTCGACCTGGTGACCCAGGACATGTTCATCGCCCAGACCGACAAGCTCGAGCTCTTCCACTGGTTCGTCCGCGCCCACCTCGAGGACTCCTCGGGGTCGCTCTCCACGGAGGGTGCCGCCACCGAGCAGGAGGCCGCGCGCGCCGCTGGCTGAGCCGGTGCGTACCTGATTGCGGGATTCCCGCGTCCGCTCCTCCCCGTCGTGCCACGATCGGCGCATGGGGGAGGAGCGGCCGCGGGCCACCCCGGCCATGACCGAGGCGAGACGGCGTACCCACGCCGCTCGCCTCCTGCTCCGTGCGCGGGCCAGCTCCGGCCCCGTGCGCGAGCGCTACGAGAACGAGGTCGTGCGCCTGCACCTCGACGTGGCCCTCGACCTGGCCCGCCGCTACCACGGCCGTGGCCTCGCCGCCGACGACCTGGACCAGGTCGCCTGCCTCGGGCTGGTCAAGGCCGTGCGCGCCTTCGACGCCACGCTGGGCCACGACTTCCTCAGCTTCGCCGTCCCGACCGTCCGCGGGGAGCTGCGCCGGCACTTCCGCGACGCCGGCTGGGTGGTGCGCCCGCCCCGCTCGGTGCAGGAGGCGCAGGCCGAGGTCGTCGTCGCCGAGGCCGAGCTGCTCCAGCGCCTGGGCCGCCAGCCGGTCAGCGACGAGATCGCCGCGCACCTCGGCATCGCGGAGTCGCTGGTCCGCGAGTGCCAGGACGCCGCCGGGTGCTTCCGTCCGGTCTCCCTGGACGCGCCGCACCCGGTCCAGGACACCTCCCCGACCTCGACGCTGGGCGCCGACGACCCGGCGTACGCCTCCGCCGAGGCGCGGGTGGCGCTGCAGCCGCTGCTCGAGGCCCTCGACGAGCGCGAGCGCACGATGCTGCGCATGCGCTTCTTCGAGCACCGCACGCAGGCCGAGATCGGTGCGGTCGTCGGTCTCAGCCAGGAGCAGGTCTCGCGTAGCCTGGCCGGGCTGCTGGCCCGGCTGCGCCGTGCGCTCGACGCCGCCTGAGCCGACCGCCCGTCCTGCTCAGGAGGGGTAGATCCGTGGTGCCTGCGACGCCTTGCGGGTGAAGCGGGGCGGGCGCTTCTCGAGGAACGCCGCCACGCCCTCCTTGCCGTCGCCGATCGAGGTCCAGTACATCGCCAGGCTGTCGGAGAGGTGCGCCTCGAGCGGGTGCGCGGCCGCACCGTTGCGGTAGACCATCTGCTTGGCCAGTGCCAACGCCACGGGGGAGCGGTCGACCACGAACGAGCGGGCCAGCCCGAGTGCGGCGGGCAGCAGCTCGTCGGGCTCGTGGACCGAGCGCAGGAGTCCTCCGGCGTGCGCCTGCTCGGCGGTGAGGACGTCGGCGGAGTAGATCCACTCCAGGGCCTGCTGGGGGCCGACCAGCCGCGGGAGGAACCAGGTCGAGCAGGCCTCCGGCACGATGCCGAGCCGACCGAAGACGAACCCGATCCGGGCCTTGGTGGAGGCCAGGCGCAGGTCCATGCCCAGGGTCATCGTGGCGCCGATCCCGACGGCCGGTCCGTTGATGGCGGCGATCACCGGCTTGGGCAGCGCGTGGATCGCCAGCACGACCTTGCCGCCCGTGTCTCGGACGCCGGCGTCGTACGGCGGCTCGTCGTAGGACGCCCGGAACTCCTCGGGCGTGGGGCGGACCGTCTCGTCGAGGCCGAACACGTTGCCCTCGGCGGAGAGGTCCATGCCCGCGCAGAACGCGCGACCCGACCCGGTGACGACGACGGCGCGGACGTCGTCGGCGCGCGCGTCGGTGCGGAAGACCTGCTCCAGCTCCCTGGCCATGGTCAGGTCGAAGGCGTTGAGCGCGTCGGGACGGTGCAGCGTCAGGGTGGCCACGCCGTCGGCGTCGACCTCCCAGCGGAGGGTCTCGTAGGTCACGCGGTCATCGTGTCATCCGGGTCATGACGGCGGGTTCAGCAGTCCGGACGGGGAGCACAGCTGCTCGCCCAGGCGCCCGGTGTCGTCGTCGATGATCGCCTGGAACATCCGCGGTGCCCGCTCGGCGTCCCAGCGCACCGACAGGTCGCTGATCGGCACCCCGCAGGTCAGGCCGTTCTCGCCGTTGACCCGGGTCATCGCCATCGCCCACATGCCGGCCCGGAGGGGGGACATGCCCTTGCCGAACTCGACGGTCTCGGTCGCGGCCATGTTGAGGTTCCAGTAGCGGACGGGGTTGAGCACCGACCACGGCGAGAGCACCTCGTCGCCGACGGCCGAGACGACCTCGCGCTGCGCCTGCGCTCGCTGCACGTCGCCCAGGCCGGTGTAGAGCTTGCGGGAGCGGGCGTAGCCGAGCGCGGTCGGGCCGTCCGCCTCCTGGCAGCCCTTCTTCACGTCGAGGTTGGCGAGGGGGTCCTTCATGGCCATCTTCGGGCAGATCTCGATGCCGCCGACGGCGTCGACGAGGTCGACGAACCCGCCGATCCCGATCTCGACGTAGTGGTCGACCCGGATGCCGGTGTTGTTCTCGATGGTGCGGGTGAGCAGCTGCGGGCCGCCGAAGGCGTAGGCGGCGTTGATCTTGGTGGTGCCGTAGCCCGGGACCTCGACCAGCGAGTCGCGCGGGATCGACATGAGCAGGTTGGGGCCGGACCCGGTGTGCAGCAGCATGATCGTGTCGGTGCGCTGGCCCGTGGCGTTGCCGGTGCCGTACTTCTTGCGCTCCGCGGGCGTCAGGCCGGCGCGGGAGTCGCTGCCGACCATGAGGTACGTCGTGCCGGGCTGCTCCCCGGGGCGGTCGCCTCCGCCGGGCGCGAAACCGACCTCGTTGATCTGGGTCCAGGCGTAGATCGGCACCGCGACCAGGAAGGCCAGCCACAGCACGAGCACCAGGAAGACGTAGCGGAACCGGAAGCGAGGGCGGCGCAGCCGCGGGCGGGGAAGGGAGCGGCCAGGACCGGGCGCGGGCGTCGGGCCGGGGGTCGGCGCGGGTGCGGGGGTCGGTGCGGGCGACGGCGTACGGCCCGGGCCCGCCGGCTGGCCGGGCGGGGGGACCGAGGAGCCCGAGCGCGGCTGCACCGGCATCCGCCGGGTCGCGTCGGGGTCGTCCGCAGCGCCGGACGCACCGCCCTGCCCGTACAGCCAGTCGTAGGGGGGCTTGCTGCTCTCTCCGCCGGCACCACCGGTGGGGGGACGCTCCGTCATGCTGCGGGACGCTACCGTGCCTGGCTGTGGCCACACTCGATCCTCGGTCCCCGGCCTTCTCGAGCGTCTCGCTCGCCGTCATGGCTCACGCCCCCATGGCCAACCTCCTGGGCAACGTCCACGGCGGCGAGGTCGTGAAGCTGGCCGACTCCACCGCCGGCGCGGTCGCCCAGCGGCACAGCGGAGGGCCGGCCGTCACGGCCGCGCTGGACGAGATGGTCTTCCTGGCGCCCGTGCACGTCGGTGACATCGTCCGCACGATGGGGCGGGTGAACTGGGCGGGCCGCTCCTCGATGGAGGTCGGGGTGCGCGTGGAGGCCCAGCCGTGGAACGACCCCAGCGCCGACGGGCTGCACGTGGCGTCGGCCTACTTCGTCTTCGTGGCCATCGACGAGGAGGGCCGCCCGCGGGAGGTCCCACCGCTGGTCCCCGAGACCAAGGACGACCTGCGCCGCTACCGCGAGGCCGAGATCCGCCGGGCGCACCGGTTGGCCCGCAAGACCGAGATCGACGCAGGTCGGCGCGCCTGAGGAGGGACGCGCCAGCGGACCTCCTGGTGGTGGTCGAGCGAGCGGCGCGACCGAGGAACGAGGGCGCGACCCGCGTGTCGAGACCCTGTGACGCCTGTGACTGGTGATACTCCCAGTCATGCCACCCGTCACTTCCCCCGGGTCGCAGGCCGCTCCCCGCACGAGCGTGGCGGAGCGGGCCGCGCGCATCCGCTTCCGCCGCGCCCTGTCGCTGATGGCGATGACGCTGCTCGCCCCCGGCTCGGCCCAGCTGGTCGCCGGCGGCAACCGCCGCGTCGGCCTGCTGGCCCTGCGGGTGTGGCTGACGAGCTGGGCACTGGTCCTCCTCGGCGGCGTCGCCGTCGCCCTCGACCACGGTCTCGCCCTCACGCTGGGCTCGACCCCGTGGTTCCTGCTGCTGCTGCGGCTGGCGCTGCTGGTCGGGGCCGTCGGCTGGGCGCTGCTGTTCATGGACGCCTGGCGGCTCGGCCAGCCGCTCAGCCTCGGCCTGGCCCACCGCCGCGCGGTGGTGGGGGTCAACGGCCTGCTGTGCCTCTCGGTCGCCGGGGGTCTGCTCTTCGGCGCCCACGTCGTCGGCGTGCAGCGCGACCTCATGCTCACGATGTTCGGCTCCGACGAGGTCGTCGGGGCCTATGCCGGCCGCTTCAACGTCCTGCTCCTCGGCGGTGACTCCGGCGCGGGGCGCTGGGGCATGCGACCCGACTCCCTGACGGTCGCCTCCGTGGACGCCGAGACGGGGCGTACCGTGCTGGTCTCGCTGCCCCGGAACATGCAGAACTTCCCCTTCGCCGAGGGCTCGGTCATGGCCGAGCAGTTCCCCGACGGCTTCGACGTCGACTACCTCAACGGCGTGAGCACCTGGGCCGAGGACCAGGTCGAGCTGTTCGGCGACAGCGAGCACCCCGGCGTCGACGCGACCGTCTCGGCCGTCGAGGGCATCACCGGCCTGTCGATCAACTACTGGGCGATGGTCAACCTCGAGGGCTTCAAGGACCTCGTCGACGCGGTCGGCGGCATCACCCTCAACGTCCGCCAGCCGATCCCGGTCGGGCTCCCGCAGGACGACTTCTTCCACTACATCGAGCCGGGGGTGCAGAAGCTGTCCGGCTTCGACACCCTCTGGTACGCCCGGGCCCGCTACGACTCCGACGACTACTCGCGCATGGCCCGCCAGAAGTGCGTCATGAACGCGATGCTCCAGCAGGTCAGCCCCAGCGTCGCCCTGCGCAACTTCCAGTCGATCGCCCAGGCCTCGTCCGAGCTGATCTCCACCAACGTCCCGGCCTCCGAGGTCGACACCTTCCTCGAGCTGGCCCTCAAGGCCCGGGGCCAGAAGATCTCGACCCTCTCGATCGTCCCGCCGATGGTGAACACCGCCGACCCGGACATCGACCTGGTGCACCGGAAGGTCGCCGACGCGATCGCCAAGGCCGAGGGCACCGCCGAGGCGCCCTCGGACAAGGCCGGCAAGAAGGTCTCCGAGGCGCCCGTCACCGGCGGCTCCGTCGGCTCGCTCGCCGAGGGCTACGCCGCCAACAAGGCCGGGGACCTGGCCGCCGCCTGCTGAGAGGCGTCAGCGGCCCCCACCGCTGGTCGAGGCGAGCGCCAGCGAGCCGTCGTCGAGACCGGGTACGCCGTTCGCCCTGCCGTCTCCTGTGGTTGCTCCCCGGGTCGCCGTTGGTGGGTCGTGGCGCGTTCGCGCCGCAGCAGCTCCTGAATTTGAGGAGAGCGTGCTCGCCGTGGGTGCCACCTGGGCTTCTTGGTTGCGCTTGCCTCGATGTCGCCCTGCGCTGGGGTGCTCGCTTCGGGCGGGCTTCGATCGGACGGCAAGAATGTCGTGAAAAAGTGGGTCTGACCTGGGAAAACACTGTTTTTCGAACGTGTGTTCGACTATACTTTCACCATGTCCACCAGCCCCCTCCTCGACGCGATCCGCGCCGCCAAGGCGCGTGAGGACGACGCGGCCCGCGAGCTGCTGATCGGGGTCGCGCAGTGGGCGGATGCCCACACGACGGGTGCGTTGATGCCGGACCTGTACGGCACCTACTCCCACCCCGACGACGACGCCTACGACGCCGCGGAGTCGGCATGGGTGTCCCGGTTCGGCATGCCCGGCGCCGACACGATGCTCGAGCTGGCCGGTGCCGGTGCCCCCGAGGTCTCCGACTTCGCCGTCACCGAGCTGTCCACCGCGCTCGGCCGGACGCGTGAGTCCGGCCGCCTCCTGGTCGGCGACGTCGTGGAGGCCAAGCACCGCCTCCCCAAGGTCTGGGCCCGACTTCTCGCCGGGCAGGTCACCGCCTGGCGGGTACGCCGCCTGGCTCAAGCCACCCGCAGCCTCTCCGCCGAGGCCGTGGCGTTCGTGGACGCCCAGATCGCCCACGTGATCCACACCGCCGGCCCCGTCACCGTCGACCGCCTCGTCCTCGAAGCATCCGCCCGGTTCGACCCAGAGTCGGTCGAGGTCGCCGAGTGCGACACCCGCGCCAACCTCTACTTCGACCTCGACCTCGCCACCCCCGCCACCTCGGTCGGCACCGCCTCCGCCGTCACCGCCGACGGGCTGCTCGACCGAGCCGACGCCGAAGACCTCGAGCACGCCATCCGCCACATCGCCCACCAACTCCTGGCCGACGGCTCCACCGACACCCTCGCCGTCCGCCGCGCCAAGGCCCTCGGCTACCTCGCCCGCGGCCAAGACCCCCTCCCCGACACCGACCCCGAGGGGACTGAGGCCGAAGCGACCGAGGCCGAGGCGACCGAAGATGGTCGAGCAGCGAGCGCCAGCGAGCGTCGTCGAGACCGCGCAACCCACACGCGCACCGCACCCCGCCGGGTCGTGGTCCTGACCGTCCACCTCTCCGACGCCGCGCTGACCGGCGCACCCCAGGTCGACTCTGTCACCGGCACGCTCGGCCTCGACCTCGCCCGCGTCGAGAACCACCGCCAGCTTCTCACCGCCGACACCATCCGCGAGTGGTGCGGGGTTCCTGGCACCCAGGTCATCGTCAAGCCCGTCATCGACCTGGCCGACACCGTCGCGGTGGACTCCTACGAGGTCCCCGACCGGATCGCGGCCCGCGTGAAGCTTGCCAGGACGACGTGCTCGTTCCCGCACTGCCGTAGGCCCGCGGAGTCCGCCGACCTCGACCACACCGTCGAGTACGTCCCACCCGACCGAGGCGGACCACCCGGCCAGACCAGCACCGAGAACCTCGCCCCGCTCTGTCGGCACGACCACCGCGCCAAGACCCACCCCTCACCAGCAGGGAGACCCTGGGCCGTCCGCGGACTCAGTCCAGGCCACTGGCTCTGGACCAGCCCCCACGGCCACCGCTACCTCGTCCACCCAGACGGCACCACCCCACTCTGAGCACCACCCGCTCGCAGCCCGACCACCACCCGATGGCCGGGCTACCAGCACGCCCCCGGCCGGACGGCGCTGGCCCAGGTGCGAACGGAGCGAGCTACGAGGCCTCGCACTCGTCGTACGACGTGTCCGCCAGCCGTCGTGGCAGGCTGCTGCCGGTGAGCCCGCTTCCGACCAGCCCCTGGCCCGTGTGTCGTGATGGCCTGCTGTTCCGGGAGCCCACGGAGGCCGACGTCCCGGTCCTGCTGACCTTCCGCAACGCCCCCGAGGTCAACCACTTCATGGTGCGCACCTCGGTCGAGCCCGACGACCTGCGGCGGGAGGTGCTGGCGATCCCCGACAGCCCGACGGACTTCTCATGCGTCGTCGAGCGCGACGGCGAGGTCGTCGGCCTCGGATTCCTCGACGTCGTCGACGGTGCCGGGCAGCCGGGCCACCCGACCGGCACCGACGGACTGATCGGCTACATCGTGCGGCCAGGGCACGACGGCGCCGGTGTCGCGACCGCCACGGCGCGTGCCCTCCTGGCCGCGGCCTTCGACGGGCTGGGCCTGCGGCGGGTCACGGCCGCGGCCAACCTCGACAACCACGCCTCCGTGCGGGTGCTGGAGAAGGCCGGCATGCGGCGGGAGCGGCACGAGGTCCAGGCGCTGTGGCACCGCGAGCTCGGCTGGCTCGACGAGGTGGGGTACGCCTTGGTCGCCGAGGAGTGGCACGGCGGGTGAAACGGATCCTGGCGGTCTTCGCGCACCCCGACGACGAGTCGCTGGCAGCTGGTGGCTTCCTGGCATCGCGGTCCGAGGCGGGGGACGAGGTCACGGTGATCAGCGCGACGTGGGGTGAGGGGACCGTGCGCGCGGACGAGCTGCGCGACGCGGCGCGGGTGCTCGGTGCCACGCGGGTGCGGCTGCTCGGGTACGCCGACAGGGGCGTCCCGGAGTCCGCACCCGGCCGGGCCCGGTTGGTCGACGCGCCCCTCGACGAGGCGGCCGGCCACCTGGCCGAGCAGCTGGTCGAGCTCGCCCCCGACGTGGTCGTGACCCACGACCGGCTCGGGGGTGCGACCGGCCACGAGGACCACCGTCGTGCCCACGAGGTCGTGGTCCGTGCGCTCGGGCTGGCGAGCGCGCCAGCGACCGGACCGGGGACCGAGCTGCTGCTCGCCACCCACCCGCACTCCGCGCTGCCCAGGCTCGAGCCCCTGGCGCGTCCCGGACGCGCGCTGCGCACGGTCGACGACGCCGAGGTCGACGAGGTGCTCGACGTGCGCCCGTGGCTGACGACCAAGCTCCGTGCCATCGCCGCCCACCGGTCCGAGGTCGAGCGCGGTGCGCTGGCGGCGCTGATCGCCCGGATGACGTCCGGGGAGCAGGAGGCGCTGCTCGGGGTCGAGTTCTACGCGCGGGCCCACGGGACCCTAGGGTGACGGCCGTGAGGAGCGTCGTGGCGGTGGTGGTCACCTTCAACCGCCTGGACCTGCTCACGACGCTCGTCGAGCGGCTCGCGGAGGTGCGGGAGCGGAGCCCCGCCCTGGTCGACGTGCTGGTCGTCGACAACGCCAGCACCGACGGCACGGGGGAGTGGCTGGCGTCCCGCACGGACGTGCGGCACCGGACACTGCCGGACAACCGCGGCGGGGCCGGCGGGTTCCACGAGGGCCTGCGGTGGGCGGTCGAGGAGACCGGCGCGGACCTCGTGTGGCTGATGGACGACGACGGCCTGCCCGAGGTCGACTGCCTCGAGCGGCTGCTGCGCGAGGACGACCTCGACTTCTGGGGGCCGCTGGTCGTGGACGAGGCCGACCCGGGCCGGCTGGTCTTCCCGATCCGCCTGCCCGGCGGCACCCGCGTGGTCCGCGCCCTGGCCGACGTCGAGCGGGCGGGTGGCGAGCGGCAGCGGATCGACGAGATCGTCATCCCGTTCAACGGCGTGCTGGTGACCCGGGAGCTGACGACGCGGATCGGCTACCCCCGTGAGGAGTTCTTCATCTGGGGCGACGACCACGAGTACCGCCTGCGGGCCGAGCGGGCCGGTGCCCGGATCGCGACGGTCACCGACGCGCGCGTCCACCACCCCAGCGTGGGCGACCTCGGCACGCCGATGATGGCCGGCCGCACGACGTACAACCACAGCCCCAGCGACCTCAAGGCCTACTGCATGGCCCGCAACAACACCCTCAACCTGCGTGACTACCGCGGCTGGCCGCACGTGCTGATGTTCTGGGCCAAGACCGTGTGGTTCTACCTCCTGACCCGCCCCGACCCGCGCCGCCTCGCCCTCAGCGCACGGGCGGCGTACGCCGGGCTCCGGGGCGACTTCACGGGCCACCGGCGGTACCTCCGGTGAGCGCGCCCGAGACGGTGGCGGTCGTCGTCGTCACCTTCGACCGCGCCGACCTGCTCACCGGCATGCTCGACGGCCTGGCCGCCCTCGACCGCGCCCCGGACGCCGTGGTCGTCGTGGACAACCACAGCACCGACCACACCCCCGACGTCCTGGCGGCCGAGCTGGCCCGGGGCCGGCTGCCGCTGCAGGTGGTCCGGACCGAGGAGAACCTCGGCGGCGCCGGTGGCTTCCACCTCGGGCTCAGGACCGCCTACGCGCAGGGCTGGGACCGGTTCTGGCTCATGGACGACGACGTGGTGCCGGCTCCCGACTGCCTCTCGGTCCTCATGGCCGTCGACGAGGACTGCCTGACCAGCGTCCGCGAGGACAGCCACGGGCGGCTGTGCGAGAAGGCGGCGACCCGCTTCGACCTCACGCACCCGTGGGTCGTCAAGCCCAAGACCGGCATGGTCGAGGACTTCGGCACCCGCGAGGCGATGCCGGAGCTGGTCGAGGTCGAGAACGTCGCCTTCGAGGGGTTCATGGTCCGCCGCGCGGTGGTCGCCGAGGTGGGGCTCCCGGACCCGTCGTACTTCATCTTCTACGACGACGTGGACCTCGCGATCCGTGCCCGTCGGGCCGGTCGGCGGATCTGGGCGGTGCGCGACGCGGTGCTCGTGCGCCAGCTCGACTTCGACCAGCAGCACGACCTTGCGGGGTGGAAGGGCTTCTACATGTACCGCAACCTCTTCGTGGTGCACCTGCGTTACGGGGAGAACGTCGCGGTGCGGATGAAGCCGCTGCTGATCGTCGCGGCGGTGCTGCTGCTGGCTCCGCTGCGCGGCGGACGGGCGGAGGCGCGCAACGTGATCCGGGCCATGGCCGCAGCGTGGGGGATGCGCTCGCAGCCCTCGTCGTCCGTAGACTGACCGACCGTGTCTGCTCCTGGCTCCACCCCTGATCTGGTCGTCGTCGGCTCCGGCTTCTTCGGACTCACGATCGCCGAGCGCTGTGCCGACGAGCTGAGGCTGAGGGTCCTGGTCCTCGAGCGCCGCCCGCACATCGGCGGCAACGCCTACAGCGAGTTCGACGAGGAGACCGGGATCGAGGTGCACAAGTACGGCACCCACCTCTTCCACACCTCCAACCAGCGCGTGTGGGAGTACGTCAACCGCTTCACCGACTTCACGGGCTACCAGCACCGGGTCTTCGCGAAGTACCAGGGGCAGGTCTACTCCTTCCCGATGAACCTCGGGCTGATCAACCAGTTCTTCGGCAAGTCCCACACCCCTGACGAGGCCCGGGCGCTGATCGCCGAGCAGGCCAGCGAGATCCGCACCGAGGACGCCACGAACCTCGAGGAGAAGGCGATCAGCCTGATCGGCCGCCCGCTCTACGAGGCGTTCGTCAAGGGCTACACCGCCAAGCAGTGGCAGACCGACCCCAAGGAGCTGAGCGCGGACATCATCACGCGCCTCCCGGTCCGCTACACCTTCGACAACCGCTACTTCAACGACACCTACGAGGGCCTGCCGGTCGACGGCTACACCGCGTGGCTGGAGCGGATGGCCGACCACCCGAACATCGAGGTCCGCCTCGGCGTCGACTTCATGGACGTGCGCGAGGAGTACGTCGGGAAGGTCCCGGTCGTCTACACCGGTCCGGTCGACGAGTACTTCGGCCACTCCGAGGGCCGGCTGTCGTGGCGCACCATCGACCTCGAGGCCGAGACCGTCGACGTCGACGACTACCAGGGCACCGGTGTGGTCAACGCCAACGACCAGGACGTCCCGTGGACGCGGGTGCTGGAGTTCAAGCACCTGCACCCCGAGCGCACCTACCTGCCGGGCAAGACGATCGTGGTGCACGAGTACAGCCGCTTCGCCGAGGAGGGCGACGAGCCGTACTACCCGGTCAACACCGCCGCGGACCGCGAGATCCTCATGCGCTACCGGGAGAAGGCCAAGGCCGAGGAGATGGTGCTCTTCGGCGGCCGCCTCGGCACCTACCAGTACCTCGACATGCACATGGCGATCGGCTCGGCGCTGTCGATGTACGACAACAAGATCAAGCCGCACTTCGCCGAGGGTGCACCTTTCACCAGCGGAGGTGTCGCATGAGCGGCCAGACCAGTGCGCGCAGGCTCCTGCAGCGCCAGATCATGCCCGTCGACCGTGACTTCGACGTGCTGGCGCTCTACGTCGACCCCGAGGAGGCCCGCCTCGACGCCGACAAGTACGAGGTCGGCGGCAGCCGGGCGGCCAAGGACCTCAACAACGCCGCCGTGCGGCAGTCCACGAGCACCGGCAAGGCGCTGCACCCCGACCAGATCGAGTCGCGCACCGCGCTGCGCGTGGAGCAGGGGGAGCGGCTCTCCTTCGGCACCTACTTCAACGCCTTCCCCGCCTCCTACTGGCGGCGCTGGACCGTCGTGGACCAGGTGCGCCTGACCGTCACCCTGCGTGGTGCCGGCGCCACCCTGCTGGTCTACAAGTCCATGGCCCGCGGCCACTCCCAGCGCGTCGAGGCCGCCGAGACCACGAGCGACCAGCCCGAGACCTTCTCCTTCGACCTCACCCTCAAGCCGTTCATCGACGGCGGCTGGTACTGGTACGACGTCGTGGCCGGTGACGGCGACGTCGTCGTCGAGTCCGCGGAGTGGACCGCGGAGGTCCCCGAGGACCGTGCGGTCAACGGCACCACCGACCTGGTCATCACCACGATGAACCGCCCTGACTTCTGCGCCAAGCTGCTCGTCCAGCTCGGCGAGGCCGAGGAGCTGCACCCCTTCCTGGACACCGTGATGGTGATCGAGCAGGGCACCGACAAGGCCGCCGGCTCGGAGTTCTTCCCGACCGCGGAGAAGCTGCTCGCCGGCAAGCTGCGCGTCATCGAGCAGGGCAACCTCGGCGGCTCCGGCGGCTACGCCCGGGGCCAGCTGGAGTCGGTGCGCAAGGGCACCGCGACGTACTCGATGATGATGGACGACGACGTCGTCTGCGAGCCCGAGGGCATCATCCGGGCGGTCACCTTCGGCGACCTGGCCAAGCGGCCGACCATCGTCGGCGGCCACATGTTCAACATCTACAGCCGGTCCCGGATGCACAGCTTCGGCGAGATCATCCAGCCCTGGAAGTTCTGGTGGCAGTCGCCGACCGACACCTTCGCCGACTGGGACTTCGCCAGCCGCAACCTGCGCTCCTCGCGCTGGCTGCACAAGCGGGTCGACGTCGACTTCAACGGCTGGTTCATGTGCCTCATCCCGCGGGTCACGCTGGAGACCGTGGGGCTCTCGCTGCCGCTGTTCCTCAAGTGGGACGACTCCGAGTTCGGCCTGCGCGCCCGCGCCGCCGGCTTCCCGACCGTCGTGCTCCCCGGAGCGGCGGTGTGGCACGTGCCGTGGACCGACAAGAACGACGCGGTGGACTGGCAGTCCTACCTGCACCAGCGCAACCGCTTCGTCGCGGCCCTGCTGCACTCGACGTACCCCCACGGCGGCCGGATGGTGCGCGAGAGCCGCAACCACCAGATCGCGCACCTGGTCTCGATGCAGTACTCCACCGTCGCGATGCGGCACCAGGCGCTGCTCGACGTCATGTCCGGGCCCGGCCACCTGCACGACCGCCTGCCCGAGACGCTGCCCTACGTCAACGGGATCCGCGCGGGCTACGACGACGCGCGGCTGGAGACCGACCGCGACGCCTTCCCGCCGGTGCGCCGGGAGAAGCCGCCGCGCAAGGGCCGCGACGACGCCGAGGTCCCGGGTCGGCTCTCCCAGCTGGTCAGCGCCGGTCTGCAGCCGCTGCGGCAGCTGAAGAAGCCGCGCCCGCTGTCGCGGGAGTTCCCCGAGGCCGAGATCCGCGCGATGGACGCCAAGTGGTACCGCCTGGCCTCCTACGACTCGGCGGTCGTCTCCATGAACGACGGGACGTCGGCGGCGTTCTACCAGCGCGACCCCGAGCAGTTCCGCGAGCTGCTGACCAAGACGCTCAAGCTCCACGAGGAGCTGAAGCGGGAGTGGCCGCGGCTGGCGCGGGAGTACCGCGACGCGCTCGGCGACATCACCTCGCCGCAGACCTGGGAGCGCACGCTGTCGCCGTGGATGGGCACGGATGACTGAGCGCCCCGAGCCCGCGGGCGGCACGACGTACGTCGTCGACGCGCCGCTCGCGCCGCCGGCGGCGACCCAAGGTCTGCTCGAGGTCTTCCGCCGGCGCTACCTGCTCAAGCTTCTGGTCCGGCGCGAGATCAACGCCCGCTACTCCGGGTCGTTCCTGGGGCTAATCTGGTCCTACATCAACCCGCTGACCCAGTTGTTCATCTACATCGTGGTCTTCGGCATGTTGCTGGACCGGGGAAGGACCGAGCAGTTCGCGATCCACATCTTCTGCGGCCTGATCGTGGTCCACTTCTTCACCGAGACCTTCAACGCCGGCACCCGCTCGATCGTGCGCAACAAGGCGCTGATCCGGAAGATGGCGCTGCCCAAGGAGATGTTCCCGGTCGCCTCGATGATGGTCTCGCTCTTCCACGTGGCGCCGCAGCTGGTGATCCTGACCGTCACGGTCCTCGTCGTCGGCTGGTCGCCCAGCGCCGTGGGAATGGCTGCCTTCGTCCTGGCCCTGGGCATCGTGATGATCCTGGGGACGGCGTTGGCGCTCGTCTTCAGCGTCGCGAACGTCTACTTCCGGGACTTCGCCAGCGTGGTCAGCATCATGACCAACTTCGTGCGCTTCGGCGTCCCCATGATCTACCCGTACTCCCTGGTCAGTGATCGCTTCGGCGCCGCAGCGGAGTACTACCTCTGGAACCCGCTCTCGAACGCGGTGCTGCTGGTGCAGCGCGCCTTCTGGGTCGGCACGACCGAGGACCCCGCTGCGACGGCCGCCACCGAGCTCCCCGACAACCTGATCGGCCGTGGCCTGCTCATGCTGGCGATCTCCGTGGTGCTGCTGGTCATCGCCCAGTTGGTCTTCCGCCGGTTCGAGAACAAGATCCCGGAGCGCCTGACGTGAGCGCCGCCGACAGCACGAGCGTCCCCACGGGGCCGGGCGACTACAGCCCCGACACCTCGATCGTCGTCGAGAACGTCACCAAGACCTTCAGCCTGCGCTACCACCGCACCTTCAAGCAGGTGACGGTGGCGAAGTTCCGCGGCCAGAAGACCAAGGACGAGTTCAACGCCGTCGACGACGTCTCCTTCACCGTCAAGCAGGGGGAGTCGATCGGCCTCATGGGCCTCAACGGCTCGGGCAAGTCGACCCTGCTGACGCTCATCAACGGGACGATGAAGCCCGACACCGGCCAGGTTCTCACCCGCGGCCGGATCGCCGGCCTCATCGCGACCGGGGCGGGCTTCCACCCCCAGCTCTCCGGCCGCGACAACATCTACCTCAACGCCGCGGTCTTCGGGCTCACCGAGCAGGAGACCAAGGACCGCTTCGACGACATCGCGGCGTTCGCCGACATCGGGCGCCACCTCGACTCGCCCGTCGGCAACTACTCCTCGGGGATGAGCTCGCGACTGGGGTTCGCGATCGCCATCAACGTCGACTGCGACATCTTCCTGGCCGACGAGCTGCTGGCGGTGGGGGACAAGCCGTTCAAGCGCAAGTGCATGGCCAAGATGGAGGAGGTGCGCGACTCCGGTCGCACGCTGTTCTACGTCAGCCACGCCGCGGGCTCGGTGCGCCGCATGTGCGACCGGGTGCTGGTGCTGGAGAACGGCCGGCTCGCCTTCGACGGTGACGTCGACGAGGGGATCAAGTTCCTCCACTACGACTCCGACGACGAGAACAACGACGACGAGGAGCTCGGGGCCGACGTCTGACGCCGGCTCGTCGGACCGAGGATCACAGAAAAATAACGGACCTGCTCGGCGTGTCGAGTGGAAATTACACGTTTGTAGTTACTCACGAGACCTTCCGTGACGGGTGTGACTCGTGTGAAAGTTGCGCGCAGTGTGAACTTCCCCGCGCGCTAAGAGGTCCTCGATGCACCCCCACCGGTCACGGTTCGTCTCCGCCTGCCAGCAGCTGCTGGCGCTCGGTGTCGTGGCCGCCGTCGTCACGCCCGCCAGCAGCCTGATCAGCCTCGACGTCGTGCGCCAGCCGCCCGCGTCCGGCTTCGTCGGTGCGCAGGCCGGGCAGGGCCAGGGGAGCGGCGCGTTGACGGCGTACGAGCGGGTGGCGCGGCGTGCCGCGACGCTGCCGGCGGCCCCCGTCGAGGCGAGCGTCCGTGAGGTCCCGCTGGTCGGCGCCCAGGCGCCCGCCGGGGTCGCGCGCCGCGCTGCCTCCGGCGGGGAGATGGTGACCAGCCGCCCCGAGGCGGTGACCGGCTACGCAGCCATCGGCGTCACCTGGGCGCACGGGGTCGAGGTCGAGGACGAGGACCTGGTCGTGCGCGCCCGCACCGAGACCGACGGCGTGTGGTCCGGCTGGACCGACGTGGAGTACCACGACGAGCACGGCCCCGACCCCGACAGCCCCGAGGGCCGTCGCGCGCGTCCGGGCACCGAGCCGCTCCTGGTCGGCGAGGTCGACCGGGTGCAGGTGGCGGTGCTCGCGGAGGACGGCGCCCCCCGCGACCTCCGCCTGGCCCTGATCGACCCCGGCACTGCGACGAGCACGGTCACCCAGCGCGCGGCGCTCGACACGGCCGAGGCTGCCGAGACGGTCCAGACCGCGGCCGAGGGTCCCGCCGCCCGCGCGGGGGTCACGCCGGAGCCCCAGGTGTTCTCCCGCGAGCAGTGGGGCGCCGACGAGAGCCTGCGCGACAAGGGCTCGCTGCGCTACTTCGAGGTGCAAGCCGGCTTCGTCCACCACACGGTCAACGCCAACGACTACACCCGCGACCAGGTGCCCGGCATCCTGCGCTCGATCTACGCCTACCACACGCGCTCGCGCGGCTGGTCCGACGTCGGCTACAACTTCCTCGTCGACCGCTTCGGGCGCATCTGGGAGGGCCGCGCGGGCGGCATCGACCGCCCGGTCGTCGGCGCCCACACCCTCGGTTACAACGACTACTCCTTCGCCATGTCGGCGATCGGCAACTTCGAGGTCGTCCAGCCGACCCAGGCGATGGTCGAGGCCTACGGTGCGCTCTTCGCCTGGAAGCTCTCGCTCCACGGCGTGGACGCCTCCTCGCCCCGCCAGCAGGTCGGCAGCAAGGCCTTCCCGGCGGTCAACGGCCACCGCGACGCCGGCTCGACCGCCTGCCCCGGCAAGTTCCTTTACGCCCGGCTCGGCGACATCCGCAGCCTCGCCGACGCCGCCCAGGTCGGCTGGGAGGGCCGCGAGCTCGACTCCGACCTCGTCGGCACCCCGCACCCCGACCTGGTCGCACGGCGCGCCTCGGACAAGCGGGTCGTCATCGTCCCCACCGGCGGCCTGACCAGCGTCCGCAAGCCGGTCGTCCTCGCCTCCGGCGTCGGCGGGTACGCCGCCACGCTGGTCTCGCCCGACCTGACCGGTGACGGGCGGCCCGACGTCCTGGGCCGGCTGCCCGACGGCTCGGTCGAGGTCCGCGGGGAGTCCTCCGCGCTCCGCACCGCGACCGCGACCCGCGGCCACGACCTGCTCGCCGCCGCGGGCGACCTCACTGGCGACGGCCTCGGCGACCTGGTGGGCCGGGACGCGGCGACCGGCCGTCCCACCCTCTTCACCTCGCGCGGCACCGGCGGGTTCGCCGCCCGGCCGCTGGACACCGACGCCTCCTGGTCCGGCTACGACCTGCTCTCCGGCGTCGGCGACCTCGACGCCGACGGCACCCCGGACCTGGTGGCCCGCGACGCGGCCGGGACGCTCTGGTTGCTGCCCGCCGGCGGCACCGGCGCCGCGGAGGTCCTGGTGCAGGGCGGCCCGCGCTACGACGCGGTCACCGGCGCGGCCGACTGGAACGCCGACGGTCTGGTCGACCTGCTCGTGCGCCGCGAGGGCGGCCACGCCTTCGTGCTCCCGGGCCGCGGAGACGGCACGGTGGGCGCGGCCCGCGGCCCGGTCAAGCGGCTGAAGGGCCGCATCGACCTCTCCGGTGCCGGCGACCTCACCGGGTCCACCGCGCCCGACCTCGTGGTCCGCCGCGGCGACGACCTCCTCGTGCTCGCCGGCTCCGGCACCTGGGAGACCGGCGCCGTCGTCGAGACCAACGTCGGCGCGAAGGGCGCCGACCTGGTGCTCAACGCCGGCGACTGGGACGGCGACGGCCTCGGCGACCTCCTGGTGCGCCAGCGCAAGAACGGCGCCGTCAAGGTGCGTCCCGGTGACGGTCAGGGCACCTTCGCGAAGGCGGTCCGGATCGGCGGCGGCATGGGCGACGTCCGGTTGCTCGAGGTGGTCGGCGACATGACGGGCGACGGCTGGCCGGACCTGATGGGGCAGCCCGCGGGCGGACCGATGCGGATCTACCCGGGTCGCGGCACCGCGCCGCTCGGCCCGTCGTACGTCGCCCACAGCGGCCTCGACGCCACCCAGCAGCTCGGGGTCGGTCGCTGGGACGGCGACGGCGCCCCCGACGTCCTGGTGCGGCGCGGCAGCTCGCTGCTGCTCTACACCGGCAACGGCCCGGGCGGGCTGTCCTCCTCGCGGAGCCTGTCCTTAGACCTGTCGTCCTACGACCTGGTGACCGGCATCTCCGACGCCCGGCTGGCGGACCGCCCCGACCTGGTGGTGCGCGAGCGGGGGACCGGGCGACTGCTGCTGGTCGAGAGCACGCCGACGGGGTTCAAGGCGCCGCGGGTGATCGGCGACGGGGCGGAGGCCTACGACCTGGTGGACTAGCAGACCTGGTGGCCTGGGTGGGGAAGCCTAGGGGTGGTGCCGCGCGGTCACGCGCTCGTCGGTCGCGACCGACTCGAGCCGGGTCTCGTCGGCACCGACGACCAGGACCAGCGAGCCGCCGCGTGCGAGCGGCTCGGTGAGGACGGGGAGTCCCGGTGGGGAAGCCGGGTTCGCCGTCGACAGGAGGCGGCCGCCCTCGGTGAGGAGACTCCCGGAGGCGGCCGCTTCCCAGTCCGGTTCCGACGGGCCGACGGCCGCGAGGCCGAGGAAGGCATCGGGCTGGGACCAGACCTCCACGCCGAGGTCGTGCACGCCCGGCGGCACGCCGTCGGGGAAGCGCAGCCCCAGCGGGTGCAACGCGGAGGCGACGACCGCGACCTCGTCGGCCCGTGGCGCCCAGCTCGCCAGGCCCTGCGGACCGCAGACGACCGCGTCCGGGGTCGCGTCGTCGCCGGCGTACGCCACCTCCAGGCCGACGGTCCACGCCGCCCCCAGGAACACCGGGCCCAGCCAGTGGCTCGGCAGGTCCAGCAGCAGCACGTCGTCCTGCTCGAGGTCGAGCTCCTCGACGAGCAGGTTGGCGGCCTTGGCCACCCAGTTGGCGTACGTCGTCAGCGAAAGCTCGGTCCGCTCACCGGTGGCGACGTCGTAGAACGTCACGAACGGCCGGCCCGGGTCGCGGCGCAGCTGGGTTTGCAGCAGATCGGCGAACGTCGTCACGTGACCGACCCTAGGGTGACCTCCGTGATCGAGGACTTCTGGGCCGTCGTGCCCGCCGGCGGCGCCGGCACCCGGCTGTGGCCGCTCTCCCGCGCCGGCTCGCCCAAGTTCCTGCGCGACCTGCGCGGCACCGGCCGCTCGCTGCTGCAGGAGACCCACGACCGGCTCGCGCCGCTCGCGGGGGAGAGGATCGTGGTCGTGACCGGTGCCGCCCACGCCGCTGCGGTCGCCGACCAGCTCGGCGACCTCCCGGCCGGGGCGATCCTGGCCGAGCCGTCGGCCCGGGACTCGATGGCCGCGATCGGGCTGGCCGCAGCCCTGCTGGAGCGCCGCCACCCCGACGCGGTGATGGGCTCCTTCGCCGCCGACCACGTCATCACGGACGCCGAGGCGTTCGGGGCGGCCGTCCGCACGGCCGTCGACGTGGCCCGCGACGGCTGGCTGGTGACCCTCGGTATCGAGCCGGCCTTCCCCTCCTCGGCGTTCGGCTACATCCGCTCCGGCGACGCGCTGCGCGACCACCCGGGCGCCCAGCACGTCGCGGCGTTCGTGGAGAAGCCGAGCGTCGAGGTGGCCACCGGCTACCTCGCCGAGGGCGGCTACCGCTGGAACGCCGGCATGTTCGTCGTGCGCCCCGGGGTGCTGCTCGACCTGCTGGCGCAGTGGCACCCGCGGTTCGCGGAGTCCCTGCGCGCGGTCGCCGCCGACCCCGGATCCCTGGAGCGGGTCTGGCCCTCGCTGCCCAAGATCGCCCTCGACCACGCCGTGGCCGAGCCCGCCGCGGAGGCCGGCCGGGTCGCCACCGTCCCGGCCGCCTTCGACTGGGACGACATCGGGGACTTCGACTCGCTCGCGGAGCTGCTCGGCCGCGACGGAGAGGAGTCCCTCGTCGTGCTCGGCGACGGTGACGCGGTCCGGGTCGTCGACGCCTCCGGCCTCGTCGTCACCGGCGGGCGCACCGTCGCGGTCGTCGGCCTCGAGGACGTCGTGGTCGTCGACACCCCCGACGCCCTGCTGGTCACCACCCGCGCCCGGGCGCAGGACGTCAAGGCCGTCGTCGCCGGGCTGAAGGAGTCCGGGCGCGACGACCTCACGTGAGTGACCCGCGCTGACCCCGAGGGTCCGCCGGCAGGGTCAGAGCTGGGTCGAGGGCTCCGGGCTGTCCAGCTGCGGGTAGTTGCGCACGAACGTCTCGACGGCCTCGCCGCTGACCTCGGAGCAGTACTGCCACACGCCGACCTGCTTGGCCGGGTCGGTCTCTCCAGCGCCGCCGGCCGACCAGTGGGTCAGCGCGACCTTCTGGTCGTCGGGGAAGGGCTCGCCGTCCTCGGAGGTCCACGGCGCGACGATGAAGGCGTTGCGGCGGTCGGTGGTGTCGGAGAACTTGCGGGAGATGGCCCGCAGCTCGGTCATCGCCTCGGCGTCGTCGGCCAGCGACTCGTCGTACCACATCACCGTGAAGCCGTGCTCCATGTTGTGCAGCAGTTGCTCGAGCTCGGGGCGGTCGTCCTCGGTGTAGAACTCGCGCCCGATCGGGACCGGCGCCAGGCCCAGGACGCTCCAGTGCGGGCCGAAGGCCGGCGGGGAAGCGTCGTAGGTGGCCTGCTGGTCCTCGGGGACGTGCTGGCCGCTGCCCTCGGCGGACTCGGTGACCGGCTCGGCGCAGACCGAGGCTGGCGCGCCGATGGCGGCGAGCTCGGTGTCCTCGAAGCCGCGCTGGTCCCACCAGTCCTTGATCGGCCGGAAGGCCGCGGCGCCGATGATCAGGAGCGCGATGAGCATGCAGGTGCCGATGATGGCGAAGTTGCGCCGGGCGTCGGCGCCCTTCTGCTGCTTGCGGATCTGCTCGATCCTCGCCTGGCGGTCGGACTTGGCGGGCTTGGCCACGGTTCGGCTGTCCTCGTCGATCGGGTGGTGCCCCTGGCGGGCGTGTCGCGGGGAGTCTACGGAGTGGCGGGACGCAACCGGACCTCGACGTCGGGTTCGACACGAAGTCGTGACTCGACCTCCCAGCCGTGGGCGAGCGCCAGCGCCGCCACGACGGCCACCTGCTCGAGCGGTACGACGACAGCCAGGCCGTCCCCGGAAGGCGTGCTGGTGCGCGCGGTGACCCGCTGCAACGCGTCGGTCAGCTCCTCCGCCGAGGCCGGCGCCCCGAAGGGTGCCCGGTCGCCCGGGTCCCCGGCGAGGGCCCGCACGACGGCCTCGCGGGCGCCGTACCCGAAGAGGTCACCGCCCTCGGGCCGCACCAGCGCAGCGGCGCCCGGACCGTCGTCGTCGAGGTCGAGCACCAGGTCGGCACGACCCCGCACCACGCCGAAGGGGCGCCCACCCAGCTTGCCCTGGGCCAGCTCGACCGCGCCGGCGATCTCGTCCGCCACCGCGGGGGCGGTGACGGCCAGCTCGTTGCCGTGCGCGTCGACCCGACCGGCGAAGTCCTCGGCGACCAGCATCCCGGCGGCGCCGACCGCGATGTCGGTCTGGCCCTCGCGCCAGGCGCGGCCGGCGGTGTCGGTGACCACCACGCCCAGCCGCAGGCCGGTCAGGTCGTGCAACCGCCGGCGCAGCGCGCGTGCCGAGGCGTCGGGGTCCAGCGGCAGCAGCACCACGGTGCCGAGGGCGACGTTCGAGGCGTCGATCCCGGCTGCGGCCATCGTCAGCCCGTGCCGGGTGCGCGCGATCGTGGTCGGGCCGCGGCGCGCCACCACGCGCGCTCCGGGCGCGGACAGCTCCTCCGCCAACGCCGTCTCCCGGTCACCGGGACGGGTGCGGCCCTCGGCCTTGCTCACCACCTTGCTGGTCACGACGACGACGTCGCCGTCGGCGAGCGGCTCCCCGGCCGCGGCCAGCGCGTCGAGCAGCAGCGCGGCCAGGTCGGTGCCCTCGGTGACCTCGGCGACGCCGTCCGGGGCCAGGACGCTGAGTCGCCCGCTCACCGGGTGACCAGCTCGACCGCCGCTGCGGCCATCGCCGCGGTGGCGGCCGGGTCGCTCATCATCAGCGGCACCGCGGCCGCCGCCAGCCCGGCCTCGTGCAGCGCGGGCAGCGCGTCGGCGTCGCGGGAGTCCACCAGCCAGCCGTCGAGCACGCCCGCGGCCGAGCGGGCGCCGTAGTGCAGGCCCACGCCGCGGGCGCTGACCTCGACCCCGATCGAGCGCAGCATCTGCTCGGCCATGCCGCGCACGTGCGTGCCGCCGACGATGGGGGAGAGGCCGACGACCGGGGCGGCCGTCGCGCGCAGGGCGTCGCGGATCCCCGACACGCCGAGGATGGTGCCGACCGAGACGACGGGGTTCGACGGCGGCAGCACCACCAGGTCGGCCTCGCCGATGGCCTCCAGCACACCGGGACCGGGCGTGCTCCGGTCCAGGCCCACGACGACGACGGTCTCGGCGGGCACCGAGGCGCGCAGGCGCACCCAGTACTCCTGGAAGTGGATCGCGCGCCGCCCGCTCGGCTCGTCGGGGTCGGCGACGACCACGTGGGTCTCGACACGGTCGTCGGTCATCGGCAGCAGCCGCAGCCCCTCACCGAAGGTCGGCTCCAGCCACCGCTTGCACAGCGCCGTGGTGATCGCGGAGAGGGGGTAGCCGGCCTCGAGCATCTGGGTGCGGACCAGGTGGGTCGCCACGTCGCGGTCACCGAGCCCGAACCACGTCGGCTCCACGCCGTACGCCGCCAGCTCCTCCTTGACCGACCAGGTCTCCTCGCGCCGACCCCAGCCGCGCTCGGGGTCGATGCCCTCGCCGAGGGTGTACATCACGGTGTCGAGGTCGGGGCAGACCTTGAGCCCGTGGACCCAGATGTCGTCGGCGGTGTTGGCCACGACGGTGACCACGGCGTCGCGGTCGACGCCGGGCAGCAGCCCCTCGCGGACGCCGTGCAGCAGCCCCTGCAGGAAGCGGGCGCCGCCCATGCCGCCGGAGAGGACAGTCAGTGCGCGCATGCGCCCACTCTGCCGCAGCCTGCCACGTGCTCCGCGCCCTGCCCACCCCGCCGGGTGGGTGCGCTGGACCAATACCAGACTTCCGCTTGACGCCGGTGCTACGACAGGCATGTAATTCCACAAGTGTTCTTCGTTGCCGGACGAGGACACACAGGGTCGAGAGGTTGGGTGCCGTGAGAGAGCTGTTTCTCCTGGAGGCGGAGAGCGAGGAGGGGTCGTGGCAGGAGCGTGCGTTGTGCGCCCAGACCGACCCCGAGGCGTTCTTCCCCGAGAAGGGTGGATCCACGAGGGAGGCCAAGAAGGTCTGCCTCACCTGCGAGGTGCGCCAGGACTGCCTGGAGTCCGCGCTGAGCAACGACGAGCGCTTCGGCATCTGGGGTGGTCTCTCCGAGAGGGAGCGCCGCAAGCTGAAGAAGCGTGCCGTCTGAGAAGAGAACGCCGCTGATCCGAGCGTGGCCCCGGTCCTGGACCGGGGCCGCTCGCATTTAGGCTTGCCGATCGTGTCCGGGTCGGTGCCGGAGGCACGACCGGGTTCGGTCGCCGTCCTCCTCGTCAGCCACGACGGAGCCCGCTGGCTTCCCGTCGTGGTCGAGGGGCTGCGCAGCCAGACCCGCGCCCCCGACCGCGTGGTCTGCGTCGACACCGGCAGCCGCGACGAGGGGCCCGACCTGCTGGAGCGCGCGTTCGGCGCCGTGCGCTCGCTGCCGTCGGGCACCGGCTTCCCCGAGGCCGTCCGGGTCGCGGCCGCGGAGGCAGGCGACGTCGAGTGGCTGTGGATCCTCCACGACGACGCCACCCCCGCCCCCGATGCGCTGGAGCGGCTGCTGGCCACCGCGCGCGAGCACCCCGAGGCCGACCTGCTCGGCCCCAAGCTGCGCGAGTGGCCCTCGCTGCGCCGGCTGCTCGAGGTCGGCGTGACGATCTCCGCCACCGGCCGCCGCGAGACCGGACTGGAGCGCGGGGAGTACGACCAGGGCCAGCACGACGACGTACGCCGGGTGCTGGCCGTGCACTCCGCCGGGCTGCTCGTGCGCCGCGAGGTCCTCGAGGAGCTCGGCGGCTTCGACGACCGGTTGCCGCTCTTCGGCAACGACCTCGACCTGGGGTGGCGAGCGGCCGCGGCCGGTCGCACGACCCTGGTCGTCCCGCAGGCGGTCGTCTTCCACGCCGAGGCCGCCCACCGCGGGGTGCGGCGCACGGCGCTGACCGGGCGGCACACCCACTTCCACGAGCGCCGCGGCGCGCTGTACACGCTGCTGGCCAACACCTCCTCCCGCCTGCTGCCGCTGCTGGTCGTCCGGCTGGTGCTCGGCACCCTCCTGCGCGTGCTCGGCTACCTCCTCGTGAGGTCGCCGGGCGAGGCGCTCGACGAGCTGGCCGCACTCCTGGCCGTGCGGCCGGGCGTCGTGCGGGCCGCCCGCCGCGAGCGCCGGGCCCGCACCGGCAGCCCGTCCCCGGCCGTGCGCGGCCTGCTCGCGCCCTGGTGGCTGCCCTACCGCCACGGCCTGGACGCCGTCGGTGACCTGGTCGCGGCCGCGGGCAACCAGGCCGCGGACGTCGCCGAGCGCCGTCGTCTCGCCGCCGCCGAGCGCGACCCCGAGTCGTTCGCGGCGCGCCGCCCGGCCGAGGACGAGGACGTCCCGGAGGCCGACACCGGCTGGGTCGCCCGCTTCCTCACCAACCCCGTCGCCGTGCTGCTCGCCGTGGTCGTGGTGCTGCTCCTCGCGGGCGCCCGCGCCGGCCTCGGCGCGACCTCGGGCGGAGCGCTGTCCCCCGCGCCCGACGGTGTCGGCGCCTGGTGGCGGCTGCACCTCGAGTCCTGGCACGCGCTCGGCGTCGGCACCGCGGTCCCCGCCCCGGCGTACGTCGTGGTGCTGGCGCTGCTCGGGACGCTGCTCGGCGGCTCTGCGGTCGCGGCGGTCTCGGCGCTGCTCGTGCTGGCGGTGCCGTTCGCCCTCTGGGGAGCCTGGCGCTTCCTCGGGCTGCTCGGGCGCCTGGTCTCCCCGCGCGGCCTGCCCCGGTGGGTGCTGCTGTGGGGCGCGACGACCTACGCGCTGGTCCCGGCCACGAGCGGCGCCTGGGGCCAGGGCCGGCTCGGCGTCGTGGTCGCCGCGGCGGTGCTGCCGTGGCTGGCGCACGCCGTGGTCGGCTTCGTCGACCCCGAGCCGGACCGTCGCTGGCGAGCCGCCTGGCGCACGGGCGTGCTGCTGACGCTCGTGGTCGCCTTCGCCCCCACGACCTGGCTGCTGGCGGTCGCGATCGTCGGCCTCGGCCTGGGTGCCGCACGGCTGGTGACGCCGGCCGCGCTCGGTGACCGGTCCGCCTGGGCTCCGCCCGCCCTCGCCGCCGGCGTGCCGGTGGGACTGCTGCTCCCGTGGTGGGTCCCGGCACTGCAGCACGGTGCCGGCGAGGCGTTGCTCCTCGGCGCCGGCCGGCTGCCCGGTGCGACGCCGGCGGGCCTGGACGTCCTCACCGGGCGACTCGGCGGCCTGGGCGCCCCTGCCTGGACCGGGCTCGTGCTGGTCGCGCTGGCGCTGCTCGCGCTGCTGCCGCGGCCCTCGCGCGTGCCGGTGCTGCTGGCGTGGCTGCTCGCCGCGGTCACCGCCCTGCTCGCGCTCGGGCTGTCCTGGGTCACCCTCGACCTCGCCGGCGGGTCGGTGCCGGCGTCGGTGTCGGTGCTGGTCCTGGCGCTGCAGGGCTGCCTGGTCACGGCGGCCGTGCTCGGTGCGCTGGGGGCCGTCGAGGTGCGGCGCAGCGGCGGCGGTCGCACGGGCGCCTGGCGCGCCGGGCTCGCGGTCACCGCCGCGGCCGCGGCGGTGGTGCCGGTCGTGGGCCTGGGCTGGTTCGCCGCGGGCGAGCAGGAGCTCGCCGGCGCGGACCCGGCGGGCGTGCCGGCGTACATGGTGCAGAGCGCGGAGACCGCGCCCGAGCGCGGCATCCTGGTGCTCACCGGGTCGGTCGAGGACGGCATCGCGCATGTGGTCCGCCGCGGCGACGGGGTGACCGTGGGGGAGGACGAGGTGCTGGCGCTCAGCCCCGCCGACCCGGCGCTCGACGAGCTGGTCCGCGCGCTCGTCAGCGACGCCGCGGCAGGTGCGGCCGACCGGCTCGCCGAGCTGGGGGTGGAGTACGTCGTGCTCCCGGCCCCCGCCGACGGTGACGTCGCAGCGGTGCTCGACGCGACGGCCGGCCTGGCGCAGGCGTCCGCGGAGGACCGCGACACCCGGGCCTGGCGGGTCGCCCGCGAGCCGGGCACCGAGGCGCTCGAGGGCGACGGCTCCTGGCTGCGCCCGGTGCTGCTGCTGGCCCAGCTGGGCCTGCTGGTCCTCGCGCTGGTGCAGTGCGCGCCCACCCGCCGCGCGAGCCGGGGGAGGGCGAGGAGGTGACCCGCCGCGTGGGGAGGCCGAGCGCCCTGGCGGTCGTCGCCGTCGTGGCCCCGCTGCTGACCGTGGGCGCAGCGCTGCTGACCGACACCCGGGTCGGCCCGGACGGCCCGGGCGACCGCGCACCCGAGGAGGTCGCGCTCACGAGCGCGACGCTGGTCTGCCCGACGGGCCAGGGCGGGGGCGTGCTGGTCGCCTCCGACGCGGACCCCGATGTTGCCGGAGGCTCCGAGGGCCGGGTCACGGCGCTGGTGGGCAAGGAGGAGCGCGAGGTCGAGCTCGTGCCGGGTGCGGCCACCCGGCTCGACGACGCCGACGAGGTCGCCGGCAGCGGCTCGTCCGCCCCCGGCCTCGTGGCCCAGCGGTACGGCGGCCCCGGGCTGCGCGCCGTCGACTGCCCGGCCACCAGCAGCGACCAGTGGTTCACCGGGGTCGGCGCCGGCGCCGAGCACCGCTCGGTCCTGGAGCTGCACAACCCCGACGAGGGCCCGGCGACCGCCACCATCACCGTGCTCGGTCAGTCGGGGCCGGTCGGCGCCGGCGGCGAGCTGCGCGGGGTCTCGGTGGCCGGTGGTGCCACCACGCGCATCGAGCTCGGCTCGGCCATCCCCAAGCGCGAGGAGCTCACGCTGCGGGTCACGACCGACCGCGGCCGCCTCGCCGCGACGGTGATCGACTCCTCCGTGCCGGTGGGCCGGGGCGAGACGACCAAGGAGTACCTCGCCGGGCAGCGCGAGCCCGCGACCTCCCAGCTGCTGCTCGGGCTGCCCGCCCACGTCGAGGAGCCCGCCGTCGTCGTCGCCAACACCAGCGACAGCGCCGCGCGTGTCTCGCTGCGCCTGGTCACCGCGGAGTCGACCTTCGCCCCCACCGGGCTCGAGGAGGTGCTGGTCGACCCGCAGAGCGTGCGGCGCTTCTCGCTGCGTCAGGTGCTCGGCTCGGACGTCGCCGAGGGCGTGCTGGGGATCGAAGTCGTCTCCTCCCAGCCGACGACCGCCAGCTTCCGCGGCCGGGTGGACGGGGATCTGCTCACCGTCGTGCCCCAGGGGCCGGTGGTCACGGCCACGCTCGTGCCGGTCCCGCTACCGGGGGCGCGGCTGGTCCTCGGCGGGGCGGAGGCGCTCGGCACCGTCACGGTCCTGGCGCTCGACGAGCGCGGCCGCGAGGTCGACGAGCGGGTCGTCGAGGTCGGACCCGACCTGGCGGTCGAAGTGCCGGTGCCGGACGGCGCGACGCTGCTGCGGGTCGTACCGCGGGGCACGGCGGTCCAGGGCGTGCTGCGGCTGCGGTCCGGTGCGGGCGCGGCCGTGGTCGGGCTCCGCGAGCTGGTGCGGGTCGGGCTGGTGCCCGACGTGCGGCCGGGGCTGGTCGTGCCCGGTCAGCCCCGTCAGCCCGATCAGTCCGGCTCGTCGGGGGAGTAGCGCGGGTCGACGTCGGAGGGGTCGATGCCCAGGAGCTCGGCGACCTGCTCGACCACGACGGTCAGCACGAGTGCCTCGAGGTCGCTGCGACGCGAGGCCCGGTGCTCGATGGGCCTCCGGAAGAGCACCAACCGGGTCGGCTGGTCGCCGGTGGCGCGCACGAGCGAGGACAGCGGCACGGTCGGCGAGTCCCAGTCGTCGGGCACGTGGGGCACGTCCTCGACGGCGTACTCCACCAGCCCGAGGCGCTCGGCCCACCGCTCCTCGACGCTCTCGACGGCGTCGAGGACCACGCGGTCGAAGCGCTCGCGCGACGTCGGGCGGACCGGCTGGCCCGGCTGCGTGGTGAGCACCGCGGGTCCGCGCATGCCGCGGCCCCGACGGTCACGAGTCATGTCCGCGAGCCTATCCGCGGGCGTCGGTGCGGGCGGGTAGCGTCTGCGCCGTGAGTCCCGCCCGCCGTTGCAGCCGCACCGCGTGCGGTCGCCCGGCGGTGATGACGCTGACCTACGTCTACGCCGACCAGACCGCCGTGCTCGGTCCCCTGGCGACGTACGCCGAGCCGCACGCCTACGACCTCTGCGAGACCCACAGCGAGCGGCTCTCGGCACCCCGCGGCTGGGAGGTGCTGCGGCTGGCGCAGCCCGCGCCGCCGCGGCCGAGCAACGACGACCTCCTCGCGCTGGCCGACGCCGTCCGCGAGGCCGGCCGCCCCCAGCCGCCCCGGCGGGTGGCCCCGGCGGAGGAGACCGGTCGCGAGACCGGTCGCAAGGGTCATCTGCGCGTGCTGTCCACCGAGCACTAGGGTTCGGGCATGGCCGACACCCGCACCTCCGACTCGCTGGGGGCTGCGAACCTCCACGCCGTCTTCAAAGCCTACGACGTGCGCGGCACGGTCCCCGACCAGCTCGACGAGGACCTCGCCCGCGCGACCGGTCGCGCCTACGTCCGGGTGCTCGGCGCCCGCACGGTCGTGGTCGGCCACGACATGCGGCCCAGCTCGCCCGGCATGGCCGGCTCGTTCGCCTCGGGCGCCTCCGAGGCCGGCGCCGACGTCGTCATGATCGGTCTGGCCTCCACCGACCAGCTCTACTTCGCCTCGGGCCACCTCGGCCACCCGGGCGCGATGTTCACCGCCAGCCACAACCCCGCGCAGTACAACGGGATCAAGCTGTGCCGCGCGCACGCCGTCCCCGTCGGCGCCGACACCGGCCTGCACGAGATCCGCGACCTCATCGCCTCGGGCGAGGTCACCGAGCGTTTCGTCCCCGCCCCGGCCGCGGGCTCGATCAGCGAGCACGACGTGCTGGAGGCGTACGCCGCCCACCTGCTCACCCTCGCCCCGGTCTCCGGGCGCCGGCTCAAGGTCGTGGCCGACGCCGGCAACGGCATGGCCGGCTGGACGGCGCCGGCGGTCTTCGGGCGGATGGGGACCGACCAGGTCGACCTGGTGCCGCTCTACTTCGAGCTCGACGGCAGCTTCCCCAACCACGAGGCCAACCCGCTCGACGAGGCCACGCTGGCCGATCTCAAGGCCCGGGTGGTGGCGGAGAGGGCCGACGTCGGGCTGGCCTTCGACGGCGACGCCGACCGCTGCTTCCTCGTCGACGAGCGCGGCCGGGCGGTCTCGCCCTCCACGCTCACCGCACTGATCGCGGCGCGCGAGCTGGCCAAGGAGCCGGGCGCCACGATCATCCACAACCTCATCACCTCGCGCGCGGTGCCGGAGCTGGTCACCGAGCTCGGCGGCACGCCCGTGCGCACCCGGGTCGGGCACTCCTTCATCAAGGCCCGGATGGCCGAGACCGACGCGGTCTTCGGCGGCGAGCACTCGGGACACTTCTACTTCCGGGACTTCTGGCGCGCGGACTCGGGCATGCTCGCCGCGCTGCACGCCCTGGCGGCCCTCGCGGGCACGGACGTGCCGCTGTCGCAGCTGCTGGCGGCGTACGAGCGGTACCCGATGTCGGGGGAGATCAACTCCGAGGTCGCCGACCAGGGGGCCGTGATGGACGCGCTGGAAGCGGAGTACGCCGGGCAGGACGGCGTGACCACCGACCGGCTCGACGGGTTGAGCGTCAGCCACCCGGACTGGACGTTCAACGTGCGGCCCTCCAACACCGAGCCGCTGCTGCGGCTCAACGTCGAGGGGCGCGACCAGGAGACGATGGAGGCCGTGCGCGACGGCGTGCTGGCCAGGATCCGTGGAGGGAAGCAGTGAACGCGATGAACATCGACCCGGCCCTGATGGAGATCATCGTGTGCCCGCAGTGCCACGGCGACCTCGCGGTGGTGGGCGAGGAGCTCGTCTGCCAGGGCACCTGCGGCTACGCCTACCCGGTGCGCGACGACATCCCGGTGCTGCTGGTCGACGAGGCCCGCCGGCCGTGACCTGGTTCGACGAGGCCCGGCTGGACGACGAGTCGGCGCTGGGCACCGTGGACCTGCGGCTGCGCCACCTGGCGGAGTCGGGCTCCCGGGTGCGTCGCGAGGTCGGTGACGCCGCGGAGGCCTCCGACAGCGCGGTCGAGCGGGCGCGCGAGCTCGACCGCCCGCGAGCCGTCATCGCCGCGGGCCCGGACTCCCGGCTGCTGCGGGCGGTCCTCGAGCCGTGGTGCCCCGTGCCGTTCGTGGCCTGGCCGGGCCCGGCGCTGCCGGGCTGGGCGGGCAGCCTGGACCTCGTCGTCGTGCTGGCCCCCGACGGTGCCGACGCCGGCACGGCCTCCGCGGTCTCCGAGGCGGTGCGCCGCGGCTGCCAGGTCGTGGTCTCGTGCCCTCCGGGTTCGCTGGTCGCCGAGCACACGGTCGGCCGCTACGCCACGGTCCTGCCCTCGACCACGCGCGACCAGCTCGCCTCGGCGGTCGTGATGCTGTCCTACCTCCACCGGGTCCAGCTCGGTCCCGAGGCCGCGCCGGACTCCGTCGCCGACGCCCTCGACCAGGTCGCCCTGGACTGCGGCCCGCGCAAGGACCTCGCGGTCAACCCGGCCAAGATGCTCGCCATCGCGCTCGCCGACGCCACGCCCGTCGTGTGGGGCGGCTCGGTCCTCGCGGCCCGCGCCGCCCGCCGCGTCGCGGAGTCCGTGCGCCGCGCCTCCGGCCGCACCGCGATCGCTGGTGACGCCGAGCACCTGCTGCCCGTCATCGAGGCCGCCCGTCCCCGTGACGTCTTCGACGACCCCTTCGCCGAGGGCACCACCGGCCCCCGGCCGGTGCTGGTGCTGCTCGACGACGGCTCCGAGGACGTCACCGTCCGCACCCACCGCACCCGGCTGCTCGCGGCGGCCGCCGAGCGCGGGGTCCGGGTCGAGACGCTCAGCTCCGAGGCGCCCACCGAGGTCGCCCGCTACGCCTCGCTCATGCTCTCGGGCACCTACGCCTCGGAGTACCTCCGGCTCGGGCTGGTCGAGGACTAACGCTCCTCGTCGTCGGGGTCGTCCGGGTCGTCCGCGATGTAGCCGGTCTCGGGGTCGATCATGCCGAGGAAGTCGCGGATCGATGGAGCGTGCCTCTCGGCCGGCAGCGGCGAACGGTCGCTCGTGAAGGAGTTGAAACCGTAGCCACGGTTCGGCCCGCTCACCCAGTCGTAGTGGTACGTGCCAGGACTATCCGTTCTCGCGGCGAACACCTCGCCGTCGACGACGATCGTCAGCGGACCCTCCTCCGGCGTGGGCGCCTCGAACCCGTCGACGTACGCGGCCGCGGTGGCGAGGTCGACCGGGAAGTCGTCGGCGTGGGCGGCTCGCCGACTCGCGACGCGCGCCAGCACGGTGCTGCGGTCGGTGGCGAGATAGAGCGTCTCGGGTACGACGTGGTGCTCCGCGAGCAGTGCGCGCCACTCCTCGCGCATCGCCCTCGACCAGAACGAGAAGTCGAGGACGACGTCGCGGCCCTCGTCGAGGAGCCGTCGGAGCTCGGCTCGCAGCTCGGTCCGGATCTCCTCGCGCACCTCCTCGGGCACCTCGCCACCGGTGATGCCGCGGGCCCAGATGCCGGCGTCGAAGGACAACCGCACCATGCCCTCGGCCTCGAGCCGCCGCGCGTACGTCGTCTTGCCCGCGCCGGACGGCCCGCACATGAAGACCACCCGGCTCGTCGCGTCCACCCGCTGCACCCTGCCACCCGCGGCCTGCCCGCCGCGACGCAGTTCTCGAGGCCATGGCTCGGTCTCGAGACGGCGCTGGCGTGCCTCCTCGACCCGGCGGCTGTCGCCTGGCGGATCGACGGCCCGGCCGAAGAACCGAAGTGGAGGTCCTGTCCGGCACCTGGTGCAGTGCAGAGCCTCCAGATCGGCTCTGCGGGCGGGTCGCCGAGGTGCGGGCGTGCTGGTAGCCCGGCCGCCGGGTGGTGGTCGGGCTGCGAGCTAGGTGGTCAAAGGCTGGTGGTGCCGTCGGGATGGACGAGGTACTGCTGGCTGTGGGGGCTGGTCCAGAGCCAGTGGCCTGGTGAGAGTCCGCGGACCCGCCAGGGTCTCCCTGCTGGTGAGGGGTGGGTCTTGGCGCGGTGGTCGTGGCGACAGAGCGGGGCCAGGTTGTCGGTCGACGTCTGATCCGGCGGGCCGGTGTCGGAGTACTCGATGGTGTGGTCGAGGTCGGCGGTCTCGGCTGGTCGGTTGCAGTGGGGGAAGGAGCAGGTCGTCCTGGTCAGTCTGACCCGGGTGGCGATGCGGTCGGGGACCTCGTAGGAGGACACGGCGACGGTGTCGTGGAGGTCGATGACGGGCTTGACGATGACCTGGGTGCCGGGGGTGCCGCACCAGTCGCGGATGGCGTCGGCGGTGAGGAGCTGGTGGTGGTTGTCGAGGCGGGCGAGGTTGAGTCCGAGCTTGCCGGTGACGGGGTCGATCTGGGGGGCGCCGGTGAGCGCTGCGTCGGAGAGGTGGACGGTCAGGACCACGACCCGGCGGGGTGCGGTGCGCGTGTTGGTTGCGCGGTCTCGACGACGCTCGCTGGCGCTCGCTGCTCGACCATCCTCGGTCGCCTCGGCCTCGGTCGCCTCGGCCTCGGTCGCCTCGGGGTCGGTGTCGGGGAGGAGTTCTTGGCCGCGGGCGAGGTAGCCGAGGGCTTTGGCTCGGCGGATGGCGAGGGTGTCGGTGGAGCCGTCGGCCAGCAGCTGGTGGGCGATCTGTCGGATGGCCTGCTCGAGGTCCTCGGCGTCAGCCCGGTCGAGGAGACCGTCGGCGGACACAGCGGAGGCGGTGCCCACGCTGGTGGCGGGTGTGGCGAGGTCGAGGTCGAAGTAGAGGTTCGACCGGGTGTCGCATTCCTGCACTTCGGTGGATTCGGGGTCGAAGCGGGCTGAGGCTTCCAGGACGAGCCGTTCGACGACGGCGGGGCCGACTGTG
>NZ_JASBRN010000004.1 GCF_030149505.1 Nocardioides sp.
ATGCGCGTAGCCACATCCGAGACAGGTGCTGCGTGGAATCAGTTCTTCGCCGACCTCACAGCACGCGGCCTGTCCGGGGTCCGGCTGGTCACCTCAGATGCCCACCCGGGCCTGGTCGACGCGATCGCAGCGAACCTGCCCGGTGCCGCGTGGCAACGATGCCGCACCCACTACGCAGCGAACCTGATGTCGGTGACGCCCAAGAGCATGTGGCCAGCGGTCAAGGCGATGCTGCACAGCGTCTACGACCAGCCCGACGCCACTGCCGTGCACGCCCAGTTCGACCGGCTGCTGGACTACGTCGCCGAGAAGCTCCCCGCGGTCCACGACCACCTCGACGGCGCCCGTACCGACATCCTGGCCTTCACCGGGTTACCCAAGGACGTGTGGAGCCAGATCTGGTCCAACAACCCCGCCGAGCGACTCAACCGCGAGATCCGCCGCCGTACCGACGCCGTTGGGATCTTCCCCACCCGCGAGGCCATCGTCCGCCTCGTCGGTGCCGTGCTGGCTGAGCAGACCGACGAATGGGCCGAAGGTCGCCGCTACCTCGGACTCGAGGTCCTCGCCCGCTGCCGCGTCAACATCGTCCCCACCACCGAACCCGAGATCGGAGCCGACGACCTGCCCGCCCTGACCGCCTAATCCGAACTAGAAGGAACGCGAAGCGCTACACCACTCCCGGGGACTTGACCTGGCGCGCCACCTTCTCTCGCTCGGGTACGACGTGGTCGGCACGCTCCGGCCGGGCTCGCGGTGGGCGGCCTCGACACTCGGCCGGGCCTACGCCTACCTGGACGGAGTCACGCTCGTCGACCTCGACCAGCGCGACCACGAGGGCTGGGCCGCCGTGCTCGAGGGGCTGCGGCCCGACGAGGTGTACAACCTCGCCGGCTTCACCTCCGTCGGTGCGTCGTGGGGCGCGGCCGAGACCGTCGCCGAGGCCAACGGCATGGCCGTGCTGCGGATGCTGGAGTCGCTGCGCGCGTTCCGCGACCGGCACGGGTGGGCGCCGCGCTTCTTCCAACCGTCGTCGTCGGAGATGTTCGGCGTCACCGACCAGCAGCCGCAGACTGAGAACACCCCGCACCACCCGCGCTCGCCGTACGCCGCCACCAAGTCCTTCGCGCACCACCTGACCGTGAACTACCGCGAGTCCTACGGCCTGTTCACCGCCACCGGCACGCTCTACAACCACGAGTCGCCGCTGCGGCCGGCGCACTTCGTGACCCGCAAGATCTCCTCGGGCGTGGCTGCCATCTCGCTCGGCCGCGCCTCGTCGCTGACGCTGGGCAACCTCGACGTACGCCGCGACTGGGGCTGGGCCGGCGACTACGCCCGCGCGATGCAGCTGGTCCTCGCCCAGGACGAGCCGGGCGACTTCATCATCGGGACCGGGGTCTCGCGGTCGCTGGCCTCCGTGCTCGACCTGGCGTTCTCCTCGGTGGGGCTCTCCTCCGCCTCCTACGTGACCCAGGACCCCGCGCTCATGCGCCCGGCCGACGTCGCCTCGCTGGTCGGCGACCCGACCAAGGCGCGCGAGCAGCTGGGGTGGGAGCCGTCGGTGCCGTTCGAGGACGTGATCGCGCACATGGTGCGGGTGGACGTGGAGCGGCTGCGGACGGGCGTCGAGGAGTCCGCGGCGTACCTGCAGCCGTAGCGCGTGGTCATGGCCCGTCGGTCTGGACAGGGGTGAGACGACTGCTCAGCACGCTGGGTCCTTTGCCGATGGGGCTGGGGCAAGGAAGCCTTCAACCCCCTACCGGTTCGTCGCCACCATGGAAGGTCCGTCGTGCCCACGCCCCCCTCGCGCACTGTCGCGCGCCTGCTCGCTGCTGCCCTCGTCGTCACCCCCGTGACCCTCGGCAGCACCAGCCCCACGTCCGCCACCAGCCCATCGACCTGGCCCGCCGCCGCTCGTTCCGCCCCTGAGCCGCCGGTGATCGCCGATCCCGTCCCGAAGCTCGAGCCACCGACCCCCGCAGCACGCACCGGATCGGCCCGCGCCGCAGGGCGTCTCACGGCGACCCGGGCCACTGACCCGCTCGCACTGCACTCGCGACCCGGCAGCCCGCACACCGTCTACCTCGACTTCGACGGCGCCGACCTCGGTGGCACGAAGTGGGCCGAGCTGGCCAACACCCCCGACTCCACTGTGGTGTCTGCCTACGACGCCGACGGCCGTCCCGGCCTCTCCCCCTGGGAGGCCAGCCTCGTCGAAGGCATCTGGCACCACGTCGCCGAGGACTTCGCCCCCTTCGACGTCGACGTCACCACGGAGGAGCCGCCGTCCGCGGCCCTGTCGCGCTCGAGCGCCGGCGACCCGACGTACGGCACCTCCGTCGTCTTCGCCCACGACAACTGGGTGCGCCAGTGGTGCAACGGCTGCAGCGGCGTGGCGTACGTCGGTGTCTACAGCGGCGCCGGCACTGACCCCTGGCGGCAGGCACTGGTCTTCCCCGACTTCATGACCAAGCGGGTCGTGCAGACGTACGCCGCCAGCGACATCGCCCGCGTCATCGGCACCACCGCCTCCCACGAGGTCGGGCACCAGCTCGGCCTGCACCACGACGGGCTACGTGCCTCCAGCCCCCGCGGCGCGATGCCCTACAACCCCGGTCGCGCCCCCTGGGGCCCGATCATGGGCTCGACCTCGCAGGCGCTCACCCGGTGGGCAGGCCCCGACGCGGCGTACACCGACAACCCCGAGGACGACCTCGCAATCATCGCGTCGCAGCTGGGGCTGGTGCCCGACGAGCTGCCGACCGTGCCGGTGCTCCCCGGCGTCCCGCTCTCGGGCGTCATCAGCTCCGCCGGGGACACCGACACCTACCTGGTCACACCGCTGCGACGTAGCGAGGTCGTCGTGACCCCCGACGAGCCGTTCGCCAATCTCGACGTCGTCCTGGAGGTGACCGACGTGCTGGGTCGGTCGTCCCTCGTCGCTCCCGTCACCCGGCTGCGGGCCGGAAGGCTGTCCGGGCTGGGAGCCGCGACGCAGCTCCTTCCCGGCGGGATCTACCAGGTGACCGTGCGCGGTGGGGAGACGCCGGGAGTCGGGCGGTACGGGTCGCTCGGCAGGTACACCGTGCAGCTGCGCTGACGCTGCTCCACCCCCCACCTCCCTCGCGCGGGGCGGCCCGGTGTTGCCGGGCCGCCCCGTGTGGCGTTGTGATCCTGCTGTCGGCCGGAACCGCTCGTGGGTAGTAGCGCGCCTACCGCTGATCGACGCTCGTCCACAGGGCACGGGGTTCGAGGTGGCGCGGCCGGGGGTAGTCCTTCTAGCGTTCGTGGCGCGCCCGCTGCCGGGCGCAGAGCTCTCGGGAAGGCAGCAGATGAGACGAACGATCGGCACCCTCGCGTCCGGCCTCGCGCTCGTGGCGGCGCTCTCGGCGTGTGGCGGCGACCCTGCGCCGCGGTTCGAGGCGGAGCCGTCGGCTGAGCCGACCACTGCCTCGCCCTCTGCGTCGGCCGAGCCGGAGCCGTGGGAGGAGCGGACGCCGGAGGGGGCCGTCGCTTTCGCCAAGTACTGGACCGCGACCTTCAGTGAGGCATTCAAGACAGGTGAGACAACTGCCCTCGACGAGATCAGCGCGAAGCAGTGCGAAGGCTGCAACTTCTTCGTCGCGCTGATCCGCGAGGTGTACGACGGCGGGGGATCTATCGATGGGGACGCTTGGCAGTTCGTCAATGCTGGCTGGTCTTCACCAAAGGGCAACGAATCGATCGTTGCGGTCACCGGAACGATGCGAATCCCGGCGCAGACAATTCGACGGAGCGGCGAGGAAGCCTCCGAAGCGGCGCCCCTAACGGAGCGGTACATCTTCACGGTTTCCTGGACTGAGGGTCGGTGGCAGACGACCGAGCTGGTGCGCGAGGCATGAAAGCTCTCTTGAGTGCCGCTCTCTCGATTCTGATCTTCGTGCTATCCAGTGGACCCGCGACCGCGAGCGGGGAAATCGACGCGGAAGCGGGAGCCAACGAGTTCAACGCAGGACTAGGCATCTCCACTGGCCCCACTTCGACGAGCAGCACCAGCCCGACGTCCAGTCAAGACATCGACTGGGTCCCAGAGCCGATCTGTGTCAGAGGCGAGGGCACTCCAGGCGACGCCTACTACGGCTGCGGCTCTCAGATGACTTGTGGAGAGAATGGACTGCTCTTCAACATCTGGGGCGTCAGCGCGGATGGGTCGGTGGAACTGGGCGGCACTTACTGCGAAGAAAGCGGCAGTCCCCAACCCGCCGACGTCTTGACCCCCGGCCGCATCCTCGAAGCCTTCCGCCGCATCCCGGTCCCCGAGTCCCCTATCGGCGTCAACCCGGTCGGTGGGCGGACGCTGGTCAACCTTGACACGATCCTGCACACGGAGGCCGAGCCGTTCACGGAGACGGTGCAGCTGCTCGGTCGAAGCGTCACCTTCGACATCGAGCCCTCGCAGTTCACCTGGAGCACCGGCCAGGGCGACGGGTTCACCACGAGCGACCCGGGCCAGCCGTACCGGGAGTCGCTGCCCATGTCGGCGTACGTCACGCACCGCTACCTCAAGGCGGGCGACGTGCAGCTCGGACTGCAGACCACCTGGACCGCTCGCTGGCGCGTCGGCGACGGACCCTGGCGGCCGGTCGACGGCGTCGTCACCATCGACAGCGACCCGGTGCCGCTCGAGGTCGTGACCGCACGGCCGCAGCTCGTCACCTACGACTGAGCCGGACACCCTGACCGGCACCCTTCCGGGCGGGGTGGGGTGCCTCGGGGCGGACTGGGTACCCACACCCCATGTCGACTCGCATCCGCGCCCTCGCCCTGGTCTGCACGCTGAACCGCTCCCCCGAGCCGTCCAGCTCCGACAAGCTCGCCCGCCAGGTCCTCACCGCCCTCGAGGGCCACATCGATCCCAGCCAGCTCGAGCACGAGGTCGTGCGCGTGGTCGACCACGACGTCCGCTTCGGGGTGAGCACGGACGAGGGCGACGGTGACGAGTGGCCGTCGATCCGGGAGAAGATCCTGGCCAGCGACATCGTCCTGCTCGCGACCCCGATCTGGATGGGCCAGCCGTCGTCGGTGGCGAAGATGGTGCTCGAGCGGCTGGACGCCGAGATCTCCGAGACCGACGACCGGGGCCGGCCGATCCTCTTCGACAAGGTCGCCGGCGTCGCGGTGGTCGGCAACGAGGACGGCGCGCACCACGTGGCGGCGGAGTGCTTCCAGGCGCTCAACGACGTGGGGTTCAGCATCCCGCCGAACGCCACGACGTACTGGGTCGGCGAGGCGATGCAGGGCACCGACTACCAGGACCTCGACGAGACACCGGAGAAGACGGCCGGCACCACGGCCGTGCTCGCCGCCAACCTCGCCCACCTCGCCCGGCTGCTGCGCGAGATGCCGTACCCGCCGCAGGACTGACCGGTCGCCGGTCGACCGCACAGCCGGCCCAGGCCATCCCCGGGCCAGGACCACTGACCTCGACGCCGGCCGGAGTCAGCCCGCTGTGGCCGGCACGGCACGCGCCGCGGTTGCCACCTGTGGATGAGTCGGAGCACGTTCGGCCGGTGCGACCCATGCTGGTTTCGTGGACGAGCTACCAGACGTGCTCCGGGCGCTCACCGCCCTGGGCGGCGTGGCCCGGCGCGGTGCGCTCGTCCGGGTCTGTGGACGGGCGGCGGTCGACGCTGCCGTCCGGGCGAAGACCATCGTCCCGGTCGCTCGCGGCACGTGGGCTTCCGCGGCCGGGGTGGACGAGGCCCTGGCAGCAGCAAAGGGACTGACCGGGGTGCTCTCCCTCCGCAGTGCTGCGATGGACCACGGCTGGGCCGTGCGCACCGTGCCGGAGAAGCCCGAGGTCACGGTGGCGCGCAACCGACGCATCCCCGAAGCCCGGCGGAGGGACGTGTCGCTGCGCTGGGCGACCCTGCATGCCGACGACATCGACGGCCACCGCACCAGCGCGGACCGCACGATCGTCGACTGCCTCCGCACGCTCCCCTTCGCCGAGGCACTGGCGGTGGCGGACTCCGCCCTGCGCTGCGGCATGTCCTTCGAGCACCTGCGCGCCGTCGCCCGCGACGTGCGCGGACCCGGCGCACCCCGCGTCCGGCACGTGGCGGCAGTGGCCGACGGTCGAGCCGCAGGTCCTTTCGAGTCCTCGCTCCGCGCCATCTGCCTCGACGTCGACGGGCTGCAGGTCGTGCCGCAGGTCGCCATCCACGACCCGGGCTGGCTCGGCCGCCCGGACCTGGTCGACGAGCGGCTCAGGATCGTCCTGGAGGCCGACTCCTTCACGTGGCACGGGGACCGCCGGGCACTGCGCCGGGACGCCCGGCGCTACAACGCGCTGGTCGCCGCGGGGTGGCTGGTCCTGCGGTTCAGCTGGGAGGACGTGATGTTCGAGCCGGAGCTGGTGGCCGAGACCCTGCGCGCCGTCGTCAAGCGACGGGCAGAAGTCATGTGCGTCGCCTGCGCCGCCGCCTGAGCACGCAGGGATCGGCCGCGTTCGCGGGACTTCTGCCCGTCGGTTGACGAGCCGCCGCCCCCGGAGGCGTCAGACGATCCCGTCGAGGGTGGCGAGCACCGTCTCCTTGCGGGGAGCACCCGCCGCGCGAGTGGCCTCGCGGCCGCCGGCGTCGAGGACGAGGGTCGTGGGGGTGCGCAGCACGTCGAGGCGGCGCACGAGGTCGAGGTGGTGCTCGGCGTCCACCTCGAGGTGGACCACCCCGGGGACGACCGAAGCGACCTCGGAGAGCACCTGGCGGGTCGCGCGGCAGGGGGCGCAGAAGGCGGAGGAGAACTGCAGGAGCGTCGCCCGCTCGCCCAGCTCGGCGTCGGGGAGGGCGGCGAGGACGTCGTCCCAGGCGCGAGGACCGGGGTCGGACGCCTCCGGGGCTCGACCCACCGTCGTGCCGGACGTGTCCCCGTGCTCGACCGCCGGGGCAGCCCGGAAACGGCCGTCGGTGCGGGCGCGGTAGAGGCCGAACCCCAGCGCCAGCACGACGGCGACGAGCGCGATCACGACTCCGGTTGACACGCTCCCACAACAGCATCCCCCCGCAGGGAATTCCGCGGCGGGGGCACCTGGCGCAGCGTCAACGCGATCGCGTCCGCCAGGCTCTGCTCCTGGGTGGCCTGCCACTCGCGGTGGAAGTGCATCAACGTGCGCGGCACCGACGCCCAGCACACGACGCAGCTGTCGTGGGCGGACACGTCCGCGGACTGGCCCGAGTCCATGCGTTTCTCCTATGTCAAGCGGCGGCCGCGAGTCCAGTCGCGGCCGCTGCTTGATCGGTGTTGAGGTGGTTGAAGACGATGCGGGCCAAACGTCGTTTCAGGCAGCGCAGTGCCTCGGGCGTGGACATGCCGTCAGC
>NZ_JASBRN010000007.1 GCF_030149505.1 Nocardioides sp.
AAGCCATCAACGGACTCATCGAACTCCACCGCCGCGTCGCCCGCGGCTTCCGCAACTACGACAACTACCGGCTACGCATGCTGCTCATCGGCGGAGGACTCGACACCCTCATCCCCACCTGAAGTACGAAGAGCCCGTTTGATCCGCTACCCGGGAGGACCCCGACATGTCACACGAGATCGAGACCCACGGCACGCAGACCGCAGCCGTCTTCGCCCGCAAGGACGCCTCGCTCACTTCCTGTTCGGGACCGGCGTGCGGATCAGTGAAGCCCTTCACTGCACGTCGTGGGCAGACGTGGACCTGGACGCGGCAACCGTGCGGGTGCGTGGCACCAAGACGGCACAGGCAGACAGGACCCTCGGACTGAGCGCCGATCTGGTCGAGCGCCTGCGCAAGCGCGCCGAGCTGCACGGCACGACCGGGCTCGTGTTCGGGGTCACCTACTTCACGACCAAGCTCGGACAGCCTCGCGACCGGAACAACGTGAGCAAGGCTCTCCGTCGCGTGTTCGCTGCGACGGGAGTCGAGTGGGCAGGTACGCACACCTTCCGGCGCACGGTTGCCACGTGGATGGATGAGGCAGGGCACTCGCTCGCGAGCATCGCCAATCAGCTCGGTCACGCGGACATCAACGTCACGGCGAAGTACCTCGGTCGCCAGGACACGGCGACCCACGCGGCTGCCGTCATGGTCATTCCGGCCAAGCCGTCGAAGCCTGCGAAGGGGTCGAAGAAGCACCTTCACGCGGTGTGACTTGTGAATACCTTGTGAATGGGCCGAAATGCCAACAGGGCCTGACTTGCGTTTCCGCAGGTCAGGCCCTGTTTTTTGTAGCGGGGGCAGGATTTGAACCTGCGACCTCTGGGTTATGAGCCCAGCGAGCTACCGAGCTGCTCCACCCCGCGTCGGTGAACCCCACGTTACACAGGGCCCACCGACGCGGCCAAATCGGGGTCTACCGCAGCGCGAGCGCCTGCTCGATCAGCTGCTGCGCCCGCTCGACGTTCTCCTGGTACGACGCCAGGTCGCCCTCGGCCAGGGCCTCGTCGGCCGCGGTGAACGCCGCCTCGGCGCGGGTGAGCAGCTGCTGGATCTGCTCGGCGGCCGAACCCTCCAGCGGCGGGTCGGTCTCCTCGGGCTGGTCGGGCTCGCCCGGGTCGACCTCGCCCTCGTCCGGCTCCGGCTCGGGCTCGGGGTCGCCGCCGCCCGCGTTGGTGAGCAGGTCCTGCAGCGAGAGCCGCAGGGTGGAGCCGATGCCGATGTCGTCGCCGTACTTGGTGAGCACGAAGCGCAGGATCGGGAAGCTGGCGTCGGAGAGCTGGCGGGCGGCGTACACGGGCTGGACGTACATCAGCCCGTCGTCGACCGGCAGCGTCAGCAGGTTGCCGTAGACCGGCCGGGCGCCCGAGCGGTCGAACTGGGCCAGCTCGAAGGCGACCTCCTCGTCCGAGGCGAACTGGTTGGCCACCAGGTTCGGGCCCGGGGTCTGCTCGTTGGGCAGCTCCAGCACCCGCATCGTGCCGTAGTCCTCCGACGTGGCGTCGGAGTCGACGGAGACGAAGGAGGCCAGGTTCTCGCGGCGGAACGGCGTGTAGACCGAGGTCAGCGAGAAGGTCTCCTCCTCGCCGGGCACCGTCGGGCCGTCCACGAAGAGGCGGTACGGCGGCTGGAAGGTGCGCTGCGCGTACGGGTCCTCGGGGACCTCCCAGCGGTTGTTCGACTGGTACCAGTCACTGGGGTCGGTCACGTGGTAGCGCGCCAGCTGGAAGCGCTGCACCTTGAACAGGTCCTCGGGGTAGCGCAGGTGCTCGCGCAGCTCGTCGGGGATCTCCTCGATCGGCTGCACCACGCCCGGGAAGGCCGACATCCACGCCTTCAGCAGGGGGTCCTCGGTGTCCCACTCGTAGATCACGACCTCGCCGGTGTAGGCGTCCACGGTCGCCTTCACGGCGTTGCGCATGTAGTTGATCTGATCGGTGGGGATCGTCTGCAGACCCGTCGTGGCGTCGGCCAGCGCGTCGTCGATCATGTCGGAGTAGGAGTCCTTCTCCGCGCCCGGGAACCGGTCCGTGGTGGTGTAGCCGTCGAGGATCCACTGGATCCGGCCGTCCACGATCGCCGGGTAGGGGTCGGAGTCCACGGTCAGCCACGGGGCGACCTTCTGCAGCCGCTCGGTGGGGTCGCGGTCGAAGAGCACCCGGGAGTTCTCGTTGACCCGGTCCGAGAGCAGGAAGTTGGTCTCGCCGAACTTGATGGCGAACATCAGCTTGTTCCAGGTCGAGCCCACCGGGGCGTCGCCCTCACCCTCGAACGTCGTCGAGGCGCCGACCTCCGATCCCTGCAGCGGCAGGTTCAGCTCGTAGTCCTCGGCGTCCGGGCTCGGCTTGCCGACGATGGAGTACTCCGGGCTGTTCTCGCCGTAGTAGACCCGGTCCTCGTAGCCGCCGGTGGCCTCCTGCAGGTCGTTCTCGTTGGCCTGCGTGCCCTGCGCCCACTCCAGGCCCGCGGCGGTGTCGCCGGCCGACTCGGTGTCGAGCTGGCTGCGGTCGTCGCGCCCGCGCTGGTTGGCGTACGCCGCGATGATGCCGTTGCCGTGGGTGAAGACGGTGTGCAGGTTGGTCCAGTTCTGGTCCGAGATGCCGTCCTGGTTGAGCTCACGGACCCCGAGGACGAGCGCCCGGTCGGTGCCGTCGATCTCGTAGCGGCCCACGTCGAGCACCGGCGCGACGGAGTAGTAGCCGCGCACCTGCTGGGTCTGCTCGAACGCGGCCCGCACGACCTGGGGGTCGACCAGCGGCGTGGACTTGGTCTGCCCGTCGAGCGAGGCCAGCGTGGCCCCGATCGACGCCTCCGGCGTGTAGGGCTCGATCTGGACGTCGGTGAGGTCGTAGGCCGCCCGGGTCGCCTCGATGTTGCGTCCGATGTACTCGCTCTCGCGGTCCAGCTCGGAGGGCCGGACCTGGAACTGCTGGACGATGCCAGGCCAGATCAGCCCGAGCAGGATCGCCGAGAGCGCGAGCAGCGCGACGCCCATCGAGGGCAGCATCCAGGTGCGGCGCCACACGTTGAGGAAGAACAAGATCGCGCAGATGACCGAGATGCCGATGAGGATGTTGCGCGCCGGCAGCACCGCGTTGTCGTCGGTGTAGGTGATGCCGGTGATGAGGCTCCCGGTCTCGCTGGGCAGGTCGAAGCGGTCCAGCCAGTAGTCCACGCCCTTGGCCAGCACGAACAGGCCGACCAGCAGCGAGAGCTGGGCCTGCGCGGCACCGCTCATCCGCTCCCCGGCCGAGGCCTGCAGGGAGATGCCCCCGTAGAGGTAGTGGGTCAGCGCCGCGGCGATCACCGAGAGCACGAGGACGGCCATCGCCAGGTCGACGACGAAGTGGTACCAGGGCAGGTCGAAGACGAAGAAGCCGATGTCGCGGCCGAAGTAGAGGTCCTCGCTGCCGAACTCGCCGCCGTTGCGCCACAGCAGGAAGGTCCGCCACTGGCCGGCGCCGGAGGTGCCGGTGAAGACCAGCAGCACCGCGCCGATGCCGAGCACCACCCAGCGGCGGATCGGGGTGATGGCGTCGCGGTAGCGGCCCATGCCGTTGGGGTCGCCCATGCCGACGAAGATCGGGCGCAGCCGGAAGGCCAGCACGATGTTGAGGCACACCACCAGCGCCATCACCAGGCCGGTCGCGACGAAGAGCCCGACCCGGGTCCACAGCAGGGTGGAGAACACCTCGCCGTAGCCGCCGGAGACGTACCACAGCCGGTCGGTGTAGAAGCCGGAGAAGGTCGTGAGGCCGAAGAAGGCGACGACCAGCACCACGCCGGTGATGACCAGCGCCCGCGAGCGCGGGTTGCGGGTCGGGGGCGGGGGGAGGTCGGGGGTCTCCGCAGTGCTGCTCACGGTCGATCGTGCTCCTCGTCGGTCGGGTCGGTCTCGGCCAGCGTCGCCGCCAGCAGCTCGAGCAGGGCGGGCACCAGGTCGGTCCCGCCCACCACCTTGGTGTCGTCGTCGTGGCTGCGGAAGCGCATCGCGCAGTACGTCGCGCCGGCGCGCGTCGCACCGGCCACCAAGCGCAGCTCCTGGCGGTGCGGGTGGGAGGCGGCGTACGACGCGGCCTCCGCGGGATCCTCGGGGATCTCGGCGTCGGCCTCGGGCGGCAGCACCGTGCGCTCGACCACGGCCGCGCAGCCGGTGACGTCCGCCGGCCACGTGATGGTCTCCAGCGAGCGCTCCAGCGCCGTCCGCGGGTCGAGGCCGTCCTGCTCGACTGCCGTCAGCGAACCCTGTTCAGCGGCGTCGTCGAGGCCCATCGCGGCGGCCAGCGCGGGCTCGCGCTGCACCAGCTGCGCGGTGTCGACCAGCGCGAAGAGCTTCGCCGGCTGGTCCCAGCCCAGGGTGCTGGCGTGCTGCTCGATCTCCAGCACCGCCGAGGCCAGGGCCGGGTCGACGTCGAGGTCCCCCACGCGCGGGGTCTCGGGGTCCAGGGGCTCGCTCACGCGTCCTCCTCGCAGGTCGGCAGCTCGGCGTCGGGGTCCTCGGCCCAGGCCTGGACCGAGGACAGGGCGTCCTCGAAGGTCTCGACCCGCACGAGGCGCGGGGACCCGTCGTCGACCTGCGCGGCGTCGGCGCAGTTGTCGGCCGGCACGAGGAACAGCTCGGCACCGTCGCGCTCGGCACCGGCGATCTTCTGCTGGATGCCGCCGATCGGGCCGACGGCACCGTCGAGGTCGATGGTGCCCGTGCCGGCCACCACTCCCCCGCCGGTCAGCGAGCCCTCGGTGAGGGTGTCGTAGATGCCGAGGGCGAAGATCATGCCCGCCGAGGGGCCGCCGATGTCGGGGTCGATGTTCACCGACACCGGGAACGGGTAGCGGAACCCCTGACCGGGCGTGAAGCCCACCCGGACCACACCGTCCTCCTCCTCGCGCGGCGTGACCGAGACCGTGCGACGCTCCCCGTCGCGCTCGAGCAGGAACGTGACCTGCTCGCCCGGCTCGGTGCCCTGGATGGTGCGCACCAGCTCCTCGGCGTCGGTGATCTCCTCGCCGTTGACCCGCAGCAGCACGTCGCGCACCTCCAGGGCGCCGTCGGCGGGCGAGTCCGGCACCACGAAGGCGACCTGGAGCGTCGGCTCGACCTCGTAGTCCAGGGCCCGCAGCGCGTTGGCGATCGCGACGTCCTGGCTGGTGACCATCGACACCGCGCCCTGGCGCTCGTCCTCCTCGGGGGTGACGTCCTCGGGGTGCACGTAGTCGTAGGGGTAGACCGCGCGGTCGCCCGACCACCACGCCGACATCAGCTCCGGCAGGCTCAGCTGCTCCCCGACCGGGCTCACGCTCACCGTCGTCAGGCGCAGCTGGCCGTTGTCGCGGTAGGTCTTCGTCCCGCGGACCGCGATCGTCTCCGATCCGTTGGGCTGGTCGAGGACGTCGACGGTCGGGCCGGGGGCGTAGGTCGCGTACGGCAGCTCGGTGAAGGCGGCCGCCACGAGCATCGCCAGCACCAGGGGCACCGCGAGGAGCGCGGCCAGGGTGCGCTGGGACATGAGGTCACCCTCTCATCCGGCGCCAACCGGGCGCGCCCGGTCCTGCCGAGTCCTCAGCAGACCCTCAGACGGGCCCGGCGGGGCCCCCGACCAGGTCGTCAGTCGCCACGGCCGCGCGAGCGCCGCACCGCGATGCCGGTGCTGCGGTCGCGCTCGGGCCGCGCGGCGGCGTACCGCACCGGCGGGCCGGAGGAGAGGCCCTTCTCCAGGCGGCGCAGCAGGACCTCCCGGTCGGGCTCGGGCCGCTCGCGACCGACCCAGCCGACCCAGCACATCGCCACCACCGTCACCAGGGCGGCCGGCAGCAGCCAGAGCAGGATCTCCACGACTCGCAGGCTAGGCGAGAGCGGGTACGTCGTCGCGGAGGCGTGCCGCGGCCACCCGGGACCCGTCGGTCGGGCTCAGGGGGTCCCGACCCACTCCTCCTCGCCGTCGGCGAAGCGCTGGTGCTTCCAGATCGGCACCTCGGCCTTGAGGGTGTCGATCAGGTCGCGGCTGGCGTCGAAGGCCTGGCCGCGGTGGGCGGCCGAGGTCGCGACGACGACCGCGACGTCCCCGATCGCCAGCGCGCCGACGCGGTGGACCGCGGCCACGGCGCGCACCTCGTGCCGGGCCGCCACCTGCTCGCAGACGTCCTGCAGCCGCGCGAGCGCGGTCGGGTGGGCGGAGTAGTCGAGCGACAACACGCCGCGGCCGCCGTCGTGGTCGCGCACGCGCCCGACGAAGAGCGTCTCCCCGCCGGCGTGCTCGTCGGCGATCGCGGCCAGCACCTCCGCCGCGTCCAGCGGCGTGTCGCGCACGTCCACCAGGCGCACGCGGGACGACGGGTCCGGGGTCGCGCCCACGGGCTGGTCCTGGGGCTGGGAATCGGTCACCGGCACACCGTAGCGAGTTGCCGCCCGGCGTACCGTGGACCCATGAGCAGTGGCGACGACGGCACGGGCGAGCACGAGGGCCGCGGCGAGGACGAGCAGCCCAACCCCTTCAAGGGCACGCCGTTCGAGCAGCTCTTCGGCGGCATGGCCGGCGGCGGGCTCGGCGGTGGCCTGGGCGGCGCCTTCGGCAAGGACTTCCAGCAGCAGTTCCAGGCCTTCGGCCAGCAGCTGGGCGGCGCGGGCGGGCAGATGCCCGACCTCGGCCAGCTCTTCGGCCAGATCCAGGCGATGCTCCAGCCCTACGACGGCCCCCTGAACTGGGAGCTGGCCCTCGACACCGCGCGACGGGTCGTCGCCCAGCAGCCCGACCCCAGCCCCACCCAGAAGCAGAAGGACGCCGTCGCCGACGCCGTCCGGCTGGCCGACCACTGGCTCGACGACGCCACGGACCTGCCCTCCGGCATCACCAGCACCACCGCCTGGTCCCGGGCCGAGTGGGTCGTGGAGACCGCCGCGGTCTGGCGCCACCTCGTCGAGCCGATCGCTGCACGCTCGGTCGACGCGCTGTCCGACGCGCTGCCCGAGGAGGCCCGTGCCATGTCCGGGCCGCTGCTCGGCATGCTCGGCAAGGTCATCGGCGGCATGCTCGCCTCGCAGGTCGGCTCGGGCCTGGGCACCCTGGCCCAGGAGGTGCTGAGCGTCTCCGACGTCGGCGTCCCGCTGGCCCCGGCCGGCCGGGCCGCGCTGGTGCCGGCCAACGTCGCGGCGTTCGCCGAGGGCCTCGACGTCAGCGACGACGACGTGCTGCTCTACCTCGCGCTGCGCGAGGCCGCCCACCAGCGGCTCTTCGCCGGCGTCCCGTGGCTGCGCGACCACGTGGTCGAGGCGGTGACCGACTACGCCAGCGGCATCCAGATCGACACCGACGCCATCCAGGAGCGGGTCGAGGAGCAGCTGCGCGGCATCGACCCGACCGACCCCGCCGCCATGCAGCGCCTGGTCGAGGGCGGGATGTTCGACATCCCCAAGTCGCCGGTGCAGCAGGCCGCCCTCCAGCGGCTCGAGGTGGTCCTCGCGCTCGTCGAGGGCTGGGTCGACGAGGTCGTCGGCCAGGCCACCGCGCAGCGGATGCCGTCGGCCACCAAGCTCCAGGAGGCCGTACGCCGCCGCCGCGCCGCCGGTGGTCCCGCCGAGGACACCTTCGCCGCGCTGGTCGGGCTCGAGCTGCGGCCGCGCCGCCTGCGCGACGCCTCCACCCTGTGGGGCTCGCTGCGCACCCGGCAGGGCGTCGAGGGCCGCGACGGCGTCTGGATGCACCCGCACCTGCTGCCCACCGCCGCCGACCTCGACGACCCGCTCGGCTTCCGCGCGGACGCCACGGCTCCGGACTCGCTGTCCGAGGAGGACTTCGACGCCGAGCTGCGCAAGCTCCTCGACGGCCCCGACGCGAGCGAGGGCGGGAGCGACGGAGCCGGCGACGGCTCCCCGACCGCGTGAGCCCGCACGCGGCCGCCCTGCACGCCGACGCACTGCGCACCCTCGACTGCTGGACGGCACCGGACGCCGCCCAGGAGGCCCTGCGCACCCGGTTCGTGATGCACCTGCGCGCCCACGAGGACGGGGTGGAGCGGTCCTGCTTCCCCGACCACCTCACCGCCGGGGTCCTGGTCGTCGACCGCACCGGTGAGCACGTGCTGCTCAACCTGCACCGCAAGGCACGACGGTGGTTCCACTTCGGTGGCCACCTCGAGCCCGGTGACGCCACCCTCCTGGCCGCGGCGCGGCGCGAGGGCCTGGAGGAGTCGGGGCTGGCCGAGCTGAGCGTGGACCCGGAGCCCGCGCAGCTCAGCGAGCACACGGTCGAGTTCTGCGACCCCCGCGGCCCGGTCCAGCACCTCGACGTCCGCTACGTCGCCCGGGCGCCGCTCGCGGCACGGCCGGAGACCAGCGAGGAGTCGCTGGACGTGCGGTGGTTCCACCTCTCGGCGCTGCCGGAGCTCGAGGACGAGATGCACGCGCTCATCGCGCTGGCGCGCTCGAGGGCGGCCACCGCCTGACCCCGAGGCGTCAGTCGACGTGTCCCTCGGGCAGGTCCTCCAGCTTGGCCGCCGCCGACCAGCCCATGAGGTAGCCCTTGGCCCGCTCGGCCTGGGGGTAGCGGTCCACCCAGGCCCAGAAGCTGTCGTTGTGGTGGGTCTCGATGAGGTGCGCCAGCTCGTGCACGAGCACGTAGTCGATGACCCAGGTCGGCATGCCCTGCAGCCGGGTGGAGAGCCGGATGGTGCGGTCACCCGGTGTGCACGAGCCCCAGCGGCTCGACTGGTTGTCGACCCAGCGCACCGACTCGGGCACGGCGATCCCGCCGAGGTAGCGGTCCGACAGCGACAGCGCGCGCTCCATCAGCGCGTCGTCGCTCGGCCGGCGCCGTGCCTCGGCCCGCTCGATCCGCGCCACCATCGTGTCGACCCACTCGGCCTCCTCGGCCTGGGTCAGGGTGGCCGGCACGAGCACGACGATCCGGTCGCCCTCGCGGTAGGCCGAGACCGTGCGACGGCGGCGCTTGGACCTGCGCACCTCGACCGCCGTCATGGCCCGACAGTAGCCCGGCGGCCGGCTCGAGCCGGGGACCTCGCCGCACACCCGCGCCGACCAGGCCTCAGACCGCGGCCCACTCCAGGAGCCGGTCCTTCGGCCAGGTCGTGACGATCCGGTCGGGCTCGATGCCCGCGGCCGCGGCACGCTCGGCGCCGTACGCCAGGAAGTCCAGCTGGCCCGGGGCGTGTGCGTCGGTGTCGATGGCGAACAGGCAGCCGAGGTCGCGGGCCAGCTCCAGCAGACGGGTGGGCGGGTCGCGGCGCTCGGGGCGGGAGTTGATCTCGACGGCGGTGCCGGTCTCCGCGCACGCCTCGAAGACCGCGCGGGCGTCGAACTCCGACTCGGGGCGCTTGCCGCGCCCGCCGGTGACCAGGCGGCCGGTGCAGTGACCGAGGACGTTGACGAAAGGGTTCTGCACCGCCGCGACCATCCGCCGGGTCATGGCCGGGGCGTCCATCCGCAGCTTGGAGTGGACGCTGGCCACCCGCACGTCCAGCCGCGCGAGCAGCTCGTCGGTCTGGTCCAGCGACCCGTCGTCCAGGATGTCGACCTCGATCCCCTTGAGCAGGGTGAAGCCCTCCCCCGCCCCGGTGGCGTCGAGGTGGTCGTTGACGGCGTCGACGACGTCGAGCTGGCGGGCCAGCCGCTCGGCGGAGAGCCCGCGCGCGACCTTGAGGCGCGGCGAGTGGTCGGTGAGCAGCTGGTACTCGCGGCCCAGCTCCATCGCGGTGAAGGCCATCTCCTCGATCGGTGACCCGCCGTCGGACCAGTCGGAGTGGGAGTGCAGGTCCCCGCGCAGCTGCGCGAGCAGCTCGCCTCCGCCCTCGGCCAGCGGTCCGCCGTGCTCGTCCTCGAGGCGCGCCAGCCGGTCGGGCAGGACGCCGCGCACCGCGTCGGCGACGACCGCGGCCGAGCTCGCGCCGATCCCGGGGATCGAGGACAGCGTCCCGGCCTCGACGTGGGCCGCGACGTCGTCGGGGTCCAGGGGCAGCAGCGCGGCCGCGGCACCGCGGAAGGCCTTGACCTTGTAGGTGTCCTCCCGGCCGCGCTCGAGCAGGAACGCGACCCGGCGCAGGGCGGCGATCGGACCGTCGGCGTACTCCTGCGGTCTGGTCATGGCCCCCATCCTCTTCCCTCCACACCCCGTGGAGGAACGTCCGCCCAGGTCAGGTGCCGCGACGGGCACCGCGGCCGGTTGCTCCTCCACAGGTCCCGCCCACAGGCTCGCGGTGCTCCTCCACCGGCTCCGGGCGTGTCTCCACAGCGTCGTCCACACCTTCCTCCACAGGGTGGGGAGCCGAATCGCCGCGACGCGTTGACCACGCTCGCCGCCGCCCCCTAGCGTCCCGCGCAGACGGGCCCCCGGGTCCGGCTCCGGAGGTCCGCAAGGGGAAGGCAGGCCTACGGTGCCGGCCGGGGGCCCGCACCAGCTCTCGGGCGACGACGAGCCCGCTCAGACGCCGCGGAAGCGCGGCGCGCGCTTCTCCTGCGCCGCCGCGATGCCCTCCTGCAGGTCCGCGGTCGCGAGCGTGACGGGCTGCGCGAGCGCCTCCCACTGCAGCGCCGCCTCGAAGTCGGCGTGCCCGCCGTCGAGCAGCGCCAGCTTGGTCAGCCGGCTCGCGATGGGCGCGGTCGCCGCGATCCCTCGGGCGGTCTCGAGGACCTCCTCGAGGAAGGTCTCGGCCGGGAGCACCCGGGAGACCAGGCCGAGCCGGACCGCCTCCTCGTCGCGCACCAGGCGCCCGGTGAGCAGCAGGTCCCGAGCCGCAGCCACCCCGACCGCCTCGGGGAGCAGGTGGGTGCCGGCCATGCCGGGGTGCAGCCCCAGCCGCACGAACGGGACGCCCATGCGCGCGCCCTCCGCGGCGTACCGGATGTCGCAGGCCAGCGCCAGGCACAGCCCGGCCCCGATCGCCGGGCCGTTGATCGCCGCGATCGTCGGCACCTCGAGTCGTCGGATGGTCAGCCAGGCGCGGTAGAAGGGCAGCATCCGCGAGCGGAGCCGGTCGACCCCGGCCTCGGGTTCGCTGGCGATCCAGGCGGTGTCGCCGCCGGAGGAGAAGGCGCTGCCCTCTCCAGTCACGACCACCACGCGCACGGTCGGGTCGTCGGCGAGCGCCTCGACCGCAGCCACCCACGAGGAGGTCATCTCCTCCGACATGGCGTTGCGCATGCCGGGGTTGTCCAGGACCAGGACCGCGACCCCCTCGGAGGGCCGCTCGAGGCGCAGGTGGGACAGGGCGGGGACCGGTGCCGGCCCGGGCGTCGAGGTGCTCATGGCACCCCATCCAACCAGCGCCCGGCTCCCCCGCGCCGACACGCTCGGCGCACCGCAGGGGGGCGCCTGTCGCACGCCTGGCTGAGCGTGCCGTAGGGTCGTCTCGGCCGGCGGCAGACCGCCTGGCCCCGGCGGGCTTCCCCTCACTCTCCCCGCCGCGACGACCGAAGTGAGAATAGGCAAGGAGGCCGTCATGGCGGAGACCTGGAGCGGCGAGTTCTACTGCGTGAAGTGCAAGGAGAAGCGCGAGGCAGAGGGCGAGGTCAAGGTGAACGACAAGGGCACCCGCATGGCCAAGGCCGTGTGCCCCGTCTGCTCGACCAACCTCAACCGGATCCTCGGCAAGGCCTGAGCCTCACCGGAGAACCACCCAGGACCGGCACGCGCCTCACGGCGGGTGCCGGTCCTGCGCTTTCCCGCTCCGCGAACGGGCCTGTGGAGGAGCGCCGGCCCCGACGGCGCGGACCGGGTAGACCACGGTCATGACCTCAGCCCCCGCACCGGCTGGCCCGCTCCCCGAGCAGCCGCGACTGCTGCCCGGCACCGCCGTGGCCCGGCGCGACGCCCAGCACGTCCAGGTCGGACTCGACGCACGGGCCGCCGTCCTGCCCGACACCCCCGAGGTACGCCGGGTGCTCGGCGCCCTGCAGGAGGGCTCACCGCTCGCGGCCGACGTGCGCGACGCCCCCGGGGCAGCCCTGGCGCTGGACCGGCTGCACACCGCCGGACTGCTCGTCGACGGTCCCACCCTGCGCACCAGCCTGGCGTCGTACGCCGCCGGGCCGGTCGAGCGCGCTGCCCTCGCCGCCACCTGGTGCGCGGACCCGGCCGGCGCCGCGGCGCGCTGGGCCGTACGCCGCCAGGCGGTCGTGGCCGTGGACGGCCCCTCACCGGACCGGGTCACCGTGGAACGGCTGCTGGCCACCGCCGGCGTCCCGACCTGCACCGGCCCGCCCGACGTGGTGCTGGTGCTGCGGGAGGGGCAGCCGGACCGCTGCGAGCTCGACGCCCTCACGCAGCAGGACCGCCCGCACCTGCTGGTGCACGGCGAGCTCGACCACGTCGTGCTCGGGCCGTTCGTCGCGCCGGGCCGCACCGCGTGCCTGCGCTGCCTCGATGCGCACCTCGCCGACGTCGACCCGCGCCGGCCGCTGGTGCTCGAGCAGCAGGCGGACGTGACCGCGCCCGCCCCGCTGGACCCCGTGCTGTGGCAGCTGGCGCTGGCCTGGGCGGTCCGCGACGTGCTGCGCTGGGTCGACGGGGAGCGGCCGAGCACCTGGTCGGCGACGGTGCGGCTGGGCCCGGACCCCTCACCACAGCGGCGGGAGTGGCTGCGGCACCCGCGCTGCGGCTGCGGCTGGGCCGAGCTGGCCGCTCACCAGTGCTCGGGAGCCAGCTTGCCCTCCATCGAGCGCAGGTGCTCGCGCGAGCAGGTCTCGCAGTAGCGACGCCGTCGCCCGTCGTCGACCGCGGTGCTCCAGCGCAGGGTGGCGGCCTCGTCGTCCTCGCGCCGACCGCAGAAGTCGCAGGTGACCATGCTGGAGCCTAGAACGCCGAGAAGCCGGGGCCCCGACGGACTCTCCGTCGTTGCCCCGGCTCCCGGGTGGCACCCGCGATCAGGTGCCGGTGGTGTCGTGCCTGCAGCCCGTCCCCGTCAGAGGGCGCGGGCGAGGGCGAGCCTCGCCTGCTGAGCGGCGACCTCGGCCTTGCGGCCGAAGCGCTTGGCACGGGCCAGCTGGTGGCCCCGTCGCAGCTCGTGCGCCTCTCCCAGGCGCGCGGACATTTGCGCGCGGGCCAGGTTCTCGTTCATGAGTTCCATGGTGGTGCTCCGGATCGTGTCGTTGTGCATGTCAGGTGGTCTCTTCTTCGTGGTGCGGTGCTGCGCTCAGAGCGCTCGGGCGAGGGCGAGTCGAGCCTGCACGGCGGCGTGCTCGGCGCGTCGGCTGAAGCGGTGGGCTCGAGCGAGCTCGTGGCCCTGGCGCCGGCGCTGCGCCTCTCCCAGGCGGGCGCTGATCTGCGCGCGAGCCAGGGTCTCGGTCTGCGGGAACATCTCGTGGTCTCTCTCTCGGATGGTGCGGTGGGTGGTGCTCGGCGGGTGGTGCGGTGCTGCTGGTGCGGCTCAGGCGGCCACGGGGTTCTTCCGCGGACGGCCACGGGGTCGCTTGCGCGGGATGACGACTCCCTGCAGGAAGAGCTCTCCTCCCCAGACCCCCCACGGCTCGCGGCGCTCCAGGGCGCCGGCGAGGCAGAGGCTGCGGACGGGGCACTCCACGCAGAGCGCCTTGGCACGCTCGACGTCGGCCGGGGTCTCGGCGAACCACAGCTCGGGGTTGTTGACCCGGCAGGGCATGGTCTCGTCGTCGACCTTGGCGAGCTCGTCGTGCAGCTCGAGGACACTGACAGTCATCGGTTCGATCACCTCCTCTCGTGGGACTGGTCGCAGCTCGACTGGTCCGGGAAACACGAAGGCCGCGGATCCCGGTGTCGGGTTCCGCGGCCTGGAGGTGCCGGTGACTGTTGGTCTCAACAGGTCGGTGGCCTCCAGGCGTTGTCACCCGGGGTGTAGATGGCGAAGACGCCGGCCTTGGCGCCGCGATCACGCACGACGGCCGGCACGGCAGCACCCTCGAGGAGGGAGCCCTGGACCTGGGTCCAGCGGTGGCCGCATGCGGGCATGCCGAAGCGCGACGGGGTCTGAGCCGTCGTCTGGCGCGTGATGTTCTCCATGGGGTCCACCTCCTCAGGTGCGTAGGGCGCCGGCTGTGTCAGGGCCGTGGTGCGCGGGTGTTCAGGACGTGATCAGGAAGGTAGTGCCTGGGCGATGTAAGGAGCAAACCATTTTTTGACTATTTCTTGATTTTCTCCTGGCAACCTCCGGCCACGGGCCACGAGGGGGCAGCTCGCACCCGGTCGCGGGCGTGCTCAGGCGAGCAGGCCGAGCACGTCCTCGCCGTACTTCTCCAGCTTCGAGCGGCCGATCCCGCTGATCTTGAGCAGCTCCCGCTCGGTGGTGGGCCGCACCTCGGCGATGAGCTGCAACGTGGCGTCGTTGAAGACCACGAAGGCCGGCACCTTCTCCTCGTCGGCGCGGCCCTTGCGCCACTCGCGGAGGCGCTCGAAGAGCTCTTCGTCGTAGGAGGCGGGGCAGTCCTCGCAGCGCGCCCGCTTCTTCTCCGCCGGCGTGGTCAGAGGACGCCCGCACTCGCGGCAGGTCATCGCACCGCGGCGCCGCGCGCTCGGCTCCGCCGGACGGGCCGAGTCCGGGAGCACCGGGTCGAGGAAGCGCGAGGGCTTGCGGTTGCCGCGGCCGCCAGGGTTGCGCGCCGCGGACCACGACAGCCGTAGCGTGCGTCGCGCACGGGTGATGCCGACGTAGAGCAGCCGACGCTCCTCCTCGACCGCTGCGGGGGTGTCGGCGTAGGTGATCGGCAGGGTGCCGTCCTGCAGGCCGACGCAGAACACGACGTCCCACTCCAGACCCTTGGCGGCGTGGAAGGTGGCCAGCGTGACGCCTTCGGCGACCGGGGCGTGCTGCTCGGCGGCCCGGCGGTCGAGCTCGTCGACGAAGGCGTTGAGCGGGTCCTCCTGCGCGGTGCCCTCGCCGGCGGCGTACTCCTCGGCCTGGTCGACCAGCGCCTGCCAGGACTCCCACCGGTCCCGGGTCTGGCCACGGGCGCGCGGCGGCTCCGGCGTCCAGCCCATGCCGGCCAGGGTCGAGCGCACGGTCTCGACCAGGTCCTCCCCCGGCGCGCTGCGGGCCGCCCCACGGATGCGGGTCACCGCCTCGCGCACCTCGGGCCGCTCGAAGAAGCGGCCGGCGCCCCGGATGACGTAGGGCAGGGAGCGCGCCGAGAGCGCCTCCTCGAAGGCCTCGGACTGGGCGTTGATCCGGAAGAGCACCGCCATCTCCGACAGCGGCACGCCCTCGTCGCGCAGCGCCAGGACCCGCGCGGCCGTGGCCTCGGCCTCGGCCACCTCGTCGGGCTGGGGGGCGAACTCCACCGCCGCGCCCGCCGGCTGCTCCGAGCGCAAGGCCACGCCCTGGCTCGGGGTGCCGGCCAGCAGCGTCGTCGCGGTGCGGACGATCTCCGGGGTCGAGCGGTAGTTGCGCACCAGCTCCACCGAGGTGGTGCCGGGGAACTTGCGCGGGAAGTCACGGAGGTAGTCGGCGTTGGCGCCGGCGAAGGAGTAGATCGTCTGGGCGGGGTCGCCCACCACGCAGATCTCGTCGCGGCCACCGAGCCAGAGGTCCAGCAGCGCGGACTGCAGCGGTGAAACGTCCTGGAACTCGTCGACGACGAACCACTTGTACTGCCGACGGACCTGGGCGGCGACCCGCTCGTCCTCGGCCAGCAGACCGGCGGTGAGCAGCAGGACGTCCTCCATGTCCATCCGGCCCTCGGCGCGCTTGACGTCCTCGTAGGCGCCGAAGACCCGGCCCACCGTGTCGGCATCGAGCCCGGTCACCTCGCGGCCGCGGGCCGTGGCGATCCGGGCGTAGTCGTCGGGGCCGACGTTGGAGACCTTGGCCCACTCGACCTCGGAGGCGAGGTCGCGCAGCTGGGCCTGGTCGGCGCGCAGCCGCTGGCGCCGGCAGGCACCGGCGAGCAGCCCGATCTTGGACTCGGTGAGCACCGGCAGGTCGACCCCGTGCACGTGCGGCCAGAAGTACCGCAGCTGGCGCAGCGCGGCGGAGTGGAAGGTGCGCGCCTGCACCCCGCCGGCCCCGAGCGTGCGCAGCCGGGAGCGCATCTCCCCGGCGGCTCGGGTCGTGAAGGTCACCGCCAGGACCTCGGTCGGCGCGTAGGTGCCGGTCGCGACGCCGTGGGCGATGCGGTGGGTGATCGCCCGGGTCTTGCCGGTGCCGGCACCGGCCAGCACCCGCACCGGACCGCGCAGCGCCTCGGCCACCGCCCGCTGCTCGGGGTCCAGCGCGTCCAGCAGCGCCTCGGCACGGGTGGGGGCGGGGGGCATCGGCGGGAACAACTCCGGGTCGTGTGAGGTTGCGGGTGGGAACGGCCACCAGCCTAGATCGAGGAGGGGACAGCCCCGATGAGCGCGTCCACAGCCAGCGTGACGATGTACAGCACCCCGTGGTGCGGCTACTGCCACCGCCTGAAGAGCCAGATGGACCGCGAGGGCATCGCCTACTCCGTCGTCGACATCGAGCAGGACCCCGACGCGGCGCTGATCGTCGAGCAAGTCAACGGCGGCAACCAGACGGTGCCGACGCTGGTGTACTCCGACGGCACCGCGCAGACCAATCCCTCGCTCGCGCAGGTCAAGGAGAAGCTGGCCGCGCTGGCCTGAACGCAGCCGCGCCAGCGGGCGCGATCACCACTGACCCGGCAGGGCTCCGCCGTACCAGTGCTCAACCAGCGAGCGGCTGATCGAGACCCCGCCGGGCAGCACCAGCGTGCCTGCCTCCGCCTGCTCGCGCATCTCGGCGCGGGTGAACCACCGGGCGTCCTCGAGCTCGTCGTGGTCGACCTCGATCTCGGTGCTGGTCGCGCGCCCGACGAAGCCGAGCATCAGGCTGGCCGGCAGCGGCCACGGCTGGTTGCCGAAGTACTCCACGTCCCCGACGCGGACCCCGGTCTCCTCGAGCACCTCGCGCCGCACCGCGTCCTCGAGGGTCTCCCCCGGCTCGCAGAACCCGGCCAGGGTGGAGAAGCGGCCCTCGGGCCAGATCGCCTGGCGGCCCAGCAGGCAGCGCTCGTCTTCGCTGCCCGGCTCCCCGGAGGCCACGACCATGATCACGGCGGGGTCGGTGCGCGGGAACTGCGGCTTCCCGCACTGCGTGCACACCAGCTCGTGCCCGGATCGGCGTGGCTCCAGCGCCCCGGCACAGCGTGGGCAGAAGCGGGTCGCGAAGAGCCACTCGGCCAGGCCGAGAGCGTGAAAGACCAGCGGGGCATAGGCCAGCGCGTCGTCGGCCAGCGCCGGCAGCAGGCCCCGCAACGGCACCCACCCCTGCCCTTGCTTCGACACCGCGGCGTCGGTGACCACGGCGAACCAGGCCCGGTCCTGCCACTCCCCCAGCAGCACGCGCAGGCCGTCGGGAGCCTGGGCCGGGGAGATCCAGTCGACCCGGCCGTCGACGGGACGGATCCGGGTCCCGGAGACGACCAGCACCCGGGTCGCGGGGTCGGCCCACCGTGCCTCGAGCCAGGCGTCGTCGGCGCGGCGCAGGGCCGCCCGGTCGTGCGCGTCGGCCGCCATCCTCAGGTGCGCGTACGACGGTGCAGTGCCGCTCACGGGTGGCTGACCTCCGCCTGCCAGGCCGCCTCGTCCTGGCGGGTGGCGGCCAGGATCGCGGCCGCGACGCTGTCGGGGCTGAACGTCCCCTCCTTCGCCAGGGCACCGCGCACGGTGACCGAGACCGCGCGCATGCCCTCCGCCTGGAGGGTGCGGTCGAGGGAGAGCACGAGGTTGCGCAGACCGGCCTTCTGCACGCCGAGCGAGGCGGCGACGTGGTTCGGCTCGTCGGCGGCCATCGATCCCGTGGCACTCACCCGCGCTCCCGGGCCCATCCACGGGTGGGCCGCCTGGACGGCCGTCAGCAGCACACCGACCCCCAGCCGCACGTCGACCAACAGGTCCTCGACCGTCAGGTGCAGCGGGTCGGCCTCGCGGTAGGCACTGGGGTTGACGTGCAGCACGTCGACCCGGCCCAGCCGCTCGGCGACGTCGGCCACGGCCTGCCGACCTGCAACGGGGTCGGAGACGTCGGCGACCCGGCGCTCGACCTGGACGCCGACGAGCGTGGCGGCGAGGTCGGCCAGCACCGCCTCGTCGTTGCCGACCAGGCCCACCGACCAGCCCTCCGCGGCGTACAGCCGGGCCAGCGAGCCGCTGACCCCCGGTCCTGCCCCGACGACCACCACAGCGCTCATGGCCCGAGACTAGACCGCGCCTACGAGGGCCCCAGGAGCGCCTCGAGGGCCGCGCGCCCGGGCAGGTCGGCGGGCTCCTCGACGCTCCCGGTGCGCACGTAGTAGAACGCCGCGCGGACCTGGTCGGGGTCGAGGTCGTGCAGCTCGGCCCAGGCCAGGCGGTAGAGCGCGAGCTGCAGCGGGTCGGCGTCGGCCCGGCGGTTGGTCTTCCAGTCGACCAGGAGGTAGCCGCCGTCCGGCTCGCGGTAGACCGCGTCGATCCGCCCCCGCACCACCTGCCCGGCCAGCACCAGCGAGAAGGGCGCCTCGACCCGGTGCGGCACCCGCGCACCGAACGGGCCGGTCTCGAAGGCCGTCACCAGCTCCTGCAGGTCCGACTCGTCGTCAATACCGGCGTCGCCGCGACCGGGGAGCTCGTCGGGGTCGAAGAGGTCCTGCTGGCCGAAGCGCGCCTCGACCCAGGCGTGGAACCGGGTGCCGAACCGCGCGGCGGACGACGGCGGGCGGGGCATCGGGCGCGCCAGCTCCCGGGCGAACGCCTCGGGGTCGTCGCGCAGCCGGGACATCGCGGTCGCCGACAGGCTCGCCGGCAGCCGCACCCGGGTGAGAGCGGCCCGGTCGCGCCGCGCCTCGGCCAGCAGCCGGTCGAGCTCGACGTCCCACTCGGCCACCCGCGCGGCCTCGATCATGTCCAGCCCCTCGTCCTGCGCGGCAGGCTCGGCGGCGCGCACCCGGCGGGCGGCCTCGCGGCGCAGCAGCGCCTCCCGGCCGGCCGTGGTGACCGGCCAGGGCCGGGAGGAGTCGACGGCGGAGTAGGGGTTGGGGTCGCCCTTCTGGGGCTTCTCCCGCCAGGTGCCCGGCGGGGTCCCCCACTCCTCGAGCTGCTCCTTGAGCACCCGCTGGTAGGCCGAGGGGCCGAAGGGCGTGGCGCGCTCGGACCAGCAGTACGACGTGACGCAGAGCCGGTGGGCGGCGCGGGTGACCGCGACGTACCCCAGGCGCAGCTCCTCCTCGGCGTCGTGGTCGCGGGTCGCCTGGCGGTAGGCGTCGAGCGCGGCCTTGTCGTGGCCGAGCAGCTGCGGCTGGTCGGCGGCGTCGCCACGCAGGGGCGCGGGGAGCACGGCCGGTGAGGAGGTCCACAGGGTGCGCGAGCGGTTGCTGGGGAAGCGGCCCTCGCAGGTGCCGACCAGGAAGACGGTGTCCCACTCCAGACCCTTGGAGCGGTGGACCGTGAGCAGCTTGACGGAGTCGGCGAGCGTCGGCGTGGCCAGGTCCAGCCCGTTGCCCTGGTCGTCCTCGGCGGTGAGGTAGGCCAGCAGGGCCGGCAGGGTCACCGCGCCGTCGACGGCCTGGAAGTCCGCGACCGCCCGCACGAAGAGGTCGAGGTTGTCGCGGCGGGCCTCGGCCGCGGGGCTGACCGCGGAGGCGAGCTCGACGTCGGCACCGGTGACGTCGAGGATCCGGCGCACCACGTCGAGCAGGGGTTCGCCCACCACCGAGCGCAGCAGCCGCAGCTCGGCGGCCAGCAGGGCGAACCGCTCGCGCGCCTCCTCGGAGTAGGGCCGGTCGCCGGGGTCGGCCAGCGCGTCGTCGAGCGAGGGCACCTCGGCGGGATCGACCCCGTCGGCGATGGCGACCAGCTCCTCCAGCGCCGAGGCGTGCCGGGTGCGGGCCGAGAAGCCCGCCAGCTCACGGGCGCGCTCGGCCAGCAGCCGCAGGTCGCGCGGGCCGACCGCCCACCGCGGCCCGGAGAGCAGGGTGAGCAGGGCGTCGTTGGCCGTGACGTCGTGCAGCAGGGTCAGGCAGGCCACGACCTCGGCGACCTCGGGCAGCCGCAGCAGCCCCGACAGGCCGACGATCTCGACCGGGACCCCGGCGGCGGTGAGGGCGTCGAAAACCTCCGCGGCGTGCTGGTTGTCGCGGGTCAGCACCCCGACGTCGGCCCAGCGACCGCCTCGATCGTGGACGGCCACGACCTCCTGCGCCAGCCAGGCCAGCTCGTCGGCGTGCGTCTCGTGCACCGCGACCTCGACGGTCCCGTCGTCGGCGTCGGGCTTGGGCTCCAGCGGCTCGACCTGCTGGTAGGCCTCGAGCAGCGGGCCGGCGAGCCGGTTGGCGACCTCGAGGATGCGCCGGTCCGAGCGCCGGTTGACGGTCAGGGGGTACGTCGGGACCGGCCCGCCGTCGGCGGACGGGAAGGTCTCGCCGAAGCCGAGGATGTTGGAGACCGAGGCGCCGCGCCAGCCGTAGATCGCCTGGTTGGGGTCGCCGACGGCGGTCACCGCGTGCCCGCGGCCGTGCTCGGGGTCGGGCCCGGAGAAGAGGTGGCCGAGCATCACCGCCTGCGCGACGGAGGTGTCCTGGTACTCGTCGAGGAGGACGACCTTGAAGCGGGCCCGCTCCGCGGCTCCCACGCCCGGCTGCTGCCGGGCCAGCCGCGCGGCCAGCTCGATCTGGTCGGAGAAGTCCATGAGGCCGAGGTCGGCCTTGAGCCGGCGGTAGCCGCCGACCAGGCCGAGCAGCTCCGCGCGGCGGTCGAGGGCGTGGATCGCCTTCTCGGCCGCCTCGCGCCAGGTCTTGCGGCCCTTGCCGGCCGCCTCCTCCTCGATCGCGCGCAGGAACCCGCGGCGAGCCTCCTCGTCGGTGCGCCGCACGTCGTCGGGGCCGACCAGGTGCTCGCTCATCGCGCTGTCGAGGGCCAGCAGGTTCTGGATGACGGTGGGCGGGTGGTCCGACAGCGCGCGGACGTCGCCGGTCCAGCCGTCGACCACCCGGGCGCCCAGCTGGTAGCGCGCGGCGTCGGTGATGACGCGGGTGTCGGGCTCGTGGCCGATGAGCAGCCCGTGCTCGGAGAGCAGCTGGGCGGCGTAGGCGTGGTAGGTCAGCACGGTCGGCTCGAGGGTGTCGTCGGGCGCCTCGTCGCCCAGCGGGACCTCGGTGTCGGCGTCGAGGACGCCTGCGGCGCGCAGCGCCTCGCGCACCCGCTGGCGCAGCTCGCTGGCGGCCTTGGTGGTGAACGTCAGGCCGAGCACCTCGTCGGGACGCACCTGGCCGGTGAGCACCAGGTGCACCACGCGGGCGGCCATCAGGGTGGTCTTGCCCGAGCCGGCGCCGGCCACGACGACCGCCGGGGCCAGCGGCGCCGAGATCGCCCGCCACTGCTGGGGGCTCGGCGCGTAGTGGGTGCCCATCGCGCGCTGGAGGTCCTCGGGCGTGCGGATCTGCAGCGGCCCGTCGGCGAGCAGGCTCACGGCGCCCCCACCACCGGTCCGGCGGACTTGATCGGGCACAGCGGCACGAAGGGGCAGTCGCGGCAGTGCGCGCCGGCCACGGCCGGGAAGCTCTCCTGGCGCAGCATCACCGCGGCGTGCTGGAGCCGGCGCAGCAGCTCCTCGCGGGCCGTCCCACCGTCGGGCTGGACGTCCTGCAGCTGCACGGTCGCGGTCTCGGAGCCGTCCTCGAGGCCGAGCTGCACCAGCTCGGCACCGCCCGCCACGCCCGGCGCACCGGTGTGGGGGGCGAGCACCTCGTCGACGGCGCCGCGGTCCACGGCGTACTGGTAGAGGCCGAGCTGGAGGTGCTGCTGCACGGCCGGGCCCGTGGGCGCCGAGCGCCCGGTCTTGAGGTCGACCACCACGACCCGGCCGTCGTGGTCGAGCTCGACCCGGTCGGCGTACCCGATCAGCCGGACCCGCTCGCCGTCGGGCAGGTCGACCTCGGTGGTGAAGCGGGACTCCGTGCCGACCAGGGCGCGGGGGTTGGCGTGGTGCCAGCGCAGGAAGCGGGTGAGCGCGACCCGGATGCGCTCGTGCTCGCGGGCCCGGGACCACGGCGTGCGGAACTCCAGCCGACCCCACACCGCGTCGACCTGCTCCATCAGTAGCGCCAGGCCCTCCTCGTCGGGCGCCGCGGCGAGCTCGCCGGTGGAGACCCTCTCGGCGAGGGCGTGCACCATCTGGCCGAGGTTGGCCGACTGGTGGGAGCGCACCACGCCGCCCGCCTCGTCGGCCAGGAACCAGCGGGTCGGGCAGAGGCCGAGCGCCTCCAGGACCGACGCCGAGACCGGGACGGGTTGCTCGGGGTCGCGCACCGGCTGCGGCGACAACGAGGCCGCGCGGGTGCCCCACCAGGTGCCGGGGTCGGCCTGTGGGACCAGCGGCCGCACGCGGTCGCCGCTGCCCACGTGCTCCCCCGCCAGCCGGCGCAGCCGCCGGGCCGCCGCCTCGCGCAGCGGCTCGCTGGTGCCGGGGTCGGCCAGGGTGCGGCGCAGCTCGGCCACCAACCCGTCCATCGACAGCGGCCGGCGGGGGCGGCCGACGACCGGCTCCACGCTCACCCCGAGCTCCTCGAGGAAGCGGGAGGGCTGCTCGCCCTCGTCGTCGGGCGAGGCCACCGCGGTCACGACCAGCCGCTCGCGGGCTCGGGTGCAGGCGACGTAGAAGAGCCGGCGCTCCTCCAGCAGCAGCTCGCGTCGGCTCACCGGCGGCACCAGCTCGCCCGCACCGATCCGGTCGGCCTGCAGCAGCGTCGAGCGTCGGCGCAGGTCGGGCCAGGCGTCCTGCTGGACGTGGGCGACGACGACCAGCCGCCACTCCAGGCCCTTCGAGCGGTGGGCGGTGAGCAGCCGCACCGCCGAGCCGCGCGAGCCGCGCTCGGCCAGGGTGTCGGCCGGGATCTCCTGCGCGACCAGCGTCTCCAGGAAGGTGCGCACCCCGAGGTGGTCACGCTGCTCCTCGGCCCGGGCGGCCACCTCGAACAGCGCGCAGACCGCGTCGAGGTCGCGGTGGGCCCGGCGCGCGGCGCCACCGCCGCTCTCGACGGCCCGGCGCAGCCGCTCCGGCCACGGGGTGCCGGACCACAGCCGCCACAGCAGGTGCTCCGCGGACTCGCCCTCCTCCAGCGCGGCCCGGGTGCTCGCGAGCAGGTCGGTCACCGCGCGCACCCGGTCGACCTCGGGGGCCTCGGGGCCGTGGGGCAGTCCGGCGAGGACGTTGGGGTCGAGGACGCACGCGCGCAGCAGCTCGCGGGAGGGTCGGGGGGTGCGCTCCTCGCGGTGGGCGCGCTCCTTCTCGCGGGTGCGCAGGCGTCGCGCCAGGCGGCGTACGTCGCCGGCGTCCAGGCCGCCGAGCGGGCCGGTCAGCAGCGCCTCGGCCCGGGCCGGCCCGACGTGGTCGGGGTGCGCGGGGTCCTCCTCGTGCAGGTGGACCACCGCGCGGAGCGCGTCGAGCAGCGGGAGCACGGCGGGGTCGCGGACCAGCGGGAGCTCGTCGCTGGCGACCTCGACCGGCACACCGGCCGCGGCCAGCGCCCGCCGCAACGGAGGGATGGTGCTGCGGCCGGAGCGCACCAGCACCGCCATGTCGTCCCAGTCGACCCCGTCCTCGAGGTGCGCGCGGCGCAGCAGGTCGGCGAGGTGCTCGGCCTCGGCGCGCTCGGTGTCGAAGGTGCGCACCGTGACCCGGCCCTCGACGCCTGCCTCCGAGCGCGGCATGAGGAACGCCTCGCGGGCGGCCTGGTCGATCGTGCCGGGCAGGCCCAGCCGGCCCGCCACGCGCTGGGCGGCGACGAGCAGACGCGGCCCGAAGCGGCGGGTGGTGCGCAGCGCGACCACCGGCGCCGGGCGCCCGTCGGCGGTCGGGAAGGCCGTGGGGAACTCCAGGATCCCGCGCACCTCGGCCCCGCGGAAGGCGTAGATCGACTGGTGCGGGTCGCCCACGGCCACGAGGTCGCGGCCGTCGCCGGCCAGCGCCCGCAGCAGGGCGACCTGTCCGGGGTCGGTGTCCTGGTACTCGTCGACGAAGACGTGCCGCAGCCGCGCCCGGAGCTGGTCGCGGTGGACCTCGGCCTCGAGGGTCGCCCGGCGGATCAGGTCGGGGTGGTCGGTGGCGCCCTGGGCGTCGAGGTTGGTGAGGTAGGCGTCGAGGAACAGGCCCGCGGCCACCAGCTCGGGGGCGCCGTGCTCGCGGCCGAGGCGCGCGAGGTCGGGCCCCTCCAGTCCCTTCTCACGCGCGCGGGAGAGCACGGCGTGCACCTCCTTGGCGAAGCCACGGGTGCCGAGCGCGTGCTCGAGCGCCTGCGGCCAGCGCACCGACTCCGGGGTCTGCGCGAGCAGCTCGCGCAGCACCACGTCGCTCTCGGGCGCCGAGAGCAGCCGCAGCGGCGACTCGTAGAGCTCGGCCGGCGCGAGCTCGCGGATCAGGCCGTAGGCGAAGGAGTGGAAGGTCGAGGCCAGCGGGGTGCTCATCGTGCGCCCGAGGCGGGCGGTGACCCGGTCGCGCAGCTGCTCGGCGGCCTTGCGGGAGAAGGTCAGTGCGAGCACCTGCTCGGGCCGGGCGCCGTCCTCGATGCGGCGGGCGATCGCCTCCACGAGGGTGGTCGTCTTGCCGGTGCCCGGCCCGGCCAGCACCAGCAGCGGCCCGCCCGCGTGGTCGACCACGCGCTGCTGGTCGGCGTCGAGCCGCGGTCGCTCGCTCGCCGCCGGCGCGCGCTCCAGGACGTACGCCGGCCCGGTGGCGCTCATGCGGTCGACGGGGGGCACCGGGCCATCAGACCATCCGCCTCCGACACTCCCGCCCCGGACCCGACCAGACCAGCGGTCGAAAGCCTGCGCGAGGCGGCCGGGCCGCCCTAGCGTCTCCCCCGTGCAGACACAGGTCCTCTACAGCCCCGCCTACGCCACCGCCAAGCTCACCCTCGCCGCCGGCGAGACGGTCCGGGCCGAGTCCGGGGCCATGCTGGCCATGTCCCCCGGCATCGCCATGGAGACCTCCACCCAGGGTGGCGTCCTGAAGGGGCTCAAGCGCGCGGTTCTGGGCGGGGAGTCGTTCTTCATGAACACCTTCACCGCCCAGGTCGACGGGGCCGAGATGTACGTCGCTCCCTCGTTGCCCGGCGACGTGGTGGCCTGGCCGCTCAACGGCCAGCTCTTCGTCACCTCCGGGTCCTACCTCGCCTCCTCGGCCGGCATCGAGGTCGACACCCAGTGGGGCGGCGGCAAGACGTTCTTCTCCAGCGAGGGCCTGTTCATGCTGCGCGTGGCCGGCCAGGGCGAGATCGTGCTGTCGTCGTACGGCGCGATCCACCACATCGACCTCGCGCCGGGTCAGACCTACACCGTCGACACCGGCCACATGGTGGCGTGGACCGACGGCGTGCAGTACGCCGTGCGCAAGGTCGGGGGCTGGAAGTCGACCCTCTTCTCCGGCGAGGGCCTGGTCTGCGACCTGACCGGCCCGGGCCGCATCTACCTCCAGACCCGCTCGCAGGACGCGTTCCTGTCCTGGCTGATCCCCCAGCTGCCGACCCCGTCGAGCACCTGAGCGACCCGGTGGGCGTCAGGCGTCGGGGGCCCGCTCGTTGTAGCCCGGCGCCCGCTCCTGCCCGGTCAGCGCGGCGATCGCGTCCATCACCTCGTCGGTGAGCTCGCGGCGGGCCCGGCCGAGCGGCACGCCCTCGAAGCGGCCGGCCACCTGGATCGGCGCGCCGAACCGCACGTCGACGCGCACCAGCCGCGGCACCCGCGCACCCACCGGCTGCAGCTGCTCGGTGCCCACCAGGCCCACCGGCACGACGGGGACCCCGGCGGTCAGCGCGAGGTGGGCGACGCCGGTGCGCCCGCGGTAGAGGCGGCCGTCGCGCGAACGCGTGCCCTCGGGGTAGAGCCCGAAGGCCTCCCCCCGACCCAGCACCTCCAGGGCCGTGTCGAGCGACCCGAGCGCGGCGCGCGGGTCGTCGCGGTCCACCGGCAGCATCCCGAGCCCCTCGAACCACGCCCGCGACAGCGCGCCCCGCACACCCGTGCCGGTGAAGTAGTCGGACTTCGCCAGGAAGACCACCTTGCGCGGCACCACGACGGGGATTACCACAGAGTCCACGAAGGAGAGGTGGTTGCTGGCCAGCACCACCCCGCCGGTCGCCGGCACGTGCTCCAGGCCGGTCACCCGGGGTCTCCAGACCGCCTTCGCCACGGGCGGGACGACCGCGTGCAGGGCCCGGTAGAGACTCACCCGGCCAGCATCGTGGTTACCGCCGGGTCCGCCGAACCGGCGCGCGTCAGTCGAGCAGCCCGGCCTTGCGGCCGAGCTTCTCGGCGACCTCGGCAGGGGTGAGCTCGCCCCTGAGCAGGCGAGCGGTCGTCCAGGAGGAGGTGTCGATGCCGGAGAGCCGCGTGAACAGCGGCAGGTCCTCGGCGTACGCCGCCAGCAGCACCTCGACGTCCTCGGCCGTCGGCGCGGCGGCCTCGAAGCCGGTCTGCGAGGCCGAGCGGGCCTGCGGCTCCACCGGCTTCTGGTAGGGCTCCAGCCCCAGCCGCGCGACGAGCCGCTCCGCCGTGGCGTGCTGGTCGCGCACGAACTCGTGGAAGTCGACCAGCAGCAGCTGCTCGTCGGGGAACAGGGTCTGCGCGTGAACCAGCTGGGCGCCGTACAGGCCGCGACCGACCACCGACCGGGTCCGCAGGTCCTTGTCGCTCCAGCCAGCAGGGCGTCGACCGATCCAGGCGGGGTCGTAGCCGATGCGCACCGTCTCGGCGAAGGAGAGCCGCTCCTCGGGTGCCAGGCGGCGCGTGTGGTTCATGACCCAGTGGGAGAACGCGCGGTCCACCGGGTCGCGGAAGCACAGCACCACGGGCACGTCCGGGTTCCAGGCACGGATCCGCTCCAGGGCGCCGGGCCAGAAGAGGTAGGACGGGCTGGCGTCGACCGACATCGTGGCGCGGGCGCGGGGGCCTCGGCGGGCGACCTCGTAGCCGGTGAAGTCCGGGTCGTCCCAGTCCCGCGACTCGTCGTCGAAGAAGTGCCACTCCTTCTGCGGCGCACGGGCGATCGACTGGTGCGCGACGAGCACGCGGTAGAGCGTGCTCGTGCCGGCCTTCTGCACCCCGGCCACGACCACCCCGATGGGCAGCGTGCCGTGCGGTGCGTCCAGGGGGTCGCCGTCGGGACGGGGAGAGATGGTGTCCTCCAGCGGTCGGAGCGTCGGGGCGGGCGTCGGGCGGGTCGGGCCGGCGCCGTCGTGCGGGCGAGAGACTAGCCGACCGCCGGCGTCCGGCGGGCCTGCCGGGCGCTCACGGGCAGGCACGCACCGCCAGCAGCACCTGGTCGTCGTCGTGGGTGCGCGCCTGCTCCAGCAGGACGGCACACAGCGCCTCCGGACCAGCGCCCGCGTGGGCGCGCACGGTCTCCACCAGCCAGTCCAATCCCTCGTCGATGCCGGCGTCGCGCCGCTCGACCAGCCCGTCGGTGTAGAGCAGCAGCAGGTCGCCGGGGGCCAGCAGCACCTCGTGGTCGAGCCGGTGGGCCGAGGGGTCCAGCCCCAGCAGCAGACCGGGCTGGGGGTCGAGGAGCTGCACCGCACCGTCGGCGGTGCGCAGCAGGGGCGGCGGGTGGCCGGCGCTGGCCCAGTGGACCAGCTGCCCCTGGGGACCTAGGTCCTCGAGGACGGCGACCACGGCGGTCGCCACCTCCTCCATGCCCAGCCCGTGCATCGCCAGGTCGAGGTCCTGCAGCACCTGGGAGGGCCGCCAGACGTCGGCGGAGTAGGTGACGCCGCGGGCGAGGTTGCGCAGCTGCCCCATCGCCGCGGCCGCGGTCTGGTCGTGACCGGCCACGTCGCCGACCATCATCGCCACGGCGCCGTCGGGCAGGGGGTAGCAGTCGTACCAGTCACCGCCGACCTGGGCCAGCTCCGAGGCGGGCTCGTAGCGCACCGCCACCTCGAGCGCGGGACCGGTGATGGGCTGGGTCAGCAGGCTGCGCTGGAGGGCCTCGGAGATCGCCCGCTCCGAGGCCGCGGCCGCCGTGCTGTCGAAGGCCGAGCCGAACGCGGCGGCGACCGCGCGGACGAACTCGGTGTAGCCCGCGTCCAGCGGCAGCCGAGGACTGAGTCGCGCCGCCAGGTGGCGGGGCCGTGCACGGGGGTGGCGCTGCAGGACCTGCACCCGGCAGGGCGTGCCCTGCACACGGTCGGTGACGGGGTCGACGGTGAGCCCGGCCCCCGGGGCGGCGCCCGCGGTGACCCGGACCTCGAGCAGGTCCGGGCTGGTGGCGAGGACCACCTCGGTGCGCTCCACCACCTCGCGGTCGCTCTCGGCGTCCTGCAGCGCGGAGACCAGGCGTGCGACGAGCTCGCTGCGCCGCCGTGCCAGCACCAGGGGCGTCGTCTCGACGGCGATGTCGAGGACCCCCTCGATGCTGTCGTCGGCGCCGCGCACCGGCGAGTAGGACCAGGTGAACCAGCAGTCCTCGACGAAGCCCGCACGACTCAGCGGCAGCAGGACGTCCTGGCTCCAGGTCGCTTCGCCGCTCCCGCTGACCCGGTCCAGCAGCGGACCGATGTCAGCCATCGCCTCGGGGAAGACCTCGACGCACGGCCGCCCGAGCGCGCCGGGGTGCTTGTCGCGGATCATCTCGGCGTAGGGCTCGTTGTAGAGCAGCACGTGCTCGTCGCCCCAGAGCAGGGTGGCCGGGAAGCGGGTGCCGTTGACGACGCCCAGCGCGGCCCGCAGCGCCGGCGTCCAGCCCGACACCGGACCCAGCGGGGTCGCGGACCAGTCGGTGGCGTCGTACTGCGCGCGCAGCGCTCCGGCGCCCGCGAAGAGGCCGCTCTGGACGTCCGGTGTCACCCCGGCATCGTCGCAGGTCAGCGCCACACCCGGAGGGCTACCGCGACATCGAGCCGCACGCGGGGGTCACTGCTCACGGGGCCGACGAGCCGCTCGATCTTGGCCAGCCGGTAGCGCATGGTGTTGTAGTGGAAGAACTGGGCGCGCGCCGCCTCGGCCACGTTGAAGTTGCAGTCGAGCAGGGCCTGCAGGGTCTCGCGCAGTCCCTCGGCCTCCGGGTCGTCCGCGGCCAGCGGCCCCAGCACGTCGCGGGCCACCTCGCGCAGCACCCGCGGGTCGGGCACCGCAGCGAGCAGCCGGTCCAGGCCGAGGTCGTCGAAGAAGGTCGTGGCGCCGCCGCCGTGCCGCTCGCGGCCCAGCTCGGCGGCCCGTCGCGCCTGGTCGTACGCCGTGGCCAGGCCCGCCCCGTCGGGCGCCGCGCGGCTGACCCCGCAGGTGAAGCCGGAGGCACCCTGCAGGTCCCCGGCGACGGTGGCCACGACCCGGTGCACGAGGTCCTCCCCGGCCCGGCGGGCGCCGGGGGCGGCCGTGACCGGCAGCACCGCGACGACCTCGGTGCCGAGGTCGGCGCTGGGCAGCCCGGACCCGTGGTCGCGGCAGGCGGCCTGCCAGGAGCGGGCGAAACGCCCCTGCTCGACCCAGCGCCGCTCCCCCGGGGCGTCGAGGCTCGCGACGAGCACGACGCTGGGGCCCTCGTGCTGCCAGCCGAGCTCGGCCAGCAGCGGCAGCGGGTCACGACCGCTGAGCAGGTCGCGCAGGACGTGACCGAGGTAGCCGTCCCGCTCCAGGCGGTCGCTGTGGTCACCCGAGATCTGCCGTCGCACGATGCCCTCCTCGCCGGCCGCGTCGCAGACCACGAGCCTAGGCGATGGCCCCGACAGGCCCCCGGGAGGCGGCGCCGAGGAGGGGCCAGGGGCGGGAGGGGCCCGGGCTCAGGGGGTCAGAGCAGCCCGCCCAGGCTCCCCGGGCCCGGCAGCGCCGGGAGCCCGCCCAGGGCCGGCAGGGCCGGGGCGAAGGGCTCGGTGCCCAGGGCCAGCCTCAGTCCCGGGATGCCGGAGTGCTGCTGGGCGAAGGCCAGCTCGCGGGAGAGGTCGCCGGTGTTGTTCGACAGCGGCAGCGGGGCCAGACCCAGGGTCGACAGGGTGCCGATCGCCTTGCCCTCGGCGTCGACGAAGGCCGAGCCGGAGTCGCCGGGGACGCCCGGGGTGAGGGTGTAGAGCTGGTGCGTCCAACCGTCGCCGCTGGTGCCGAGCGAGACGCCGTACTTCGGGGAGAGCAGCTCGATGCCCGCGCGCAGCGAGGAGTTGCCGTAGCTGAAGAGCTGGTCGCCCGCGACGGTGCCGTCGGTGTCGATGCCGGTGGGGCCGCCGAAGACGGGGATGCTCGGGTTGACCTTGCCGACGTCGGCGGCGGAGACCTTCACCAGCGCGAAGTCGTTGTAGTCGCAGGTGTTCGGGTCGGTGGTGCCGAGCCGGTTCATGGTCTCCCAGCTGCTGTAGACCAGGGTCCCCGTGCCGAGCACGGTGCCGGCGGAGAGCTGGCTGCCGCCGCGCTCGAAGGTGACGCGGGTGCCCAGCGGCACCGACTGCTGGCCGCAGCCGCTGGTGTCGGTGGCCTCGCCCAGGCCGGCGCAGTGCGCGGAGTAGCCGACGTACACCCCGCCCTCGCGGTCGGTGAAGACGAAGTTGGCGGTGCACTGGCTGCCCTCGGTGTACATCTGCACGCCCGGGGTGATGGTGGCGGTGGCGGCCGGCGCCCAGCTGACGGAGCGCTTCTTCTTGCGGGCCGCCTCGGCGGAGGTGGCGAGGGTCGCGACCATCGCGAGGGCGACGGCGAGGACCAGCAGCAGGACCGGGAGGGCACGCGGACGCAGCATCGTCATGCCCTGGAGAACGAGGCAGGGCCCCGACCGGCTACGCGGTCGGGACCCTGTCTCACGTGCTGAGAAGTGGGGCTGCCCCTGGCTCAGAGACCCGGGGAGAAGGGCTCGGTGCCCTGCGCCAGCTCCAGGCCCTCGATGCCGGAGAACTGCTGGGCGTAGGCCAACTCGCTGGCCAGGTCGCCGACGCCGTTCGAGGCGGGCAGCGGGGCCAGGGCGAGGGTGGACAGGGTGCCCAGGGCCTGGCCGTCGGCGTTGAGGAAGGCCGAGCCGGAGTCACCGGGGACGCCCGGGGTCAGGGTGTAGACCGGGTGGCTCCAGCCGTCGCCGGTGGTGCCGAGGCTGATCCCGAACTTCGGCGAGAGCTGCTCGATGCCGAAGCGCAGCGAGGAGTTGCCGTAGGAGTAGACCTGCTCACCGGCGCCGACGCCGTCGGTGTCGATGCCGGTGGGGCCACCGAAGAACGGGATGCTCGGGTTGACGCTGTCGGCGTCGGCCGCGTCGATCTTCACCAGGGCGAAGTCGTTGAAGGCGCAGGTGTTGGCGTCGGTCTCGCCGCGCTCCTGCATGGTCAGCCAGGAGCTGTAGGCCAGGGTGCCGCCGCCGACGCGGTCGCCCGCGCCGATGAGCGAGCCACCGCGGACGAAGTCGACCGCGGTGCCCAGCGGCTGCGAGCCGGCCAGGCAGCCGTCGGTGTCCGTGGCCGCACCCAGACCGGCGCAGTGGGCGGCGTAGCCGAGGTAGACGTTGTCGGCGGCGTCGGTGAACACGAAGTTGGTCGTGCACTGACCGCCCTCGGTGTAGGCCTGGACGCCGGGGGTCAGGACGGCCTCGTCGGCCGGAGCCCAGGTCGGCGCGGCCGAGGCGGGGGCCACGGTCGCGGTGGCAGCGGCCAGGACGGTGGCGCTGGCGAGGGCGGCGAGCCCGGCGAAGCGGGCGAGGGGGCGGGACGTACGCATGGGTGGTCTTCCTCCAGGGAGCACTGGGCCGGACCCGAGATGGTCGGCACGGACAAGGCCGACCTACCCCGTGTGGCGTGGACTACACCCGATGGAACACGTTTTTACCGACAAGTAGCAACGGTCGTGCACTGAGAGGGCTCTCAGGTGCACGACCGTTGCACGGGCCGGGCTCACCGGCCGACTGGGCTCAGTACGACGGCTGGCTGGGGTCGATCTGGTTCACCCAGGCGACCACGCCGCCGCCGACGTGCACGGCGTCGTCGTACCCCGCGCCCTTGAGGACCGCGAGCGCCTCCGCCGAGCGGACGCCGGACTTGCAGTGCAGGACGACCTGCGTGCCGGAGTCGACCGAGGGCAGCTGCTCGAGGGCGTTGCCGTTGAGGAACTCGCCCTTGGGGATCAGCACCGAGCCCGGGATCTTGTTGATCTCGTACTCGTTGGGCTCGCGGACGTCGACGAGGACGAAGTCGCGGGTGCCCTCCTCGCGCTCCTTGAGCATGTGCTCGAGCTGGGTGACGGCGATCGTGGAGCCGGCCGCGGCGTCGGCGGCCTCCTCGGAGATCGCACCGCAGAACGCGTCGTAGTCGATCAGGCCGGTGACGTCGGGGTTCTCCCCGCACAGACGGCAGTTCGGGTCCTTGCGGACCTTGAGCTTGCGCCAGCTCAGCTCGAGCGCGTCGTAGATGACCAGCGAGCCGATCGCGGGGTCGCCGGCGCCCGTGATGACCTTGATCGCCTCGTTGACCTGGATCGACCCGATCGAGGCGCACAGCACGCCCAGCACGCCGCCCTCGGCGCACGAGGGGACCATGCCCGGCGGCGGCGGCTCGGGGTAGAGGCAGCGGTAGCAGGGCGCGCCCTCGACCAGGGTCGGGGCGAAGACCGAGGCCTGGCCGTCGAAGCGGTAGATCGAGCCCCAGACGTAGGGGATCCCGAGGAAGTACGCCGCGTCGTTGACCATGTAGCGCGTGGCGAAGTTGTCGGTGCCGTCGACGATCAGGTCGTAGCCGCGGAAGACGTCCATGACGTTGTCGTTGTCGAGGCGCTGCTCGTGCAGCACGACCTCGACGTAGGGGTTCGCCTCGTTGATGGACTCCTTGGCCGAGAGGGCCTTGGACTTCCCGATGTCGGACTGGGTGTGGATGATCTGGCGCTGCAGGTTCGACTCGTCGACCTCGTCGAACTCCGCGATGCCGATCGTGCCGACACCCGCCGCGGCGAGGTAGAGCAGCGCAGGGCTGCCGAGGCCACCGGCACCGATCACCAGCACCTTGGCGTTCTTCAGCCGCTTCTGACCGGTCATCCCCACGTCCGGGATGATCAGGTGGCGGCTGTAGCGGCGTACCTCGTCGACGGTCAGCTCTGCTGCCGGCTCCACGAGCGGCTCGATGCTCACGGGTTCTCCTCGCCTTCGGGGGCTGGGGTCCAGGGTCTGCGGGTGAACGCCCGCGGACCCTCCCATTGTTCCCCCAGTCCTCGCCCGGCGACCGCCTCCACCCGCAGCCTGGACATGGCGTTAGGCTCCTGCCCCGCCGGATGTGACCGGCAGGTAGCGAGGAGAGCGCAGTGACGGCAGGACAGCAGGACGTCGGCGGCAGCCGCACCCGCGGGGCACGCATGCCGCGGCGCGAGCGCCGGGCGCAGCTGCTCGAGTCGGCCCTCGAGGTCTTCGTCGCCCAGGGCTACCACGCCGCCGCGATGGACGACATCGCCGAGCGCGCCGGCGTCTCCAAGCCGGTGCTCTACCAGCACTTCCCCGGCAAGCTCGAGCTCTACCTCGCGCTGCTGGACCGCTCCTGCGACCAGATCATCGACAACTGCCGCGCCGCCCTGGAGTCGACCGACGACAACAAGCTGCGGGTGGGCGCGACGATGGACGTCTTCTACGAGTACGTCGCCCACGACACGGGCGCGTTCCGCCTGGTCTTCGAGTCCGACCTCACCAACGAGCCGGCCGTGCGCGAGCAGGTCGACCGGGTCACCACCGAGTGCGCGGCCCTCATCGCCGGCGTCATCCAGCAGGACACCGGCTTCTCCGACGAGGCCTCCCGGCTGCTGGCGGTCTCGCTGGTCGGCATGGCCCAGGTCAGCGCCCGCTTCTGGCTCACCGAGGCCGGCGGCCTGGCCCGCGACGAGGCCGCCGCGCTGGTGGCCGGCCTGGCGTGGCGCGGCATCGGCGGCTACCCCCGCACGGACTAGGCGGGGCGCACTAGGGTTGGTGCCGTGGACGTGAAGATCGGTATCCAGATGGCAGCCCGCGAGATCACTCTCGAGACCGACGAGACCGCCGAGAGCATCGCGGCGAAGGTCGCCGAGGCCGTCACCTCCGACGGCCTGCTCACCCTGGGCGACACCAAGGGCCGCACCGTCGTGGTGCCGGGCTCGAAGATCGCCTACGTCGAGTGCGGCTCCACCCAGGTGGGCACGGTCGGCTTCCGCAGCTGACCTCGCACGACCTCCCGCCCCGGACCGACCCATGACCGTCTCCGTCACCGTCTCCGCCCTCCTCTGGGCGCTGGTCGGAGGGGCCGTGGTCGGCCTGCTCGGCAAGTGGGTCGGGCCCGGGGACCACGAGGAGGTCCCGCTGTGGCTGACGGTGCTCGGCGGGATCGCCGGCGTGCTCGTCGGCACCGTGCTCCACGCCAACTTCTTCACCAGCAACCCGGTCGGCACCGACTGGTGGCGCCACGTGTGGCAGATCGTCACGGCCGTCCTGTTCGTGGGCGCCCTCGCCGCGGTGGCCGGGCGGCCGCACCACCGCGCCTCCCGCGACCGCTCCGGGGCGCGGTCGCGGCGCGGGGCCTGAGCCCGCTCCGACGTACGACGCGGGGCGAGGGCCCCGGGGTCCGGCGGTCCGGGGTCAGGCTTCGAGGCCGAGCTCGGCCATCCGCTCGGTGTGCCGCTCGGTGAGCCGGGCGAACATCCGCCCGATCGCGGCGAGGTCCAGCCCGGGCCGGTCCGTGCCGCCCGCGAGCAGCGCCGACAGCGCGTCACGCTCGGCCGCGACCCGCTGGGCCTGGATGAGGGCCTCCCCCATGAGGCGGCGGCCCCACAGCGCCAGGCGTCCACCGAGGCGGTGGTCGGCGGCGATGCCCGCGCGGACCCGGTCGACCACGAACGCCGCGTGCCCGGAGTCCTCGAGGGTCCGCACCACCAGGTCGCGGGTCTCGTCGTCGAGGTAGGCGGCGATCTCGCGGAAGAAGTCGTCGGCCAGCCCGTCGCCGACGTAGGCCTTGATCAACCCCTCGTACCAGTCGGCCGGCGCGGTGTGCTCGTGGAACCGCTCGATGGCGTCGCTGAAGGGCGCCATCGCCGCGAAGGGATCCGCCCCCAGGGCCTCGAGCCGCCGGTGCAGCGCCGCGACCTTGGAGAACTCCCCCGCCGCCATCGTGGCGATGGCGACCCGGTCCTCCAGGGTGGGGGCCAGCTTCGCGTCCTCGGCGAGACGCTCGAAGGCGCTGATCTCGCCGTACGCCACGACCCCCAGCAGGTCCACGACCGCCTCCCGGTAGGCCGGGTCCTCCAGCGCCAGGGGTGTCGACGGCTCGGACCCGGTCTCGACGCGGGATTCAGTCATGCGCGCACCCTACCGATACAGTCGTGCCACGTATGTGCGCGGTTGACCGCCCGGGTCGGCCGCACCGCCTTGACCCGCACGACCTATCCGCTCCCCCGGAGCGACGCACAGAACCCCACCGCGACCCTCGTCGCCCTGATCCGCTGCTGCGGGTCCACCGGGACACCCGCGCAGCGATGAAAGCAGCACACGTGACCACCACCTTCCGCGAGCTCGGGGTCCACCCCGAGATCTGCGACGCCCTCGAGCGCGCCGGCATCAGCACCCCCTTCGCCATCCAGGAGATGACGCTGTCGGTGGCCCTCATGGGCACCGACCTGATCGGCCAGGCCCGCACGGGTACCGGCAAGACCCTGGCCTTCGGCATCCCCGTGCTCCAGCGCAGCGTCTCGCCCAAGGACCCCGACTACCCCGAGATCCCGCAGGGCAAGCCGCAGGCACTGGTCGTGGCCCCGACCCGCGAGCTGGCCCTCCAGGTCTCCAGCGACCTGACCCTCGCCAGCGCCGACCGCGGCCTGCGGGTCCTGACGGTGTACGGCGGCGTGGGCTACGAGCCGCAGCTCGAGGCCCTCGAGTCGGGCGTCGACATCGTCGTCGGCACGCCCGGTCGGCTCATCGACCTGGCCAACCGCAAGTCCCTGGACCTCTCGCACGTCCACGCCGTGGTCCTCGACGAGGCCGACGAGATGCTCGACCTCGGCTTCCTGCCCGACGTCGAGAAGCTGATGCGGATGACCCCGGAGACCCGGCAGACGATGCTGTTCTCCGCCACGATGCCCTCCGCGATCGTGGCCCTGGCCCGCACCTACATGCGCCACCCGATGAACATCCGGGCGGAGTCGTCCTACGAGAACGCCACCGTCCCCGCCACCGCGCAGTTCATCTACCAGTGCCACGACCTGGACAAGCCGGAGATCATCGGCCGGCTGCTGCAGGCCGAGGACGCCGACAAGTTCATCGTCTTCACCCGCACCAAGCGCCAGGCGCAGCGCGTGGCCGACGACCTGGCCGAGCGTGGCTTCGCCGCCTCCCCCCTGCACGGCGACATGGCCCAGGTGGCGCGCGAGAAGGCGCTGGCGAAGTTCCGCGAGGACAAGGTCCGGGTCCTGGTCGCCACCGACGTCGCCGCCCGCGGCATCGACGTCCGCGGCGTCTCGCACGTCATCAACTACACCTGCCCCGAGGACGACAAGACCTACGTCCACCGCATCGGCCGCACCGGCCGCGCGGGGGCGACGGGCATCGCGATCACCCTGGTCGACTGGGCCGACCTGCACCGCTGGAAGCTCATCAACAAGGCGCTCGACCTGCCCTTCGAGGAGCCGCTGGAGACCTACTCCACCTCCGAGCACCTCTTCCACGACCAGGGCATCCCGCCGGGCACCAAGGGTCGGATCGTCGACCCCGCCCCCGTCGAGAAGCGCGAGCGCTCGGGATCGGACAGGGGCTCGGACAGGGGCGAGCGCCCCGCGCGCAACCGCAACCGCACGCGCACCCGCTCGCGCGCCGGTGAGGTCGTCGCGGCCGAGGGCCAGACCGACGGCTCCCCCGCCCAGGGTGCGGCCGGCGGCAGCACCGACGGCGACCGTCCGGCCGGCTCGTCGTCGGGCGGCGCCAGCCGCAACCGTCGCCGCCGTCGCTCGCGCGGTGGCAGCGGCGGTGGTGGCGCAGCCGGAGGCGACGCCGGGGCGGCTAGCGCGTCGAGCGAGTGACCAGGTTGGCCGCGACCTCGCGGTAGGCCTGGGCGCCCTTGCTGGAGCGGCTGGTCGCCAGGATGGAGCGACCGGCCGCCGGGGCCTCGGCGAACTTGATCGTCTTGGGGATCGGCGGCTCGACGACCTCGAGCTCGTAGGTCTCCGCGATCGTCTCGAGCACGGTGCGCGAGTGGTTGGTGCGCCCGTCGTACAGCGTGGGCAGCACGCCCCAGACCTCGAGCTTGCGGTTGGTGAACTTCCGCACGTCGTGGACGGTGTCGAGCAGCTGGCCGACCCCGCGGTGCGACAGCGTCTCGCACTGCAGCGGTACCAGGACGCCGCGGGCGGCGGTCAGGGCGGCCACGGTGAGCACGCCGAGGGAGGGCGGGCAGTCCAGCAGCACCCAGTCGTAGTCGTCCTCGAGGTCCTCGACGACCATCTTGACCACGTGCTCGCGGCCGGTGCGGGTGAGCAGGTCGGCCTCCGCGCGGGCGAGCTCGATGGTCGCCGGCAGCAGGTCGACGCCGTCCTCGGTCGTGAGGATGACCTCGGTCGGGTCGGTGCCCTTGGTCAGCACGTGGTGCACCGAGAGCTCGAGGTCCTCGGGGTCGATGCCGAGGGAGAAGGTCAGGCACGCCTGCGGGTCGAGGTCGACGAGGAGCACGCGGTGCCCCAGCTCGGCCAGGGCCGCGCCGATCGAGGCGACCGAGGTGGTCTTGGCGACGCCACCCTTCTGGTTGGCGATCGCGAGTGTCGTGGTCATCAGGGGTCATCATGCCGGACGCACCCTCCCCGGCACCCCCTCGACCTGTTCTACTCCTCCCATGTCTCGCTCCCTGGTCACCGGACCGACCGCCGGCATCGGTCTCGCCTTCGCCCAGCAGCTCGCCGCCCGCGGTGACGACCTGGTCCTCGTGGCTCGCGACGTCGCCCGCCTCGAGTCACTGGCCGGCGAGCTGCGCACCGCACACGGGGTGGAGGTGGAGGTGCTCCGGGCCGACCTCGCGGACCGTGCGCAGCTGCGCACCGTCGAGGAGCGGCTCGGCGACCTCCAGAGCCCGGTCGACCTGCTGGTCAACAACGCCGGCTTCGGCCTCAAGGGGCGCTTCCTCGACAACGACGTGGACGCCGAGACCGAGATGCTCGACGTCCTGGTGACCGCCGTGATGCGGCTGACCCACGCCGCGCTGCGGCCGATGGTGGCGCGCGGTTCCGGCGGGGTCATCAACGTCTCGAGCGTCGCCTCGTTCCTGCCCCGCGGCTCCTACTCGGCCGCCAAGGCCTACGTGAACCGGCTCGGCGAGTGGGCGGCCGCGGAGTACGGCCCGCAGGGCGTCACCGTCACCACGCTGTGCCCGGGGTTCGTGCGCACCGAGTTCCACGCCCGGATGGACGTGTCCCAGGACTCCGCCCCGGACTGGCTGTGGCTGGACGCCGACGACCTGGTGCGCCAGGCGCTGGCCGACCACGCCCGCGGCCGCGCGCTGTCGATCCCGAGCGTGCGTTACAAGGCGATCGCCGGGGCGGCGCGCCTGGTCCCGACTCCGGTGCTGCAGCGCTTCCAGTCGCTCGGCCGCAAGTAGCGCGCCCTACAGCCCGAGCGGCTGCGGGGCGTCCCGCCCCGCGGCGCGCCGGGCGTGGGCAGCCAGGGCCAGGAGCCGCTCGAGCTCCTCGGGGTCGGTGGTGTTGCAGGCCAGGTCGTGGCCGACCTTGCCGGTGCCGTGGTGGTCGCTGGACCCGGTGACCACCAGGCCGAGGTCGCGCGCGATGCCGCGCAGCTCGGCCCGGGCGTGCTCGTCGTGGTCCTGGTGGTCGACCTCGAGGCCGGCCAGGCCGAGGTCGGCGAGCTCGGCGATCGCCTCGGCGTCGGGGATGCGGGCGGTGCGTCGGCCCCACGCGTGCGCGACGACGGTGACGCCACCGGCGGCGGTGACCACCTCGATGGTCTCGCGCAGCGGTGCCGCGTAGCGGTCGACGTACCCCGGCATCCCGGGGTTGAGCAGCCGGGCGAAGGCCTCGTCGCGGTCGCGGACCACACCGCGGGCCACCAGCGCGTCGGCGATGTGGGGGCGGCCGCTGGCCGCGGCGTCGCCGGAGACCCGGGCGACGTCCTCCTCGGTCAGGTCGATGCCCACGGCCCGCAGCCGCTCCAGCACCGCCGGCACCCGGTCGTTGCGGCCCTCGAGCACCTTGTCCAGCAGCGCGACGAGGGGCGGGTACGTCGGGTCGGGGAGGTAGGCGAGCAGGTGGACGCCGCGACCGTCGAGCCGCGTGCTGATCTCCATCCCCCGCACCAGCGCGATCCCGGCCGCGTCGGCGGCGCGCTCGGCCGCGGCCCACCCGTCGGCGGTGTCGTGGTCGGTCAGTCCCAGGACGTCGAGCCCGGCGGCTGCCGCAGCCTCGACCAGCTCCTCCGGGGACTGGGTGCCGTCGCTGGCGCGGGTGTGGGTGTGCAGGTCGACCCTCACCGTGCGCCCTCCCGGCGGCTCACCACGGCGGCGCGGGCTCGGCGAAGGGCAGCTCGACCAGCGGCGGGCCCAGGCCGGAGACGTCGCGCAGGATCCAGTCGTCGCGCAGCAGCAGCACCGCCGAGGCGGGCCGCACCACGATCCACAGCCACCGGCCGAGCGCCTCGCCGGCGACGACCGAGCGGTCCCACTCCCCCGAGCTCCCGCTGGTCGAGACCGACCACAGCGGCACCTGCTTCTGGTCCAGCCGCACCCGCACCAGCGGGGGGCCGTCGGGCAGGTCCGGGCCGGGATCGTCGTGCACGGAGCCCGCGAGCCGGGCACCCAGCCCGGTGCCGGTCTCCTCGGTCACGACCACCACGTCGACCGGGCCGTCGAGCTCGCTGGTGCCCGAGCAGCACGTCATCGTCGCGCGGGTCCCGGCCTCGGAGCCCACGGCCGCGAAGTCGGTCACCGCCCAGCCGGGGCTCAACGGCCACGGCAGGTAGGTCGGGAAGTCGAGGGTGCGGCCGAGGTGCTCGGTGAACGCGGCGTACGACGCCGACGCAGGGCGCCACAGCCCGTCGGTGGGGCCGTGGTCGGGGCACGACCACGCCCTGCCTCCGTCGTCGGGGGCGACGGGGGCCGAGCAGCGGGGACAGGCCGGTGACATCGCTCGCACTCTATCGCCGCTCTCCCTCGGACCGGGCTCAGTCCGCCGCGAGGACGACGACGCGGTCCTCGGGGTGCAGGACGTGGCGGACCGATTTCGGCAGGTTCAGCCGCACCCCGAAGGCACGACCGTCCTCGGCGAGGGTCGCCGACTTCAGCCCCAGCGCGGTCTCGCCACGCGCGGAGACCGCCGCCACGACACTGGCCCAGGTCAGCTCGGCCCCGGTGGCGACGTACGCCTCGGCGGGACGCAGGTAGACCTCACTGCCCTCGGCGCCGAGGAGCTCGGCGAAGACCTCCTGCAGGCGCGGGTCCTCGGACAGCTGCGCGACGAGCAGGGAGACGATCTCGCCGCTGACGACGACGTCGTCGATGTCGGAGACCTGGGCCAGCGCTCGGTTGCGGTCGTCGAGCATCTCGCTGACCACGGGGGTGGTGTCGCCGAGCGCCCCGAGCAGGTCGCGCACGTGCAGCAGGGTGACCAGGGAGCGGGCGTCGGCGGCCTGGACACCCAGGTCGTCGGAGTAGGCCAGCACGAGGACGTGGTCGAGACCCGCGACGACGTGCTGTTCGAGCACCCGCCGGTCGGTGGTCGAGGCCTCCACGACCTCGATCTCGATGTTCTCCAGCCGCGGCAGCCGCGGCGTCCCCACCGAGGTGAGGAGGGTCAGGCGGGATCCCGGCTCGGAGAAGGAGTCCAGCTCGCTCAGCACCACCGGCGTGCGGTGGTTCCAGCCCAGCACGAGGGACGTCGAGGGCCTGCGTGCTGGGAGGTCGAGCGTCGAGCGGACCGCCGGGTCCGGCTGCGTGGTCGAGCGCACGGGGTCGACCAGCACGCCGTCGTCGGCGGCGACGACGACCAGCCGCGCCGCCCCGACCGGGGTGCTCGGCGGCGGGTTGAGGCGTACGCCGTCGACGTCGGCGACCCCGATGACGGTGACGTCCTCCAGCGCCAGCTGCGCGGCGGCGTAGTCGAGCTCGCCGAGCCCGTGGGCGGCGCTGTCGAGGAAGTAGATCTCGTCGCCGTCGAAGTCGAACAGCTCGGCGTACACCGCGCCCGCACCCGACTGGCGCGAGGTCTGCACGAGCAGCCGGGCGATGGTGTCGTCGACGTGCAGCAGCGCCGCGTCCTGACCGACGACCAGCCGGGCCGCACCGAGGTTGGCCTGCTCCCGGATCTCGGCCACCACGCGCGGGGTGCGGCCCTCCATGTGCGACAGCGCCAGGAGGGTCTTGATGACCTCGGCGTCCGGGTCGTCGGTCTCGGGTGCCAGGACGATGATCGACCGCGCGGCTGCGGGGTGGGTGACGGCCAGCTCGTCGACGTCCATCGGGGAGCCGCTGCGGCACACCAGGCGGGTGCCGCGCAGGTCCGGGACCTTGGCCCTGAGGTCCTCCTCCATCGCCACGCTGTCGCGGTCGGCCATCACGACCACGGCCGGGCGCCGCCGGCTCTCGTTGGCGATGCAGAGCTCGCCGATGATGGTGTAGATCGACTCCGACCAGCCCAGCACCACCGTGTGGTCGGTCTCCAGCACCCGCGACCGGCCCCGCCGCAGCTCGGCCAGCCGGGCATCGATGCCCGCCGACACGACGCCGATCAGAGCGCTCACGATGAGCAGCCCGGCGAGGGTGAGGACGAGCATCGTCAGCAGGAAGGTCCAGCTGCCGGTGTCCCCGGCGACGGTGCCCGGGTCCAGCGCGTGCATGAGTGCTTGGAAGAGCTCGTAGCCGAAGCCCTGCTCGCCGTCGCGCAGGCCGAGGAGGGCGGTGAGCACGGCGAAGACGAGCACGAGCGCCGAGGTGGCGATCACCAGCCACCCGATGAGCGCGGGGGTGCCGCGCGTCATCGTGGTGTCGAAGAAGTACCGGAAGCGGGCACCCCAGGAGGGAGCCGCGGTCGCACGAGCCATGAGCGGATCGTGCCGGACCCGGGCCCTCCCGGGACCCGAATGGGTCAGTCGGCCTGCGGTCCGGGCCAGTTCTTGTCCGGCTGCGGGACCGGGCGACCGGGCTGCTCACCGCCGCGGGCCTCGAGGTAGCTGTTCTTGGGCACCATCACCTTGCGGCGGAAGATGCACACGACCTTGCCGTCCTGGTTGTAGCCGATGGTCTCCACGTGGACGACGCCGCGGTCGTCCTTGCTCTTGCTCTCCCACTTGTCGAGCACGGTCGTCTCGCCGTACAGCGTGTCCCCGTGGAAGGTCGGCGCGACGTGGCGCAGCGACTCGATCTCCAGGTTGGCGATCGCCTTGCCGGAGATGTCGGGGACCGACATGCCGAGCAGGATGGAGTAGACGTAGTTGCCGACCACGACGTTCTTGCCGAACTGGGTGGTCTCCTCCGCGTAGTTGGTGTCGAGGTGGAGCGGGTGATGGTTCATCGTGAGCAGGCAGAACATGTGGTCGTCGAACTCGGTGACCGTCTTGCCGGGCCAGTGCTTGTAGGTCGCGCCGACCTCGAACTCCTCGTAGCTGCGACCGAACTGCACGTCAGGCTCCTCTGCGTCTCATCGTCCCCACCGGAGGTGGTGACCCACGGGTAACAAGCGCTGGTCATCCTGCCACGCGGAACCCCTCCGGACGGGCTAGCGTCTCAGCACCATGAGCATGCTCCGCGTCACCTCCCGCACCCTGGCCGCCGTCGCCTCGGGGGCGCTTGCGCTCGCACTGGCGGGCTGCGCAGGCGGCGACGACGTGGCTCGCGACGAACCGACGCCTGCTGGCTCCCCCTCGTCGGAACCGGCTCCGCTGGACGAGCCCGACGACGGCGGGTTCGCACCCACCACCTACTCCTACACGCTGCGGATCTCCTGCTACTGCCCGTACGCCGCCGTGCCGGTGCGCGTGAGCGTCGAGGGCGACAGCGTGGTGGACGCGGTCTTCGAGCGCGGCGGTGGCCGCGGCGGCGCCACCCGCGGGGAGCAGGCACCCGAGCTGCTGCGGCTCTCTGTCGAGGACGTGCTCGCCGCAGCCGAGGAGGCCGAGGCCGCCGGCGCCCACGAGGTCACCGTCGAGTGGCCCGAGGGCAGCGAGCACCCGACCGAGGTCTACATCGACCGCAACGAGATGGCGATCGACGAGGAGGTCGGCTACACGATCTCCGACCTGGAGGTCGTCGCCTAGCTGCTCTGCTCCGGCATCGTCACGACTGCCCCAGGCTGGACGGTCGAGCAGCGAGCGCCAGCGAGCGTCGTCGAGACCGGGTACGCCGTTCGCCCTGCCGTCTCCTGTGGTTGCTCCCCGGGTCGCCGTTGGTGGGTCGTGGCGGGTTCGCGCGGCAGCAGGTCCTCATTGACGGAGAAGCGTGGTCGCCGTGGGTGCCAGCTGGGCTTCTTGGTTGCGCTTGCCTCGACGGTCGCCCTGCGCTGGGGTGCTCGCTTCGGTCGGGCTTCGATCGACGCCCGCGATCTCGCCGAAAAGTGGTTTTGACC
>NZ_JASBRN010000010.1 GCF_030149505.1 Nocardioides sp.
GACCTCGAAGTACGCCGGTCGTACGCCGGAGACCTCCTCGGCCAGCAGCAGCTCGAAGGACGCGTCGGCCGCCTCGAAGGTGTACCCGCGCGACTCGAGGCTCTTCACCCGGGCGGTCACCCGGGAGACCAGCTGCTTGTCCCGGGACAGGTCGAAGCCGAGTTCGGCGCCCTTGAGCTCGATGCTGGCCCGCCCGGCCATGTCCGAGACCAGCAGCCGCATGTCGTTGCCGACCCGGGCCGGGTCGAGGTGCTGGTAGAGGTTCGGGTCGACCTTGACCGCCGAGGCGTGCAGTCCCGCCTTGTGGGCGAACGCGCTGACCCCGACGTAGGGCTGACGGGCCGACAGGGGCACGTTGGTGACCTCGGCGACCGCGTGCGCGATCCGGGTGGCCTCGGAGAGCAGGCCCGGGGGCAGGACGGCGCGGTCGAGCTTGAGCTCCAGGTTGGCGACGACGGAGATGAGGTCGGCGTTGCCGGTGCGCTCGCCGTAGCCGTTGATCGTGCCCTGGACGTGGGTCGCGCCGGCGTCGACGGCGGCCAGGGAGTTGGCGACCGCGCAGCCGGTGTCGTTGTGGCAGTGGATGCCGACGCGGCCGCCCGTGGAGGAGATGACGTCGTGGACCACGTCGCCGACCCAGCTCGGGAGCATCCCGCCGTTGGTGTCGCAGAGAGCGGCGACCTCGGCGCCCGCTTCGTACGCCGTGCGCAGCACCTCGATCGCGTAGTCCCGGTTCGCGCGGTATCCGTCGAAGAAGTGCTCGGCGTCGAGGAAGACCGTCTGGCCGTGCTCGCGCAGGTGCTCGATCGTGTCGCGCACCATCGCGAGGTTCTCCTCGAGCGTCGTGCGCAGCGCGAGCTCCACGTGCCGGTCGTGCGACTTCGCCACCAGCGTCACGACCGAGGCGCCGCTGTCGCGCAGCGCGGCGACCAACGGGTCGTCGGCCGCGGCGACGCCCGCCCTGCGCGTGGCGCCGAAGGCAGCGAGCCGCGCGTGCTGCAGGTCCAGCTCGCTCGCCGCACGCCGGAAGAACTCGGTGTCCTTGGGGTTGGCCCCGGGCCAGCCGCCCTCGATGAACCCCACGCCCAGACCGTCGAGCTGCCGGGCGATGTTGAGCTTGTCGGCGACGGAGAGGTTGAGCCCCTCCTGCTGCGCGCCGTCGCGCAGGGTCGTGTCGTAGACGTGGAACGCGCCGTGCAGGTCCATGGGTCGGTCTCCGGGTCGGGGCTGCGGGGTGCGGGCACAAAAAAACCTCTCGCGGACGAGAGGTGGCGCGGCCGGCGGGTGCCGGTCGCGCTAACGAATGATGCGGGTGTGCTGCACGCCTCGAGTGTGCCACGGATGTCCGGCTGGTGGGACGGGCGTCTCACGGGTGGGTCTCAAGGCTCGCTGCGCTCGCACCTCGACCCCGCTCTCAGCGCAGCGGCGAGGAGACCTCCGCGCCGGCGAAGGGCCGCGAGTCGAGCGGGGTCCAGTCGGTCCCCGAGAGCGCGACGTACGCCGCCGCGCCGATGAGCAGGGCGAGCACACCGACCCCGAACGCCCACGCGCCGGGGGTCGCGGAGACCGGGCGGACGCAGCGCCACAGGGGCGAGCGGACGCGGCTGCCTCCGGGCCCCCACCACAGCGAGCCGACGAGGACCGCGCCGGTGACGGCGAGGGTGGGTCGCACGTCGAGGGCCAGGGCGTAGCAGAGCAGACCGGCCGCGAGCGCCAGGCCGAGCGACCACAACTGCAGCACCAGCGTGGAGGGGATGGAGCGGAGCAGGTCCCACGGGGCTCCGAGGAGCAGCCGCGGGCCGTCGTACCAGCGCCGGCCGCGCACCTCGCGGCGCGCACCGACGGTGCTCGCCGCCAGCGAGCCGCTGCGCAGCAGCCAGGTCACCAGCAGCAGCCCGGACACGGTCAGCAGCGGGGCCGCGACGACCAGCACGGTGGCGGCAGCGCCGAGCAGCGCGACGAGCACGGCACGACGGCCCCGCTCGAGCACCGGCACGCGCGGTGCGGCGGGGTCCTCGTCCCAGCCGGGGTGGTCGGGCCACGGGTAGGGGTAGGGCTGGTCGTCGAACCGCTCGGGCCGCGCGTACGGGTCGTCGTCCCACACCGGGACGTGCTGGTGCCGGGTGTCCTCGTCGAAGGAGAGCACCCGGGTGCCCGGGGGGGCCTCGAGGGGCTCCTCCCCCACCCACGTCGGGTCGTACGGCGTCGCGGCCGGCTGCCACGGGAACGTCTCGTCCGGCTCCGCCGACCCCTGGTCGCCCGGCAGGTCGTCTGCCAGGCCGTCTGCCAGGTCGTCGGGCACGGGCGGCGGTGGGACGACCGCGCCACGCCCCAGGCGGCGGACCCGGGTGGTCTGGGGTCGCAACCAGTCCAGCACCTCCCACAGCTCGGGACGCCGGCCCGGGTCGGGGTCGAGGGCCGCGGCGACGACCCGCGCCAGGTCGCCGGTCAGCCCGGTGAGGTCGTGCTCGCCGCGGCGGACCCGGTCCATGACGGCGGCCGAGGGGCCGCGGCCGAAGGGGGCGCGGCCGGTGCCGGCGTACGCGACCGTGGCGGCCCAGGCGTGCACGTCGGAGGCCTCGGTGGCGTCGTCGCCGTGGAGGATCTCGGGCGCGAGGTAGCCCGGGGTGCCGATCAGCCACCCCGCCTGGGTCATCCGCGGGTCGTCGGCGAGCTTGGCCAGGCCGAAGTCGATGAGGATGGGCGTGCGGCCCTCCATCAGCACGTTGGAGGGCTTCACGTCGCGGTGCAGCACCCCCGCCGCGTGGACGGCGTCGAGCCCCTCGGCCAGGCAGCCGGCGAACCACAGCAGGTCGGCTCCGTGCAGCGGCCCCTCCTCCAGCACGTGGTCGTGCAACGAGAGTCCGGGGACGTAGCGGGTGGCGATCCACGGGACCTCGGCCCACGGGTCGGCGTCGACGATCTCGGCGACCCAGCGGCTGTGCACGCGCGAGAGCGAGTCGACCTCACGGTCCAGCCGGGCGCGGCCGTCGTCGTCGCCGACGACCTGGGGGCGCAGGACCTTCAGCGCGACCCGCTCGCCGTCCTCGCGGCGGGCGAGGTGGACCACGCCCATGCCGCCCTCGCCGATCTTGGTGAGCAGCTGGTAGCCGCCGACGAGCGGACCGGCGGACCGGGCTGCGGCGCCGCGGGCGGCAGCGGGCTCCTCGCGGCGGGTCGTCACCCGTCGAGGATACGAGGGCACCGGGTCCGGTGCCGGGACCTCAGCCCGGACTCAGGAGCCCGGCGTGCCGGGACGCGGAGCCTTGCGTGCCCTGCCGAGCAACCCGGTGGGCGGCTTCTGGTAGGCGTAGGGGTCGTTGGCCGGGTCGAACACGCCGAGCTTCTCGGTGCGGTTGAGGATCGTGCCGTCCTCCCACTCCATCCGTCCGCGCACGACGGGCAGGCTGTAGGAGATCCGGTTCGGCGCGAGCTTGGCGGCGTCGGTGGCCCAGATCCCGAGCTCCTCGCTCTGCGAGACCTGCGGCATCTCGTGGTACTCCAGCTCGACCCGTCCGCCCTTCCAGACCCGGCCCACGAGGTAGCTGAAGCCGTGGCGGTAGGTGCAGCCGTGCGAGATCTGCACCGGCTTGCGGGCGCCGGGCTGGATGGCGGTGGCGTCGTGCACCTCGCCGCAGAGGTAGAAGTCCGCCCCGGCGCGCTCCAGGGCCTGCCAGAACGCCGAGCGCTCCCCCTCGGGCATGTGCAGGTTGCCGGAGGCGAAGACCCGGTAGGGGCCCAGCGCCGGGATGTGCCCCTGGACGACCGCGACGCGGCCCTTGCGCTTGGCGCGCTTCACCTCCTTCTCCAGCCACTCCAGCTGGGGCCCGAAGACCCCGAGCCGCACCCCGTTGCCGGTGCGGTGGAAGACGTCGACGGTGATGAGGGTCATCACGCCGGCGAAGTCGACGGAGTAGGCGGTGAGCTCCTGCTGGCTGCCCACGGGGCGACGGCGGTGCACCGGCGCGCCGGAGGAACTGCGGGTGAAGTGGTCGGCCCACACGGACTTGGCGTGGTCGACGAGGTAGTAACGGTTGTCCGGCCTGCCCTTGTGGGTGCCGGAGGAGGACCAGCGCCGGTCGAGCGGGCCGCTGCGGTCGTCGAGGATCTCGTGGTCACCGATCGCGGGGTAGAGCGGGAGGTCGCGGTCGGCGAAGACCTTCTTGTAGTGCGAGTAGTAGACCTGGCCGGCCCGGGTGATCGCGCTGCGGCACATCGCGAGGCTGACCTCGTCGGTGCCCTGCGAGACCTGGCCGAAGATCTGCCGGCCGTAGGAGTCGATGTTCCAGCGGCCCTCGACCTGGTCACCGGCGACGAGGACGGCGTCGGGACGGTGGGCGGCGACCGCGGTCAGGCAGGTGTCGGTGGCGAGCTGCCACCACTGGTTCCAGGAGTTCATGCCGCCGTCCCACGTGGACAGGCCGCGCAGGTCGGCCACGTCGGCGTTGAAGAAGTCGGGCATGGAGACGAACGTGAAGTCCGGCGGCCCGGACAGGTCCACCGCACCCGCGAGGGAGAGGGCCGTGCCCGTCGTACCGACCACCGCGGCGACGCCACCCGAGGCCAGCAGGCCGCGTCGTGTCCACACGTGGGTCTCCCGGGAGGTCTCGAAGGGGCACGCCGTCGGCCCGGCGCGCCTGCGTATTCAACAACGAGCCGGGGGCCGATCGGTCATCGCCACGTCGGCGGCAACGTAGGTTCTCGCCGAGCCGCCATGTGGGGTCGGTCAGCAGATCCGGTGCATCCAGCCGAAGGAGTCCTCGGCGCGACCGAACTGGACGTCCACGAGCTCGCGGCGGACCCGGGTCCACAGCGCGTCCTCGGCCTCGACTCCGGCCGCGGCGGGGGTGGACCCGCCGGCCCACTTGAGCTCCCCGACGGGCGTGACGACCGCGGCGGTGCCACAGGCGAAGACCTCGGTGATCGCGCCGGAGGCGACGCCGTCCTTCCACTCCTGGATCGAGAAGCGGCGCTCCTCGACCCGGTGGCCGAGCTTGCCGAGCAGCTCGATGATCGAGGCGCGGGTGATGCCCTCGAGGATCGTGCCGGTCGCCGGGGTGACCACGTGGCCGTCGGCGTGCACGAAGTAGAGGTTCATCCCGCCGAGCTCCTCGACGTAGGTCAGCTCCTGGGCGTCGAGGAAGACGACCTGGTCGCAGCCCTGGGCGATGGCCTCCTGCTGCGCGACGAGCGAGGAGGCGTAGTTGCCGCCGGTCTTGGCCGCGCCCATGCCGCCGCGGCCGGCCCGGGTGTACTCCTCGGTGAGCCACAGCGTCACCGGCTTGACCCCGCCCTTGAAGTAGGCGCCGGCGGGGCTGGCGATGACCATGAAGGTGACGTGCTGGGCCGGGCGCACCCCGAGGAAGACCTCGGAGGCGAACATGAAGGGCCGGATGTAGAGGCTCTTCTCGCCGCCGTCGGGCACCGGCACCCAGCGCTCGTCGGCCTGGACGAGCGCGTCGACGCAGGCCACGAAGTCCTCGACCGGGAGCTCGGGCAGGGCAAGCCGCTGGGAGGAGCGCACCATCCGCGCGGCGTTCTCCTCGGGGCGGAACGACCACACCGAGCCGTCGGGGTGGCGGTAGGCCTTCATCCCCTCGAAGGTCTCCTGGGCGTAGTGCAGCACCGCGGCGGCGGGGTCGATCGAGAGCGGGGCGTAGGGCTCGATCCGCGCGTCGTGCCAGCCGGCGTCGGGGGTCCACTCCACGGTGAGCATGTGGTCGGTGAAGTGGTTGCCGAACCCGGGGTTGGCCAGGATCTCGGCGAGCCTCTCCTCGCTGGTGGGGCTGCTCGAGCGCGTGGTGCGGATCTGCATGGGCGTCACGGTAGTCGACCTCTCTCGGGGCTGGCGCTCCGGACGAGCGCGGGAAATGCGCGACCGCCGGGACCCTCGGTGGGAGGTGCCCGGCGGTCGCGGTGCAGCGGGGTGCTGGCGTGCGGCGGGGCTCAGCCTGCTACGCGCGCGGCGATCGCGTCGCCGACCTCGGACGTACGCCGCGGGGCGGAGTCGCCCGCCGCAGCGCGCTCGGAGAGGTCGTCGAGGACGGCCCGCTCGACGGTGGCCGCGGCCTCGGGGTGGCCGAGGTGGTCCAGCAGCAGCGCGGTCGAGAGGATCGCGGCGGTCGGGTCGGCCTTCTGCTGGCCGGCGATGTCCGGGGCCGAGCCGTGGACGGGCTCGAACATCGAGGGGGCGGTGCGGTCGGGGTTCACGTTGCCCGAGGCAGCCAGCCCGATGCCACCGGTGATGGCGGCGGCGAGGTCGGTGATGATGTCGCCGAAGAGGTTGTCGGTGACGATCACGTCGAACCGCTGGGGGTTCGTGGTCATGTGGATCATCGCGGCGTCGATGTGCATGTAGTCGACGGTGACGTCCGGGTGCTCGGCGGCGACCTCCTGGGTCAGCCGCCACCACACCGATCCGGCGTGGACGAGCACGTTGGTCTTGTGGACCAGCGTGAGGTGCTTGCGGGGGCGCTTGCTCGCGCGGGCGAAGGCGTCGCGGACGACCCGCTCGACGCCGTACGCCGTGTTGACGCTGACCTCGGTGGCCACCTCGGCCGGGGTGCCGACGCGCAGCGCGCCGCCGTTGCCGGTGTAGGGGCCCTCGGTGCCCTCGCGGACGACCACGAAGTCGACCTCCTCGCCCTTGAGCACGGCCTCCGAGAGCGGCGAGGTGACGCCGGGGAAGATGCGCGAGGGGCGGAGGTTGACGTAGTGGTCGAGCTCGAAGCGCAGGCGCAGCAGCAGGCCGCGCTCGAGGATGCCCGGGGGCAGGTTGGGGTCGTTGGGCTTGCCGCCGACCGCGCCGAGGAGGATCGCGTCGTGCCCGCGGATCTCGCGGAGCACGGTGTCGGGCAGGACCTCGCCGGTGGCGAGGTAGCGCTCGGCCCCCAGGTCGTAGCGGGTCTGCTCGAACTTCAGCCCCGACGGCGCGGCGGCCTCGAGGACCTTGAGGGCCTCGGGGGTCACCTCCTGACCGATGCCGTCGCCGGGGATGACGGCGAGCTGGATCGAACCGGCGGTGTCGGGAGAAGTCATGGGGTGGACGCTAGTTGTCGTCGGGGCGCTGGCCGCCGTTGTCCCGCAGGTCGAGCGCGTGCTGCAGGGCCTCGCGGCTGCGCGGGTTCTCGGGGTTGTGGGCCGCAGGGCCCCACTCGGGGTACATGTCGTACATCGGTCGTGTCCTCTCGCGTGCGTCGTCTCCCCGCCGCGAAAGCGGTGGGGGTGCCCGGGCCGGTGCCGGGGATGACTGCACGGTGGGGACTGCTCGTCGCGTGGGTCGCACGGACGGGTCTGACCGGTGTCAGGAGCGGGTCGCGCGTGCTGGCGCCGGCGTACCCGCCGCGAAGTCATCTCACAGCTGCGGATCGAGCGTCTCTCCCCGGCCGTGCCGAGATCGGCGTACCGAGAGGGAGAGGGGTGTGAGACCGGGTGCGCACCAACGCCGACCACCGCGGCGAGGTGGCCTCACTGCAGTCAGATCTGCTGGGCCCCGCCGCGGCGCTCGAGAATTACGAGGATGCTCCGCATGGTGCCTCGAGGATAGGCACGCACCCGCGCCTCGGCCACCCCTTTCCCCACATCGTCCGCCATGTGGGACGCCCGTCCCGCGGAGGGAGACACCGGGGTGGACTGGACAGGTGAGCGCCTCCCCGGACCTTCCCGACGTCGTCGAGCGCGCCTTCCAGGTCTCGCGCCGGGCCGGCTACGTGTCCTTCTGCCGCAACGAGACCGGCCGGCTGCTGGCGATGCTCGCCGCGACCCGGGACGGAACGATGGCGGAGTTCGGCACCGGCTGCGGCGTCGGCACCGCCTGGCTGCGCTCGGGCGTGCGCGGGGAGAAGGCGCGGATCGTCACCGCCGAGCTGGACCCCAAGCTCGCGAAGGCCGCAGGAGAGATCTTCGCCGAGGACGATCAGGTCGAGGTGCTGGCCGCCGACTGGTCGACCCTGCTGGACCGCGGGCCCTACTCGCTGCTCTTCCTCGACTCCGGCCAGCCCGGCCAGGTCTCCGTAGACGCGGTGGCCGACCTGGTCGAGGACGGCGGCATCGTCGTGCTCGACGACTTCACCCCGTGCGAGGTCTGGCCCCCCATCACCTACGGGCGGGTCGACACGCTGCGCGAGGAGTGGCTGACCGACCCCCGCTTCACCGCGGTCGAGGTCATGGTCGCCTCCGACGCCTCCACGATCATCGCGACGAAGCGCTGACCGTCCGGCACCGCCGAGCCGGCAGTTCTGAACCCTCCACCCCTCACTTCTGCTCGCGTCAGGGTTCGCAGCTGACGGCTCGAGGGTTCGAAGCTGACGGTTCGGCGGTGAGGGCGACCACGAAGGTGGGCAGCAGGGCCTGGGTGACCGGGCCGATCGCGAGCGCGTAGACCACGGTGCCCAGGCCGGCGGTGCCGCCCAGCAGCAGCCCGATCACCACGACGGTGACCTCGAGGGCGGTGCGGACGAGCCGGATCGAGAGGCCGGTACGCCGGTGCAGGCCGGTCATCAGCCCGTCGCGCGGTCCCCGGCCGAGCTGGGCACCGATGTAGGCAGCGGTCGCCACCCCGTTGAGCAGCACCGCGGCGACCATGGCCACCCCGCGCACCGCGAGGTCGTCCAGCGGACCGACCAGGGAGAGCGTGGCGTCGGCGGCCAGGCCGATGACCAGGGCGTTCGAGACCGTGCCGAGTCCCGGGACCTCGCGCAGCGGGATCCACAGCAGCAGCACGAGCAGGCTGACCAGGATGATCGCCTGGCCCAGGCTCATCGGCAGGTGCCGGGCGAGCCCCTGGTGGAGGACGTCCCACGGCGCCGCGCCGAGGCCCGCGCGCACCAGGAGCGCCAGCGAGGCGCCGTACAGGACCAGGCCGAGGTAGAGCTGGACCAGGCGGCGCGGGAGCCGACCCGCGCGCAGCTGCGCGATCGGGCCGAGGTCGGACAGGAGCTGCATGCGCTTCATGGTGCGTGAGATTGGACTGTTGTGACATAGCCAATCGTGGTTCAGTGGTCTGCATGACCCAGGCCACCCAGTCGCTCTCGGCCGCCCGTGTCGCCGCGCTCGTCGAGGGCTTCGACCGCTCCCCCGCCTACGCCGGGCTGGCCGACTCCCTCGTGCTGCTCATCGGCGACGGGCGGATCGCCAGCGACGTGCGGCTGCCGAGCGAGCGGGAGCTGACCGACGCGTTGGGCGTCTCGCGCACGACCGTGACGCGGGCCTACCAACAGCTGCGCGACTCCGGGTACGCCGTGGCGCGGCAGGGCGCCGGCACCTTCACCCGGGTCCCGGGCGGGCGGGCGCGCACCCGCGACCGCGCCCTCACCCCCGACCAGCTGGTGGGCGACCACCCCGACGGGATCGACCTCGGCTGCGCGGCGCCCGCGGCCCCGGCGGGGTTGGCGGCGGCGTACGCCGAGGCGGTCGCCGAGCTGCCGGCGTACCTCGGCGGCCACGGCTACTTCCCGACCGGGCTCCCGCACCTGCAGGCCGAGGTGGCCCGTGGCTTCGAGGCGCGCGGGCTGCCGACCGACCCCGACCAGGTGATCATCACGCCCGGAGCGCTGTCGGGCGCGGCGATCGTCGCGCAGGCACTCGCCCGGCGCGGGGACCGGGTGCTGGTGGAGTCACCGGTCTACCCCAACGCGACCCTCGCCCTGCGCAACGCGGGCGGCCGACTGGTCGGTGCCCCCGTCGACCCCGAGGGCTGGGACCTCGCCGCCATCGGCGCACAGCTGCGCCAGGTCCGCCCGGCGCTGGCCTACCTCGTGCCGGACTTCCAGAACCCCACCGGCCACCTCATGACCGACGCCCAGCGCGACGAGTACGCCGGGCACCTGCGCGCCGCGGGCACGGTCGCGGTCGTGGACGAGTCGCTGCAGGCCTTGGCGCTGGACGGCCAGGAGATGCCGCGGCCCTTCGCGGCGCACTCCCCCGACGCGATCACCATCGGCAGCGCGAGCAAGGCGCTGTGGGGAGGGCTGCGGCTGGGATGGGTGCGCGCGCCCCGCGGGCTGGCCGAGGAGCTGACCCGTGCCCGGCTCAGCCTCGACCTGGGATCGCCCGTGCTGGAGCAGCTGGTGCTGGCACGGCTGCTCGCGGGCGGGCCGGTGCTGCCCGACCAGCTGGTGCGGCTGCGCGAGCAGCGCGCGGCCCTGCTCGAGGCGCTCACCGAGCAGCTGCCCGAGTGGCGCTGGGTGCGGCCCGGGGGCGGTCTCGCGGTGTGGTGCACGCTGCCGCGCGGCAGCGCCCTGGCGATCGCCGACGCCGCCGAGCGGGTCGGTGTCGGGCTGACGCCCGGACCGCTCTTCGCGGCCGAGGGCGGGCTGGACCGGTTCGTGCGCATCCCCTGGACCCGCCCCGCCGAGGAGCTGCGCACCGCCGTGGCCCGGCTGGCCGAGGTCTGGCAGGCGCTGCCCGACACGCCGGTCCGGCAGCGGCCGGGTCGGGTGCTCGTCGCCTGAGGAGGAGGCCGTGGGGCTCCGGCCCGCGACGCAGCGGTGGGACAGTGGCCCGGTGACGACGCGCGAGGACCTGGTGGCCGGGAGGTACATGGCCTTGACGACGTACCGACGCACCGGCGAGGCGGTCACCAGCCCGGTGTGGGTGGTGCCCGTCAGCGACGGCAGGGTGGGCTTCTGGACCTCGGCGCGCAGTGGCAAGACCAAGCGGCTCGACCACACCGAGCGGGTGCGCGTGCAGCCCTCGTATGCGCGGGGCCGGGTCGTGGCCGGCTCGCACCCGCTGGACGGGACGGCCGAGATGGTGCGCTCGGGCGGGTTCTTCGACGAGGTGCACGCCAAGGTCCGGGAGAAGTACGGCGTCATGACCACCGTCACCCGGTTGCTGGCCAGGGTGGGGCCCCAGGGCCGGAAGGGCCTGTCCTACGCCGACACCGTGGTGCTCGTGCGGCTCGACGGCCAGCCCGGGCCCTAGCCGAGTGCCCTTCGCTGGGGACTACCCCTCGACCGCCCCCCGGGGGTCGAGCACGTCGCGGGCGTCCAGCGCTCGGCGCAGGTCGTCCAGCAGCTTGCGCAGCAGCCGCGAGACCTGGGTCTGGGTCACGCCCAGGACCTCGCCGATCTCGGACTGGCTGAGCTCCTCGACGAAGCGCAGGTGCAGCAGCTGCTGCTCGCGGGGGCCGAGGGCTGCGATGAGGGGGCGGAGCACGAGGTGGTCGTCGACCCGCTCGAGCCGGTCGCCCTCGCCCAGCAGGTCGCTGATCCTGGCGGTGCCCGTCGGACCGACGGGAGCGTCGAGCGAGGTCGCGTGCATGGCCGCCGAGGCCTGCAGCGCCTCCTCGCAGGTGCGCTCGTCGACGCCGAGCCGCTCGGCGAGCTCCGCAGTGGTCGCGGGCCGGCCGAGCTCCTGCTCGACCTCCTCGCGCAGGGCCCGCACCTGGGCGCTCAGCTCCTGCAGCCGCCGCGGGGGCCGCACCACCCAGGAGTGGTCACGGAAGTAGCGCTGCACCTCGCCGCGGATGGTCGGCACCGCGAAGCTCAGCAGGTCCTCGGCCTGGGCCGGGTCGAAACGGTGGACGGCCTTGCAGAGCCCTTCGTACGCCGCCTGCTGGAGGTCCTCGGAGGACAGCCCGCGGCGGCGGTAGCGCGCGGCAACGGCCTCGGCGACCGGCATGTTGGCGTCGACCACGCGAGCGAGCACCGGCCGCCGCACCTCCTCGGGGAGTCCGTGGGCGAAGACGAGCAGCGCGCTGGTGGCGCGCCGGCGGGGATCGTGCTCGACGGGCGCGGTCGTGCGCTCGGCGGTGCCGTCGACCGCGTACAGCCGGGTCGTGGTGCCCTCGCCTGGGGTCGGGGGTGCCGGGGTCACCCGGGGCGGGGCGACGGTGGAGCCCGACCGGCGCCCCAGTGACGGGCGGGACGCGGGAGCGGGCGTGGCGGGACGGAGCGGGAGCGGGGCGATGCTCATGGTGGGAGGGTCCTCCGGGCTGGACACTGACCGGGGAGCCGACGCTGCTGCAGCTCCCGCGTTGAGGGCGTCCTTCCCCCGTCGTCGCGGAAGTATGCACAAAGATTCGACAGATCTCCCTTCGGGCGTAGGCCCCTGGGAGCGGCACGATGAGTCCTGCTCGCGGCGCCGGTCCACCTCCGCGGTGGCCCCGCACGGGCACCCGCCCCCGCACCGCGAGCCCGAGGAGACCCGATGAAGCTGCTGCTGACCTCCGGCGGCGTGACCAACGACAGCATCCGCACCGCGCTCGTCGACCTGCTCGGCAAGCCGGTCGAGGAGGCGGGCGCGCTGTGCATCCCGACCGCGATGTACGCCCACCCCTGGGTCGGCATGGGCGAGAAGCCCTGGCAGTTCGTCGCAGGCCGCGCGCAGAACCCCATGGTCGACCTCGGCTGGGCCTCCATGGGCCTGCTCGAGCTCACCGCGCTCCCGAGCATCGACCGCGACCTGTGGGAGCCGCGGGTGCGCGAGGTCGACGCGCTGGTCGTCGCCGGAGGTGACGTGCTCTACCTGGCGCACTGGCTGCGGGAGTCCGGGCTGCTGGAGGTGCTGCCAGGGCTCGAGGAGACCACATGGCTCGGCCTCAGCGCCGGCAGCATGGTGATGACCCCCGAGGTCGGGGAGGACTTCATCCAGTGGCGACCGCCGTCCGGCGACACGAGCACGCTCGGCTGGGCGGACTTCTCGATCTGCCCGCACCTGGCCGCCGACGGCGGGCCCGGCAACAGCCTCGACGAGGCCCGGTCGTGGGCCGCGGGCATCAGCGGCCCGGCGTACGCGATGGACGACGAGACGGCGGTCCGGGTCGTCGACGGCGAGGTCGCGTGGGTCTCGGAAGGGACCTGGCTGCAGCTCTAGTCGAGGATGACGTCGGCGCCCTGCTCGCGCAGGCGCTGCAGGCTCTCCAGCATCTGCGCCACGGCCTCGGGCGGGTGCGGCGCCCAGTCCTCGACCTCGCGCACGACCCGGAGCGCGCCCTCGGTGCGAAAGGACTGCGTGGGGTTGCCGGGGAACCTCTTGTCGGTGACGTTGGGGTCGTCCTCGAAGGGGCCGAGCGGTTCCACCTCGTAGACGTGGCCGGGGCCGTCCTCACCGCTCAGGGCGCAGGAGAGCTGGGCTCCCCAGGCGGCGGTCGTCACCAGGGTCGTGAAGTAGACGTGGCGCAGCACCCTCCCCTGCTGGTACGCCGAGGTGTAGCCGGTCCGCAGCTCCTCACCCGGTGCCAGCACCGCCCGGGTCCCGTGCAGGAACGGCCCCCGCACGTGGCCGTGGTCGTCGTAGGTCACCGCGCGACGCGGCTCGGCAGACAGCTCCACCCGGCCATCCTCGCCGAAAATCCCTCGCCGACGCACCCGCCCGCCACCTAGCCTCGTTCCGTCCCACCCCCTCCTGGCAGGAGGCGCCGTTGCTCGTGTGAGCACGCCGCCCCCGACCCCGGACGCCACGCGCTCCGGGGCCGACCCGACGTCTCGCACCCCAGGAGCGACATGCCCGCCACCACCCCTGCCTCGCCCCGCCCGCACGGCACTCCCCTGGCCACCCACGGCCTCGACCTCGTGCGACCCGACGGCACCACGACCCTGCGCGGCCTCGACCTGCTCGTCCCCGCGGGCCGCTCCGGCCTGGTCGGCGCCAACGGGTCGGGGAAGTCGACCCTGCTGCACCTGCTCGCCGGCCGGCTCGCACCGAGCGCGGGCCACGTGACCGGCCCGGACCCGAGCAGCATCGGCCTCCTGCCGCAGGACCTCGCGCTGCGGGTCGAGCAGCCGGTCGAGGACTTCCTCGGCCTCGGTGCGACCCGGCGCGCGCTGCGCCGGATCGAGGCCGGTTCGGTGGACCCGGCCGACTTCGACGCCGTCGGGGCGGACTGGGACGTGGACGAGCGCGCCCGTGCCCAGCTCGAGCGGCTCGGCCTGCCCGGAGGGCTGCTCGACCGCCGCGTCGGCGAGGTCTCCGGCGGGGAGGCGGTGCGGCTGGCGCTCGCCGGACTGCTCCTGGCCCGGCCCGACGTGCTGCTGCTGGACGAGCCGTCCAACAACCTGGACCGCGCCGCCCGCGCGGTGCTGCACGAGGTCGTCGGCTCCTGGTCGGGCACGCTGCTGGTCGTCAGTCACGACCGGGAGCTGCTCGAGCGGGTCGACCGGGTCGGCGAGCTCCGCACGCCGCGGCAGGGGCCCACGACGGTCGGCTGGTACGGCGGCGGCTGGTCGTCGTACGCCGCGCAGGTGGACGCCGAGCGCGAGGCGGCCGAGCACGCCGTGGCCGTCGCGCGCGCCGACGTACGACGTCAGCAGCGTGACCGGCGCACCACCGAGCAGCTGCTGGCGGCCCGCTCGCGGATGGCCCGCCGCGACGCGCCCGACACGACGAAGGCGGCCCGGGACTTCCTGCGCAACCGCGCCGAGAAGGGCGCCGGCAGCCTGCGCACCACCCAGGACCAGCGGCTCGAGCAGGCCCGCGAGCGACTGGGCACCGCCGAGCTCGCCGTGCGCGACGACTCCGCGATCCGGGTGGACCTGCCCGGCACGGCGGTGCCGCGCGGGCGCCGGGTGCTCACCACCGACGGGCTGGTGCTGCGCACCGGTCGACCGGTGGACCTGGAGCTGGCCGGGCCGGAGCGGGTCGCCGTCGTGGGCCGCAACGGCGCCGGCAAGTCCACGCTGCTGCACACCCTCGCGGGGCGGCTGGCTCCGCTGGCCGGCCGCGTCGCGGTGCACGTGCCGACCGCGCTGCTCCCCCAACGCCTCGACGTGCTCGAGGAGTCGCTGACCGTCGCCGGGAACGTCCACGCCGCCCACCCGGGAGCGACGGCCACCGAGGTCCGCGCGCTGCTCGCGCGCTTCCTCTTCCGCGGCGGCGCCGGCGACAAGCAGGTGTCGGCGCTCTCCGGCGGCGAGCGGTTCCGTGCCAGCCTCGCGACGCTGCTGCTGGCCGACCCCGCGCCGCAGCTGCTGCTCCTCGACGAGCCCACCAACAACCTCGACCTGGCGTCGTACGACGCCCTGGTGACCGCGCTGGCGTCCTACCGCGGCGCGCTCGTGGTGGTCAGCCACGACCCCGGGTTCCTCGAGGAGGTGGGGGTCGACCGGGTGCTGGACCTGGACGGACCCGCGGCCTGCTGAGCCGGGGGCGGGGGCTGCGTCAGCAGGCCGAGCCGTCGATGCCGCAGGCGTCACCGGCCGCACCGCCGACGGCCCCGCCCACGAGCCGCACCGGCGGGTGCGCCTCGGACCAGGCCCGGTCGAGCAGCCGGCTGAAGACCTCGGTGGGCTGCGCCCCGGAGACGGCGTAGCGCCGGTCGACCACGAAGAACGGCACGCCGCTGACCCCGAGGTCCTGGGCTGCGTCGATGTCCGCGGCGACCGCGTCGGCGTACTCCTCGCCCGCCAGCACCTCCTCGAGTCGCTCGGGGTCGAGATCCAGGGCGAGCGCCTCGCGGCGCAGCACCTGGTGGTCACCGATGTCGGCGGCGTCCTCGAAGTACGCCGAGAGCAGCGCCTCCTTGAGGCGGCCCTGCAGGTCGAGGCCCCCCTGGTCCAGGGCGAGGTGCAGCAGACGGTGGGCGTCGAGGGTGCTGGTGTGCACGGTCTCGAAGAGCCGGAAGGCCAGCCCCTCCTCGGCCGCGAGGTCGACGAGCTGCTGCTGCATGTCGCGCATCTCGTCCTCGGGGCGGCCGTACTTCCGGGCCAGCACGGGCGTGGTCAGCTGGCGCTCGGCACCGTGGCCGTGCGGCGGGGCCGAGGGGTCGAGCTGGAAGGAACGCCACACGACCTCCACCTGGTCGGCGTGCTCGAAGGACTCCAGCGCGCGCTCGAGGCGCCGCTTCCCGACGAAGCACCACGGGCAGACGACGTCGCTCCAGATCTCGATCCGCATGTGTGGTTGAACCCTCACCGACCGGCCCGCATTCCGCTCCAGGTGCCCGTCTTGGCCACAGGATCCCCACAACCCGGTACGCCGCCCGAGGCCACGACCCGGGGTCGACCTCAGGGTGGGCTCGGGGTCGCGCCAGGGGTCGGCTGGGTGGTGCTCCCCGATGTGCCGGACCCCTCGGCGCCGCGAGGCTCGACCCATGATCGAGATCCACGAGCTGACCAAGCGCTACGGCGACCACCTCGCCGTCGACCACGTGACCTTCAGCGCCCGCCCCGGGCGCGTGACCGGCTTCCTCGGCCCCAACGGCGCCGGCAAGTCCACCTCCCTGCGGATACTCGCCGGGCTCACCCCCGCCACCAGCGGGACGGCCAGCGTCCTGGGCCGCCGGTACGCCGACCTGCCCAACCCGGGCCTGGAGATCGGGGTCCTCCTCGACGCCTCCGCGCAGCACGCCGGCCGCACCGGCCGCGAGGTGCTGCGGGTGGCTGCCGAGACGATGGGGCTCCCCCGTGCCCGGGTAGCCGAGATGCTCGACCTGGTCTCCCTGACCGAGCAGGAGGCCGGCCGCCGCGTCCGCGACTACTCCCTCGGCATGCGCCAGCGCCTCGGCCTGGCGACCGCGTTGCTCGGCGACCCCGCCGTGCTCGTGCTCGACGAGCCGGCCAACGGGCTGGACCCGGCCGGCATCCGCTGGATGCGCGACCTGCTGCGCGACCACGCGCGGCGCGGCGGCACCGTGCTGCTCTCCTCGCACTTGCTGCACGAGATCGAGGTCATCGCCGACGACATCGTCGTGATCGGGCACGGCCGCGTCGTCGCGCAGGGCACCAAGGAGGAGCTCCTCCACGACGACCGCACCCTGGTGCGGGCTCCCGAGGTCGGTGCCCTCGCTGCCGCGCTCACCGCGGCCGGCTGGACCGTCGAGCGGGTCGACCCCGCCGACCCCACGGCGGGCCTGCGCACCGACGCCTCCCTGGCCACCACGGGCCAGGTCGCGCTCGCGGCCGGCCTCCCCCTGCTCGAGCTGCGCGCCGCCGACGGCGCCGGGCTCGAGGAGATGTTCCTCCAGCTCACCGCCGACACGCAGAGGGAGACCGCAGCATGAGCACCCTGACCACCCACACCGGCGACAGCCCCGCCACCACCGGGGCCGGGGCCGAGCGGGGCGGGTTCGTCCCGGCGTACGCCGCTCGTCCCGCCCCCGGACCCATCCCCTTCGCGCGGCTGCTCAAGGTCGAGCTGCGCAAGATGTTCGACACCCGCTCCGGGCTGTGGCTGATGGCCTCGATCGGCATCCTCGCCGCGCTGGCCTCGGCCGCGGTCGTGCTGTGGGCCCCCGACGACCAAGTCACCTACGAGACCTTCGCCGCCGCGGTCGGCTTCCCGATGGCGGTGCTGCTGCCCGTGATCGCCGTGCTGGCGGTGACCAGCGAGTGGAGCCAGCGCAACGGCCTGACCACCTTCACCCTCGTGCCGCACCGCGGCCGCGTCGTGGCCGCCAAGGCCGTCGGCGCGCTGCTCGTGGCCGTCGGGGGGATGCTCGTCGCAGCGGCTGTCGGCGTGCTCGGCAACCTCGTCGGGTCGGCCCTCAACGGCACCGACGCGATCTGGGACGTCAGCGTCTCCGACTTCGCCGCGATCGTGCTGGCCAACGTGCTCGGCGTCTTCCTGGGCTTCATGCTCGGCGCGGTGCTGCGCAGCTCGCCTGCGGCGCTGGTGGGCTACCTGGTCATCAGCTTCGTGCTGGTGCCGCTGACGATGGCGCTGGCCGCGGCCCAGGAGTGGTTCGCCGACATCCAGCCCTGGGTGGACTGGAACTTCACGCAGGGCCGGCTCTTCGAGGGCCTGCCCACCGACGGGGAGTACTGGGCGCAGCTGGGCGTCACCACCACCGTCTGGCTGCTCCTGCCGCTGGCCGGGGGCCTGTGGCGGCTGGTGCGGGCCGAGGTGAAGTAGCGACGGCCCACCACGACGTACGACGCAGCCGAGCCGGGCCCCTGTCAGGACCCGGCTCGGCTGTCGGCGCGTGGTGGTGCGGGCGCGCGGTCAGCGCGCGGCGGTGCCCTCGACGTAGTCGGAGTCGTGGCTCTTGACCCACGCCATGAGCTTGCGCAGCTCGCGACCGGTCTTCTCGATCGGGTGCTGCTCGCCCTGCTCGCGGAACTTCGTGAACTCCGGGGAGCCGTTGTCCATGTCGGTGATGAACCGCTCGGCGAAGGCGCCGTTCTTGATGTCCTCGAGGACGGCCTTCATGTTCTCCTTGACCCGCTCGTCGATGACGCGGGGGCCGGAGACGTAGTCGCCGAACTCGGCGGTGTCGGAGACCGACCAGCGCTGCTTGGCGATGCCGCCCTCGTACATCAGGTCGACGATGAGCTTCAGCTCGTGCAGGCACTCGAAGTAGGCCACCTCGGGCTGGTAGCCGGCCTCGATCAGGGTCTCGAAGCCGTACATGACCAGCTGCGAGGCGCCACCGCAGAGGACGGCCTGCTCACCGAACAGGTCGGTCTCGGTCTCCTCGGTGAAGGTGGTCTTGATGCCGCCGGCGCGCAGGCCGCCGATGCCCTTGGCGTAGGACAGCGCGAGCGGCCAGGCCTGGCCCGAGGCGTCCTTCTCGACGGCGACGAGCACGGGGACGCCGCGGCCGTCGACGTACTCACGACGCACGAGGTGGCCGGGGCCCTTGGGGGCGACCATGAAGACGTCGACGTCCTCGGGCGGGGTGATGTAGCCGAAGCGGATGTTGAAGCCGTGGCCGAAGACCAGGGTGTCGCCGGCCTTGAGGTTCGGGGCGATCTCGTCGGCGTACAGCTTCCGCTGGTGCTGGTCGGGGGCGAGGATGACGACCACGTCGGCCTCGGCGGCGGCCTCGGCCGGCGTCATGACCTTCAGGCCCTCGGCCTCGGCCTTCGCCCGGCTCTTCGAGCCCGGCTGCAGGCCGATGCGGACGTCGACGCCGGAGTCGCGCAGCGACAGCGAGTGGGCGTGGCCCTGGCTGCCGTAGCCGATCACGGCGACCTTCTTGCCCTGGATCAGGGACAGGTCGGCGTCGTCGTCGTAGAACATCTCAGCCACGGGGGCTTCTCCTTTGGTGTGGGTACTGCGGGGTGGTGGGGCGAAGTCTGGGGCTCAGCCGGCGGTGGCTGCGGTCGGCGCCGGGACCGAGACCGGGCGCAGGTTGCGCTCGGAGATGGAGCGGGAGCCACGGCCGATCGCGACCATGCCCGACTGCACGAGCTCGCGGATGCCGAAGGGCTCCACGACCCGCAGGAAGTCGGCGATCTTGCCGGCGTTGCCCGTGACCTGGATGGTCACCGCGTCGGGGGCGACGTCGACGACCTTGGCGCGGAAGAGCTGGACGGTGTCGAGCACCTGGCCGCGGGTCTCGGCGGTGGCCGCGACCTTGACCAGGACCAGCTCGCGGTGGACCGAGGCGGCCTGGTCGAGCTCGACGATCTTGATCACCTCGACCAGCTTGTTCAGCTGCTTGGTGACCTGCTCGAGCGGGGACTCCTCGACGTTGACCACGATGGTCATCCGGGAGATCCCGTCGTGCTCGGTCGGGCCGACGGCGAGGCTCTCGATGTTGAAGCCGCGGCGGGAGAACAGGCCGGCGATCCGGGTCAGGACGCCGGGGCGGTCCTCCACGAGGACGGACAGGGTGTGCTTGCTCATGTCGTCTCAGGCCCTCACAGCTCGTCGTGTTCCCACTCGGGCGCGAGGTCCCGGGCGTACTTGATCTCGTCGTTGCTCGTGCCGGCGGCGACCATCGGCCAGACCATGGCGTCGCGGTGCACGCGGAAGTCGACCACGACCGGGACGTCGTTGATCTCCATGGCCTTCTCGATCGTGGCGTCGACCTCGTCGGCACTGTCGCAAGCCAGGCCCACGCAGCCGTAGGCGTCGGCCAGCTTCACGAAGTCGGGGATCCGCACGGGGCCGTCGTGGCGCTGCAGGTTGGTGTTGGAGTAGCGCTCGTTGTAGAAGAGCGTCTGCCACTGCCGGACCATGCCGAGCGACTCGTTGTTGATGACCGCGACCTTGATCGGGATGCCCTCGATCGCGCAGGTGGCGAGCTCCTGGTTGGTCATCTGGAAGCAGCCGTCGCCGTCGATGGACCACACCGTGGTGTCGGGGCAGCCGACCTTGGCGCCCATCGCGGCCGGGACGGAGTAGCCCATGGTGCCGAGGCCGCCGGAGTTCAGCCAGGTGCGCGGCTTCTCGTACTGCACGAAGTGCGCGGCCCACATCTGGTGCTGGCCCACGCCGGAGGTGTAGATCGCGTCGGGGCCCGCGATGTCGGAGAGGCGCTGGATGACGTACTGCGGGGCCAGGCCCTCGGCCGGGGCCTCGTAGCCCAGCGGGTAGCGCTGCTTGAGGCCGGCCAGGTAGCCGACCCACGCCTCGAAGTCGCCGGTGTGCCCGGCGTCCTGCTCGGCCTGCAGCGCCACGACGAGGTCGGAGATGACCTCACGGCAGTCGCCGACGATCGGGACGTCGGCGTGCCGGTTCTTGCCGATCTCGGCCGGGTCGATGTCGGCGTGGATGACCTTGGCGTGCGGGGCGAAGGAGTCGAGGTTGCCGGTGACCCGGTCGTCGAAGCGCGCACCGAGGCTGATGATGAGGTCGCTCTTCTGCAGGGCGGCCACGGCGGCCACCGTGCCGTGCATGCCCGGCATGCCGAGGTGCTGGGGGTGGCTGTCGGGGAAGGCACCGAGCGCCATCAGCGTGGTGACGACCGGCATGCCGGTGAGCTCGGCGAGGACCCGCAGCTCCTTGCTGGCACCGGCGCGGATCGTGCCGCCGCCGACGTACAGCACGGGCTTGCGCGACTCCAGGATCAGCCGGGCAGCCTCGCGGATCTGCTTGGAGTGCGGCTTGGTGACGGGGCGGTAGCCCGGCAGGGAGATCTCGGTGGGCCACTGGAAGGAGGTCATCGACTGCAGCGCCGACTTCGCGACGTCGACCAGCACCGGGCCGGGCCGGCCGGTCGAGGCGATGTAGAAGGCCTCGGCGACGGTGCGCGGGATGTCGGCGGGGTCGGTGACCAGGAAGTTGTGCTTGGTGATCGGCATCGTGATGCCGCGGATGTCGGCCTCCTGGAAGGCGTCGGTGCCGATCATCGAGGCACCCACCTGCCCGGTCACGGCCACCAGCGGGACCGAGTCCATGTAGGCGTCGGCGATCGGGGTGACCAGGTTGGTCGCGCCCGGGCCCGAGGTCGCCATGCAGACGCCGACCCGGCCGGTCGCCGCGGCGTAGCCCTGGGCGGCGTGGCCGGCGCCCTGCTCGTGGCGCACCAGGATGTGGCGGATCGAGGAGTCCATGAGGGGGTCGTACGCCGGGAGGATGGCGCCGCCCGGGATGCCGAAGATGTTGTCCGCGCCGGCCGCCTCCAGCGACCGGACCAGGCTCTGTGCGCCGGTGATCTCGCTCATGCCCTGCTCGTCTCCTCTGTCCTACTGCTCGTCGGGGCTGCTGCCCCACCAGGATGGCCCCACAAAAAAGCCCCCCGGCCACGATGGCTACGAGGGGATGACGCGCTGGCCGGATCGGGGTCGATCAGCTCACGCGTCGCGTGCGTACGAGGAGGTCCTGGCGCATGCGGCCACCGTAGCCCCCCTGCCCCCGCACGTCATCCAAGAGGTGTCCCGGTCCCACCATCTGAGACGAGCGTCCCGCATCGTGGGCGTCAGGCGTGCGAGCAGGGGCTCCGTCACGCGGCGGGGCCCGGGCCGCGACCGAGCCAGGTGGTCAGGCAGGCCCGGTTGCCCTGGGGGTCCTCGAGCACCCAGAACGCCGGCGCCTGGTCGTCGCTGACCAGCCGGCCGCCGGCCTGGAGCACGGCGGTGATCCGCTCCTGGACCACCTCGGGCGGCACCCGCACGTCGGCGTGCCAGCGCTGGCGGTGCTCCCCCACGTGGCCGGGTCGCTGCTCGGTCGGCTGGAACCACACCGAGGGCCACCTGCCCGCAGGGTCCACGACGTCCTGTTCGGCCTCGTCCAGGCCCAGGACGGCGGCCCAGAACGGCTTGACCTCGCCTGCGTCCCAGGTGTCGAGCGCCCACTCCACGGCCTGCAGCTGCGCGGGGACGGCGCCGGCACCGAGGGAGTGGGCGGCCTCCGAGACCGCCCGGGCCAGGCGCAGGTCGCGGCGGGTGACCCCACCGACGTCGTGCGACCAGGTGCGCACCTCGACGAAGCCGTAGCGCAGGTCGACGTCGGGGTGGTGGTCCTGCTCGTCGGCGACCTCGGCCACCTTCGCCACCAGGCGCGCGCCCGTGGTGAAGTCACCGGTCTCGAAGCGGGCGGCCAGCAGCCCGAAGAGGGGGCGCCAGTCCTCGAGCCCGCCATCGACCTCGGTGCTGATGTCGTGGTCGGAGAGGACGTGCTTGTCGGCGTCGGGGATCGAGGGGCTCACGGGAGGACAGCCTGCCGTTCCGGCGGTCCGCTGACCAGCCGGGCGACCGAGGCCGATCAACCTTGGTCGGCCGTGACGGCGACCGGCTCCTTCTGCAGCGTCTCGCGGGCGGCCAGCCACAGCGGCAGCGCCAGCAGGCTGATCAGGCCGGTCACCGCGAAGGCCCAGCCCCAGCCCGCCTGGTCGGCCACGACCCCGATGAGGACCGGGCCGATGATCGCGCCGCCGTCCTGGGCCATCTGGAAGGTGGAGAGCACGGTGCCGCCGGAGCGCTGGTTGCCGATGACGTCGGCGACCGTGGCCTGCTGGCCGGGGTTGACCATGCCGGCACCGAAGCCGGAGACCAGGGAGAGCACCAGCAGCACGGCGAGGCTCTCGCTGAGGCCGAGCGAGCCGAGCGAGACCGCCGTGATGCCGAGGCCGAGCACGACCATCGGCTTGCGGCCCACGGTGTCGGTGACCTTGCCGGAGAACTGCAGGCTGGCCGCGGTGCCGGCCGCGGCGACGGCGAGCGCGACGCCGGCGACCCAGGTCTCGTCGTGCACCGCGACGGCGAACTGCGGGACGATCGCGACCCGGACGCCGAAGTTGGCCCAGCCGTTGGCGAAGGCCGAGGCGAGCGCGGCGCGGTAGGCGGAGTCGCGCAGGCCCTCCCCCAGCCGCATCGGCTCCTGCGGGGTGGCGGTCGGGTCCGGCCGGAGGCTGGCGTGGGAGAGCCGGACGCCCACGACGAGGGCGGCGACGACCAGGGCGGCGGCGTACACCACGAACGGCACGCGGAGGCCGAGCCCGGCCATCAGACCGCCCAGCACCGGGCCGAGCATGCCGCCGATGAGGAAGGAGCTCGCGTAGGCCGACGAGACCCGCCCGCGCATCGTCGGCGGCGCCAGGCGCACCAGCAGCGCCATCGCCGAGACGGTGAACATCGTCGAGCCGAGGCCGCCGAGCCCGCGGAAGACCAGCAGCTGCCAGTAGGTCTGCGCGACGGCGGTCAGCAGCGAGGACGCCGCGACGATCCCGAGGCCGGTGAGGTAGACCCACCGCTCCCCGAGCCGGGCCACGAGCACGCCGCTGCCCGGGGCGCCGAGGAGGCGGAAGAAGGCGAAGATCGAGACCACGAACGAGGCAGCGGCCACGCCCACGTCGAAGCTGCGGGCGTAGGCCGGCAGGACCGGGCTGATGATGCCGAAGCCGATCGCGATGACGAAGGCCGAGGCGATCAGGACCTTGATCTCGCCGGGGATGGGCTGCTGGTCCGCGCGTCGGGGCCCCGAGGCGGCGCCGACGCGCCTCCTTGACCGCCGGCCGGGTGCGGCGGTGTCCTCGCTGGTGCTCACGCGTGTGCCAGCACCTCGGCGGCCGCGCGCATTCCCGCCCCGACCTCCGCGAAGGAGGTGGACAGGGGGGCGAGCCCGACCCGCAGGCCACCCGGGTCGCGGTAGTCGGGGATGACGTCGCGCTCCCAGAGCCGGGCGACGGCCTCGCGCATCCGCGGGTGGTCCACCGTCACGTGCCCGCCCCGGCGGGCCGGGTCGCGCGGGGAGGCCAGCTCGGCGCCGAGCGGTGCCAGCAGCTGGTCGGCCAGCTCCACGGCGTACGACGTCAGGGCGACGGACTTGGCGCGGACCCCCTCCATGCCGACCTCGGCGATCGTGGCGACCGTGTCGCGCAGCGCGAGCATGCCCACGACGGGCGGGGTGCCCGAGATCATCCGTCGGATCCCGGGCGCGGGCGTCCACTCCGGTCCCATGGCGAACGGGTCGGCGTGCCCCATCCAGCCCGTCACCGGCTGGTCGACCCGGTCGAGGTGGCGGGCGGCGACGTAGACGAAGGCGGGCGAGCCGGGCCCGCCACCGAGGTACTTGTAGGTGCAGCCGACGGCCAGGTCGACGCCCCAGTCGTCGAGGGCCAGCGGCACCGAGCCGACCGAGTGCGAGAGGTCCCACAGCACCACGGCGCCGGCGTCGTGCGCGGCGGCGGTGATGGCGGGGGCGTCGGCCAGCCACGCGGAGCGGTAGGCGACGTGGGAGAGCAGCACGCAGGCGGCCCGCCCGGACAGCTGGGCGGCGACCGACTCCGGGGTGACGCCGGCGGCGGGGTCGACCTTGACCCAGCGCAGCGACAGCCCGAGCTCGCGGGCGACCGAGGCGGCGACGTACCGGTCGGTCGGGAAGTCGTCGCGGCACAGCACGACCTCGGTGCGGTCGGGCCGGAGCGCACAGGCCGCGCGCAGCGCCTTGTAGAGCAGCACGGTCGTGGAGTCGCCGACGGTCGTCTGGCCCGGTGCGGCGCCGAGGCAGGCGGCGGCGATCTCGTCGCCGACGACCAGCGGCAGCTCCATCCAGGACTCGTCCCAGCCGCGGATCAGCCGACCGCCCCACTCGTCGGTCACGAAGGCCGCCATCCGCTCGGCGGTCGAGCGCAGCGGACGGCCCAGGGAGTTGCCGTCGAGGTAGACCAGCGGGGTCTCGCTGCCGACGTACCTCGCGCGCAGGTGCGCCAGCGGGTCGTCGCGGTCCAGCTGCTCGGCATCCCTCACGGCGCATGTCTACCCCAGCCCGGGGAGACCCGGTGGCATGCTCCCCGGCATGGCCATCCGCCCCGAGCTGCTGGAGGTGCTCGCGCGGCGGGCACTCACCGAGGACTCCGCCCGCCCCGAGGCCGTCGCGCGGCTGCACGAGCGGGGCGGGCGGACCGCCCGGGAGAACCTCGCCGAGCTGGTCGACGAGGGCAGCTTCGTGGAGTACGGGCGGTTCGTGACCGCGGCGCAGTCCCAGCGACGCCCCCTGGAGGAGCTGCTCGACCGCACCGCCGCGGACGGGATCGTCGGCGGGCTGGCGACGGTCGACGGGCACCCCGTGGCGGCGCTGTCCTACGACTACCTCGTCATGGCCGGCACCCAGGGGATGCGCGGGCACCGCAAGACCGACCGGCTGCTCGACGTGATCGACCGGCTGCGGGTGCCGACGGTCTTCTTCGCCGCCGGGGGCGGCGGCCGGCCCGGCGACACCGACATCCCGCTGGTCTCCGCCCTCGACGTCACGACCTTCGCCGCCTGGGCACGGCTCTCGGGCCGGGTGCCGCGGATCGCGGTCGTGGAGGACAACTGCTTCGCCGGCAACGCGGTCATCGCGGGGTGCTCGGACCTGATCGTCGCGACCGAGCGCGCCTCCCTGGGCATGGGCGGGCCGGCGATGATCGCCGGCGGCGGGCTGGGTGACGTGGCCGCGGCCGACGTGGGTCCGATCGAGGTGATGGAGGCCAACGGCGTCGTCGACGTGGTCGCTCGGGATGACGACGCGGTGGGCACGGCTCGCAAGCTGCTCTCCTACTTCCTGGGTCGTACGACGGCGTGGACCGCCCCCGACCAGGCGCCGCTGCGGGAGGCGGTCCCCGAGGGCGAGCGCACCGCCTACGACCTGCTGCCCATCGTGGAGACGCTGTGCGACGAGGACTCGGTGACCGTGCTGCGGCCCGGGTTCGCGCCCGAGCTGCTCACGGCCCTGGGTCGGATCGAGGGCCGCACCGTCGGGGTCGTGGGCAACGACACCCGGCACTGGGCAGGCGCGGTCACCGCGGACGCCGGCGACAAGGCAGCGCGCTTCCTGCAGCTGTGCGACGCCCACGGCTTCCCGGTCGTGTCCCTGGTCGACACCCCCGGGATGATGGTCGGCCCCGACGCCGAGCGCACCGGTCTGGTGCGGCACACCTCGCGGCTGCTCGTCGCGGCGGCCCGGATGGAGGTGCCGCTGCTGGGGGTCGTGCTGCGCCGCGGCTACGGCCTGGGCGCGCAGGCGATGCTCGGCGGCAGCACCCACGAGCCCCTCATGACGATCGCCTGGCCCGGCGCGCACCTCGGGGCGATGGGGCTCGAGGGCGCCGTGCGGCTCTCCATGCGGCGCGAGCTGGAGGAGATCGCCAACCCGGACGAGCGGGAGGCGCGGGTCAGGGAGCTGACGGCGTACGCCCAGGCGCACTCGACGGCCCTGGAGGTCGCCCGGCACTTCGAGATCGACGACGTCGTCGACCCGGCCGAGACCCGCGGCATCCTGGCCCGCCTGCTCGACGCCGCCGACCGCGACGGCCGGCTGGTCGGGAGCGGGCGCCCCGTCGACACCTGGTGATCCTCCCGGCGGTGGCCCGACCGATGAGTCCGTCGGTCGGGGCTGGTCGGATGGGGTCATGAGGAAGCTGGTCGTCACCGAGTTCATCACCCTGGACGGCGTCATCGAGGACCCGAGCTGGACCTTCTCGGAGGTCGAGCACGACGACGCCGTCTACGACATCAAGGGCCGCGAGCAGGAGGAGGCCAGCGCGTTGCTGCTCGGCCGGGTCTCCCACGACGAGTTCGCCCCCGTGTGGCCGTCGATGGAGGAGTTCGAGACCTACAACGCGATGCCGAAGTACGTCGTCTCCTCCTCCCTCGAGGGCTCGGACTGGACCAACACCCACGTCCTGCGCTCGCTCGACGACGTGGCCGCGCTCAAGGAGCGCACCGACGAGGGCGAGGGCCCGATCTACGTGCACGCGAGCGCGACGCTGGCCCAGGGACTGCTCGCCGCCGGGCTCGTGGACCGGCTGCACCTGCTGGTCTTCCCGCTGCTGCTGGGCTCGGGCAAGCGGCTCTTCTCCGACACGGGCTCGAAGGTGAATCTCCGGCTCGTCGAGTCAGCGACCTACGGCAACGGCGTCACCCTCCAGGTCCTCGACGTCGTCCGCTGAGGTCCCGGCCGAGCGGTCAGTTCCTCGGCCTCGACCGGTCACCTTCTTGCGGTCGAGCGAGGTCACCGACCGCTCGACCGCGAGAAGGTGACGGCGGTTCGGAAGTGACTGCTCGGCGGCTAGCGGCGGCGGCCGCGGCCCCGGGGCGGGCTGGCCTGGGCGGGGGCCCCGGAGGAGCGGCGCCAGGCGGTGAAGCTGCCGACCGCGGACGGTCGCGGTCGCACCAGCCACAGCCACGGGTGGACCTCCTGCGGCTGCACCTGCGCGGCCCGGGCGCGGAAGCCCGGGACCGGCGCGTGCGTGACGGCCAGGCTGCGACCCGCCAGCTCCTGGGCCACCACGCCGCGGCGCACCTCGACCTCGCGCCGGGTGGCGAGGTCACCGAGCGTGTCGGCCAGGAAGACCAGCCGCTTGCCCGAGAGCCGCAGGGTGCGCAGCAGCGGCTCGTCGAAGACGAAGACCGCGGGGCGGTCGTCGTCGGCGGCCAGTGCGGGGTCGGCGTCGCCGAGGGACTCAGCCGTGAGCCAGACCTGCTCGGCTCCCCCGCCCTGCACCTCGGCCGGCCCGCCGTCGAAGCCGTCCTTGCCCAGGTCCGGTCCGTCGACGCGGGGCAGGTCACCGGTCTCGGGCCAGTCCTCGATGGGGCAGGCGCTGCTCAGCTGGCAGGAGCGGCACAGCGCCTTGGCGCGCTTCTCCACCTGCCACCGGCTGAACCCGTAGGGCCGGCCGTTGCCGGTGCCGACCGTCCACTGCCAGCCCAGCCGGTTGGCCGCGCGCGAGCCGTCGAGCAGGTGCTGGAAGAACAGGTCCTCGCCGTCGCGCCAGTCCGCACCCGCCCGCACCGCCCACTGCGAGGCCAGCCACATGCGGGTCTGGTTCACCAGCCAACCCTCGCCCTCGAGCTCACCGACGACGGCCTCCATGCAGGCCATCTCCGCAGGCCACGGCTCGGGCCAGGCCGGACCGACGCGGGGCTGCTCGTGCTTGATCGACCGGCCCAGGGCGGCGCCGGTGCGGGCGTACAGGTGCCGGGAGTACTCCTGCCAGAGCAGCTCGTCGCGGTACTTGTCGCGGTCGTGGGCGGGCGCGCCGGCGACCGCCTTCCACATCTCGGGCAGCGGCACCAGGCCGTGCCGCAGGTACGGCGACATCCGGGTCGCCCCGCGCCCCGACACCGGCAGCACCACGCTGCGGCGCCGCGCGTACCCGCTGATGTCGAGCGACGCCAGTGCCGCATCGGCCGCGGTCTGTCCCCCGACGTGTCCCCCGCGGCGTACCGCGTCGGGGCCCTCGAGGGTCAGGTCGCCCAGGTGCTCGGCGACCCACGCCAGGGTCGCGTCACCGGCGGCTTCGTGGGGCGGCGGCGGGGTCGGGAGCTGCACGTCCCAGGTCTACCGGCAGGCTCAACACCCGGGCGGGTCGGAACTGACGACCCCGAGGGCTCGGAAGTGACGGCGGTGGCCGAGGGTCAGCCCGTGACCGCTCCGTGCGCGGCGGAGGACACGATCTTGGCGTACTTGCCGAGCACGCCGCGGGTGTACTTCGGCGGCTTGGGCGCCCAGCCCTCCTTGCGCGCCTCGAGGTCGTCGATCTCGACCTCGAGGGTGCGGTTGAGGACGTCGAGGGTGATCGGGTCGCCGTCGCGGACGAAGGCGATCGGGCCGCCGTCGACGGCCTCGGGGGCCACGTGGCCCACGCACAGCCCAGTCGTGCCGCCGGAGAACCGACCGTCGGTGAGGAGCAGGACGTCCTTGCCGAGGCCGGCGCCCTTGATCGCACCGGTGATGGCCAGCATCTCGCGCATTCCGGGCCCACCCTTGGGGCCCTCGTAGCGGATGACGACGACGTCGCCGGCGACGATCCGGCCCTCGGCGAGGGCGTCCATGGCGTCGCGCTCGCCGTCGAAGACCCGGGCGGTGCCGCGGAAGACGGTCTCGTCGAAGCCGGCCGACTTCACCACGGCACCGTCGGGGGCCAGCGAGCCCTTCAGGATGGTCAGGCCGCCGGTCTTGTGGATCGGGCGCTCGAGGGAGCGGATGACGTCGTCGTCGAGGGCCGGCGGGTCCAGCTCCGCCAGGTTCTCGGCCAGCGTCTTGCCGGTCACGGTCAGCGCGTCGCCGTGCATGAGGCCGGCGTCGAGCAGCGCCTTCATCACGACGGGGATGCCGCCGATCTTGTCGACGTCGTTCATGACGTACCTGCCGAAGGGCTTGAGGTCGCCGAGGTGCGGGACCTTGTCGCCGATCCGGTTGAAGTCGTCGATGGTCAGCGGCACCTCGGCCTCGCGGGCGATGGCCAGCAGGTGCAGGACGGCGTTGGTGGAGCCGCCGAGCGCCATCACCACGGTGATGGCGTTCTCGAAGGCCTCCATCGTCATGATCTGGCGGGCGGTGATGCCCTTGCGCAGCAGGTTGACCACGGCCTCGCCGGAGCGGTGGGCGAAGCCGTCGCGGCGGCGGTCGACGGCCGGCGGCGCGGCCGAGCCGGGCAGCGACATGCCGAGGGCCTCGCCGACCGCGGCCATCGTGTTGGCGGTGTACATGCCGCCGCAGGCGCCCTCGCCGGGGCAGATCGCGCGCTCGATCTTGTCGACCTGCTCGCGGGTGATCTTGCCCGCGAGGCACGCACCGACGGCCTCGAAGGCGTCGATGATCGTGACGTCCTTGCCGTCGACCTGTCCGGGCATGATCGAGCCGGCGTAGAGGAAGACCGAGGCCAGGTCGAGACGCGCGGCGGCCATGAGCATGCCGGGCAGGGACTTGTCGCAGCCGGCGAGCAGGACCGAGCCGTCGAGCCGCTCCGCGTTCATCACGACCTCGACGGAGTCGGCGATGACCTCGCGGGAGACCAGCGAGAAGTGCATGCCCTCGTGGCCCATGGAGATCCCGTCGGAGACCGAGATGGTGCCGAACTCGAGGGGGTAGCCGCCGCCGGCGTGCACGCCGTTCTTGACGGCCTTGGCGAGCCGGTCGAGCGAGAGGTTGCAGGGGGTGATCTCGTTCCAGCTGGAGGCCACGCCGATCTGCGGCTTCTCCCAGTCGTCGTCACCCATGCCGACCGCGCGCAGCATGCCGCGCGAGGCGGCGCGCTCGAGGCCGTCGGTGACGTCGCGGGACCTGGGCTTCAGGTCGATCTTCTCGTCGGGCTGCTGCTGGCCGGTCATGGCGGCCAGCCTACGTGCGAGCGTCGTCACTCCGACGGCGCATCTCAGCCCCACCGGCTGGGCGGGTGACCCCCCACGCCCTAGCCTCGTCGGGTGACTGCTTCGACTCCGGTGACCTGGGGCGGCTACTCGGCCGTCCTGCTCGACCTCGACGGGGTGCTGACCCCCACCGCCGAGGTGCACATGCGGGCCTGGTCGGCCATGTTCAACGAGTTCCTCGCCGACCACGACGGCCCCGGCGACACCTCCCCCTACACCGACGTCGACTACTTCGCCCACGTCGACGGCAAGCCGCGGTACGACGGTGTGCGCGACTTCCTCGCCTCCCGAGGCATCGAGCTCCCCGAGGGCGAGCCGGGCCGGCCGTTCGACCGCACGGTCATGGGCCTCGGCGACCGCAAGAACGACGCCTTCAACGAGGTGCTCCAGCGTGACGGGGTGGCGCCGTACGCCGGCTCCGTGGCCCTGCTCGACCACCTGGCCGAGCTCGACGTCCCGATGGCGGTGGTCTCCTCCTCCGCCAACGCCCCCGCCGTGCTCGAGGCCGCGGGGCTGGCCGGTCGGTTCGTGACCGTCGTCGACGGCCGGGTCGCCGCCGCGCGCTCGCTGCCGGGCAAGCCGGCGCCCGACACCTTCCTCCACGCCGCCGAGGTGTGCGGCGCGAGCGCCGCGACCTCGGTCGTGGTCGAGGACGCCGTCTCCGGCGTGCGCGCGGGTGCTGCCGGCGACTTCGGCCTCGTGGTCGGCGTCGACCGGGGCGCCGGGCACGACGAGCTGACCGCCGCTGGCGCCCACGTCGTCGTGGCCGACCTGGCCGAGCTGGTCCCGTGAGCCGCCGGGCCCCCGAGGGCGACCCGCTGGACCGCAGCCGCTTCCCCGTCGACCCCTGGCGGCTGGTGGAGCGCGCCCACAGCCACGCCGACCTCGGCGTCAGCGAGACCCTGTTCACCGTCGCCAACGGCTACCTCGGCATGCGCGGCAACCCCGAGGAGGGCCGCGACGCCCACGCGCACGGCACCTTCGTCAACGGCTTCCACGAGACCTGGGAGATCCGGCACGCCGAGGCGGCCTTCGGCTTCGCGCGCACCGGCCAGACGATCGTCAACGTCCCCGACGCCAAGCTGATGAAGCTCTACGTCGACGACGAGCCGCTCATCCTCGGCACCGCCGACCTCGAGCACTACGAGCGGATCCTCGACTTCCGCGACGGCGTGCTGCGCCGCTCGCTGGTCTGGCGGACCCCCTCGGGCAAGCGGGTCAAGGTCGACTCCACCCGCATGGTGTCGATGACCCAGCGGCACCTGGCGCTGCTGACCCTCGAGGTCACGATGCTCGAGGGCAGCGCGCCGATCGTCATCTCCAGCCAGCTGATGAACCGCCAGGACGGCAGCGACGAGTACCACGACGCGGCTGCCTCCATGGGCGAGGGCATCGACCCGCGCAAGGCCGCCGCCTTCGAGGGCCGGGTGCTGCTCCCCCGCCTGTCGACGGTCCAGGACGGCCGGATGATGCTGGGCTACCAGTGCGCCTCGTCCAAGATGACCATCGCCGTCGCCGCTGACCACCGGCTGCGGGTGGCGGGCAGCGGGACCGACGTCGACACCGTCGTGCGCCACGACGACGACCTGGCCAAGATGGTCTACCGCGTCCAGGCCGAGCAGGGCCGCACGGTGCGGCTGGAGAAGGTCGTGGCCTACCACACCTCCCGCGGCGTGCCGGTGCGCGAGCTGGCCGACCGCTGCGAGCGGACCCTGGACCGGGCCGCCCGCACCGGCACCGGTGAGGCCGTCGCCGAGCAGCGCGCCTGGTTCGACACCTTCTGGGACGCCGCGGACGTCGAGGTCACCCCCTCGCAGCGCGGGGACGGGCCCGGCGGGGAGCAGGAGACCCGGGCCCTGCAGCAGGCGATCCGCTTCAACCTCTTCACCCTGGCCCAGGCCAGTGCCCGCGCCGACCAGTGGGGCGTGCCAGCCAAGGGCGTCACCGGCTCGGGCTACGAGGGCCACTACTTCTGGGACTCCGAGATCTACGTCGCGCCGTTCCTCACCTACACCCAGCCGGCGCTGGCCAAGAACCTCCTGCACTTCCGCTCCCGGATGCTCGACGCCGCGCGGCACCGCGCCCGCGAGATGGCCCAGCACGGGGCGCTCTTCCCCTGGCGCACCATCAACGGCGAGGAGGCCTCGGCCTACTACGCCGCCGGCACCGCACAGGTGCACATCGACGCCGACGTCGTGTACGCGCTCTCGCAGTACCTCGCGGCCACCGACGACGTCGGGTTCCTGCTGCGCCACGGCATCGACATCCTGGTGGAGACCTCCCGGATGTACGCCGACCTCGGCTTCTGGCGCGAGAACGGCCGTCCCTCGTTCCACATCCACGGCGTCACCGGGCCGGACGAGTACACGACGGTCGTCAACAACAACCTGTTCACCAACGTCATGGCGCGGCACAACCTCGAGCAGGCCGTGGCCGCTGTCGAGCTGATCCGCCGCGAGCACCCGCAGGACTTCGAGCAGGTCCGCAAGCGCCTGGACCTCACCGACGAGGAGGTCGAGGAGTGGGCCCGCTGCGCCGAGGGCATGCACGTGCCCTTCGACGAGGGCCTCGGGATCCACCCCCAGGACGACTTCTTCCTCGACCGTGAGGTGTGGGACCTCTCCCAGACCCCCGACGAGCTGCGGCCGCTGCTGCTGCACTACCACCCGCTGGTCATCTACCGGTTCCAGGTGCTCAAGCAGGCCGACGTCGTGCTCGCGCTCTTCCTCCAGGGCGACCGCTTCACCGCGGAGGAGAAGCGCGCCGACTTCGAGTACTACGACCCGATCACCACCGGTGACTCCACGCTGTCGGCGGTGGTGCAGTCGGTGATGGCCGCCGAGGTCGGCTACCACGAGGCGGCTTGGGACTACTTCCGCTCCGCGTTGTACGTCGACCTGGCCAACCTGCACGGCAACACCGACGACGGCATGCACATCGCCTCCACCGGCGGTGTCTGGTCGGCGCTGGTCTGCGGCTTCGGCGGGATGCGCGACCACGGCGGCCGGCTCTCCTTCGACCCGCGCCTGCCCGACGCGTTCGGCTCGATCACCTTCGCGCTGGTCTGGCGCGGCTCGCGGGTGCGGGTGCGGCTGGACGCCGGGTCGCTCACCTTCACGGTGGTCGACGGCGTCGGGGGCGTCCCGGTGACCGTCCGCGGGACCGAGCACGTCGTGCACGCCGACGAGCCCCTCGTCGTACCGCTCGGGGAGAACGACGGGCGCGGCGGTGGCCACGGCCGCCGGCTCTCGGTGGAGCTCGCCGAGGAGCCGCAGCTGGGCGGCACCCGTGCCGACGGGTCGAAGATCACCGCCGGGGTGCCGGACCCGATCCCCGCGCTCGAGGAGGAGGCGTACCACGACGCGATGCCCGAGCCGCCCCCGATCGGGCCGCACGTGCCGCAGTCGTGACCCGCCCGGCCGGTCAGCCCGTGGCGGCCGGCTCCCGGTCGCGGGCCGGCTGGAAGGTGTAGGCGTCCAGCGGGAAGGTGCGGCTGGCCCACATCGTGCCCAGCGTGGTGCCCGGGCGCAGCCCGACGTCGCCGTGCTGGTCGAAGTAGTAGCTGTTGGCGCCGGTGCACGACTCCTGCCAGAACACCTGGGTCGGGCGCCGCTCGAGCATCGAGGCGAGGTAGGCGTCGTTGGCCTCATGGGTCACCTCGACCCGGGCGGCACCGGTGCTGCGGGCGTGCTCGAGGCAGCGCACGATGTGGCGCACCTGGGTCTCGATGAGGTGGAAGTAGGAGCCGCCGATGTAGCCGTAGGGGCCGAACACGGTGAAGAAGTTGGGGAAGCCCGGCACCGAGACGCCCTGATAGGCCTGCACCCGGTGCTCGGCCCAGAACTGCTGGACCGTGCCGCCGTCGGCGCCGACCAGCGGGAAGGTCGGCAGGCTGTCGGGCTCCATCACCCGGAAGCCCGTGGCGAGCACGAGCACGTCGAGCTCGTGGAGGCTCTCGCCGTCGCTGCCCCGGGTGCGGATGCCCTCGGGGACGACCTCGGTGATGGCGTCGGTCTCGAGGTGGACCTGCGGCAGGTTGTAGGTCGCGAGGTAGTCGTTGTGGAAGCTCGGGCGCTTGCAGCCGACGCCGTACGACGGGGTGAGCTTCTCGCGGACCTCCGGGTCGCGCACCTGCGAGCGCAGCCACAGCCGGCCGGCGTGCTCCATCGTCGAGGCGATCCGGACGTAGGAGTGGAAGTGCGCCGCGATCGGGAAGGTGACCTCGACGAAGGCCTGGCTGGCCAGCCGCAGTCCCTGCTTGACCCCCGGCAGCCGCATGGCCAGGCGCAGCGGGCCCGGCAGGGCCGCGTCGGGCTTGGGGAAGCACCAGATCGGGGTGCGCTGGAAGACGGTGAGCTCGTCGACGACCGGGGCGATCTCGGGGATGAGCTGCACCGCGGAGGCGCCGGTGCCGATCACCCCGACCCGCTTGCCGGTGAGGTCCAGGTCGTGGTCCCAGCGCGCGGTGTGCACGGTGGTGCCGGCGAAGTCCTCGATGCCCGGGATGTCGGGGGCCTTCGGGGTGGTGAGGACGCCCGAGGCGTTGAGGAGGTACGTCGCCGTCAGCTCGGTCCCGTCGGCCAGCCGCACCCGCCAGCGGGTCGTCGCCTCGTCCCACGCCGCCCCCTCCACGAGGCAGCCGAACCGCATCCGGTCGCGGATGCCGGCGGCCTCGACCAGGTCCTCGGCGTACCTCTTCAGCTCCGAGCCGGGTGCGTAGGTGCGCGACCAGTCGGTGCGCTGGGCGAAGGAGAACTGGTAGCTGAACGACGGGATGTCGACCGCGACCCCGGGGTAGGTGTTCCAGTGCCAGGTGCCGCCGACGCCGTCGGCGGCCTCGAGGACCAGCCAGTCGCGGAGGCCGGCCTCGTCGAGCTTGATGGCCGCACCGATGCCGGAGAAGCCGGCGCCCACGACGAGCACCTCGTGGTGCTCGACGTCGGTGTCCGTGCGGGTGTCCTCGAGGTCGGCAGTGGTCGCGCTCACGCCGTCACGGTAGCGAGCGGGCGGGAGCCGGTGAGGGCGTCTCGCGGGCGGTCGGTCGAGGGCCTCGGGAGCTCAGCCGATCGCCGCCGCGCGCACGCACATGACGTCGGGCAGGTCGCGGACCGCGCAGTGCCAGGTCTCGCCCGCGTCGGGCGAGACCCACACCGAGCCGTTGCGCGCACCGACGTACACCCCCGCCTCGGGGTGGTCGTCGACGCACATCGCGTCGCGCATGACCCCGACGAAGAAGCCGTCCGGCAGCTGGCCGTCGCCGAGCCGCTCCCAGGTGTCGCCGGCGTCGCGCGAGCGCCAGACCCGCGCCTGCGCGTCGACCGGGTAGCGACCCTCGCCGCCGCCGAGCGGGAAGGTGTAGATCGTGTCCGGCTCGTGGGGGTGGACCACTATCGGGAAGCCGAAGTCCGAGGGCAGGCCGTCGGCGATCGAGGTCCAGGACCCGCCCTCGTCGTCGGAGCGGAAGACCCCGCCGTGGTTCTGCAGGTAGAGCCGCTCGGGCCGCGAGGGGTGTCGCGCGACCTTGTGCACGCACTGGCCGTACGCCGGGTACTGCTGCCCCTCGGGCAGGAAGATCGCCGAGACGCCCTGGTTGCGTGGCTCCCAGGTCTCGCCGCCGTCGGTCGTGCCGTAGACGCCGCCGGTCGAGAGCGCCGCCAGGACCGAGGACGGGTCGCTGGGGTGCGGCAGGATCGTGTGGAAGGCCTGGCCGCCGTAGCCGGCACCCCACTCGGGGCGGTGCGGGTGGTCCCAGAGGCCGCGCTCGAGGGTGAAGGTGTGCCCGCCGTCGGAGGAGCGGAAGACCGCACCGGGCTCGGTGCCGGCGTACACCACCCCGGGGCCGGCACCGGCGACGAGCTGCCAGACCCGCTCGACCGAGGCGTCGACGTCGGCCGGGAACCGGGGCGGCTCCTCGGCGTCCTTCCAGGTCTCGCCGAGGTCCTCGCTGATCCGCACCTGCGGGCCCAGCCAGGGCGAGGAGGCGCCCACGAGCAGCCGGGGCCGGTCACCGCGCACGTCGACGAGGCAGGAGTAGACCTCCTCCATGTCGCTGTGCGGGCCGCTCCACTCCCAGTCGCGGCGCGCGGCGTCCGAGCGCCCGACCCACAGGCCCTTGCGCGTGCCGACCATCAGCACCGTGTCGCTCATGCGTTGCTCCAGATCTCCCCGGGCGGGGGCGTTGGCGAAATGTCACCTACGGTGACCCGGTGACCGGCCGGAACTCATCGTCCACCCGGCGACCGGTCCTGTCACCGGTGTGGCTGGTGCTCGTCGGGATCGCCTCGGTGCAGCTCGGGGCGGGCTTCGCGAAGTCGCTCTTCGACGAGGTCGACCCCACCACGATCGTGTGGCTGCGCCTGGCCACGAGCATGCTCGTGCTCGTCGCCGTGCTGCGCCCGCGGCTGCGGGGACGCACCCGCGAGGACTGGCTCGTGGTGCTCGCCTTCGGGGCGAGCCTGGCGCTGATGAACTGGGCGATCTACCAGTCCTTCGCCCGGATCCCGCTCGGCGTCGCGGTGACGATCGAGTTCATCGGGCCGCTCACGCTGGCGGTGCTGGGGTCGCGCCGCCCGCGCGACTTGGCGTGGGTGGTGCTCGCCGCGGTCGGGGTGCTGCTGCTGGGCTTCGACGGCGACGACCTGGACGCCGCGGGCGTGGTGTTCGCGCTGGTCGCCGGGGCGGCCTGGGCGGCGTACATCCTGCTGAGCGCGCGCACCGGGCGGCACTGGGAGGGCCTGGACGGTCTGGCCGTGGCGAGCGTCGTGGCCGCGCTGCTGCTGACCCCCTTCGCGATCGGCATCGGCGGCGAGGACCTGCTCGACCCGCGCATCCTGCTGATCGGGGCCGCGGTCGGCCTGCTCTCCTCGGTCATCCCCTACAGCTGCGAGCTGGTCGCGCTGCGCAGCCTCTCCCCCGGGGTCTTCGGCATCCTGATGAGCCTGGAGCCGGCCGCCGCGGCCCTCGCGGGGATCCTGGTGCTCGGGGAGCTGCTCGGAGCGGCGCAGTGGGCGGCGGTCGCCTGCGTCATCGCCGCGAGCGTCGGTGCCACCCGGGCCGCCGGGGCAGGGCGGGCAGGACGGGACGTCGTCGTCCGCGACTGAGGGCGTGACCTGAGATTCACGTGAGCATCACGCGCGAGGCCTTGCGCCGTCGCGTCCGGGGCCTAGATTGGGCGGTGCCGTCGCCGTTGGCCCCCGACCCTCTGGCTCCGCCCTCCTCGAGGAGTCCACCCCGCATGTCCTTGCCGCAGCACCCCGACCCCCGGGCCCGGCGGCTGCGCGTCCTGCCGCCGATCGGCGCCCCACGCAGCGTGCCGGTGGCCGCGTGGCACGCGCTGCGCTCCTCGGTCCAGCAGTGGGCCCTGGACTCCCAGCGCGCGGCCTGCCGCAACGCGATGGTCGCCGGCACCGCGCTGGCCGCCCGCCGTGCCGAGCGCGAGGACGTCGAGGAGTTCCTCGCCGCGCGCGAGGGGCACCCGACCATCCCTGCCCCGCGGACCGAGGACGGCCCCGGGCCCGGCCGCAGCGCCCGGGCCTGACGCTGGACGGATCCGTCCCGCCACCGCGCTCCTCGGGCACAATCGACCCATGCCGAAGTCCGCGGCCCGCCCGACCACCGCCCCCGCCCTCGCCTTCCACGAGGTGCTCTCCGACGACGGCACCCGGCTTCGCGCCTGGACCAACGACCCCGACGGGACCCGCACCGGGCCCACGGTGGTGCTGTGCAATGGCCTGGGCACCAACCCCTGGGCCTGGCCGGCGCTGCTCGACCCCGACTGCGGGGTGCGGGTCGTGTCGTGGAACCACCGGGGCACCGGCGGTTCGGCGCGGCCTGAGGACCCGGAGCGCTGCGGCATCGAGGAGTTCGTCGAGGACGGTCTCTCCGTCATGGACCACTTCGGCGTCGCGCGCGCCGTGCTCATGGGGTGGTCGATGGGCGTCAACACGATGTTCGAGCTGGCCTTCCGTCACCCCGAGCGGGTCAGCGGGCTCTTCGCCGTGGCCGGCGTCCCCGGTGACACCTTCGCCACGATGCTCGGCCCGCTGCGGCTGCCGCACGTGGTGGCCCGCACCCTGACCGTCACGGCCGCCCGTGCGGGCAAGCACGCCGGCTGGGCGCTCAACCCGCTGGTGCACCGGCTGCCGATCGGCCGCCGTGCCGTCGACCTGCTCAGCCACACCGGCTTCATGCTGCCGGTGCGCGACCCCGACATCACCGCGAAGGCAGTCTCCGAGCTCCTCTCGACCGACCTGCGGTGGTACTTCCACCTCGCCCTGCGCACCTCCGAGCACGGCCGCGTCTCGCTGCGCAACATCCGCGTGCCCGTCGCCTTCGTCGCCGGCCGCTGGGACCTGCTGGCCGGCTCCCGCGACATGCGCACCGCCGCGGAGCGGATCGAGGGAGCGACGTACGTCGAACTGCCTGGCACCCACTTCCTCAACCTCGAGCGTCCCGAGCAGGTGCACGAGCTGCTGCTGGAGTTCCTGCGGCGGGTGCCGTGAGCCGGTCCGGGTCGCGGCGCCGCTCGCGCCACCTGGCCCTGGCGGCGGTCCTGGTGCTGGTCACCGGCACGACCGCGTGCCTGGAGGAGGGCAGCACCTCCACGGTCACCCTCATCGAGACCACCGCCACCGGCACGCCCCTGCCGGTGCCGACCGAGGTCCCGACCGACCAGGAGTCCGCGGACGACACCGAGGGGAAGGGCAAGGGCGGCAAGGGCGGTCCTCCGGAGCTGGTGGGCACCATCGCCACCGACCTCGAGGCCCCCTGGGGCCTGGCGTTCCTGCCGGATGGCGACGCGCTGGTCACCGAGCGCGACACCGCCCGGTTGCTGCGGCTGACCGGCCCCGACCACGAGGTCGTCGAGGTCGCCACGATCGAGACCGCGGCCCCCGAGGGTGAGGGCGGCCTGCTCGGGGTGGCCGTCTCCCCGACGTACGACGAGGACGGGCTGGTCTACCTCTACGTCACCACCGCCACCGACAACCGGGTCGTGCGGGCCGTGCTCGACGGCGACACCCTCGGCGAGCCGGAGCCGATCCTCACGGGCATCCCCAACGGCTTCATCCACGACGGTGGGCAGCTGACCTTCGGACCCGACGGGCTGCTCTACGTCTCGACCGGGGAGATCGGCGAGCCCGATCGCGCCGCGGACCCCGACGACCTCGGCGGCAAGATCCTGCGGATCACCCCCGACGGGGACCCCGCCAAAGGCAACCCCGACCCGGACTCGCCGGTCTTCTCCCTCGGCCACCGCAACGTGCAGGGCCTGGCGTTCGTGCGCAACCAGCTGTGGGCTTCGGAGTTCGGCGCGGACACCTTCGACGAGCTCAACCTCGTGCGGTCGGGCAAGGACTACGGCTGGCCGGCCTTTGAGGGCGAGGGCGGCAAGGCGGCCCGCCAGCAGGGGTACGTCGACCCCGAGATCACCTGGGACACCGACGACGCCTCCCCCTCGGGCCTGGCCTACGCGAAGGGCCACCTCTGGCTCGGGGCGCTCAAGGGCCAGCGGCTGTGGCGGGTCGAGGTGAAGGGCTCCAAGAAGGCCCAGAAGCCCCGGGCGTTCTTCCTCGGCGACCACGGCCGTCTCCGCGGCGTCGCCCTCGCCCCCGACGGCACGCTGTGGGTCACCACCAGCAACCGCGACGGCCGCGGCACGCCCGCGCCCGGGGACGACAAGATCCTGCAGGTCCAGCCGTAGCACCGTCGGACCGCCCCACGCTGGGTGGTCGAGCAGACGAGGCGCTGGCCGAGTCGTCGTCGAGACCGCGCTGCTCTCGATGGTCGAGCAGGCGAGCCGCTAGGCGAGCCGTCGTCGAGACCGCGTACGCCGGTCGCGCTGCTGTCACCAGGGTTGCTCCCTGGGTCGCCGTTGGTGGGTCGTGGCGCGTTCGCGCGGCAGCAGGTCCTGATTGACGGAGAAGCGTGGTCGCCGTGGGTGCCAGCTGGGCTTCTTGGTTGCGCTTGCCTCGACGGTCGCCCTGCGCTGGGGTGCTCGCTTCGGTCGGGCTTCGATCGACGCCCGCGATCTCGCCGAAAAGTGGTTTTGACC